>JBQDEV010000001.1:0-28624 GCA_052084925.1 Micrococcaceae bacterium
GACCGTGAACGCCGCCCACGGGGAACGGGTGCGCGCGGGGGCAGGAGCAGATTCGGACATCACCCGTCATGCTACGCCTCCGCCCGATAGTCTGCTGGCATGCACCGCGCCGATTCCGCTCCCCGCGTTCCCCTCGATCGCGATCCCTGCCCCTGCGGCTCCGCAACAATGTGGGCCGACTGTTGCGGGCCCGTGCTGCACGGTCAACGTCCACCGCGCACGGCCGAGGAGCTGATGCGCAGCCGCTTTACGGGCTTCGTCGTCGGGGATCGGGAGTACCTGGTGGCGAGCTGGGCGGAGCAGACCCGGCCGCAGGAGCTGGTGCTGGACGCCGGAATCGACTGGCGGCGACTGCGGATCCTCGACACGGTGGCCGGCGGCCCCGAGGACGAAACCGGGGTGGTCGAATTCGTGGCGCACTTCCGTACACCGGACGGCGCCCGGGAGATGCAGCGGGAGCGCTCCCGGTTCGTGCGCGAGGGCCCGGATCGCGCCTGGCGCTACCTGGATGCCGCCGATCTCGCGCCGGGCTGACAGCACGGCAGCCCGGCCGGTAAACTGGGAGAAGTGATCGAACTCACCGTTCGAGCCTCGGGCGCAGGGTTCGCTGCACGCTCCGACGAGGACGGTGAGTCACATGCCACACGTACATCTCATCAGCACCGGCGGCACGATCGTCTCCCGCGACACCGGCGACGGATCCGTGGCCGAGATCTCCGTGGAGAGCCTGCTGGCAGGTCTCGACGTCGACATCGACACCACCCGCGAGGAGCTGACCAACGTCAACAGCTTCCGGCTCACCCTGCGCCAGCTCGCCGACATGGCGCGCGCCGTGGACCGGGCCTGCCAGGATGACTCTGTGGCCGGGGTGGTGATCACCCACGGCACCGACACCATGGAGGAGTCCGCATTCCTGCTGGATCTGGTGCACCGCCACCCCCAGCCGGTGATCCTGACCGGGGCGCAGAAAGACGCTGATCAGCCCGATACCGACGGGCCGCAGAACCTCACGGATGCCCTCGTCGCTGCCTCGCATCCCCGGCTGCGCGAGACCGGGGTCTCGATCTGCTTCGCCGGCACCGTGCAGTCGGCCCGCGGAACGCGCAAGGCGCACACCCTGGACCCCTCGCCCTTCGAGGGCGGCACCTCGCTGGCGACGGTGGTGGGCGACCGGGTGATCCGCCACGGCCAGGCGCGCCGGCGCTCGCCCCTGCCGCTGCCCCACGAGGGCTTCGGCCAGATTCGGGTGGATATGGTGGACGCCTCTGTGGGAGCCCGTCCCGACCAGATCCCGGACGCGATCCGCCGTGGCGCGCACGGGGTGGTGGTCGTGGGCACCGGGGCGGGCAACGCTCCGGACGGTTTCGTGGAGGCGGTGCAGCGGGCCAGCGATCAGGGCGTCCCGGTGGTGCTGGCCACCCGGGCCACCCACGGTCCGGTCGTCCCCCTCTATGGGAACGGCGGCGGGGTGGACCTGGTGCGCGCCGGGGCGAAGCCGGCCGGGATGCTCAGCCCCGCCCAGGCCCGGGTGCTGCTGATGCTACTGATCTCCCAGGGCCTGGCCGATTCGGAGCTGCATTCGGCGTTCACCTCCTCGACGTTCTGATCCGGGTCGCGTCGTGGTCTCGCCCGCGACGCAGGCGAGCGCCTAGAGTGGTCCACACCACAGACTCAACCCCGGAGGACCTTCTCATGCGCCGTCGTTCATCACTGCCTCTGGTCCTGCTCGGGTGCGGTGCGCTCGCCGTGGCTCTAACAGGGTGCCAGTCCGACCCGGAGTCCGGCGCTGAGGAACCCACGGAGACGACCACAGCAGAGTCGGCGGGGGCGGGCGCGGTGTCACCGGCTCTCGAGGACGGCACGCTGCAGGTCTGTGCCACCGGCGACTACCGCCCCTTCAGCTACCTGGACCCGGACACCGAGGAGCTGGAGGGCATTGACGTGACCCTGATGGACAGTCTCGCCGATGCGCTCGAGGCCGACACCGTCGAGTGGGTGCAGACCACCTGGTCGGATCTGATGGATGATTTCCTCGCTGATTGCGATATCGCGGTGGGCGGCATCTCGGTGACGGAGGAGCGGGCTGAGCAGGTGGCCTTCACGGCACCGCTGATCGAGGGCGGCAAGGCCGCCATCACCACCTGCGGGCGCGAGGCCGACTTCGATACGGTCGAGGAGATCAACACCGGGGACACCACCGTCATCACCCCGATCGGCGGCACCAACGAGGAGTTCGCGGACGAGAATTTCGCGGAGGCGGAGATCGTCCGCTTCGATGACAACAACACCATCTTCGATCAGATCGTGGCCGGCGACGCGGACGTGATGGTGACCGATGCCCCCGAGGTGGTGTGGGCCGCCCACGAGCACGAGGAGCTGTGCCAGGTCAACGCGGACGAGCCGTTCTCGGACGCGGAGCTGGCCTACATGTTGCCGCAGGACGACGTCGCCCTGCAGGAGGCGGTGGATGCGTGGGTGGAGGAGATCTTCGCCGACGGCACCTGGGACGCGGCCGTTCAGGAATGGTTCGGCGCGGATTCGGTGTTCGCCGCCGAGCACCACGACTGAACCGGGTCAGCGCTGAGGATCGGGGCCAGCCCACTCCTGACGCAGTAGGGCGAGCTTGATGGAGTCCCAGCGCTGGCCGTTCCAGTACCGGGCCTCCGGGATTCGGGCGCATTCGCGGTAACCCACCGCCTGCGCGGACCGGACCATCCGCTCGTTGCCGGACCAGGTGCTCAGCGTGATCACGTGCACCCCGGTGCTGCGTTGAAAGGTCTGGCTGGTCCACCGGCGCAGCACGCGCCGCCCCAGCCCGCGGCCCCAGTACCGGGGATCGAAGAGGACGATGCCCAGCTCCCACCAGCCGCCGCCGACCGGAGATTCCTCATAGCGGGAGACGAAGCCCGCCGGGTCCCCGTCGATGGCGATGATGCGCTGGTGCGGATGGTCGATGCGGTGGCGGTTCTGCGAGCGGAACTCGGTCAGCTCCAGGCGTGGGCCGCGCGGAAAATAGGGCCCGTCCCAGTCATGCCAAGCGGGGTGGTCGACCTCATGATTCCAATGCCACAGGAACTCAAGATCCGGTGCGGTCATCGGGCGCAGATCGATCGAGGGTTCCCGATCCTGATCCTGCCGAGGATGTTCCATCTCAGCCCTGAGTGTCCACCAGCGGGTTGTGCCCGGATGCGACCTGCTCTTCGGGGCGCACCGGTCCCGGGGCGGTTCCCGCGCCGAAGGGCGAGCCACCCAGCTCCTGACGGCGGTGCGGGGTGAGCCACTCAGCCAGCACCGGGCCGCGGGCCACGATGCCGGTGGGATTCACATCGGCGTGCACCACGTAGTAGTGGTCCTTGATCTGGGCGAAGTCCACCGTGTCGCCGAAACCGGGGGTCTGGAACAGGTCCCGGGCATAGGCCCACAGCGCCGGGAACTCGGAGAGCTTGTTCCGGTTGCATTTGAAGTGACCGTGGTACACCGGATCGAACCGCACCAGGGTGGTGAACAGGCGCACGTCGACCTCGGTGATCGATTCCCCCATCAGGTAGCGGCGATCGGTGAGGCGCTCCTCGAGCCAGTCCAGGGCGGTGAACAGCCGGTCGAACGCTGCGTCATAAGCATCCTGGGAGCCAGCGAAGCCGCAGCGGTACACCCCGTTATTCACCTCGGTGAAGATCCGGGTGGTAACCTCGTGCATCTCGTCGCGCAGCGGTTCGGGCAACAGATCCGGGGCACCGTCCCGGTGGAATTCCGTCCACTCGGTGGAGAAATCGAGGGTGATCTGCGGATAGTCGTTGGTGACCACCGCGCCGGTGGGCACGTCCACGAGGGCGGGCACGGTGATGCCGCGCGGGTAGCCGGGGAAGCGGCGCAGATAGTTCTCCATCAACCAGTGGGTGCGCAACACGGGATCCCGTTCGTCGTCGTCGAGATCGAAGGTCCAGGAGCGCATGTCGTGGGTGGGGCCGGGAGTGCCCAGCGAGATCGCGTCCTCCAGACCCAGCAGCCGGCGCACGATGATCGTGCGGTTGGCCCAGGGGCAGGCCCGGGCGGCGACCAGCCGGTAGCGCCCGGCCTCCACGGGCCAGGCCTCCGCACCCTCGGTCAGCCCGCCGCCGATGTGGCCGATTTTGTCGGGCTCCACCTGCGGGGCGGCGCGGACCGCGTCGACGTCGGCGACGATCCGGTCGGCGATGTACTGGGTGTCCCGGGTGAATTCCTGACCGGCGGCAATGTAACCGGTTGCTGACTGGGAGGCGCGTTGTTCCATAGACTCAACTCTATGAGCCGTACGGAACAGATCACACCCTTGGTCACCGCGATCACCGCTGCCAACCCCTCGGGGATGACCCTGCAGGGCACCACCACCTACCTGATTGCCGATCCCGACTCCGACACCGCCGTGATCGTGGATCCGGGCCCGCGGGAGGGTGCCGAGGCGCATGCCGCGGCGGTCGAGAATGCGCTGGCAGGACGCACGGTGGAGCTGATCCTGGTGACCCACCGCCACGGTGACCACACCGGTGCGGTGGACGTGTTCGCCGAACGATTTACCGCACCGGTGCGGGCCGGGGACCCCGAGCAGTGCCGCGACGCCGCTCCGTTGATCCCGAATCTGTTGATCGAGGCGGCCGGCACCGTGATCTCCGTGCTGCACACCCCCGGCCACACCTCGGATTCGTACTGCTTCTGGCTGCCCGAGGACGACGGCGAGCGCGGCGAGGCGGGCGAGGCGGGCGAGATCGGTGACGCGGCCGAGGCGAGCGTGCTCACCGGGGACACCATCCTGGGAGAGGGCACCACCATGCTCGACCACCCCGACGGCACCCTGGCGGAGTATCTGGCGAGCCTGGAGCTGCTGCGCGATCTCGGCGGACACACCCCGACCCGGGTGCTGCCGGCGCACGGTCCCCAGCGTTGGGATCTGGCCAGTGCCGCCGAGGAGTACCTTGCCCACCGGCACGAGCGCCTGGAGCAGATCCGCCAGTTGCTGGCCGATGAGCGCCGGGATCCTGCCGCGATCATGCACGCCGTCGACGTCGACCACGTTGACCGCGCCAACGACACCGGCGAGGGGTCCGCGTTGGAGGCCATGGAGACGGCCGACGCCCTGGAGGCGCTGGACTCCCTGATGGCACGGATCTATCCGGAGCTGCCGGAGGTGGTGCGCGGCCCGGCCCGTCGCACCCTCTCGGCACATCTGCGGTTTCTGGGCGACGCGGCCCGCGGTTCATCGCCCCGATAGCCTGCAGCACGCACAATAGTGGAGAGACCTTCGCTCAAGTCACGAGCGACCCACGACAGTCGAGGAGATGACCCGTGCCGAAACAGCCCGCACACCAGCTCTCCCCCGTGGATCCGGGCACCGCGCTGATCACCGGGGCGAGTTCGGGCCTCGGCGCCGCCTTCGCCCGGCACCTGGCCCAGCAGGGCTACCGCCTGGTGCTCACCGGGCGCTCCGTGGATGCCCTGGCCGAACTCGCCGCGCACCTGGAGTCCGAGCACGATGCCACCGTGGAGACCCTGCCGGCCGATCTGAGCGTGGAGGAGGATCTGGAGCGGGTGATCGAACGGCTGCGCTCGACCACCCATCCGGTGGGCTTCCTCATCAACAACGCCGGGATCGGAGTCGCCGAAGAGCTGCATGCCTCGGCTCTCGACGACGAACTGGCGATGCTGCACCTCAATGTGGAGGTGCCGCTGCGGCTCTGCCACGCCGTGCTACCCAGACTGCTGCGCCGCGGCGGACGCATCCTGAATGTGGCCTCCGTGGCCGCGTTGCTGCCACGCGGCACCTACGGGGCCTCGAAGTCCTGGCTGCTGTCGTTCTCCGAATGGGCGCACACCCGCTACCGTGCCCAGGGGGTGCACGTGACCGCGCTGTGCCCGGGGCCGATGCGCACCCGGTTCCACGAGCGGGCCCGGATCAGCCTGCGGCGCCGCCCGACGTGGTCCTTCACCGACGTCGACCAGGTGGCCCTGGAGGGCATCGCCGCGTGCCAGGAGGGCCGGGCGGTGCACATTCCCGGCCGTGCGGCGCGCGTGCTCTCCCGGGTGTCACGGCTGGCGCCCGCCGGTGTCGTCGAGCGCCTGGCCCGCACCGGGTTGGCATCGCCGACGGACCCGACCCAGTCAACCCAGACTCCGCCGAATTCCGCCGCCGAAAGGACATCATGACGATCATCGTGGGTTACACCCCCTCCGACCAGGCCCAGGCCGCCCTGGACCAGGGACTGCGCCTGGCCCGTCTCTCCGGAGAGTCCGTGGTGGTGGTCAACGCGGGCCCGGGCGGCGAGAATCGGCACGCCTCGCAGCTGAGCGACAAGGACAAGGTGACCCTGCAGGATAAGCTGCAGGCGGCGTCTGATGTGGAGTCCGAATACCGAGAGCTGCTGCGCGGGAAGTCCACGGTGGAGGAGTTCGTCACCCTGTGCGCCGAGCTGGATCCCTCCTATGTGGTGATCGGCAACCGCAAGCGCTCCGGATTCGGCCGGTTCATGATGGGCTCGGTGACCGATGAGCTGCTGCGCGCCCTGGACCACCCGGTACTGTGTGTGAAGCCGTCGGCCTCACCGCGGCCGGAACAATTACCCACGGTGGCCGACCCGGATGTGGAGCGCGCGCCCGAGCTAGAGCAGCTGGAGGATCTGGGCGAGCAGCCCGAGCGCTGATCAGCGCTCCGTCGTCTCAGGCTTCTCGGGCTTCTCAGCGTCCTCGTCCGGCTGCTCTTCGTCGACCGTGTCGAGTTCGCCGGTATTCTCGGCCTGCTGGCGCCGCCGGTCCTCGTAAACGTCGTCACCGGGCCCGGCCAGATCGCGGTTCCGCTCGATGGCGGAGATCGATCCGGTGAACACGGAGGAATGCTCCGAGGAGACGGTCAGCGGCACGGAGCCGGTGACCTCCCGGTCCGATCCGGTATCGGTGGTGGGTTCGGCGGGTGCGGTGGCGCTGCCACGGGCTCCGGGCACGGTCGGCTGCCGCCGGGTGGCCGGGGTGCCGGCGTCCTCGTCGCTGGTCCCGGGACGCGGCACCTCGCCGGTGGTCCCGGTGGGGATCCGCGGCATCGAGCGGGCGTCGGTGGAGGCGTCCCGGCCCGAAGCCGGGGCGGGACGTGAGGTTTCCTCCGCTGACGGCGCCGTTGCGGTATCAGCCTCGGCTGCCGTATCAGTGTCGGCGGCGTCGTCTTCGTCGTCGTGGTCGTTGAAGCGCACCGCGTAGAGCGCCTCGGGGTGGTCTGCGTGCACGAACGCCACCAGATCCTCGCGCACCAGGCAGCGCAGGTCCCACAGGTCCCCGGAGTTGCGGGCTGACACCACAGCGCGGATACGCGCCATGCCGCCCACCGCATCGGTGACCTGCATGGAGGCGTCGCGGCCGTCCCACAGCTCGGTGGACTCCAGCAGCGCCAGCAGCCGTGCCCGCAGCGGCTGCATCGGCACCCGCCAGTCCAGGTCGAACTCGATGGTGCCCGAGAGCGCCGAGCCGGTGCGCGTCCAGTTCTCGAACGGGGTGGTGGTGAAGTAGCTGGAGGGGTAGATCACCCGGCGCCCGTCCCAGATCTTGACCACCACATAGGACAGGGTGATGTCCTCGATGTTGCCGAACACATCGTCGACCTGCACCACGTCCCCCACCCGGGCGGCGTCGGTGAAGGCCAGCTGCACCCCGGCGAACACGTTGGTCAGGGTGGACTGCACGGCCAGGCCGGCCACCACGGAGATCAGACCGGCCGAGGCGAGGATACCGGCGCCGAGCGCGCGCACCGAAGGGATCGACAGCAGCACCGCGGCGATGGCGATCACCACGATCACGGCCACCAGGATCCGCTTGATCAGCCGCATCTGGGTCTGCACCTTGCGGTCGCGGCGGTCGTCGATCCCGTCGGACCCGTACTTGGCCAGCACCTGGCGCTCCACGATGCCCAGGATCCGCATCGCCAGCCACGCCACCGAGGCGGCCAGGCCGATGAGCAACACGAAACCGACGATCCACACCCAACTCTCGGTCTGGTCGGAGACGCTCACCGCGATGCGGGCGCCCAGGAAGCTGAGCACCGCGGCGATCGGCACCAGCAGGCGCAACATCCGTCGGAAGACCTCCGGACGGCGGTGCAGCACGAGCCGGGCCACCAGGGCCACCACCACGACGACGGCGAGCGCGATGCCCACTGCCACCAGCACGTTGATCACCAGGCCAAGCACGGGGCCCACCGCCTCGATGGTCTCCTCGGCGGTGGACTGGACTCCTTCAGGCACGGCCGGGCCGATGGTCTCGGTGGCGCTGGGCTCGTCGCTGACCGCGGTCAACGACGGGGAGAAAAAGGAACCCGTGACGGGCAGCATGGCGAGTCGGTCAACAAGCGTCATGGTTCTACAGTGCCAGATCGAACTGACATGATGCTGAACAGAAACCCCGTTCGAGGGGAACCCCACACCGAACGATTAAGCTGGACACAGCTCACACCGACATCCCGCCCCACCCCGTCCGGAGGACCCATGCTCACGATCACCGACCTGCGCGGCACCGAGATCAACGCGGAGATCCTCGACACGGTGCTGCCGCGGGCCGAAGTCGATGTCAGCGCCGCCGTGGAGACCGTGCGCCCGATCGTGGAGCGGGTGCGCTCCGAGGGGGCCGAGGCGGTGCTTCAGATCGGGGAGCGCTTCGACGGCGTGCGCCCAGCCTCGTTGCGGGTGGCCCCGAAGAAGCTGCAGACCGCCCTGGACGAGCTGGACCCGGCCGTGCGCGCGGCCCTGGAGGAATCGATCCGCCGGGCCCGCCTGGTGCATGCCGCCCAGCGTCCCGCCGACTCCACGGTCGAGCTCGGCGAGGGGGCCGTGGTGGAGAATCACTGGCTGCCGGTGGGTCGGGTGGGCCTCTACGTGCCCGGGGGTCGGGCCGTGTATCCGTCGTCCGTGGTGATGAACGTGGTGCCGGCCCAGGCTGCCGGGGTGGCGTCTTTGGCGGTAACCTCCCCGCCGCAGCGCGATCACGGCGGCGACCCGCACCCGGTGGTGCTGGCCGCCTGCGCGCTGCTGGGGGTCGATGAGGTCTACGCCGCCGGTGGCGCCCAGGCCATCGCCATGTTCGCCTACGGGGTGGACGGTTGCCCGGGGGTGGACATCATCACCGGTCCCGGCAACGTCTACGTCGCGGCCGCCAAGCGTGCCGTGCTGGGCACGGTCGGCATCGACGCCGAGGCTGGCCCCTCGGAAATTGCGGTGCTCGCTGACGATTCCGCGCACCCGGGCTGGGTGGCCGCGGATCTGATCAGCCAGTCCGAGCACGACCCGATGGCGGCCTCCGTACTGATCACCGACTCCGCGGAGCTCGCCCGGCAGGTGGTGGCCGAGATCGAAGCACAGGTCCCGGGCGCGGTGCTGGAAGAGCAGATCCGGCAGGCGCTCACCGGCCCGCAATCCCGGGTGCTCATCGTCGATGACCTGGAAACCGGGATCGCCGTCGCCAATGCCTACGCCTCCGAGCACCTGGAGATCCACACCCACGACGACGAGGCGGTGCTCGCGCAGATCACCAACGCGGGTGCAGTGTTTGTCGGCCCGTACTCGCCGGTGCCGCTGGGGGACTACTCCTCCGGGTCGAACCACGTGCTGCCCACCTCCGGTTCGGCGCGGTTCTCCTCGGGACTGAACACGGTGAGCTTCCTGCGGCTGCAGCAGCGCATCCGCTACCAGGAGACCGGGCTGAAGGAGCTGCAGCGCGGCATCGTCGCGCTGGCCGCCTCGGAGGGCCTGCACGCCCACGGCGACGCCATCGACGCCCGATTCCGCTGAATCCGCCGAGTCGGGGCACGAACCGGGTTATGTGACCTGTGCCCGTCATCTGGGGACACAGTGGCGCAGCCGACATTGACCCCTCGCCGAACACCAACCTATTCTGAATCTCAGAATCACGAGTTCCCGTGCGTAGCCCTGGCTAACGGGACGGCAACCCTCTTCGCGTAGTGGGGTGCTCCAGGTGATGATTCGGCCACCGGGTCCTCCGGCTGGCAAGTACCGCGTCTCCGCGTCACCCGACTGCGGAAGCGCCTTGCAGAGAGGCAGATATGTCCGCTGTGACCTTCGCCCAGAAGACCGACACCGACTTCCCCGAGACCCGCGCCGGACTCTCCGACGACGTCTCCGCGCTCACCCTGCGCCAGGCGTTCTCCCAGTTCCCCTCCGGCGTGGCCGCCCTGGCCGGCTATGCGGGCGGGGTCAAGGAGGGCCTGGCCGCTTCCTCGTTCACCGTGGGGGTCTCCCTGGAGCCGCCGCTGGTGGCCTTCGCCGTGCAGAACACCTCCCGCACCTGGCCGCGACTGCGCCTGGCCGAGCGCATCGGCATCTCGATCCTGGGCGAGTCCCAGACCGGGGTGTGCAAGCAGCTGGCGTCCAAGGACGGCGACCGGTTCGCCGGCCAGGACCTCCAGGTCTCCGAGCAGGGTGCGGTGTTCTTCGACGACGCCGCCTTGTGGCTGGAGACCTCCGTCTACGCGGAGCTGCCCGCGGGCGACCACCACATGGTGCTGCTGCAGGTGCACGGGGTATCGGCCGAGACCGATGCAGCCGAGCCGCTGGTGTTCCACCGTTCGGCTTTCCGCAACCTGCGCACAGCCGAAGGCAACGAGTGATCCGAGTACGCTGGAGCCTATGACTCGCACCCGTCTCGACGCCTGGCTGTGGGCGGTGCGGATGTACAAGACTCGCTCCGCCGCCACCGCCGCCGTCAAGGGCGGGCATGTGAAGGTCAACGACGCCCCGGCCAAGCCCGCCCAGCCGGTGGGTATCGGCGACACGGTGCGGGTGCGCCAGCCCGGACGCGAGCGTATCCTCGAGGTCACCGGGCTGATCGCCAAGCGCGTCGGCGCCCCGGTGGCTGTGCAGCACTATCGCGACCACTCCCCCGAGCCCATCCCACGGCACCTATTGGCTGTGCCTCGCCGCGACCGCGGCTCCGGACGCCCCACCAAGAAGGAGCGCCGCCAGCTCGACGAACTGCGCGGACGGGACCCACAGCACTGAATTTCCGCGCGGGATCCGCTGCTGGACGGTACCTGGGCGCGGGCTGAGAACCGCGGCAGAGTCGGCCCCGGTTCCGACCAGGCCTTTTTCTCCGAGGGTCGCCATTGTTACGATGTGATAAACGTGTTTGGCGTGCAAGCTCAACGGGCACCCATCTCGCCGACGCGTCCGACCGCGTCGATCAGTCAGGCCTCAGGAGGTGCTTTCGCATGGCGCGCCCGCGCACCACCTGCCGCCGTGCAACCCTGAGCCTCGGGATCGGCCTCGGCCTCTTCGTCGCTGTTCCCGTCGGCGCGGCGTCCGCGACCCCTGACGAGCCGACGCCGGAACACCAGGTCACCGAGCAGAGCAACGAGTCATCGGCGCCGTCGGTACAGACCTCGGAGTCGATACAGACCTCGACGCAGTTCTCTCCTCAATCTTCTGCTCAGGATTCCGCTCAAACGTCTTCCTCCGCCTCGCCCTCTCCCGAGTCCGGAGCCTCCACATCGGTCGGCACCGAACCCGCCAGCGGCGAGGACGACGAAGACAACGGAGGCGACGAGGGTGACGCAAGCGAGTCCCCCAGCGTGCCCCCTAGCACCGCGCCGTTGGAGTTGGAGTGCCCGGTCCACGGCTCACTGCTGTCCCCAGGGGAGACCGTGACCATCAATGTGCAGGTCAGCGGGGCCACCGACCCGGTCACCCTCACCGCCGATCAGCCGGTCAACGGCGGGGACGTACAGGTGGAGGGCACCACCGCGGTCTATCGGGCCCCGGATCCGTTCCGCATTCAGCAGGACTACTTCAACCTGCGAGCCACCGACGCCAACGGGACCACCGGCAAATGCCAGGTCTCCGTCACCCTCGAACCGGGCCCGACCCCCACACAGAGTCCGACTGAATCCGTCTCCCCCTCGCCGTCGCCCACAACACCCCCAGCCACCGAGGATCCGAACCGCACGCCGACACCGACGGCCACCCAAACGGCCACGCAGACGGTGACGGCACCGGCCCCGTCGCCCTCGGTCACCACCCGCACGCCTTGGTTCCCCGGCGGTGACAGCAACACCGGTCAGGTCCCGGGCGGATCCGGCGGTCAGTCCGTACCCCAGGGGCCCTTCGACCCGGGCAGTGCACCCCAGAACGACGATTCCGGCGACAACGCTGACACCCCTGAGGCACCGACCGAAACGGAGACGGTCTCGGTGACCAGCATGCCGAGTAGCCCGGCCGAGGAGAACCCAGAGGGCGACGACCAGACGCAGCCCGATGCCTCCGACGCCGAGGCCGCCGGCCAGCAGGCGCCCGCCCGGCTGGCCGCCCCGGGCTGGTTGCTGCCGGTCGGACTCATCGCCCTCGTCGCGCTCATCGCCACCGGACTGGTCGCCTGGACCAGCCGGAACCGCGGCGGCGGCAACCACCGCTGAGCCTGCCGCGGTCGGAATCAGCCGGTGTCAGCCCGTGGCCCGTCCGGATCAACCGGCGTCGACGTCCTCGTCGTTCGGGCCGGTGCGTCGATTGATCAGTCGTTCCGCCCCCGAGGCGGCCAGCACGGCACAGGCGAACCAGACACCGCCTCCAGGACCCAGCGGTGCGGCCACCGCACCGGCCGCTACCGGCAGCACCACCTGCCCCACCCGGTTCGACATCAGCCGCAGCGCCAGTGCCGGGCTGCGCCAGGAATAGGGCACCGCCTGGGAGATCATCGTCATCGTCAACGGTTGGCCGAGACCCAGGGTGAGCCCGCCCAGGGAGATCAGCACCCCGGCCGCCCAGAATGCGCCGTCGAGTTGCAGGGTGAACGGTACGGCGGCGATGGCCAGCCCCGAGATCAGCAGGGAGACCAGCACCAGGTGGCTGCGCCGGTAGCGGCGGGCCAGCATGGGCAGGAAGATTCGCGAGACCACCGAGGCCGCACCGCGCAGCGCCAGCAGCACGCCCACCGCCAGCGGGGAGACCCCGGCGGCCTCACCCACCAGCGGCAGGAACGCGATCAGAATGTCCAGGATCGCCAGCAGCGCCAGCGAGGAGAACATGTTCGAGGCCACCCCGGGGCGCCGGATGATGGCGAGCATGGTCGGCTTCTGCGCCCCGGCCGGGGGTAGAAGCCGCAGTTGGGAGGTGGTGGGATCCGGCATCGGGCGCAGCAAGAACAGCACGGGCGCGGAGACCACCGCGGCGATCGCGCCGATCCACAGGGCCAGGGTGATGCTCTCCCCCAGCCCGACCCCGGAGGATTGGGCCACGGCCAGCGAGACGTTGCCCAGCAGCACACCGGAGAGTAACGGTCCGGTCATCTGCCCCACGGAGAACGCGGCGGTGAACCATCCGAAAGCAGCATCCATCTGGTGGGCCGGGGAGCGGCGGGAGATCATCGACTGACCGGCGATGGTGAAGATCAGGTGTCCCACGCCCAGCAGCGCGGAGGCCACCATGATCAGCCAAGCGTCGGCGGCTAACGCCAGCAGGGCCCCGCCCACGCCGATGATCACCCCACCCACGGTGAGCAGTCCCCGCAGCGAGGAGATCTTCGAGGTGAGCCGGCCGAACGGCATGGCCATGAACAGCGGTAGCACCGCATAGAACGCGGTGGCCAGGCCGATGGCGGTCTCCCCGAACCCCAGGGACAGCAGCTTATAGGAGGTGACCGGGCGCAGCAGGTTAATGGAGGTCTGCGTCAGCACGGCCGCCGCGACGATCAGCCACAGCCACGCCGTCGAGTTCGGGGAGGACTTCGGTCGGGTCATCGCCCTGAGGCCACCTCCCGTGGCTCAGCATTCGGGCTGGGGTCGGCCGCGGGGAGCAGGGCGCGCGCCCCGATCACGACGGCGGTGACCAGCAGCGCGATGAGCAGCGCGTCGGCGGCGATATAGGCGTAGTGCATGTTCGACCCGCCAACGGATTCCCCGGCGAGCACCGCGTCGGTGTGGCTGGCCAGCAGCGGCCGGATCACCGCGGTCTTCACCGCGAGCACGGTCAGCGCACCCAGATGCCACCAGCGTGCCCCGGTCGTGGGCCACACCGCCGCGCGGCGCCAGAGCACGACCAGTGCGGCGATTAGCACGACGGCGAGCACCAGCTCGGTGAGGTTCATGGCCAGGAACACCCGGCGCCCGATGCCCAACCCCAACGGGATGGTGATACCCGGGGCGGTGAATTTCAGGGGCGCCTCGATCAGCGAGATCCCAACGATCAGCCCGAGCCAGAGCGCCGGGACCCAGAGCAGCGCCGCCCGGGCCCACCGCGGTCCGGGACTGCCGCCGTCGTTCGAGGCGACGGAGACAGTGTTGTCGCGGTGGCTGGCGGAGTGGCGGGCGGGGTGAGATGACGCGGTCACGGCTGATCGCCTTCCTGGGAGTCGGGGTCGGTGTCAGGTGAGGCGGTGGGCTGGTCCTCGTCGGCGGCGGCCGAACGCAGACGACGGCCGTGGGCCCGCAGGCCCAGGGCGATCCCGACGCACACCAGGTAGGACACGGCGACGAGCAACCAGCCGGAGTCGAAGCTGCCGGTGAGGTCGTGGAGCACCCCCATGACCAGTGGTCCCAGGGCGAATCCAAGGTACATGCCCATCGAGTTGATCCCGGAGGCCGCACCGATGCGATGGGCCGGAATGGTGCTCATCAGCCCGGCGTTGATGACGACGTTGGCCCCCAGCACGGTCATCCCGTGCAGCGCGGCGCCCGCCCAGATCAGCGCGGACCACCCAGTGGCGCCGGCCAGCAGGAAGGCCGTCACCGCCAGCAGCGCACCGAGGCAGATCAGCAGCAGCAGAACCGAAGGCCGCCATCCGGCCTGCATGCGCCGTCCCCACCAGATGCGGCAGACCACCCCGACCACTCCGGAGACGGCCGCGGCCGCCCCGCCGAGCACCAGGCTGAATCCCAGCTCCTCGACGGCGAACAGCGGCAGGTACACATTGGTGGCCTGCATGCCCATCCCGGAGAACAGGGCGATGGCGGCGAAGTAGTAGACCACCCGGGGCAGCCGCTCCGTCATGTCCACCGCGGCGCCGGAGGCTGCGGGACGAGGGGCCGACGGCGCGGCCTCGGAGAACGGGCGGCGCGCGGCACGTGAGCCCAGCTGCCGGGCCGAGGGCACCACCCGCAAACTCAGCCCCCACAGCACCACGCACACCAGCGCCGCGCCCAGCGCGGCCCCCGTCCAGCCCAGGGCCAGGGCGACCGCCGGGAAAAACAACCCAGCGAAGAGCTGGGATGCCTGCACACCGGACTGCTTCACGCCCACCCACCCGGTGCGCTGGGCGGTCGGCACGGTGCGGATAATGATCCGGTTGGTGGTCGGGTTCGAGATGGCCTGGGCGGGTCCGGCCAGCACGGCGGCAACAATCAGCAGCCAGTATTGGGAGGCGAAGGCGGCCACGACGAGGGCCACCGCGGTGCCGACGAAGATCAGCATCATCTGGGATCGGGCGCTCATCACATCCGCGCGCCGGCCCAGCCAGATGCTCATCACCGCGGCCGAGGCAAAGACCATGGTCACCACGCGCCCGAGCTGTCCGGCGGTCATGTCGAACCGCTCGATGATCAGCGCGGAGGACACCGACACCCCGTAGTTGAACAGGGGTCCGGCCCCCATGGCGCACAGCAGGATGAGCAGCAGCCCCACCGAGGGCCGGGAGGCCGGGGCGGGGGCGGGCTGCGCGGGGAGGGTCACTCCCCCAGCCTACGCCTGGCCCGGCTCACCAGTGGTGTGGTGCGGGCTTCCGTGACGAGGGCAACGCGCCCTGCTCGCGCCAGGCCAGCAGCCACTCGGGCACCGCACGGTCGGCGGGCATTGGCTGGCCCATCTGCGCAGCTGCCGCCAAGATCTCCTCGTTGGGCACCGGACCGTTCGGACCCCGCAGTCGCCCGGCCAGGTAGCCGCGGGCGTAGATCTCGCCATCGACGACGAAGCGCTGCTCGAAGTACATGGAACGGTCGTCCACGCCGAGGAACTTCGTCTCCAGGGTGTAGGACTGCCAGAGCTCGAGGGACTTGCGGAAGGTGATCATCTCCGACTGCACCACCGGCGTCCACCGACGACGGCGCAACTCGTCCCACAGCCCGCAGCGCACCAGCAGGTCGAAACGGCCCAGATCCATCAACGACAGGTACACCCCGTTGTTGATGTGCATCGCGACGTCGATGTCGGTGGGCAGCGAGCGCAGCGGCAGCGACGACTCGTCCCAGAGCGAGAGCTTCGAGCGACGGCGGGAGCGGATCAGCAGCAGCAGGGTGCGCAGGAGCATATGCATGGCACCATGCTACCTATGAGTATGCCCCGGGTCACACCGCGCCGTATTGCTGGCGCAGATCGGGCTTGCGGATCTTTCCGGAGGCGGTGCGGGGCATCTCCTCGACGAAGACCACCGACTTCGGGATCTTGTAGCGGGCGAGCCGGCCCTGCAGCGCACCGATGACCTCGCCCTCGGTGAGCTGGTGCCCGTCGCGGACCACGATGGCCGCGCGCGGGACCTCGCCCCACTTCTCATCGTCCACCCCGAACACCGCCACCGCGGCCACGGCGTCGAGCTGGGCGATCTCCTGCTCGACCTGGGCCGGGTAGATGTTCTCGCCACCGGAGATGATCATGTCCTTGATCCGGTCGGAAATGAACAGGAAACCGTCGTCGTCGAGATAGCCCATATCCCCGGTCTTCAGCCAGACGCCGTCCTCAGCCTGCACGAAGGAGGAGGCGTTGGCGTCGTCGCGGTTCCAGTAGGCGGCGATAACGTTGGGACCCTGCACCTGGATCTCGCCGACCTCACCGGCCGGCAGCGGCTCATCCAGGGGATCGACGACGCGCACCTCGGTGTGGAAGTGCGGCAGCCCGCCGGAGCCTTGCTTGTCCCGTGAGTACCGGGCCGGCAGCGTGGTGGCCCCCGGGGAGGTCTCGGTCATCCCGTAGCCCATGGTGAAGCTCAGGCCCCGCTGCTCGTAGGTGTCGAGCACGCGCAACGGCACCGCGGAGCCACCGCAGGTCAGGTTGCGCAGCGAGGAGAGATCGGTGGAGTCCCAGTCCGGATGCTCCGCGAGCAGCTGGTAGGTGGTGGGCACCCCCGAGATTCCGGTGGCCCGATGCTCCTCGATGAGGCGCAGCACCCGGCCGGGCTCGAACTTCGGCTCGAGCACCACGGTCGCACCCTTGAGCAGTGTGGGCAGCACCCCCATGCCGAGCGCGGCGACGTGGAACATCGGGGCGATCATCAGCGAGACGTCCTTCGAGGTGTAGTCGAAGTCGGTGATCACGTTCAGAGCGTTCCAGGTCAGGTTGCCATGGGTGAGCATCGCACCCTTGGGGTTGCCGGTGGTGCCGGAGGTGTAGAGGATCACCGCCAGATCATCGAGTCCGACCTGCACGTCAGGGTGCACTGGGGCTCCGGAGGCGAGCAGCTCTTCGAAGCTCATCGGCGTCAGATCCCCTTCCAGGGCGTCATGAGCCACCGCGGCGCCGTCGTCCACCAGGGCCAGGGTCCGCACCGGAGTGTCGCGCGCCGCGACAGCCGCCAGCGGAGCCAGCGTGGTCGAGGCGATGAGCACGCTGGAGCCGGAGTCGCTGAGCTGGAACCGGACCTCGGGAGGTGCCAGGCGGGTGTTCAGCGGCACGAACACCGCCCCCAGAGCGGTGGTGGCGAACAGGGTCTCCAGGAAGGACGGGTAGTTCTCGCCCAGGTAGGCCACCCGGTCGCCCTGGCCGACTCCGCGGTCGGCCAGGGCGCTGGCGAGGCGGTTGATGCGCTCGTCGAGCTCGTCGTAGGTGAGTTCACCGGCGGCCGAGATCAGCGCGGTTCGTCCCGCGGACTTCACTCGACGACGGTGGATCCAGTCACCCAAACCTCGGTTGATCATGCTCTGCGCTCCTCGGGATCAGCGGCTTCTGTGCCGCAACTCACATCTGATCCCATTCTGCGCCTTGCCGTTGAGAAAATCAACCATTGAGTTCAACTAGCACCAAGCTGGGGCTAGGCGCCCTCGTAGACGAAGTCGTCCAGCGAGATCTCCTCGTCGATCAGCCCCGTCTCCAGCGAGAGCTCGATGATCCGCTGCACGGAGTCGGTATTGATCTCCTGCGGGAAGTGCGCGATCGTCAGCTCCTCGATAATCTCCGGGTCCAGGTTGGTGTACTCGGGCAGAATCTCGCGCACCGCATCCGGGTTATCCTCAGCGAACTGCTGCGACTCCTTCATGGCGGTGACGAACGCCTCCACCAACTCCGGATCCTGCTCGATGCGCTGGGAGGTGGTGAAGTATCCGGCCACCGTCAGATCCTCGATCGGCTCGGCGTAGGGCGCGTAGATCTCGCGCGCCCCGGTCTGGGCGATGATGGTCTTGAACGGCTCGACCGCCATCACCGCGTCGACATTGCCAGCCTCCAACTGTCCGGGCATATCCGGGAAGGGCACCTCGGTGAGGTTCAGCGAGTCCGGGTCACCTCCGGCCTGGTTCATCCCCTCCTTGAGCACCGTGTCATTGATGTTGTTCAGCGTGTTCACCGCCACGGATGCACCCGCCAGATCCTCCATGGACTCGACGTCGGAGTCCTCCGGCACCAACACGGCAGCGAAGTCATCCTCGGCATTGCCGGTGGTCTGAGGACCGGCGGCGACCAGCTCCATCTCCAGGCCGCGGGACGTGGAGATCACCAGCGAGGTGATATTGGAGAAGCCGAAGTCCATGTCGCCGGACTGCACTGCCGGCACGATGGCGGCACCGCCCTGGGCCAGGGTGAGATTCACGTCAAGCCCGTGCTCCTCGAAGATCCCCTCCTGGACGCCGAGATAGATGGGGGCGACGTCGACGATCGGGATGACCCCGACCTCAATGCTGGTGAGCTCGCCGTCAGCAGCCGGTGCCGATGCAGTGTCTTCGGCGTCGCCGCTGGGCGAGCCCTCCCCGCAGGCGGTGAGCGCCAGGAGCGAGGCTGCTGCGACGGCCGTCAGGCCAGCCCGCCAGCGGGCGGGGCGTGAGTGAGTGATGAACATGAGCAGTCTCCTCATAACTAAAGTGTTAGGTAGCTCACACTCTAGAAGCGCACGGGGTCAACATCAAGACCTCCAGCAATTTTGTTGACAATTTGTAACATCTTCGGTCGCGATGAGGCTGAATCGGCCCCCTTATTCGTCGGCGCCGAAGGTGTGGGCGAGCACCCAGGAGGGGAACTTCGCGATCTTCGCGTCGATGACCAACGGGACGGTACGCGGTCCGGCGACCCAGTCCGCCACCGGCGCCAGATCCTCGAGGCAGCGCACGGTGAGGGCCTCGCAGCCGTAGCCGCGCGCGATGGCGGCAATGTCGGTGGCGGGGAACACCACGGTGTCGAGCTGATCCGTCTCATGCTCGAAGTGGTGCACCTCGGCCCCGTAGGCGTCGTCGTTGTAGACGACCACGACCAGGGGGATCTGCTCGCGCACCGCGGTGTCGAGCTCGACGTGAGACATCATGAAACCGCCGTCGCCGACGCCGGCGATCGCCACCCTGCCGGGCAGTGCGGTGGCCGCCCCCATCACCGAGGAGATCGCCAGCCCGATGGACTGGAACGCCAGCGGCACAGAATAGCCCCGTGGATCCGGGACGCGGAAGTGCATGGCCGGGTAGGCGTTGAAGTTGCCACCGTCGGGGGCGAGCACGCGGTGCATCGGCAGCATCTCGTCGAGCGCATTGGTCAGCGTGCGCGGGTCGATCACCCCGCCGGCGCCCTCACTGCCGGGCTCCGAGCGATCCTCGAAGGGCTGGTCCCGCCAATGCAGGGAGTCCCGCACCCGCCGACCGACTTCCTCGGTGCGGTACCCGATGCGCGGCGCCACGTCGGTGCCCGGAGCGTCGGCGGTGCGCTCCTCCAACGCAGCACAGAGGGCCGCGGCCGCGAGCGCGGTATCTGAGAGCACCGCCCGGGTCACCGGATAGTGCAACCCGAAGGCCGAGACCTGGTCGTCGATCTGGATCACGGTCTTGTTCGCCAGCAGGCTCCCGGAACGGGTGGTCCAGCGGTTCAGCGCGGCTCCGAAGACCACCAGCAGGTCCGCCTCCGCCACCAGCTCTGCGGCCCCGTCGGTGGCGAAGCCGCCCATCACATCGGTGTGCCAGGGGTCGTCCACGAACAGCCCTCGACCGGCGGCGGAGGTAGTGAGCAGCGACCCACTGAGTTCGCCGAGCCGGAGCAGGGCTTGCTCGGCGTGATGCGCTCCGCGTCCGGCCAGCAGGACCGGCCGCTGCGCGGAGGCCAGCGCCTCGGCAATCTCCGCGGTGGCCGCATCGGACAGCCCCGCCGGAGCCGGAAGCACCGGCGGGACGAGAGTGCGCACCTGTTCTTCCTGAGCTCTCGGAATCTCGGCTTCCTGGATATCCAGGGGCATCGAGAGCACCACTGCGCGCCGGTCAACCACGGCACGGGTGACCGCCCGCACCGTATCTTCCACGGCCCGGTCGGGGCTGTGTAGGCGCTCGGCCACCGCACCCATGCCCTCGATCACCTTGTCCTGATCGATCCAGAAGTTCGACCCGTATTGGCCCCCGGGGGTGTCTCCGGAGATCACCAGCAGCGGGGTCCGCGCCTTGGCAGCCTCCCCCAGCCCGGTCAGCGCGTTGGACAGCCCGCACCCCTGGTGTACGGTAACGACGGCGAAGGAGCCAGCCACCCTGCCATAGGCGTCCGCCATGCAGGCCGCCCCCATCTCGTGCCGGGTCGCGGTGAACCGCGGGAGCTCTCCCGACGGCCCGGGGGTGGCGAGCAGGGCGTTGGTGGTTCGGAAGTTGCCCGATCCGACCACGCCGAAGACGTGCCCGGCTCCCATGCGGGCGATTACCTGGCCGACGGCCTCGCTGACTTTCATGGTTCTCCTTCAAGTAGGTCCATTGCTGCAGTGTTGTTGCTGGATCCGGCTCACTGTTCGGGCAGCAACTCGTCGAGATTCGGTTCCTCGGAGAGCACCCCGTGCCGAGCCGCGGCCTCACCGAGCACCGCGAGTCCCTCGCGGGAGAATTCCGCGTTGAAGCGGGGCAGGGTGATCCGCTCGAGCATCTCGTCGTCGATGGTGGTGTAGGTGCCGATCACCTCGCGTACCGCCTCCGGATTCTCCTGGCTGAACTCCAGGGAGCGCTGCATCGCACTTTGAAAGGCCTCGACCGTCTCGGGCCGCTCTCTCAGCGTTTCCTCGGAGGTGAAGTAGCCACCCATATCTAAATCGGGGTGCGCTTCGGCATAAGGCCAGGAAATCGCCTTCAGCCCGTGATCGAGGGCGGCGGTGAGGTAGGGCTCGAGCAGCAGCGCCGAGGAGACATTGCCGTTGGTCACGGCGGCCTCGGCCTCGCCGAAAGCCAGCTCCACGAATTCGATGTCGGTCCCGTCGGCGCCAGCCTCATCCACCGCGAGCCGGATGGCGGTGTCGCCGATGTTGTTCAGGTTGTTCGAGGAGGTCTGCCCGCCGGAGAGATCGGCCGTCTCGTTCAGGTCCGAATCCTCCGGGGCCACGACAGCCGCCACATCCGCACCCGGCTCGCCCGTGGTCACTGTTCCGTTGAGCACATATCGCAGCGGAAGTCCCTGGTCGCGGGCCACCATCAGCGAGACGGTATTGCCGAAGGCGAAATCAAAATCTCCTGCTACCACTCCGGGCACGGCGACGGCCCCGCCGGTGGTGTTAACGATTTCGACGTCGAGCCCCTCTTCTTCGAAGAAGCCCTCACTGACGGCTAAGTGCAGCGGGGCGACGTCGCCGATGGGGATCGCGCCCACGGTGATCTGCTCCAGGGCGGCGTCGTCTCCCGGGCCTCCGGCGTCCGGGGTATCGTCGGATCCACAGGCGGCGAGCCCGAGGGCCAGACAGGTCGCTCCCGCCGCTGCGATCAGTGAACGGAGTCGGCGACGGGGAGCGGGAGTGTACGGCGCGGCGGGGAATGCGAAGGGTTGAGAAGTCATGCACATCACGCTATGACCCAGCTCACATCTCGTCTACGGATACTTCTTCATCGGATCCATCAGTGGGATGAATGGGTTCGCGCAGACCGGTGTCGCGCAGCAGCTCCACGGCAAGCTCGCCGAACCAGGACGAGGCCCGCGAGCGGGGAACCCGGGGCAGATGCGCCATCACCCGAACCCGGGCATGGTCGACCGGGGCGGGCCAGTGTTCGATATTCCAGTGAGACCCCCAGCTGGCGCGCAGCGCGTCGGGAACGAAAGCGATGAGGTCGGCGGCCACGAGCAGCGAGGGAATACCTGCGAAGCTCTCGGTGTGCACCGATCCGGGCGGCGCGGCGGGCAAGCTCCGCTCCACCAGCGTGTGCCCGGTGGCGGAGGAGATCACCACGCGGGGTGTCAACTCCACGTCGTCGCGGCTGGGCCCCTGGGACCCAAAGGTGCCGCGCCGAGCGACGCAGACGTAGTGGTCATGGCGCAGCATCTCAGAACGCACCGCCCCGTGCACCTCCGTGGAGAGCACGGCCAGGTCGAGGTCACCCGAGGAGAGCGCGGCCGCCGTCTCCTCCAGCTGAGGCGAACTCACCACCAGTCGGGCGCGGGGCGCCTGAGCGTGCAGACCGGCGACCAGCGTGGGCAGGAAGGTGCGCTGGCCAACGTCGGTGAGTGCCACCCGGAAGCTCGACGTCGTGGTCAGCGGATCGAAGCGCACCACCCGGTCAATCGCGCTCTCTCCGGCGCGCACCAGCTCGGCCGTGTCGGAGTAGAGCTGGAGGGCGAGCCGGGTCGGCACCACTCCCCGGCCCTGCTTGATGAAAATCTCGTCGCGCGTGAGCCGGCGCAGCCGGTTCAGCGCATGGGTGACGGCGGGCTGGCTCAGCTGCAGTCGCTGGGCAGCCGCCGTCACCGTCCCCTCCTCGACGACGGCCGCCAGTACCCGGAGCAGGTTCAGGTCGAACGTCATCGAGGGGGAACGGTGTCGGAGCGGATCAGTCGAGATCAGTCGAGGTAGAGATCCTCGTCGGCCGGTGCTTCGCCGATGAAGTCGTAGCGGACCGCGAGTTCGCTGATCTGGCTGATCTCGTCCCGCGGGACCTCGCCGTCGAGACGCTCCATGCGCAGGTTCTGCGCGGCCTCGGGGCTGATGTCGATGAAGTCCGGCAGCAGGGAGCGTGCACCCTCCTGATCGGATTCCACCCCGGCCAGCGCCTCGACCATGGCATCGGCGAAGGCCTGCGCCACTTCAGGGTTCTCCTCAGCGAAGGAGGAGGACGTGAAGCTCACCATGGTGGGCATGCCCGGGATGGCGTCCTGGAAGCTGTACCCGACCAACTGGTTCGTGTCCTCGGCCAGCGCGTTGGAGAGGAACGGCTCCGGGACCCAGATGGCGTCGGTATTGCCGGCTTCCAGCTGCGCCTGCATGTCCGGGAAGGGCATTTCGGAGAAGTTCAGCGAGCTCGGGTCGGCGCCTTCTTCCTCGGCGTCGGCCATGATGGTCAGATCGCCCAGGGTGCGCAGCGCGTTCACCGAGGTGGTCTTGCCCTCCAGGTCGGCATAGGACTCGATGTCGGAATCGGCCAGGGTGACCACACCGGCGATGTCATCGCCCTCACCCAGGGAGTTGGAGTAGCCGGAGACGATCTTCATTCCCAGGCCCTGGTCCACGGCGGTGAGCACGGAGAGGGGGTTGCCCACACCGAAGTCGAGCTGACCAGAGGAAACGGCCGGGAGCATGGCCGCACCGGCGTTGGAGGTGGACAGTTCCACGTCGAGGCCGTGCGCCTCGAAGATGCCCTCTTCGATGCCGTACTGCACACCGATGGAGGGGGCGATCGGCAGCACGCCGACCGTGACCGAGGTCAGCTCGCCGGAATCGGCGCCGTTGGCTCCGGTGGCACCGGCAGTGGCTTCATCGTCGTCTGCCCCGGAGGGCGAACCGGAACCACACGCCGACAGGGCGAGCATACCGGCCGCGGCGGCGGCGACAACAGTGGCGCGAACGCCTCGGCGGTGAGATGAGATGAACGACATGGGAGGTCTCCATTCACGGTGAATGCAATCGACTCAAACGCTAGCGAATGTTAGCTACATCACACTCTATCTACCGTTGAAGTTAGCGACAAGCTGTCGGCACTTATATGACGAAAAAAATTGTTGAGATCCTGCATGCTGGTCGAACTCAAGCAATCTGATGCGACCGGCGTGCGTATATGAGCGAGATACCGCGGGCCCCGTGGCATCGTGTCGAAGCCGCGGGGCCCGCAGTGCTGACCAGTGATTCAGCGAATCACAGGAATCAGGCGTAGAAGCGCGAGAGGAAGGTCGCCACCACGGCGGGGCGCTCCTCACCCTCGATCTCGATGGTCCCGTTGGTCACCAGGTGCAGGCCATTGCCCTTGACCTCGGAAACCTCGGTGATGGCGCCGTGCATGCGCACCCGAGACCCGACCTTCACCGGGGAGGTGAACCGGACCTTGTCGAGCCCATAGTTGACCTTGGTGCTCACGCCGGTGACGTCGAAGAGATCGGTCCAGAATGGAATGATCAGCGACAGCGTGAGGAATCCGTGGGCGATCGGGGCGCCGAACGGGCCGTCCTTGGCGCGCTCCGGATCGACGTGGATCCACTGGTGGTCATCCGTGGCGTCGGCGAAGGTGTTGACCATCTCCTGGGTGACCTCGATCCAGTCGGAGTACCCGAGGTCCTTTCCGGCCAGTCCGGAGACCTCGTCGAAGGAGACAACGGTTTTTGCAGTGCTTTCAGCCATGATGGCGGTTCCTTTCACTTTGCGAAGAGACGATGAGATGAAGAGACGAGCAAGGGTGAGGGCGGGGCGCTCTAGACGAAGGCGCCGATTCCGGTGATGGAGCGTCCCACGATCAGGGCGTTGACTTCGTGGGTGCCCTCGTAGGTGTAGACCGCTTCGGCGTCGGCGTGGAATCGGGCGACATCCGTGTCAAGCGTGATGCCGTTGCCGCCACAGACTTCTCGGGCCAGGGCGACGGTCTCACGGAGTCGGGTGGCGGTGACCATCTTGCTGAGTGCGGCATTGACGGCGTCGTAGCTGCCCTCCGCTTGTAGCTCCGTGAGACGGACTGCCATCGCCATCGAGGAGGTGACATTGCCGAGCATGATGGCGAGCTTCTCCTGGATCAGCTGGAACCCGGCGAGCTTGCGACCGAACTGCTCGCGTTCGCTCACGTATTTCACCGCGGCTTCGTAGGCGCCGGCCATGGCGCCGACGGCCATCCAGGACACATCCGAGCGCATCACCCGCAGGCACCGGTTGACGTCCTTGAAGGAGTTGATATTGCGCAGGCGTGCATCGTCACCCACCACGACGTTCTCATAGGTGATGTGAGCGTTCTGCATGATACGCAGTGAGGCCTTGCGCTCGATTTTCTCCAGGGTGACGCCCTCGGCCTGACGGGGCACCAAGAAGGCCTTGACCTCGCCGTCCGCGGTGTCGCGGGCGAAGGTGCAGAGAAGGTCGGCCAGGAAGGCCCCGCCGATCCACCGCTTGGCGCCGCTGATCACCCAGGATCCATCCTCGTTCTGCGTGGCGGTCGTCGCGAGGCCGCCGGCGACATCGGACCCATGATCAGGTTCGGTCAAAGCGAAGACCCCGTGGATCTCGTAGTTGCGGATCTGCTCGTCGAGGCGCGCGGCCTGTTCCTCGTCGCCACCCAGCACGCAGACCGCGCGGAAGAGCCCGGCCTGAGCGTTGAAGAACGTGCCGACGCTGATGTCGCAGCGGGTCAGCTCGAAGTTGCGGAACGCGGTGAAGATGTCGCGGACCTCTTCACCCGCCTCTTTGAGCGCCGGAGGATCCATGAGTCGCAGCGACTCCAGCGGCTCGATGATCTCTTCCGGAAATCGGTCCTCGCTCCACGCGTCGTTCAGGTACGGCTTCACCTGAGTGTCAAGCACGTGACGCAACTCCGCGAGCACGGACTTCTCCGTCTCGGTGAGCCGGTCGGCAAAGCCCAGGACGTCGGCATCAAGGGCATAGGGCGCACTCATCAGGCACCGTCCTTCTGCTCCACCGCGTCGGCGAGCCCGAGCACGGTGACAGCGTTGTCTTTGAGGATCAACGGGCGAACCTCATCCTTGATCGGCAGATCGTTGAACGCCCGCATCCACTTCTCGGCGGGGATCAGCGGGTAGTCGGTGCCGAACAGCAGCTTGCGGGACAGCACGTTCGAGGCCTGGCGCACGAGGGACTCCGGGAAGTACTTCGGCGACCAGCCCGACAGGTCGATGTAGACGTTGGCCTTGTGGGTGGCGATCGAGTTGGCCTCGTCCTGCCACGGGACCGAGGGATGAGCCATGATGATGGTCAGCCCCGGGAAGTCCGCGGCGACGTCGTCGAGCAGCAACGGGTTCGAGTACTTCAGCTTGATACCGCGTCCGCCCGGCAGTCCGGCCCCCATGCCGTTCTGGCCGGTGTGGGAAACGATGGGCAGTCCGAGCTGTTCGAGGGTCTCCCACAGCGGATAGAACTCGCGGTCGGAAGGGTCGAAACCCTGTACCGAGGGGTGGAATTTGAAACCGCGCACCCCCAGTTCCTCGGCCTGGCGACGAGCTTCGGTCAGCGCCTCAGCTCCCGTGCGCGGGTCGACGGAGCCGAAAGGGATCAGCACGTCGTTGTTGCGTGCGCACCCGGCCACCAAGTCATCGATGGAGTTCGGCTGGTGGCCGAACTGGGTGCGCGCATCCACCGTGAACACCACGCCGGCCATGGACTGGGCGCGGTAGACCTCAGCGATCCGATCGGCCGAGGGGGTGCGCTCCTCCGCCTTGAAGTACTTCTCCGAGGCGGTGAAGAATTCCTCCGGCAGTGATTTATGGCCGCAGTCATCAACCTCGAGATGGACGTGCATATCAATCGCCTCGATGGCGGAGATGTCCACCGCGCAGGTGTATCGGGTGCTCTGCTGTGTCATGACCCCTCCGTCACGCCTCGGGCTGCAGCTCGGCGGGCAGCTCAGGGAAGCGCTCCCCCACGGCCTGCTTGTTGGATTCGAGCAGCGACTTGCCCTCGGCGAGCATCGTGGCGTAGTCCCAGCCCCCACCGTGGAATTCCTGCACGACGGGCTCCGGGTGGCTCCAGACCTGCAGGCGGTCGCCACCCACGCCGACCGCCTGGCCGGTGATGCCCTCGGCGGCGTCGGAGGAGAGGAAGGCGATGACGCCGGCCACGTCACCGGCCGTGCCGAAGCCCAGTTCTTTGCGGAAGAAGTCCGGCATGGCCTCGCCGCGTTCGTCGGCTTCGACAGCCTTCTGGAAGAACGGCACCGTCTTGGTCATGGCGGTGGCAGCCACGGGGATCACGGCGTTGACGGAGACGCCCGCCTTCTTCATCTCCAGGGCCCAGGTGCGCACCATGCCCACGATGCCGGCCTTGGCGGCGGCGTAGTTGGTCTGGCCGAAGTTGCCGCGCTGCCCGGTGGGCGAGCCGATGCAGACGATGCGCCCGGCCACGCCGTTGGTCTTGAAGTATTCGTAGGCGGCGCGCACACAGGTGAAGGTGCCGCGCAGGTGGACATTGATCACAGCGTCAAAGTCCTCGTCGGTCATCTTCAGCAGCGACTTGTCGCGCAGGATGCCGGCGTTGTTAACCAGGATGTCCAGACCGCCGAAGCTTTCTACCGCAGTGCTCACCAGCTGCGCAGCCGTTTCGGAGCTACCCACCGGAGCGACGACGGCGACAGCTTCACCACCGGCCGACGTGATGGACGCCACAGCAGTCTGAGCGACTTCCTCGTTGACGTCGTTGATGACGATCTTCGCACCCTGGCGAGCCAGCTCCTGAGCGTAGGCCAGGCCAAGGCCTGCGCCAGATCCGGTGACGATCGCAACTTTACCCTCGAGTGACATGGCAAATCTCCTTCGTTTATGATGTGCTGTTATACATCTCAACCGATATAGTTGAGTTTGTCAACGAAGAATCGTCGATCGGCATCAGGACGCGCCTGCGGGCGAGTTCCAGTGCGTAGGATGGTGCACCGCGACGGCGCACCCCACAACCGTTCTGCGCCGACGCGGCTCGAGCCGATCCACCCGCCGTCAGACCGAAAGAAGCAGATGAGCACAGTGTCAGAACCCATCGCCCCCGGCCTGGAACGGTTCTTTGATTCCGATTTGGCGCACGAGGTCCAGTTCCTCGCCGCCCGCGCCCGCGCCCGCGGTTCCGCCCACGCCAATGCGCAGCTGCAGGACCTGGGCATCAAGGTCCGCCAGTATTCGGTGCTCTCGGTCGCGGCCTCCGGGTTGAATCCGTCGCAGCGCGAGCTGGGCGCCTTCCTGGGCCTCGACCCCAGCCAGGTGGTGGCGCTAGTCGACCAACTGCAGAACGAGGGTCTGGTGGAACGGCAGACCGACCCGAACGACCGCCGTTCCAAGATCATCATCGCCACGGACGCCGGCCGGAAGCTCTACGAGCAGGCGCACGACGTCGTCACAGCGTCGTCGGACGTCACGCTGGGGACGCTGTCGCCGCGCGAGCGCAAGCAGTTGCGCGATCTGCTGGTGAAAGTCGCCTTCTGACCTCGGCGACACCGACCTGAACGCACGGAGAAGGGGCGATGCAGATGATCTGCATCGCCCCATCACGCGTCCACAGGAGCGCGGGGGCTCAGCACGCCCTCAGCACACGACACCCGCCGCGGTACGAGCCCAAGCCCAAAGGGGGCCCAGACACCGTGTCT
>JBQDEV010000001.1:28634-447053 GCA_052084925.1 Micrococcaceae bacterium
GCTCCCCCCCGTTGTGGCGTTTGGGGGTGTTTACTGCCGCCTTGTGCCCGCGCCCACCCCCCCCTCCCCCCCGGTTGTGGGGCCTTTGACTTGTACCCCCACCCCCCCTTCTCGCGTCCTCAGGAGCGCGGGGTCTCAGCACGCCGTCAGCACAGGACTCCCGCGGCGTTCCGAGCCCTAGCCCTTCGTGGCCGCAGACAGCGTGTCTTCGGGGCGGAAGCCCTTCTTGGCCAGCTGGATCTGCTCGTAGACGTGGTGGCGCAGCTCGGTGAAGCGCTGCGAGGAGCGGGTCTCCAACTGGTCGCGCTCGTCGGGCAGGTCGATCTTCACATCCTGCTGCACCACGGTCGGCGAGGAGGAGAGGATGATGACGCGCTGGCCGAGGTAGACGGACTCGTCAATATCGTGAGTCACGAACAGGACGGAGACACCCAGCTGCTTCCAGACGCGGCGGACCAGGTCCTCCAGGTCCGCGCGGGTCTGCGCATCGACCGCAGCGAAGGGCTCATCCATGAGCAGGACCTCGGGCTGATAGGCGACGGCGCGGGCGATGGCCACGCGCTGCTGCATACCGCCGGAGAGTTGCCACGGGTAGGAGCGCGGCACATGCGCCAGGCCGACCGCCTCCAGGGCGTTGTCGACGAGTTCCTTGCGGCGAGCCTTATCCATCCCCTGGTTCTTCAGGGGCAGCTCCACATTCTCGCGCACGCGCATCCAGGGATACAGCGAGCGACCGTATTCCTGGAAGACCACAGCCATGGACTTCGGCGGACCGGTGACCTTCTTGCCGTGCAGAACGACCTCGCCATTGGTGGGAGCCAGCAGTCCGGAGATGCACTTGAGCAGGGTGGTCTTGCCCGAGCCGGAGGGGCCCACCAGGCAGGCGAGTTCGCCCTTGGGCAGGTCGAAGGTGAGATTACGGACGGCTTCGATGTCCCCGCCGTCGGTGTGGTAGACCTTCTTCAGGTTCCGCACCGAGAGCATGGCCTCGCCATCGGGCAGAGTCAGCCCGACCGGAAGAAGCCCGTCGGCGGTTTCGGCGGTGGAGCCCTGGTTCTGGACCAGGGAGTCCTGGGAGGAGGTGGGTTCGGTCGTCATGGCCGGTGTCCCTTCAGCTGGAGTGGTCGGTACAAGCGCGGCGCGCCGGGAAGTGGGGTGCGGTTCGGGGGCGGGGTCCGTGTCATGCGGCATTCTCGAGCTCCCGCTGGCCGTGGTACCACTTGAGCAGTATGCGCTCGACCGCCTGGAAGATGAACGAGAGGATCACGCCGATCAGTCCGAGCACTACGATGCCGGACCACATCTCCGGAATGGCGAAGGAGCGCTGGAACTGCACGATCAGGTAGCCCAGCCCCGCCGAGGAGGCGAACATCTCGGAGATCACCATCAGGATCAGTGCGATCGACAGCGACTGGCGCACCCCGGCCATGATCTGCGGCAGCGCCGAAGGCAGGATCAGGTAGCGCACCAAGGCAAAACCGGTGATGCCGTAGGTGTGAGAGGTGTCCGAGAGGACCTCGTCCATGGAGCGGACGCCCTCGATGGTGTTGAGCAGGATGGGCCAGACCGCGCCCAGGACGATCACCGCGACCTTCATATCGTCGCCGATGCCGATGAGCAGCATCATCACGGGGATCAGCACGGTCGGCGGGATCGCGCGGAAGAATTCCAGCGTCGGCTCCAGCAGCTGGCGCAACCACCGGAACGAGCCGATGAGCAGCCCGCCGATGATGCCGATGATGATGGAGAGCACGATGCCGACGAACAGGCGCCCCACCGAAGGCAGCAGGTCGGATTGAATCCGGTTCCACGTCCACACGTTGGAGAACGCATTGTTCATCTGCCCCCAGTCGGGAACGAAGAAGCTGGTGGACTGCGATGACCAAATCACCCAGGCCAGCAGCAGCAGGACGGGCAGCGTGACGATGAAGAACAGGTCCTTCAGGATTCTCATTTCACGACCTCCGAGCGAACCGAGGTGTGCCAGGACAGCAGCTGCCGCTCCACCACACGCATCACGAGATTGATCAGTACGCCCATGATGCCGGTGGCCAGCACGAGAGAGTACATCGAAACGTAGGCGCCACCGGACTGGGCCTTGGCGATCTCCGCGCCCAGTCCCGGCGAGCCGATGATCAGCTGGGCGGTGATCGCGAGGATCAGCGCCACCGCCGCCGCCAGGCGGACGCCGGTCATCAGGTAGGGCAGCGCCGTCGGGAAGACGACGTAACGCAGCCGGGCCACGGGGCCCAGGCCGTAGGAGCGCGCCGTGTTCATGGCCACCGTGTCCACATCAGCCACTCCGTAGAGCACCTGGATGAGGACCTGCCAGAAGCAGGCGTAAACGATCAGCAGCAGCGCCGATTCGATGCCGATACCCAGCAGCAGCACCGCCAGCGGGATCAGCGCCACGGAGGGCACGGGCCGCATGAACTCGATGGTGGAGTTCGTGAACTTCTTCAGGAACGGCGAGGATCCGATGATGAACCCGATGATCGCCGCCGCGCTGACCGCGATCAGCATGCCGATCACCCAGGCCTTCAGGGTGTCCCAGACGGCGACCCAGAACAGGGTGAGGCCGAAGTTGCGGAACAGGTCGACAATGGCTTCCGACGCCGGGGGCATGAACCGGGCGTTAACGAGTCCCAGGATGGGCAGCAGCTCCCAGACCACCAGGAAGGCCAGGATGCCGACCGCGCCGAGCAGGCGCGAACGCCAGCCGCGGCGTTTCTTGCGCACGGCCCGCGCCGGGCCGGTAGAGGTCTTGCGACCGGTCGCACCAGCCTGGGCTACCGAACCGAACGGGGCGCCCGGGTCCGGGCGCGTGGAGATATCCAGCCCAGCGCTCTTGTATCCCGCGGGGTAACGATCGGCCTCGCGTCCGGAGGCCGAGGATTCCAGCCTATGCAGGCGCTGGGAATCCCTCTCGTCACCCCCGGGTGATGATTTCTCCGTCATGATCACCCTGACTCTCTTCTGTGCTCACTTCTGCAGCGAGCTCACTAAGTTGTGAGTTATGACACACTGGAATCAGCGTATACGGATCGTCTCGTCGATACAAGCGGTCAATAGTTATGTTTCTTAACTATTTTCCACGATGTCGCACCCCTTGAAACAAGGGGTCAGCGGACGACCCACAACTCGATGATCACCCGGTCCGGCTCGCGGCGCCCGGAGCCGATCACGATCGACGACGCCAACCACCCCCAGGCGCCGTCGTCCGTGTCGGCGACCTCGAAATGCGGGGCGCAGCGGAAGTAGATCCTCTCCGCCGGCACCGATTCCCCGCGCACGAGCGCCTGGATATCCTCCGCCGCTCCGGTCCGATACGCCGCATTGCTCACGAAGATGCGCGCGCCGTCATCCAGGGCAATGACATAGCGGGCATCCAGGAAGGCCTCCGAGTCGGAGCGCAGCAGCTGAAAGTCGGCACCGGCGGCGAGAATCCTACCGCCCCCTCGAGGCCCGGAGAACGCACCCCCGGTGATGGGGATGACGCGCCGCTGTCCGGCATGGGTGCGCCCAACCTCAACGGGCGCATCGACGTGGACTTCCAGACAGCCGAGGTAGTCGAGCGGCGGAGGAGACGGAGTGGAGTGAGTCTGCGGGTCGGTCATGCTCACACCTTCGCCCGCAGTGATTGAGGATGTCAAGAATCATGGATGGCCAGATTTTCGGCATCGGATGCACATTATTTGTCTTTGCGCACCGCGCAGACCGGTCGCATAGTTGTGGCATGACTCACACCACATCTCCCGTCACGTCGGCGCCCTCCGACTCCCCCGCCTCCGGCGGAGTCTCGCCGAGCAAGCGCCGCAAGGACCTCGTCGCCGTCAACCTGGGCAATGCCCTGGAATGGTTCGACTGGAACATCTACGCCATCTTCGCGCCCTTCTTCGCCGCGCAGTTCTTCCGCTCGGACGACCCACTCTCCAGTCTGCTCTCCACGCTGGCTGTCTTCGCCGTCGGCTTCCTGATGCGCCCGGTCGGCGGCTGGCTGTTCGGGCGGCTCGCCGATGAGAGGGGACGACGCTTCAGCCTCACGCTCGCCATCCTGCTGGCCTCGGTAGGATCGCTGATGATCGCCGTCGCCCCGACGTTCGACAGCATCGGTGTCTTCGCCGGCGTGATCCTGCTGGTAGCCCGGCTGGTCCAGGGCCTGTCCCACGGCGGCGAGACCGGAAGCGCCTTCACGTACCTCGCCGAGATCGCCCCGTCGGACCGGCGCGGGCTGTGGGCGTCGACGCCCTGGCTCGGAGTCGCTGCCGGCACCATGCTGGCCACCGCCATCGGGGTATTGCTGACCGCGCTACTGGATGAGACGCAGATGTCCGAGTGGGGGTGGCGTGTTCCGTTCGCGGTCGCCGCTGTGCTCGGTCTCTACGCCCTCTACATCCGCCGCACCATGACCGAGTCCGAAGTGCACACGCAGGCCCTCAGCGACGCGAGCGGATCCGCGGTGACCGAGCGCAGCACGAAGCCGCTGGGCGAGGTGGTGCGCGAGCTGGCCCGCGAGTGGAAGCCGCTGCTGCAGATCATCGGCCTGACCATCTCCGGCGTCGTGGCCTTCTACACCTGGTTCATCTTCGCCCCGGGGTACGCATCCCGTCAGTTCGGCATGGATGCCAACGCCTCGCTCATCGCCGGGCTCCTCGGGCAGGCGGTGTTCTTGGTGGCCATCCCGTTCATGGGTATGCTCTCCGACCGCATCGGACGGCGCAGGGTGCTGATGATCTTCGCCGCCGGCTTCGCGCTCGTCGCCTTCCCGATGGAGTGGATGCTGGGACCCAGCCCGCTGATGCTCTGGGTGACTATGGCCATGGGATCGGTACTGCTGGCCGCGAACTGCGCGCCGCTGGGTGCCGTGTTCGCCGAGCTGGTGCCGACGCGACTGCGCGCCACCCTGATCGGGATCGGCTATGCCACCTCCGGTGCGATCTTCGGCGGTACCGCGCCATACCTGAACACCTGGTTCTCCTCGCTCGGCCTCCACGAGCTGTTCGTGGGCTATATGGTGGTGCTGTGTTTGATCAGCATCGTCGTCATCTGGCGCATGCCCGAGACCGTCGGGCGTGCCTTCCGCTGAGGCCCCGGGCAGATCGGGGTCCGGCGTCGTGCGCATGACCCTGCGTCAGCTCGAGTGCTTCTCCTCCATCGCCAGAATGGGCAGCATCGCCGCGGCCTCCGAGAGTCTGCATATTTCCCGGACCTCGGTCGCCGACGCGCTGGATTCCCTGGAGCGGATCACCGGAACTCAACTGTGCGTGCGCAGCCGCAGCACCGGGGTGGAGCTCACGGTAGCCGGCGAAGACTTCCTGGTGCGCGCGGAGGAAATCCTGGTGTCCGCCGAACAGCTGGAGTCTCCTGCTCCCGACCACCGCCTGCACGGCACTCTCTCCGTGGGCTGCTTCTCGTCCCTGGCGCCGACGGTCCTGCCTGCGGTGTGGGCGGAGCTGGCACAGGAGCATCCCGAGCTGGAGCTGACAGTGACCTCCACCCATCGTGATGACATGCTGTCCGGGCTGCACAGCGGCATCTTCGACGTCATCCTCGGTTACAACCTCAACGTGCTACCCGGGCTCTCGACGGCGGCACTGTATGACACCCGGATGTACGCCCTGCTCCCGGCGGACCATCGGCTCGCGGCGGGACCCGTCGCACGGATCCAGGATCTGGCCGCCGAGCCGCTCCTGCTGATGGATGTCTCTCCCAGCCGCGAGGACATCCTCTCTTACTTCGCGCACCATACGGTGACGCCGAGGGTCCGCTTCCGCAGCCCGAACTTTGAGCTCATCCGGTCCCTCGTCGCCCGGGGCCTGGGATACTCGCTGTTCATTCAGCGCCCGGCCGGCGACCAGAGCTATGAAGGGCTGCCGCTGGCGTGCCTGCCGCTGGATCCGCCGGTGCATGTGGAGCGGACCTGCGTGGCATGGTCGCGCAAACGCGAACCCTCGAAACTCGTGCGGGCCTTCGTCGCAGCGGCGCGGCGCCACGGTGAAGGCCTTCGCCCGCAGGAATCCGAGTCGACCTGAGCCGGCGGCGACCCCACGGGTCACTACGCCTAGGCGCCGTCGCTGCCCTCGGTGCCCACTGGCGCGCTCGGGGCGTCCGGGGTGACACTCGTGCCGGGTGCGGATGGCCCTGGGTCCGCCGGTGTGGAGGACGCATTCGGCGTCGAGGGGGTTGAACTGGACGGCGGCTGCTCGGACGTCTCGGAAGCACTGGGTTCTCCAGAGCCCTCGGTGGGCGAGGGTGCGCCGCTGTCGCTGGGCGACTGGCTCGGCGTGCTCGGCGTCGTGGAATCGCTGGGGTCCGGGGTGAGCGACGGCGTCGAGGGGCTGGACGACCCGGAGGGGCTCGACGAGCTGGACCCGGACGGCGCACTTGACCCCGGCGTGCTGGCGCTCGGCGAGGACGACGTCGGGGCCTGCTGCGACGGGCTCGGCCCGGTCGGTGCGCTGGACGACGGCGCAGAGGCACCGGGGGTGGGCACCAGGGTGGGCCCGTCGACACTGTAGAGCCCGCGGGATTCGTCGTCGGTGAGCGCCCTCGGCTGGTTCGGCAGCGTCGGCAGGTAGAGCCGGGGATCGACCCAGCGGCCGTTGACGATGACCTCGAAGTGGACATGCGGCCCGGTGGAATTTCCGGTGGAGCCCGCCAGCGCGACCAGCCCGCCGGCCGACACCGTGTCGCCGACGGAGACCGCGAGGCGGGAGTTGTGGCTGTAGGCCGTCTTCACACCGTGACCGTGGTCGATCTCGATGCGCATGCCGCCGGTGCGATGCCAGCCGGCGAAGGTGATGGTGCCGGCCGCAGCAGCGCGCACCGGAGTGCCCGTCGGAACCGGGTAGTCCTGGCCCACATGGAACTGGTAGCCGGGACCGGTGGGGTTGGAACGCATGCCGAAGGGCGATGAGATCCGCGTCGAGGAGACCGGATGCGAGAGCGTGATGCCCCCGGGCAGGTCCAACTCACCGCCGGCGATGCGGTTCTCGTCCTCGCTTTCATCAGCGGCGAGGTCCGCGGCGGTACGCACGAGGGCCTGGTCGAGTTCACCGCCGCCCGTGAGGGTGAAGGTACCCAGTCGCTGCGCAGACAGGTCGGAGGCCATCGTGGCGATGAGGTCCTGCTGCAGTGACGCGAGGGTCACCGGTGCCATCTCGAAGGAGTCGCGCTGCGGCGTCGTCGCCTCAGCGGTGGGGCTCTCGTCCACGGCGGGACTCGACACGGCGGGCTGCTGGGCCGAAATCACGGCGGCTCCGGCGAGGGTGCAGGTGAGCACCGAGGCAACAGCAACGCCCCACGCGGCTGAACGCCGTGAAGAGACGGAGCGCGTGGAACCGGAGGACGTGGCCATAGTTTCAGAACCTGCTTCATCAGTGACGCCGCGCCAGAGCGGCCCCTGGAGAGAGGGGACGCAGACAGGCGCGGTCGAAGATGGAGGGGGAAGTCACTTGATACTGTAGCGGGCGCCTCAGCAGAACACTAGAGATGTGAGGCATGCCACAGCGATTCGGTGCCGGAAAAGCTCCTGAATCGCCATCTCAGTTAGCTATGCCCGCGCCACTGTGCCACAATGAGCACGTTCAGCCCAAGCTGAAGTTCATGAGATACGAGCGACCCCTGGGCGCGCGCCGATGTCGATAACGACGTCGGGACTGTGCTGCCGGTCGCCGAACCCGCATGAGCGCCCGAAGCGGTCCACCTGAGACCCCGCTGGAAACGCAGCGTTCGGACGAGTGTTCGCTCACGCCTTGAGAAGGGCGCTCGTCAGCGAGCCCGGGCCAGCGACGCCGCACGCGTCGCCGCCTGACCGACGAGCGAAAGGAAGAATGTGCCGCCTGCAACGGATGCGCAAGAACTCAGTCAGCTGACGATCCCCGTGGTGATCCTGCTGATCCTGGTCTTCTACGGAGGAACCCTGCTGATGTCATTCGCCATCAGCCGCAAGAAGGAGAACGCCGACGCCTATATGACCGCGGGAAACCGCATCGGATTCGGGGTCTCCGCAGCCTCGATGACGGCCACCTGGATCTGGGCGTCCTCCATGTACGCCTCCGCGGAAGCCGGCTACAACTACGGTGTCTCCGGGCCGATCCACTATGGCCTCTGGGGCGCCCTGATGATCCTGTTCATCTATCCCTTCGGACGACGCATCCGCAAGGTTGCCCCGCGAGCCCACACCCTGGCCGAGGTGATGTATGCCCGCCACGGACGCTCCTCACAGTTGATGCTCGCCGGTTCGAACGTGCTCGGCTCGGTCATCTCCCTGACCTCCAACTTCATCGCCGGTGGCGCGCTGATCGCCATCCTTTCTCCCCTCAGCTTCGGCGCCGGCATCATCATCGTCGCCGCCGGCGTGCTGCTCTACACATTGTGGTCCGGGTTCCGCGCCTCGGTGCTCACGGATTTCGCCCAGGTGATGGCGATGCTGGGTGCGGCCGCGATCATCATCCCGGTGATCTTCTTCGTGGCTGGCGGCCCGGGCATGTTCGAGGCCGGTGTGGCCGCGGGCAACGTGACCGACCAGCAGCAGAGCTTCTTCTCCTCCGACGCCTTCATGAACCAGGGCGCTCCCTACATCGCCGCGGTGCTCGCGTACGCGATCGGCAACCAGACCATCGCCCAGCGACTCTTCGCCGTGCGCGAGGACCTGATCAAGCCGACCTTCATCACCGCCACCCTTGGTTACGGTGCCACCGTGATCGGCATCGGCATGCTCGGCGTGATGGCCCTGTACCTGGGCATCGACCCGCTCAACGGGGACAGCAACAGCCTGATCCCGCAGATGGCCGGCACCTACCTCGGCCCCGTGTTGCTCGCGCTCGCGTTCATCATGATCATCGGCTCCCTGTCCTCGACGGCGGACTCAGATCTGTCCGCACTGTCGTCGATCGTGATGACCGACATCTACGGCCAGGGCAAGGGCCGCAAGAACGTCAACCCGCGCTTCATGCTGCTGGTGGGTCGCTTGACCATGATCGTCGCCACGGCGGTCGCGCTGTATTTCGCCACGGCACGATTCAGCATCCTGGACCTGCTGGTGTTCGTCGGTGCGCTGTGGGGTTGCCTGGTGTTCCCGGTGATCGCCTCCTTCTATTGGAAGAAGGTCACCAACGTGGCCTTCACCGTGTCGGTGCTGGCGGCACTGACCTTCTTCCTGCCGGTGCGCTTCGATTGGATCCCGGTGGACAACGCCTGGGGCTTCGTCGTCGAGGCCCTGGCGATCGTCGGAATCGGCGTGGTGTTGGGCATCATGGCGTTCGGCTTCTTCGGCATGCGCCCGGCGATCATCGTGGCGGTGGTCGCCATGGTGGCCGTGTTGCCGTTCGGTTTCGGCTATCTGCGCGATTTCCCGGTGCTCTCGGGCTCGCTCGTCGCCTACGCGGTGAGCTTCCTGGTCTGTTATTTCCTGTCGTTCCGTTCCGGGCAGGACTACGACTTCAGCAAGATCGCCCGGGTGACCGGCAATTTCGATGAGACCACCCCGGCGTCCCCGGTGGCGGAGCCCGCGGTTGCCGCGACGTCGTCCACCTCGTCCAAGACCACTCAAGGAGAGAAGTGACCATGACTCTGGGACTCACCCTGTATGTACTGATATGGCCGATCCTGGTCGCTATCATCATGTTCGTGATCGCGCGCGGATTCTTCGCCGATTGGCGTGAAGCCCGCCGAGAGGGCCGCTCGATCATCTGATCCTCCGGACCTCGCGGCCACCGCGCTCAACGCTATCGGCTCCTCAGCACACTGCTGAGGAGCCGATGTCATGATCGGTAGTGATCTGTCAGCCGAGGAAGTGCAGCAGTACTCCGAGCCCGAAGACGCCGGTGGCAAGAACGGCGCAACCACATTCGACGACCATGCCCCAGCCCATCGCCTTGAGCGCCTGCAGCGAGGATCGCAGCGCCAGCTGCACGTCCCGCCGGCGCACGTACTCGGCGGCGAAGAGCCCCACGGCGAAGCCGATGAACAGTCCCACGAAGGGGATCACGAAGATGCCGACCACGGCACTGGCGGTGGCGACGAGGATCGGGGCCTTGGGGATGGCCTCGCGCTTCATGGTGCGCCCGGTGAGGACCAGGGAGGCTGACATGCCCACCAGGGCCAGGGCGGCGCCGATAACACCGGTGGACCACGAGGCGGAGGAGCCCAGGATCCAGGCCCAGGCAATCAGGGTGACGACGGCGACGGGCGATCCGGGGATGATAGGAAAGATGGTGCCGGCCACGGCGACGAGCATGAGCAGGGCCGCGACGACGGTGACGATGATCTCCACGGGGGAAGTCTACCGGCGGATGATCAATCGGTGCTGGCGACCTGAACGTCGCTGCCGCTGGAGTCGGTGGCGGTGCCGCGGCTCAGCGGCGGCAGATACAGCGCGGGGTCGACGGTCTCGCCGTCCACGATGATTTCCAGGTGCACGTGCGGTCCGGTCGAGTTGCCGGTGGAGCCCGCGGCGGCGATGGTCTCCCCGGCGCTCACGGTCTGCCCGACGCTGGCCTGCAGCTGCGAGTTGTGGCTGTAGGCGGTGGTGACGCCGCCGCCGTGGTCGATCTCCAAGCGCCAGCCGCCGGTCACATGCCAGCCGGCGAAGGTGACGGTGCCGTCACCGGAGGCCTGCACGGCGGTGCCGGTGGGCACGGGGTAATCCTGTCCGATATGGAACTGATACCCGTAGCCAGTGGGGTTGGAGCGCATGCCGTAAGGGGACGAGATGCGGTTCGCGTTCACGGGGTGCGCCAGGCGCAGATCACCGGGAAGCTGTAGTTCACCGCCGGCCATGCGGGCCTCGACGGCGGTGGAGGCGGTGCGCAGGCCGAGTTCCTCGACCGTTGGAGCCTCCGCTGCGGCCGACTCGTCAGACTCCGCTGCCTCGACAGCTTCATCAGCCTGCTCGCCCGCTGGCTGAGCGGCCGCGGCCAGCTCGCCCTCTTCGGCGGCCGAGGCGGCGCCGGAAGAACCGCCCTCGATCACGAAGCTCTCGCGCTGCACAGAGGTGTCGGCCTCTTGCGCAGTCACCGAAGCCCGCTCAACATCGAGGCCACCCGGCTGGGCAACTAGTCCAGCAGTGAGGACCGAGAGTCCGGTAGCGCACACGGCAGCAGAGGTGAACGCGAGTCGCCGAATCGATCGACGGACCTGACGGACTTCGGACACTCTGCACCCCCTGCGCACTGCTGCGGAAAACTGAACTGGAAGATCACCGTTTGATAACTTTTCGGTTGATCCTGGATCAGCTTAGGGGAGTTCGCGCAGAAATTCCACCAGAGAACAGGGCTGTCAGCGGCCCGAATCGGCCAAAATACGCCTACATCCGCATGATCACAACGGTTTATCGCTTCGTAACCAATTTGTGATCTTCAGGGCATTCACAGGCCCACGGAGAGCGCAGTCACATATTCCACTCGACCAGCGCAGTATAGGTGTCATCGGTATTCAGGTGACAGGAACGCTCGGCCAGCATGAACGGCTGAAGCCCCTGGCTGCGCAGATCGCGCATCACATTACCAACCTCTTTCGTGCAGGCGGCCATGGTTGGCTCCTTGATCAGTGTGTTGGAGTATCCCGCAGAAGCCGGAGCAGCTCCCAACACCGCTCCGCCGATCAGCATGGCACTCGCCCCGAGGGCGGACACCATCGTCGTCATGCGCTTCATATCTTCTCCTTCGTTCGTGGGGCCACCGTGCGATCGCCCACGTTCTCCGTTGACGCGAGTCACGCTACGCATCGCGCTTGTGCCCCTCAAGAACCGAAGACCTGAGGGAATTCGGTGAATGCGCTGGGCGAAACTTTGATGAATGTGGTCTGACTCACTAGGCTGACGGTATGAAGATTGGCGTACCCCGCGAGATCAAAAACAATGAAAATCGCGTCGCTCTGACCGATGTTGGTGTCAACGAACTCACCCGTGACGGACACCAGGTATTAGTCGAGCGCGGAGCCGGTGTGGGATCGGGTATCACCGACGAGCACTATGAGCAGGCAGGCGGGGTGATCATCGATACGGCCGACGAGGTCTGGGACCAGGCGGAGATGATCGCCAAGGTCAAGGAACCCGTCGGCGAGGAGCTGGAGCGGATGCGCTCGGGGCAGATCCTCTTCACCTTCCTGCATCTGGCCGCCTCCGCCGAGTGCACCCGCGCCGTGCTGGATTCGGGCACAACGGCGATCGCCTACGAGACCGTGCGTCGCGATGGCGCGTTGCCGCTACTGGCCCCCATGAGCCAGATCGCCGGCCGCATCGCCCCGATGGTCGGGGCCTATCACCTCACGCACGCCCAGGGCGGATCCGGGATCCTGCTCAGCGGCGCCACGGGCACTCGCCGGGCGAACGTCGTCGTGATCGGCGGCGGAGCCGCAGGCGAGTCCGCCGCGGTGGTAGCCGCTGGCATGGGCGCCGACGTCTCCGTCATCGACGTCAACCTGACCCGCCTGGCGCACCTCGAGCACACCCACCAGCAGCGTTTCGCCACCTTGGCTTCATCGTCCATGACCATCGGATCCGCCGTGGCCGACGCCGACCTGGTGATCGGCTCCGTCCTCATCCCGGGAGCGGCCGCACCGAAGCTCGTCACTCAGGACATGGTCGCGGCGATGCGCCCCGGCTCTGTGCTGGTGGATATCGCCATCGATCAGGGCGGCTGCTTCGAGGGCTCGCGCCCGACCACTCACGCCGACCCGACGTTCCCGGTTCACGATGCGTTGTATTACTGCGTCGCCAACATGCCCGGCGCGGTCCCGCAGACCTCCACCGCCGCGCTCAGCCAGGCCACACTCCCCTACCTGCGCCGGGTGGCCGGTCAGGGCTGGCGCGAGGCGCTGCGCGCCGATGTGGGCCTCGCGGAGGGCCTCAACGCGCACGACGGCGTCCTGACACAGCGCGGCGTCTACGATGCCGTTGCTGACGAGCTGCAGCTGAACGAGCAGAACCACCTGCGCAGCATCGAGTCGCTGCTCGCGAGTTAAGCGCTCCACCCCGCACACCTCCGAACGGCCCGGTTCCCCGGGCCGTTCGTCGTTTCTGTGCCCAAGCCACCCTTGACCAAGTGTGACCTACGTCATATTCTACTTGCAACGCAGTTGCGTTGAATGCACCACTTCGTGAGGATGCGCTCTATGATTCCACCGAACGGCCCTTCTGCCGCACTTTCTACTCATCGCCCCACCGAACCCGAACCCAACACCGCGGGACTCGTCCCCATCTCTCCCGGCACTCGCCGACGAGTCATCGGCGCCACTTTTATCGGCAACTTCGTCGAGTGGTTCGACTACGCCGTGTACGGCTACCTGGCTTCCACCATCGCCATGACGTTCTTTCCGCCTGGCAACGAGACTGCCCAGCTGCTCAGCGCCTGGGGTGTGTTCGCCGTTTCCTTCCTGATTCGCCCGCTCGGTGGATTCGTATGGGGTTGGATCGGTGATCGGCATGGTCGCAAGACGGCCCTGTCGTGGTCGATCCTGATCATGTCGATTGCCACCCTCTCGATCGGATTGCTGCCGACCTACGACACCATCGGAATGATCGCCCCGCTGTTACTTCTACTCATCCGGGTGGTCCAGGGGTTCTCGGCCGCCGGAGAGTATGCCGGGGCTTCGGCCTTCCTCGTTGAGTACGCCCCACGTGGCAAGCGCGGGCGCTATGCGAGCGTGGTGCCGGCCTCCACTGCCAGCGGGCTCCTGTTCGGCTTACTGTTCGTCACGGTACTGACAGGAACCTTGGGGCAGCCGACAATCGCTGAATGGGCTTGGCGGATCCCGTTCGGGCTGGCTGGCCCCCTGGGCATCATCGGACTCTATATCCGCATGCGGCTGGAGGATACGCCAGCCTTCGCTGAACTGGCCGAACAGGACGAGGTCGTCCGCGCCCCTTGGCGCGAGCTCTTCGTCGAGAACTGGCGAGTGCTTCTCCAGACTTTCGGTGCAGCCCTACTGAATGCCGTCGCGTTCTACGTGCTGTTGAGTTATATGCCGAACTATCTGGAAACGCAATTGCAGCTGTCGACCACCCAAGCCAATGTGATGACGTCAGTCTCGCTGGTGACCTACATCGGATTCATCTTCGTGACGGGATCACTCTCCGATCGCCTCGGCCGCAAGAAGGTTCTACTGTCCGCCTCGATCACGATGTTCGTCTTGGCCGTACCCGCGTTCATGCTGCTCGAGCAGGGCTTCTTCATCGGCACTTTTGTCCTCATTATCATGGGGGCGACGCTGACCCTCAACGACGGAGTGCTGCCTAGTTACCTCTCCGAGCAGTTCCCGACGAAGATTCGCTACTCGGGCTTCGCCGTGTCGTTCAATACGGCCAATGCGCTCTTCGGAGGATCGTCAGCTTTCGTGGCCACCCTGCTGATCGCTTGGACGGGTTCGACACTGGCACCGGCGTGGATGCTCATGACAGCTGCTGCGATCGCGTTCGTCTCCGTCGTCGTGTCCAAGGAGACATCGCATCAGGCACTGCGCACTTGATCGATCCACCCCGCACACAGCAGCGTGCCCCCGGTCGGACTCTTCCGAGTTCCAGTCGGGGGCACGCTGCTGTGTGCACTCAGGTGCGCTCAGCCGTCGTCAGTCAGACGCGGGCCTGAGTGGGGACCTTGCGCGAGGAGCCTTCCTCGGTGACCAGCGGGTAGACGCCGTTCTCGTCGTGGGTCTCGCGACCGGTGACGGGCGGGTTGAACACGCAGGCCATCCGCAACTCGGTCTCGGCGCGCACGGTGTGCTTCTCGTGGCCGTCGAGCAGGTAGAGGGTACCGTCCTTCAGCTCGTGCACCTCACCGGTCTCCTCGTTGGTGAGGGTGCCGGTGCCCTGGACGCAGTACACGGCCTCGATGTGGTTCTGGTAATGGAACGTCGAGGTGGTGCCCGCGTAGATCACGGTGTCGTGCATCGAGAATCCGACGCCCTCGCGGGCGAGCACGATCCGGCGCGAGCGCCAGGTCTCGGACTGGATGTCGCGCTCGGTGTCGTTGAGGTCATGAAGATTGGTAACGATCATGGAAAATCCTTTCGCAGCGGGTACGGAGAGTATGCCAGGCAGGGGCGAAATGCGCGCCGATCAGGCGACGGCCGCGGTGCCTTCGGTGGCGATCTGCACGCCGGTCACGGTGGTCACGGCCTCGGTGATCAGGTTCAGGCCACGCTCGAGGTCCTCCAGCGAGGTGGTCAGCGGGGGCATCACCTTCAGCACTTCGTCCTGAGGGCCGGACGTCTCCACCAGCAGTCCGCGCTGGAAAGCCTCCGCAGCCACCTTGCCGGCCACCTCGACGTCCGCGAAGCAGACACCGGTGAGCAATCCACGACCGCGCACGGAGGAGCCGTCCACAGCGGCGGCGATCTTCATCAGCTTGTCCTGAGTCAGATCGATGGCCTGCTTCAGGTGACCCTGCTGGAACTCGTCGTTCGCCCAGAACTCGTTCAGCACGGTGGTCGCGGAAACAAACGCCAAGTTGTTGCCACGGAACGTACCGTTGTGCTCGCCGGGCTCCCAGACATCGAGCTCGGGCTTGAACAGGGTCAGCGCCAGGGGCAGGCCGGAGCCGGAGATCGACTTCGAGACGCAGACGATGTCGGGGGTGATGCCCGCTTCCTCGAAGGAGAAGAACGAACCGGTACGACCACAGCCAGCCTGCACGTCGTCGACGATCAGCAGGATGTCGTGGCGCTGGCACAGGTCGGCCAGTCCGCGCAGCCACTCGGCACGGGCAGCGCGCAGGCCACCCTCGCCCTGGACGGTCTCGACGATGATGGCGGCCGGCTTGTCGACGCCGGAGCCGGAGTCTTCGAGCACGCGCTCCAGCCAGATGAAGTCCTCGGTTTCGCCGTTGAGGTAGTCATCGTAGGGAATCTTGGAGCTGTTGGTGAGCGGGATGCCCGCGCCCTTGCGCTTCATCGAGTTGCCGGTCACCGACAGGGCCCCGAGGGTCATGCCATGGAAGGCGTTCGTGAAGGAGAGCACGTGCTGACGTCCGGTCACCTTACGGGCCAGCTTCAGCGCGGCCTCCACGGTGTTGGTGCCCGTCGGTCCGGGGAACATGACCTTGTAGTCCAGGTTCCGCGGATCCAGGATCATGTTCTTGAACGTGGTGAGGAATTCGCGCTTGGCCGGAGTCATCATGTCCAGGGAGTGCAGCGGGCCACCGCTGGCGATGTACTCGGAAATCGCGGCGATCACCTTCGGGTGGTTGTGGCCGTAGTTCAGCGCCCCCGCCCCGGCGAAGAAGTCGAGGTACTGGGTGCCGTCCTCAGCGGTCTGGCTCGAGCCGGAAGCGGTCTCGAAGACGGCGGGCCAGCTGCGGCTGTAGCTACGCACGGCGGATTCGGTGGTCTCAAAAATCTCGTTGTTCATCAGTGGTCCTTCCTGAAGGCCATGTTGAGGGTGAGGTGTGAGGGTCGAAGGGATAGAAACGGTTTGCGGGGATGGGGTGAGAATCCGAGATGGACAGCTAGCGCGAGCCAGCGTCGTGAGGCGTCGAGGTCTGAGCGAACAGCGGTTCAATGCGATGCAGGAACTCGGTGTCGTGACCGTCGGGGTACATCTCGGGGGTGAACAGAGCCGTGACCACATGGTCGGCTCCGCGACGACGCGCCAGGGAGGCGAACAGGGCCTTGGAGCCCTCGTTGTCGTCAGTGATGGTGGTTTCGAGGGCGTCCGCCCCGGTGCGTTCCACCAGTTCGTCCAGCATCAGTGAGGCGAGACCGAGTCCGCGGGCGGACTCACTCACGGCCACTTGCCAGACCATCAGGGTCTGCGGTTCATCGGGGCGCAGATACCCGGTGACGAAGCCGATAGGGGCTCCGTCGCGTTCGGCCAGCAGCGAAGTGTGGCCGAAGTCCCTGCTCCAGAGCAGGTAGTAGTACGAGGAGTTCAGGTCCAGGACCTGACTGTCTCGGGTCAGCGTCCACAGGGCGGCCCCATCATTCGCCGTCAGCGGGCGAAGAACGACGTCCTGGGAGTCAGTTGTAGAGCTATCTCTCGATTCAAGGGTGGTAGCGGTGCTGTCTGTTCCGGTGGTGTCACTTTCATCAGGCATCGCTTTCCACCATAGCGAGCTGAGAAATGCTTTCAACCGCGCCAGGAGCGCGATCCGGGCCGATTCGCACCCTTCAGAACCCGATGCATCCGCAAGAGCACAACGTTTACCGAGGGGGTGCCGGCATCCTCACGCCCCGAAGCGATTTGTTATCAATTTGTGACCTTTGTGGTGATGCAGGTCACGAATTCTGCGCATCTCGTGCCCCCCGCACGCGGAATATGGCCGAAAATGCATCCCTCGGTCCCGTCAACGTACTTTTATAACGGCGCATGAAGCCCACGACGCAGATCTTCATATACTTGATTTGCTTGTCATTCATCAGCACACCACCGAGGAGCGACCCATGCCTTCACCTTCGCCTCGGCGCACTAAGCGCCTACTCGCCGTCTCCGGATTCATCCTGGCCGGCTCTCTTGCCCTGTCTGCTTGCGGCGGCGACAGCGACGCTGAGCTCGGCACCGAGGAGAACCCCGTGCAGCTGGGCGTTGTTGGCGCTTCAGAGCCTTACTGGGCCACATTCGAAGAAGCTGTGGAGGCTGATGGCATCAGCATCGACATCGTCGACTTCACCGAGTACACGCAGCCCAACCCGGCCCTGTCCGAGGGCGAGCTGGACATCAACCAGTTCCAGCACATCCAGTACCTCGCTGACTACAACGTTTCCGCCGGGGACGACATCCAGCCGATCGGCGCCACCGCCATCTACCCGCTGGGCTTCTACTCCGAGAACTACGACTCGATCGACGAGATCCCGGACGGCGAGGAAGTCGTCGTTCCCAACGACTCCGTCAACCGTGCACGCGGCCTGCTCGTGCTCCAATCCGCCGGACTGATCAGCCTGCGCGATGGCGGCAACGCGTCGTCAAATCTCGAAGATGTTATCGCAGAAGAGTCCCGCGTGACGGTCTCCGAGCTGGACGCCGCCGTCACCGTGACCTCACTGCCCGACGTCGCGGGTGCCATCGTCAACAACGATTTCATCACCGATGCAGGCCTGACCCCCGAGGATGCTCTGGCCGAAGATGACCCGAACGATGAGGCAGCCTTCCCGTACGTCAACATCTTCGCCACGAAGGCCAACGATGTCGACAACGAGGTATTGAACCGCATCGTGGAGATCTACCAGACCGACCAGGACGTTCTGGACGGCGCGCAGGAATCCGCAGGCGGCACCGCTGTCTTCCTGCAGACACCTGTGGCAGAGCTCCAGGAGTCGCTGACCGCCACCGAGGACGCGCTCCGCGCCGAGTAGAATCGTCTGTCCCAGGCACTCGCCGGCCGATGCCCTCCCGGGAGGGCATCGGCCGGCGTCCGCCATCACAGGAAGGACCATCGACCTATGGCCCACATTTCGCTCAGGGACGTCACCAAGAAGTACCCAGCCCCACGCCGCGGGGTCAGTGAGACAGTCGCCGTGGACAATGTCACCCTGGACATCGAACAAGGTGATGTCTTCGGCATCATCGGATACTCCGGGGCGGGAAAGTCAACGCTCGTCCGCCTCATCAATGCGCTGGAACCGGTGACTGAAGGCGCCATCGAGATCGACGGTGTCGACATCACGCGGCAGTCCGCCACGAAACAGCGCTCCATGCGTACCGGAATCGGCATGATCTTCCAGCGGTTCAATCTGCTGTCGTCCCGTTCGGTGCGCCGCAACGTGGAATACTCGCTCGAAGTCGCCGGAATGGGCCGCGCCCAGCGCAAGAAACGCGCGCTCGAACTGCTCGACTTCGTCGGTCTGGGCGATAAGGCGGGAGCCTTCCCCGAACAGCTCTCCGGCGGACAGCAGCAGCGCGTCGGCATCGCCCGCGCACTCGCCGCGGATCCGCCGATTCTGCTGGCCGACGAGGCCACTTCCGCTCTCGATCCGGAAACGACCGACGAGGTCCTGGATCTCCTTGCCCGCGTCAACCGCGAGCTGGGCGTGACCATCGTCGTGATCACCCACGAGATGGATGTCATCGCGCGGATCGCCAACAAGGTCGCCGTTATGGAACGGGGCAAGGTCGTGGAAACCGGTGCCACCTACGATGTGTTTACCAATCCGCAGACAGCAACGTCCAAGCGTTTCGTTCGCACGGTAGTGCGTAATCTGCCCTCGGGCGACGAACTCACCGAGCTGCGCTCCCACCATGAGGGACGACTCTTCACGATCTCCTTCACGGACGAAGGCGTCTCCGAAGCTCGAGTCTTCGGCGCGCTAGCCCGAGCGGGAGTCGACTTCAACCTCGTCTACGGCGGGGTCGACTCTATTCAGGGTCGCGTGTATGGTCTGCTCACCATCGCGGTGCGTGGCGATGCATCCGCCGTCGATCAAGCCATCGGATCCATCGGTTCCAATGTCACCGTCGAGGAGGTGTTCGCATGAGCGACATCATCAACGAAGTCAGCGCCCTGATGCCCACCCTGCTCGATCAGGCAGGGATCATGCTCTGGATCGTCGCGCTTTCGCTGCTGTTCGGTGGCGTCGCCGGCCTAATTCTGGGCACAGTGCTCTACGTGACCAGGAAGGGCGGCATCCTGCAGCAACCGGTGCTGTTCTGGGTGATTTCCGTGATCGTGAACACCTTCCGCCCGGTGCCCTTCATCATCTTCATTGCCGCTGTTCAGCCACTGGCCCGCGCGGTCGTGGGCCGAGGAATCGGCGCCGAAGCAGTGGTCTTCGGTATCTCGATCGCTGCCAGCTTCTTCATCGCCCGCCTGGTCGAGCAGAACCTGATGTCGGTTGATCCCGGCGTCATTGAGGCCGCCCGTGCGATGGGAGCCGGCCCCTGGCGCATTATCTGGACGGTCATCCTCCCTGAAGCGCTCGGACCGCTGGTCCTGGGCTACACGTTCGCGATCATCGCACTCATCGACATGTCTGCTGTGGCGGGCATCATCGGTGGCGAGGGTTTGGGCAACTACGCGGTCGCCTACGGCTACCGACAGTTCAACCCGGTGGTCACCTGGTCGGCGCTGTTCCTCATCGTCATCGTCGTCCAGGTCATTCAAGCGCTGGGCAACATCCTGGCCCGCAAGATCCTGCGACGCTAAGCACGCATCACCGTACGACGGCGCCCGAGGAGCAATGACTCCTCGGGCGCCGTCGCGCTGTTCGGGGAAATGATCTCTAGGAAACCGTCAATTCTGGGCGTAGCCTGGAAGGACACTCCGGTCCGGTAGAGCACATCCGCAGTCGAACAAAGGAGTTGGCCATGGATCGCCCCGACCCGTCCCCCTCATCCCATGACCCGCTGGGAGTTCTCGTCGGCTTCGACGGATCCCGACATGCCACCGCCGCCCTGCATTGGGGTGCGGCCGCCGCTCAGCGGCGAGGCACCACCCTCAGCGTCGTCTCCGCTTTCACCGCGCCGATGCTGATCACCGGCCACGTGGACGCCGCTGGCGGCAGCGTCGGAGTCGACGCCGCCCGTCGCGCCACGGAGCAGGTGCTGCAGCTGGCCCGCGACACGCTCGACGATGCCGGCTTCACCTCCGAGAGCCTGCCCACGCGCTTCTTCACCGTGAACGAAGATGCTGCGGGCGCGCTGGCTCGGCTGTCACAGAACGCCGACCTCATCGTGATCGGCCGCCGCGGTCACGGCCGATTCTGGTCCCGTGTTCTGGGCTCCGTCTCAGCAGCCCTGCCGGCGCACTCGCAGTGCCCGAGCGTGATTGTTGCCGCTGGTGATGACGAGACAGTCGACATCACCCGCGTTGCCGAAGACTCGCGCCCGGTCACGGTCGGCGTCGATACCTCGCCCACCTCGCGCAAGGCAGCCCTGGCTGCTGCCGATGAAGCCATCGCCGCATCGGTTCCGCTGCGCGTCGTCCTGGTGTTGCCATCATTCACCGGACCGCCCTCCACCTACACGGACGCGGCAGCGCAGTTGGAAACCCAGTCCAAGGACGCCGCTCAGCGTGGGCTGGACGCCGAATTGAACTGGATCCGAGAGCAGCGACCGGACGTGGAGCTGCAGGGCACCATCATGCGAGGAATCCCCGCGGAGGCGATGATCGAGGCCTCCGGCTCATCGCAGCTCACCGTACTCGGCTCCCGTGGCCGCGGTGGCTTCGCCTCGCTGCTGCTGGGTTCGGTATCGCGGACAACGCTGTCGAATGCCCAGGGCAACGTGATGGTGGTTCCGAAGGACAAGAAGAAGAAGTAGCGGTCACCGCTGCTACACGACATTGAGGGGTGTTCCCGAACGGACCGGGGAGCACCCCTCCGTCATGCCTGCTCGTGCCGGTTCCGGCTTTCACCCTTCGTTCGGCGGATTCTCCGCACTTCGAGGACCACTAAGAGCACACCGGTTCCCGCGCCGACCGCCGCGAGTAGTGCGCTCAGAAGAGAATCCGCCCAGGTGAGGATGAAGGTCACTGTCAAGATGATCACCAGACCTGCTCCCACGCCGAGGAGCAGATAGTTCGGGGGCTGACGTGTGATTGTCATGTCCGAGATCCTTATTCTCTTCCCTGTCTTCTTCTCAGGTGGCGATACCTCAGGTTGCCATGGCCTGGATGGGAACGGAAGGGGAAGGGCTCGTCAGGCCAGCCGGACCAGCCCGACGCCTACGGCCATTACTACCAACGCCAACAGCTGTGCCGGCACGACCGGCTTGCGCTGAACCTGCACGAGACCGAAGTGGTCCACCAGCAGACTGCAGGCCATCATGCCCAGCAGTACCGCCATAATGGTCGCCCCGGCACCGATCTGTGGCACCAGGTAGGCGTTGCCGGCCACATACAGTGCGCCCAGGGACCCACCGATCCACATCCACCAGGGGTTGCGCCCCGTCGCCGGTCGCAGGAGCTGTAGCCGAGGGCGGACGGCCAGCAGAATCAACAGCAGAACCGCCACACCGGTAGCAAAGGAGGCGACCGAGGCGGTCAGCGACGATCCGAGGTGCACACCCAGATGCCCGTTGATGGCCGCTTGAGTGGCGAACATGCCCCCGGCGATCACGCCAGCGCCCCGCCACAGCCACAGTCCCCGTTCGGTGTCCGTGCCTGGCTGCACTGCTGTCGCTGCTCGCAGGCGCCGGGCCATACGCTGGCCCGCCAGCACGACGGCGAGGACCCCGACCAGCATCAACAGAGCGCCGGCGGCGCGCGTCAGACTCAGAGGGGCCCCGTCCACCCCGAACCAGGCGAACTGGTCGATCAGCATCCCCATCAGAATCTGCCCGGCCAACGGAATGATTGCTGTTTGGACCGCCCCGATCTTCGGGACCAGCAGCACCGACGTCGTCATGGCGACCACGCCGAGCGGGCCGCCCAGCCACGCCCACCAGGGAGAGGACGACATCTCCTCAACGCCGAAACTCAGACCACCCTCCACGGAGAGGGTCAGGACGATCAGGAAGCTCAGCCCCACGGTGAAGGAGACCAGGGACATCACCCAGGGACTCACGACTGCCGCCCGCAACCGCGCGTTGATCCCACCTTGAATCGGTAGCAGGAGCCCTGTCAGGACCCCCAGCACCAGCATGCCCACACGCGTTCCTCTTCTTCTGTCGTTGTCATCCCCGGATCAGCTCAGCCGTGGTCGTCATCCCGAGTTGCCGTCATCAGCGCAATGGGAGCGATGATTCATTCTCGCAGAGCACACCGTGATCTATTGGGCCGTCGTCTCGGCCAGTCCCGCTGCGCAGCGCTCTCGCGCTGAGAGCACCTGTGCCACCAAGCCGACCTCGACCGCATCTCGAAAACGTGATTGCGGCACGGAAGCGCTGATCGCCGCCACCGCACGGCCGGCACTGTTGTGCACGGCGACCCCGACCGCGCTGATCCCCTCTTCCGTGCCCTCGAAGTTTGCGGCGAAGCCGCGGGCACGCACCAGGGCGAGTTCCCGCATCAAACGCGCGTGTCCCTCCGCATCGAATCGCCTCGACGCGGTCTCGGCCGCGCGCCGGAATCGCAGCTCCAGGTCCTGTGGGTCGAGCTCGGCCAAGAGCGCTTTGCCCCCGGACGCCTGGGCAGCGGGCAGCGAGACACCCTGTCGGCCACCGACCCGCAACGGACGCTCGCTTTCCACGGAGGCCAGGAATCGCACGTCGATCCCCGAGAGCACCATGAGATTCGCGGTCTCACCGCTGGATTCTGCCAAGTACCTCAAGTGCGGCCACAGCACGTCGCGCAGCTCCGAGGTGCCGGCAACATGGACCGGGGGCAGCCCCAACGCCGGTCCGGGAACGTAGCGCCGTGAGGCATCCTGATCCGCGTAGCCCCGATACACCAGCATGGCCATCAGACGGTGAGCCGTGGAAACTGAGATCTCGAGTTCCCTGGCCGCCGTACTGAGCCTGATCGCACCGAAGTCGCGCAGCAGCTCCAGGAGACTGAGGGCATGATCCACCGATTCCACGGGGTAGCGAGGATGCGGCCTGAAAGGCTGTGATTTCTGCACAGCAGAATACTTTCATAGATTGTTTATGACCGCTGTCACACTCACTCTATGTCCACTCTCCAGCCCGCCGCATTGTCGACAGCACCGAATCATACGAAGAATGCCCGCGCGCCGATCTCGCGCCGTCAAGCCTTCATGGCGATTTTCGTGTGCTGGCTGCTGGTGGTCTTCGACGGATATGACCTCATCGTCTACGGAACCGTGCAATCTTCACTGCTCGCGGAGACGGACTGGGGTCTCAACGCCGCCTCGATGGGCACCGTCGGGTCGATGGCCTTCCTCGGGATGCTCATCGGCGCGCTGGTCGCAGGTCGCCTCGCAGATGCGCTCGGCCGACGCCGAACCATCTTGGCCTGCGCCATCACGTTCTCCGTGTTGACCGTGGCGTGCGCCTTCGCCCCCAACGCCTGGGTCTTCGGCGCCCTGCGCCTGCTGGCTGGCATCGGGCTGGGAGGGCTGGTCCCGTCCGCCAATGCCATGGTGGCCGAGCTGGTTCCGCCACGGTGGCGCTCCTCGATCGCCACCCTGATGATGTCGGGCGTGCCGATTGGCGGCTCTCTGGCCGCGCTCATCGGGATCCCGCTCATTCCCGCCTTCGGCTGGCCCGCCATGTTCCTGGTCGCCGCCGTCGCCTTGGTGATCGTGGTCCCGTTGGGCTTCCGCTACCTGCCCGAGACGCTGGGATCGCGCGCTACCCCCGAGGCGGATGCGCCTGCGGCCGAGTCGACTCCGGATGCTCCAGTCTCGGACAAGCCCGCTCGGGTCGCCACCGGATTCAGCGCCCTGCTGGGCGCCCCCTACCGTGGCATCTCCATCCTGTTCGCACTGATCACCATGTTCACGCTCTTCGCCTGGTACGGCTTGGGCACCTGGCTGCCGAACCTGATGGAACGCTCCGGATATGATCTCGGGTCCGCCCTGACCTTCGCACTCTCGCTCAACCTGGGTGCGGTCGCGGGGTCGATCATCACCGCCTGGGCAGGCGACCGATTCGGACCCACGGTGGCCGGAGCGGGAGCCGCCGCCCTGGCCGGATTCGCCCTCCTCACGCTACTGTTAATGCCGCCGGTCTGGCTCGTCTACGTGGCCTTGGTCTTCGCCGGTGTGGGTACACATGGCACCCAGTGCCTGGTGATCGCCGCGGTCGCCAACCACTACCCGGAACACCTGCGCGCCACGGCACTCGGCTGGGCACTGGGCATCGGTCGCATCGGCGCCGTCGCCGCCCCGCAGCTCGCCGGGCTGCTGCTGGCCATGGGGCTGGGCACCGGGTCGAACTTCATCGCCTTCGCCGCAGGAGCGCTGCTGGCCTCGATCCTGCTGATCGCGGTCGTGGTCATCGGACGACGCCGCCAGACGGTCCACCCGTACGCGAGTTAGAGGTCACAGGGCCGAGACGGTCGGCTGCTCCTCGTCCGGGATCATCTCGAGGATGCGCTGAGAGAGCACGGCGCGCTGCTTCCGGCTCAGCCGGGGCTCGTGAACGTGGTCATGCACCCAGAGCCCGTCCGCCAGGAGCTGGACGAGGTAAGCCTGCAGGCGGATGTCGTCGTCGCCGATCTCGGCCGCTGGCGGAGACCAGCGCTGATCGACCGCCAGCCAGTAGTCGTTGAACTCGGCATGCTGATGCGCGTCGAGCTCGAGCAGCAACTCGGCTTTGGTGGCTTCCCGCGACAGCGAGATCACCATGGCCCGCAGCCGCTGGGACTCCGTCACCTCGTGCGCGGGGCCGCCCGCGGCAGCCTCGAGTTCCGCCTCCCAAGCGGCGGCCATGTGCTCGTGCAGCCCCCGCATGATCGCCTCGCGGGAAGGGAAGTGGTAGATGATCCCGGACTTCGACATCCCCGAGGCCTCGGCAAGAGACTCATAGGAAATCGCCTCCAGCCCCTCGGCCTCGATCAGCTCAATGGCGCAGTGCAGGATGCTCTCGCGTTTGCTCGTCCTCAACGGCGACGACTCCTTTCGGGTTGCCTCGGAAACAGTATGCCGTGATTGCCGCGGCGATCACAGCCACGACGGCCACGATCACCAGCACGGTGAGGTAGGCCGTGTCGTAGGCTGCCACCGCAGCCGCACCGTGCACGGCGTGGTCCACCCCGTGGTCAACGTCGTGCGCCACTGCTTCGGGAGCGTTGAGCGCGTAGACCAGCGGCATCAGGCTGCCCAGCACCGCCACCGAGAGCAGCGTGCCGAACTCGTAGGAGACTTCCTCCACGGAAGCGGCCATACCGGCCTTGCTGCGCGGAGCCGAGCCCATGATGGCGGTCGAGGCCACCGAGGCGGCCAGCCCGCCGCCCATGCCGACGAACATCAGCGACACTACGAACATCCACAGCGGAGCGGACGCGACGAACGTGACGATCGCCCCGGTCAGCCCCAGCGCCATGAGGGTGAACCCGCCGGAGATCAGAGGCAGGAACCCAAGACGGTGCAGGTTGGCTCCGCCCAACACCGCCATCGGAATGGCGGGCACCGCGACGGCGGCAACCAGCAGCCCGGCTTCCAAGGCGGAGAAACCGGCGGCGGTCTGGAAGCGCTGCGTGGTCATCAGCTCCGTGCCGGACATGATGACCATCATCAGCCCCGCGGCCAGCACGCCGCCGGTGAAGAGCCGGTTCTTGAAGATGGAGAACTCCAGCAACGGCTCAATCAAGCGACGCTGACGCGCCACGAACAGTACCGTTCCGGCCACACCGACCCCGAGCGCGGCGGAGAGCACGATGCCGGAGCGATCCGGGTTGGCCAGTTCCTTGATGCTCAGCACCAGTCCCACCATGGCGAGCATGGCCCAGACGGAGGACACCGCGTCCCAGTGCTTGGCCGGATTGGCCACGTTGGGCGGGGCGATGAACGCGATGGCGATCAGAATGAGCACCACAACGGGCACATTGATCAGGAAGACCGAGCCCCACCAGAAGAACTCGAGCAGCAGACCGCCCAGCACCGGCCCCATGGCGGCACCCACGACGGCAACGGAACCCCAGATGCCGATGGCCGTGTTGCGCTCCCGCTCCTCGGTGAAGGTGATGCGAATCAGGGCCAGGGTCGCCGGCATCATGGTCGCCGCGCCCACGCCCAGCAACGCGCGGGCGGCAACCAGGAACCAGGCGCTCGGCGAGAAGGCGGCGGCCAGTGAGCCAATACCGAACAGCACCACTCCCAGGGTGAACATCCGGCGGTGACCGATCTTGTCGCCCAGGGTGCCAGTGCCGAGCAGCAGCCCGGAGAGCACCAGGGGGTAGGCGTTGATGATCCACAGCGCCTGCATGGGCGTGGTGCCCAGCTGGTCACGCAGCTCGGGCAGGGCCGTGTAGAGGATCGAGTTATCGGCGCCGATCAGGAACAGACCGGCACTGATGACCACCAGGAAGGTCCAGCGCTGCGCCTTGGTGGTGGGCGCAACCGTCAGCGGAGTTGTTGTCTGCATGCCATAACTGTACCAAACGTTCGGTACAGTTATGGCATCGATTCAACCCTCTCGTGGGAGATTCTCGTCACCGCACGACGGCGACTGCCACCGGGATTAGCTCGGCGCCGATTTGCCCCGCTTCCAGTACCCGCAGAAAGTGACGTTCGACTTGGGGACACCTACGGTGGAGACCAGATGACGACGCGCTCCGGTCGCCACCGCCGACTCCCCCACCGAGAACCCGTAGAGATCCGGGGTGAGCTCGAGATTCTGCAGCACCGGAAGCAGGGCGGTCCCCGGGAGCTCATCGTGACCGCGGATCACCCAGTGCACCGCGACACCCTCGGGCGCGCAGGAATCGTCCTGGCGGTCTCGCTCATCGAAGAGCTCGATCACGGCGTCGCCCGCCGCGTCTCGTGGCATGTCCCGCAGCACGCCGAGCGCCGCCGGGAGACCAGACTCATCGGCCACGATCATCGTGCGAGCGGCATCGACCGGCTTCCACCCGCAGCCCTGATCGATGAACGCGACCTCGGCGCCGGGCTCGGCCGACTCGGCCCACGGTCCCGCGACCCCCTCGGTGCCGTGCACCAGGAAGTCCACATCCATCTCTGCCGGCACCCCAGGCGTTGCGGCGCGAAAATCTCGCACGGTGTAGTTGCGGATCACTGGGCGGGTACCCTTCGGCAGCGTGAGGTACTTCAGGTATCCGCCCATGCCGAATTTCTGCGGCATCCGCTCGAAGTGGGAGTCCTCGCTGACTGGGATGGCCAGGCGGAACCACTGGTCGAACCCCTGAAAACGGAATCGGTCGAGCTGGCCGCCCGAGAAGGTCACGCGCGTCATATGCGGGGTCACGCGCTCGGTGCGCAGCACCTGGGTGACCACCAGCCCGGAGTTGGCGTGGGTGACGGTGATGTTGCTCATGGGGATTCCTGCCTGTTCACACTGTTGGAACGGTGCGGCAATGACATGACGGGGCTCGCCGGAATCCCCTCAGCAGCGAGCATCGTCGTCGCCTATTGTGCTCGGATCCCCCATCTAGAACAAGACTCCAGAGAGAATCCGCGGAACTACCTCGGACACCGGTTTCCGCCATCGCGTTACTGGGCGTTACGCAGTAACATGGTGTTCATGAACAGCACCGCGCATGACTACACCGCTCGATTGGCGGGCGCCCTGGAGCGACAGGGTAGCTCCATGACCGTGGAGTCGCTTCTGGAGGTCCTTCGCGAAGCCAGCGAGTCGACCTCGGAACCGCTCACCGCTGGCGAGCGTTCCTTCCTCCTGGAGTCCACCGACCTCACCGAGGAGAATCTGACACCGCAGGCACGCGCTGCATCGCGCACCCAGGTGGCGCATGATCGCGCACAGGCGGAGAGCACCGCCCATTTTGCAGCCCTCACGACAGCCGAAGTCGCCGGGTTGCTCGGCCGGAAAGAAGCGAGCATACGTCGCTCGAAGCTGACAGGAGACCTTCACGCCCTACCGACCAGCATCGGACGCGCCTCGAGGTTCCCGGCATGGCAGTTCGCAGGGTCCCGCGTGGTGCCCCATTTGCGGGAGACCATCCCGGCCTTTCCCCGTTACACGCACCCGCTGTCTATCGAACGCTTCATGACGACGGCGCATGAAGCGCTGGATGATCGGTCCCCCGCGCAGTGGCTTCTCGAGGGCGGCTCCGCGGCCGCGGTGACCTCCCTGATTGATGAACTGGGATACGAGTGAGCCCTGTCCAACCGAAGAATCCTCGCCACCCCACTATTCCGCTCACCCTCCCACCGGAGTCAGTCTTCACGTACAGCGGGCCCCTCTGGCGGATCCACACCCTCGCTGGCGCTCATCCCCTGTCCTGGGACCAATTTCGTTGGCACGGACCGCTCCGCAGTCAGCGCTGGGACCCTCACCCCGGCCCCGTCTCCGTACGCTCGGCGGCCGGCGTCTCCTACACTGCAACAGACTTCACCACCGCTTTCGCCGAGGTCTTCCAGTCCGACCGCGCAATCACCCTGACCTCGGATCGCGCTCTTTCCGGCTGGCACCCCATCCGCCCCTTGGAGTTACTCGATCTGACCGGCGGTGAAGGCTCTGGCGACTGGGCAGTGCGGCACGGAGCTTCCGCTTCCCTTCCCCAAGCACCGAAAAGCACGTGTCGAGCATGGGCCGCCGCCATTCATGATCAACTCGGGAGCCACCTCGATGGACTCTGGGTTCCCTCGACCGTCACCGGCGACCCGATGGTGGTCTTATTTCCTGGATCGAGTAGCGCCTTCCCAGTTGCCCCGAGTTTCTCGCGCACGCTACAGCACGCCGACGTACTGACCATGGCGGTTCAGGTTCGGCAACGCCTGCACTGGCCGATCCGATAGTCGCGGCAAATCCTGCGCGGCTTCAGCGTGGCCAACGCCACCGCGATTCTCTGACAGCCGAGCTCGACCCGGCGAGTTCACTCGGTGGACGACTCACGTTCCAAGATGACGTCGGAGTCGTTCCAGATCCCGAAACCGGGCAACGTTCCAGTGGTCTCCTCCGGGGCGCTGCCAGGATCATCGATCACCACGATATTGGTATTGGTGCGTGACCATCCGGTGGGCACATCGAATTCGAGCTCGTCCGGCACCAGAAAGGCCTCGAGAGGACCCCGCTCGTCGTCTGCTGCCAGGCGGATCGTCGGGTTCTCGGGATCGCTGGGGCTCTCGCAGTGTGAGGTGACCGCCTGACGATCGGGGTCGACCGCAATCAGGCACAGTCCCTGGTTGAGGTCATCCGCGGAATCACCGTCGTGGTGATTAATCAGCGCGGCGTGGAACACGGTCGATGAGTACCGGCCTACGAGCCGAAAATACTCGTCATCGAGATCTACCAGGAGCGGATCTTCCAACTCGGCGTCGGGCACATCAACCTCGCGCGGTTCAGCGGTGAAGGCTCGAAAATCTACGGAAACTGTCCGTTCGGGCGGAGATTCGCAGCCGGTCAGCACCAGCGTCCCGAGGCCGAGCCCGACGAGAGCAGGTGCCCACTTTTTCAGCGGTGAGTGAGTGACCATACTCACACGCTACGAAATCACCGAGCAGATTTCACCCTCCGCTCAACGCCTCACGCCGTGAGATCGTGACGCAGCCCGTGATAGACGGCGACGCCGAAGAAGATGATCAGCGCCGGCGACAGGTTGAGGGCAACGTCGAAAAATGGCCGGTCAAACACCCAGGCCACCGCACCGACGATCCCGGCCATGCCGAGCGCGTAGAGGCCCACCACCAGGACGAGATAGGCGATTCGATTCATCATCAGTGTTCATCCTTGAACTCCAGGGGGAACCAACACCATGGCTCCCCCACGGAGTCCCGCGGAGGAGCTAGGGTGCGCGCTGTCCATCAGCCGGTGCCCGGCCGCTGGGACAGCCCCTACTCGATGGAGGGCAGCATCGGGCCGCCGCCACCGCGGGCACCCTCGAAGTACTGGGCGTGGATGTCATTGTTGCAACCCCAGTTGCTGCAGCCACCCTGAGCCTGTGCGGCCGGGGCGAGGCCGACGAATGCGATGGCGGCGAGCGAACCAGCGCCCAGCGCTGCGGCAATGCGAGCGGACAGCGACGTCTTGGTTGTGGTGTTGCGAGTCATGACGATCACTCCTTCAGGTGAATCTGTTCTGGGTGACTCAGAACACACGTACCCAAAGCGATCTGATGCTGCGAGCAACAGTGCCTGAAAGTCGGCTGGCAATCACAGATCCGGCCCGACAGGGCTTCACCCGACGGCGAGCACCGCGACGAGAGCGGCACCGACCCCCAGTCCGACGTCGAAGATGATGTTCCAGGCGGCACTCATCCGGTCGGTCTGCAGCCGGGTGTGGGCGCGGCGCATCAGCACGGTCAGCACCGTGGTCTGCACGATGCCCGAGGACGCTCCGATGAGCGCGGCGGAAAGCATAACCGTGGCCGGTCCGGAGCCGAGGATGAACCAGGCACTGCCCACGGCGAGTGCTGCGAGCGCGCCTGCGGCCAGCCCGGTGGCGGAGACGCGGTCGATGACGGCGCCGGTAACCAACCGGCCCAGTGCCACCGCGAACTGGGTGCTGGCGGTGGCGAGCACGACCACCCAGGCCGACGCGGTGGTGGCGAGCACGCTCATCGACGACAGCGCCACTGCGTAGCAGGTGACGGCGATCAGGTGCCCGGCGAGTGCGGCCGTGCTCAACCAGAGCAGGGAACTTCTCGGCCCGGAACGAGCGGGTCGGGTGGTGGGCGGCTCTGCCTGGGCCGCTTGCAGAGCCTCGCCGGAGTCGTGCCCGGTCCCGACCTGCAGGACTGGATCTTCGTCGGCAGCCGGGGCGGGCACCCGGACGAGAGTGGTCGCGGCCAGGCCGAGCCCGGAGGCCACCCCCGCCATGATCAGGGTGCCGCCGGGGCCGACCTGGGTGATCAGGAGCATCCCCACCGGGCCACCGATCAGCCCGCCCACCGCGTTAGCGAATCCGTAGAGCGCCAGGGCGGGGGCGATGCGCTCCGGGGCCACCACCTCCTTCGCCCAGGAGGTGCAGGAGATGACGAACACTCCGAATCCGGCGCCGAACAGTGCGATGCCGGGCCAGTGATCCAGCCAGGGCAACACGATCGCGCCCGCCACCATGAGCGCCAGCCCCAGCCGCACGGCCCGCACCCGGGGCGTGAGCCAGCGCCCGGCCCACACGATGACCGGCTGGATGAGCACGACGACGGCCATCAGCACGGCCACCAGGGTGCCGGGTGCCACCGAGCCGTTGCTCAGGATCAGGGCCGCGCTCGGATACACCCCGAAGAAGCAGGCGAAGGCCGCGGCCGCCGTGAACGCGACCCCCACCTCGGGGCGCACCGGGTTTCGCACCATCAACGTCCGCACCGGTAGGGGTGATTCCACGGCCGAGCGGCGGGGAGGTACTCATCGGGTGCCATGCCCTGAGCTTAGCCACGAAGATGACGTCCGTGCCATGGCCGCAGCCGCAGACGATGAGAGTGCCGGTCGAAACCTGGTAGACAGGAATCATGACGACTGAAGCCACCGCCCTGCTCGCCCCTGCTTCCGGCGCCGCCTTCGAGCGCGGCACCATCACCCGTCGCGCCCTGCGCGGCGAGGATGTGCGCATAGAGATCTCCTATGCCGGGATCTGCCACTCCGACATCCACCAGGTGCGCAGCGAATGGGGTCCCGGAACCTTCCCCATGGTGCCGGGCCATGAGATCGCCGGGGTGGTCACCGAGGTCGGCCCCGAGGTCACCTCCCACCAGGTGGGCGACCGCGTGGGCGTGGGCTGCTTCGTGGATTCCTGCGGCGAGTGCGAGCCGTGCCGGGCCAGCGAGGAGCAGTTCTGCACCCGCGGCACCGTGATGACCTACAACAGCCGGGAGTACGACGGTGAGTTGACCTACGGCGGCTATTCCTCCGAGGTGGTGGTGCGCGCCGGCTACGTGCTGCGCATCCCGGAGGGGCTGTCTCTCGACGCCGCCGCTCCCCTGCTCTGCGCCGGCATCACCACGTACTCTCCGCTGCGGCACTGGCACGCCGGTCCGGGCAAACGCGTCGCCGTCGTCGGCATGGGCGGGTTGGGCCATATGGCGGTCAAGTACGCCCATGCCCTGGGCGCCCACGTCACCGTGCTCTCGCAGACCCGGTCGAAAGAGGACGACGGACGCCGCTTCGGCGCCGACGACTACCGCGCCACCTCCGAAGAAGGCACCTTGGAATCCTTGCAGGGCAGCTTCGACCTGATTATCAACACTGTCTCCGCCGATGTGGATCTGGACGCGCTGCTGGCCACCCTCACTCTCGACGGCGCCCTGGTGTTCGTGGGGCTACCCGAGAATCCGCAGTCGCTGAGCGTATTCTCGCTGACCTCAGGACGCCGTGTGGTCACCGGATCAAATATCGGCGGGATTCGCGAGACCCAGGAGATGCTGGATTTCTCCGCCGAGCACGGCATCGCCGCCGACGTTGAAGTGATCGCGGCGGATGAGGTCGACGCCGCCTACGAGCGGGTGCTGCGTTCCGATGTGCGCTACCGGTTCGTCATCGACGTCGACACTCTGCGCGGTTGATCAGGTATCGGCGACCGCCCAAGTAGCGGTCACGTCGATACCGGTAGCCCGAGATCGGCTGGCACTCGTCGTCGCGCGGCACGGTTTTCCATGTTCCGCCCTCCCCGAGTATCTAAATTTCCAGATACGGAGCAAATATCTTGATTCTCAGATAGCTTGCCGTGGCCGACAGGTCCAAGGGTAGGCTTGAGGCGTGCATTTGTTGTTCTTCCTTTGATGACGGCCCCCGCCACCGAAGCTCGTTGAGTCGCTCCGAGCCACGGTGGTTCTTGCTGTCCTCATTCCCTTCGAAATTTCGAGGAAGAACCATGCCCACCACACCCGTCCCTGCTTCACTGTTCCCTGCCCGCCATCGCGCCCAACTCACTGCCGCCGAGGTCAGCGTCTTTCGCGGCGGATCCCCGGTACTGCAGCAGGTTAGCCTCAGTATCACGCCGCAGTCTCGCATCGCCGTCGTCGGGGAGAACGGACGCGGAAAGACCACCCTCCTCCACGCACTCGCCGGTCTTCTCGAGCCCGACGCCGGAACCGTGCAACGCGTGGGTACCCTCGATCTCGTCGAGCAGGAGATGTCCGCGCTCGAAGGGCGCACGGTCGGTGACGTGGTCACCGATATCATCGCCAGCCCCTTGTCAGCGTTGGCCGAGCTCGACGACGCCGCCGCTGCCCTAGCCGACGTCACCACCGGCGCCGACGTTGACGTCATGAACCGCTATACCCGAGCCCTGGAACGGGCGGAAGCGCTCGACGCCTGGGACGCCGAACGACGCGTTCAGCTCGCCCTCGAGGCACTGAACGCGGAAACGGACATGGCGCGAACCCTGACCGAACTCTCGGTGGGGCAGCGCTACCGCGTGCGCCTGGCATGCCTGCTGGGAGTGCAGGAGGACTTCCTGCTGCTGGATGAGCCCACCAATCACCTGGATCGCAGCGGGCTAGCGTTCCTCACCCAGCAGCTCCGGGCCCGCCGCGGAGGCATCGTGCTGGTCAGCCACGATCGGGCGTTGCTTCGCGACGTGGCCGAGACGGTGATCGATCTGGATCCGACGCCCGATGGTGCACCACGGGTGTACGGGGACGGGTACGAGCAGTACCGGAGCGGACGGTTATCCGAGCGCGAGCAATGGGTGCAGGAGTTTGAGCGCCAACAGCAGGAGCACCTCGAGTTACAGGAGAGTCTGAGCACAGCCCAGAATCGCCTGGTGTCTCATTGGCGGCCGGAGAAAGGCACCGGCAAACACACCCGTGCCACCCGAGCCGGCGCCACGGTGAAGAACGTGCGCCGAAGGCAGGAGGAGCTAGACGCGCACCGGATCACCGTGCCGGTTCCGCCCCTGCAGTTCCGATTCCCGGAGTTGCGCGGACGTGCGGGCACACTACTGGCGGTAGAGGACGTCATGGTCGAGCAGCGCCTGGCGTCACCGGTGTCCTTGGAGCTGGCTCGGCGGGGACGTCTGGTGGTCACGGGTCCGAATGGGGCCGGCAAGTCGACCCTGCTGGACGTCCTCGCGGGCACACTGAGCCCCGACGCCGGTACAGTGCGCCGATCCGCGGATGCTCAGCTAGGGATTCTGCGTCAGGAGTCGAGCCTGCCCTTGGAACGCCGGGTTAATCAGCTCTACGCCGATCACACGGAGTCGCTGGTGGCTGCTGGCGCCCTCCGCGAATCCCAGGTCATCGGGTTGGGCAAGCTGGGGCTGCTGCGCTCATATGAGATCGGGATGCGCGTGGGCGAGCTGTCGATGGGTCAGCGACGTCGCGTGGGTCTGGCCCTGACGCTGGCGGCACGGCCTCAGGTGCTGTTGCTGGACGAGCCGACGAACCATCTGTCCATCGCGCTCGTGGATGAGCTGACCGAGGGACTGCAGTCCACTGAGGCGGCGGTGGTGCTGGCCACCCACGACCGGCAACTCCTGCGCGACACCGCCGACTGGCCACACCTGGAGCTGGGCGCGAGTGTGCGGGGTCAACTGAGGTGAAGCGCCATCGTCGCCCACGAGTCCCGTCACATCGCCGTAGCTATCATGGGACGGTGGAGACCATCGAGCGAACCTATGAGCGTGGCAACGTGACGATGGCATTCTCCGAAACCCCAGGGTCGCCCGAGAGCACCTTTGTCCTCATCCACGGCATCGGGATGGGCCGTATGGTGTTCGCAGAAGTCGGCGCTGAACTCTCGAGACGAGGCAGAGTGCTCGCGGTTGATCTGCCAGGTTTTGGCGACTCACCCGAGCCCGGATCTGCTGCGAGTCTCGAGGAAACCGCAGACGTCGTCGCCGAATTCATCCGCGAAACAGCCTCTGGAAAGATCGTCCTCGTCGGGCATTCTATGGGCACGCAGATCGTCTCCGAGATCGCACTCCACCACCAGGATCTCATCAGCACGCTCGTGCTCATCGCCCCCACCGTCAACCGATACGAACGGACCGCTCGACGCCAGGCCGCTCGCATGGTTCAAGATCTCACCGGCGAAGGACCCAAGGTACTCCTGATGGGTCTGTGGCAGTACGCCAAGACGAACCCCCGCTGGTTCATCAACAAACTCCGGTTCATGCTGAATCACCACCTCGAGGACATCTGCGCACAGATCACCACGCCGACTCTCGTCCTTCGCGGTGAAACGGACCGGGTATGCCCTCGAGATTGGGTCCAGGAGATCGCGGACGCGCTCCCCTGCTCCGAGATCGAGGAGATCGAGGGTCGCGGCCATGAGGCGATGATCAAAAGCGCCGAGCCGGTGGCCAAGATGATTATGGACTTCGCGGAGAAGACCACCGCCCTCTGAAATCCTGTCAATGTGCGCTCTGCAGCAGACGCGCGGTGATCAGTCCTCACCGTCGAAGAGTCCGCCGTCGAGCAGCCAGTGATAGCGCAGGCGCAGGGCACGCTCGGTACTGGCCACCAGGGCGGCTACCACCAGGGTGATGTTGAACCACGCGGGCAGGGCGATCGGTGAGGAGAAGGTGCCGATCCGCTCAGCAATGGGCGGGATCTGCGTGATCTGCTCGATGAGCTGCGGCACACCGAGCACGAGCGCGACCAGCAGAACCAGCAGAGAGAGCACTCCGATGCCCCGGCTGAGCACCGGGTGCCTGCGGTCCAGGCGGGCGCGTAACCCTTCGGCGGAGCTGCGATGCGGGGTCAGTTGGCGCGCGGTGCCGTCGTCGTCAACGAAGTGACATCGCTTGAGGCCGTAGCCGCTGGCGACCACCTCAATGGCGCCGCCGGGGATCGCGAACCGGGCGGGCATCTTCGAGGCGGCGTGATGGCGGCCGTCGAGGTACAGGTTCGCCCAGACCTCACCGTTGGAGTCACCGAAGATCCGCACATCGACGGCCCAGGACTTCGCGGATCCCGCGCCGTCGTTTCCCTGCTGATCCAGCAGGAACAGCGAGCGCGACAACAGCTGCCACCAGCGGAATCGCGGCAGCGGATGACCGTCGCCCGGCTTGACCTTGCGGGCCCTGCGTCGTCGTCGCCATTCGGAGAACACACTGGCGAGACTAGCAAAGCGGCCATCAAACCACAGCGACGGTCACTGGCAACTTAGGCGTCGTCGTTGAGCAGATCGTCCACCTCGATGGGCTCGTCGATCAGCCCGATGCGGTCCGAGATGTCGATAATCCGCTGCAGCGACTCCCGGTTGTGTTCCTGCGGGAACAGCGGAATCGTGGTCTTCTCCAGCGTCTCGGGGGCGGTGGTGGTGTACTCGGCGATGACCTCGCGCACGACCTCCGGGTTCTCCTCGGAGAACTGCTGCGATGCCTTCATCGCCGCGGTGAAGGCCTCCACCATCTCGGGATCGCTGGCCAGGGTGTCCTCCGTGGCGAAATAGCCTCCGATAGAAAGGTCCTCGACGGGCTGAGAGAAGGGACCATAGATCCGCTCCAGGCCGGCTTCATCACCAATCACAGCGAACGGATCCACCGCGGTGATCGCATCCACGTTGCCCGCTTCCAGCTGCGGGACCATATCGGGGAAAGCCACCTCGACGAAGTTCACGGCTTCGGCGTCGCCGCCCTCTTGCTCGATTCCTTCAGAAAGCACGGAGTCGAAGATGTTGTTGAGGGTGTTCACCGCAACGGTCTTGCCCTCGAGGTCTGTGATGGATTCAATGCCGGAATCCGGTGCGACCATCACGGCCGAGAAATCTTCCAGCTCACTGCCGGTGGTCTGCGGCCCGGTGGCCACGATCTTGAGGGGAAGCCCGCGATCACGAGCCACCACCAGCGACGTCACGTTGGAGTACCCGAAGTCCAGGTCCCCTGACTGCACACCGGGCACAATGGCAGCTCCTCCTTGAGCCAGGGTCAACGTCAGGTCCAGGCCGTGCTCCTCGAAGATGCCTTCCCGCTGGCCGACATAAATGGAGGCAACATCGCCGATCGGAATCACGCCAACCTCCACGGGAGTCAGATCTCCCTGCGCTGCAGCCGTTTCATCGGTTTCTGCGCCGGACGGCGACCCTTCACCGCAGGCGGTCAGCACCAGGGCACTCGCACATGCGAGTGTGGCGAATCCGGTGGCGCGGCGCGCGATACGGGGAAAAACAAACATGGGGCCTCCTGAGGTACTTACTGAGTGATGAACGACAGTAATTGGTGGACGTTGCATGTGATGCTACCCACACAGACCGACAAGGGCAATAGCAACCAAACAGTATGCTATTCGTTGAGAAATACAATCAGTGCTACACGTCCCATCAGGAGTGGGATTCGTGATGTGTAGACTGATCGACGACGCATCTCCGACGGGACGACCCGTTCGGTGACCTCACGAGCTGGGACGGCCCTGCAGAATCGGTCGAACATCGTGACCACTGTGACTACTTCTCCCTCGCTGTCGTCCATCCTGCGCAGCGTGCTGACGCGTGGCGCACTTGCGCGCCTGGCACTCGGATGGGGCGCCTTCGCTCTGTTGCTTGCCTCGGGACCGGAGCTCAGCAACGCGGCGGAACTCTCCACGCTCGCCCTCTTCACCCTGTTCGCCGTGATCATCGGCGTCATCGTGGTGTGCGCCTTCGGCGTGGTGACCCAGGCGGAGCATCTGGCGCACCGACTCGGCGATCCTTACGGCACCCTGGTGCTGACCCTGTCGATCGTGCTGATCGAGGTCATCCTGATCTCGGCGGTGATGCTGGGTCCCGGCGACCACGCCACCATTGCCCGGGATTCGGTGATGGCGGTGGCGATGATCATCCTGAACCTGGTCGTCGGCGTGGCGCTGCTAGTGGGTGGGTCGCGCCACGCCAACCTGCAGCCGAACAGCACCGGGGTTTCTGCGTACCTCTCGCTGCTGGTCGTGCTGGGCACGGTGGCGTTCGCCTTGCCCGAGCTGATCGGCGAGCAGGGGTCCTACACCTCAGGTCAAGCCGTGCTGATCGCGGGATTCACCGTGGTGCTCTACGCGTTCTTCCTGTATCGGCAGATGGGGCCACAGCGTCGAGACTTCCAGGAGGTGGATCTCGCTCACCCCTCGGGACTGGCGCCCCGCGACGACGGCGCACACCCCACCAGCGTCACCGCGGTGCTGCGCACGCACCGGGCCGAGATTCTCGCGCGAGTCCTGGTGCTCGTGCTGACGGTGATCCCCATTGTGCTGCTCTCGCACGATATGGCTGCGTTACTCGATATCGGGCTCGATCGCTTGGGGGCGCCGGTGGCACTGTCCGGGGTGCTGATCGCGATGATCGTGTTCCTGCCGGAGACCATCACCACGGTTCGCGCAGCGTGGGCGGGCGAGATCCAGCGGGTCAGCAATCTCTGCCACGGGGCCCTGGTTTCCACGGTAGGGCTGACCATCCCGGCGGTGCTCATCATCGGACTGCTCACCGGACAGACGGTCACCCTCGGGGATGATCCGACCGGGCTCGTCCTATTCGCCGTCACACTGTTGCTCACGCTCACCAGCTTCGCCGGGAAGAAGGTCAGCGCGTTGCACGGCGCAGCGCATGTGCTGCTGTTCGCGCTCTACGCGATCACTGTGTTCGCGTGAGGGAATAAACCGTGCTGACTATTCCGCCGATTGGTCGGCGGCGGAGCGGCCGTTCTTGCTCAGATAATCGTCCAATTCATCCACGGCATACTGAATACCCCGGCCCGACTCGAGACTCGTCAGCCCCTGTTCCAGGGCAGCACGAAGATCGGCGGAGCGGAAGTCATCATGCTCGTGAGAAGTGAGTTCCGCGATCAGTTCTTGGGCAACCTCGGCTCGCTCTGAGCGCGTGAGCGCCCGAGCGGCGTTCAGCACGTCGGACGGAGTCGATTCCATATAACCAGTTTACGCCGAAATCGGCGGAACCTCGTCCTCGACCATGGCGTCAGGACGCGCCCACGGTGACCTGTTCGGCGTCGAGCGCTTTCTCGATGGCGCGGACGGCATCGCGCCCGGCCCGGTTCGCGCCGACCGTCGACTGCGAGGGTCCGAAGCCGATCAGGTGCAGCCGTGGTTCGGCGGCCGTCTGCGTGCCGCTCAGTTGCACACCGCCCAGCTCATTGCGCAGCTGCAGCGCATCGAGATGGCGCAGGTCCCCCTTGAAACCGGTGGCCCACACGATGACATCCAGTGAGGTGAAGGTGCCATCGGCCTCGCGCACCCCGTGGGGTTCGATGCCGGTGAACATGGGACGGCGCTGCAGGGCGCCCCGCTCCCGTGCCGCCCGGGTGTAGGGCGCGTCCGGCGGGAGCCCGGTATAGGAGACCACACTTCCGGTGGGCCGACCCGCTTCCACGTCGGCGGTCACCTGGCGGATCACCTCGCGCCCATATTCGACGTCGAACTCGTCAGTCATCCATCTGAGCGGCTTCCGGGTGTACCAGACCGTCCGGGTGACGCGGGAGATCTCCTCGAGCTGCTGCAGCGCCGAGATCCCTCCGCCGACGATCGCGGTTCTCTTGCCCGCGAAGTCATCGAGACTGCGGTAGTCCCGGGTATGGACCTGCATCCCCTCGAAGGTCTCGGCCCCGGGATACTCCGGTCGGGTCGGGTTGTTCCAGGTGCCGGTCGCGTTGATGAGGTAGTCGGCCTCCCACGTGCCCTGTGAGGACTCGATCACGAATCCGCCGACCTCGGCGCCCTCCCGGCGCGTCACTCGCTCGACAGTCACGGGGCGCAGAATCGGCAGCGCGTAGATCTCCTCGAATTCGCCGAAATATCGGGGCACCGCACTGCGGCTGGGTTCCTGCGGGTCCATCTGCGGTTTCTGCATGCGCGGCAAATCGAAGATGGCGTTGAGCGTGCCCACGCGCAACGATTCCCAGCGGTGCTGCCAGGCGCCGCCCGGGCCGGAATTCGCGTCGAGCATCACGAACGTCCGGGCAGCCTCGGGGGTCTCGAGCGCGCTCGCGAACCCGGAGCGCTGCAGGTGGAACCCAGCTGAGAGCCCGGCCTGGCCGGCTCCGATGACTACCACGGTCGCACGCTTCACTGTCTTCACACTCATAGCCAACGGCTTCGGTCGCGCCCGTATTCCGGGGCCGTTTTGCCGATCGGCAACAGAACTCGCACTGCGGGGAGCGGACCGGCATGCTGAACGCATGACTCATGATTTCGACCAGCCCTACTGGGAACGGCACTGGGCCGAAGCGGATTCCGTGCAGAAACTGTCGGCCCCGGTGCACCCGTATCTCGCCGCCCAGATCGGGCACCTTACCCCTGGCACCGCACTGGAAGCCGGATGCGGCACCGGAGCCGAGGCTCGGTGGTTAGCCCAGCATGGCTGGCAGGTCGCGGGCGCCGATCTCTCTGCGACGGCGCTGGCGGAGGCCGCCCGGCGTGCCGCCGACGGGGGACTGTCTTCGGAGCAGATTTCCTGGGTGGAGACCGATCTGGGCACCTGGGAGCCGGGACGACAGTGGGATCTCGTCACCACCCACTACGCGCATCCAGCCACGGGCCAGCTGCAGCTCTATGCCCGCATCGCCGACTGGGTAGCCCCCGGTGGCACACTACTCATCGTGGGGCATCTGCACGACGACGGCCACGGGCACGGCGCGTCCGGCCAGCACGGACACTCCCCTCCCGAGGGCGCGACCGCGACACTGCCGGGCATCACCGGCTTGTTCTCGTCACCGCAGTGGAACATCGACGCCGGGTTCGAGGCCAGCCGCACCGTCGGCGTGGGCGAGCACTCCCGCCAGCTGCGCGACGTCGTCGTCCGCGTCCACCGGACCTGACGCGGTCGGCGCCACCGCCAGCAGGCCCAGCACCGCGGCTATCACGGTGAGACCAATCCACCCCAGCGGGGACAGCTGCTCCCCCACCACGAGTACCGCCAGCACGGTAGCCACGGCAGGCTCGGTGAGCGTCACGGTGGTCGCGGTGCTCGCGGACACCCGGGTGAGGCCGAAGCCGAAGAACAGGTACCCCAGGAACATCGGCACCAGCGCAATGTAGGCGGCCACCGCGAACGCCTGCGGGGAGCCGATCAGCGGTGCGCCGGTGAGCAGCAGCACCGGAATCAACAAGGCACCACCGAGACCGAAGACCGAACCCATCGACGCCGCGCGGTTCACCCCACCTCCCATCAACCGGTGAATAGCCCAGGAGTACAGCGCATAGGTTGCCCCCGCCACGAGTCCGAGCCCCACACCGAGCAGAGTGGGCGCCACCTCCTGCACCGAACCGTTGAGCTTCGACAGGCACAGCAGCACGCTGCCGAGGATGCCCAGCGCAGCCGCCAGCATCCACCAGCGGCTGAGCCGGCGCCGCTCCACCACGCGCTCCAGCACTCCGGAGGCCAGAGGCGCGGAGGCAAGCGAAACAACGGACCCGATAGCGACCCCGGCGGCGTGCATGGAGCTATAGAACGCGAGCGGATAGAGGAAGACGGCGAGCGCGCCGAGAACCACCAGCCGCCAGTCCCTCCTCAGTGACGGCAGCGCCGCGCGGATCGAGGGCACCGCGATCACGGCCTGGAGGATTCCACCCACGCCCAGCGCGGCGGCGCCGATGGCCAAGGGGCCAGCTTCCGGGGCGAAAGTCGCGGCGGTCCCGGTGGTGCCCCAGAGCACCGAGGTGACGGTAATCGCCGCGAGACCCCCGCCGCGCCCCGAACTCACCGAGAATCCTCCGCGGCCGAGCCAGCAGTCACCAGGTCCTCGGCCAACGCCCGGGCACGGTAGAGGCGCGCGGTCTGGCCTTCGAGTCCGGCTCGCATCATCGCGCCTTCGAGCAGGAACGAGCAGTGCTCGGCCAGCGTCGCGGCAGGCTCGTCGTTCACGAATTGCTGCAGGTGCCCGGTCAGAATCTGCTCGACCTGCTCCTTGTGACGGCGCACGGCCTCGCGCCCCTCGGAGCCAGCGCTCAGTTCAGCGGCGGCGTTCAGCAGTCCGCATCCACGGAACCCGAGCTTAGCCTCGCGTTCTCCATGGTCGATGTAGGCGTCGAAGACGGCAAGAACGGCTTGCTTCGGCGTCGTCGTGTCCGCAAGGCGCCGCTCGTAGAGGTCCAGCCATTCCCGGTGGCGCTCGTCAATGTAGGCGCTAACCAGGTCCTGCTTGGAGGCGAAGTTGTTGTACAGGCTCTTCTTGGCCACCTGCGCTTCGGCGGTGATCGTATCGATGCCCGTGGCGGTGAAGCCTTCCGTATAGAACAGACGCGAGGCCGCACCCAGCAGCTTCGCTCGCGCCGTCGTCCGTTCCTCAGCCATGACGCCTCCTCAAGGTCAACCGGCAGAGAATGTGAGTAGGTAGACCAGTCTACCTACCTTCGTCACCGGCCTCAATCAGGAGGGAATCTTTACACAAAGGTTGGTTCATCGGTATCATTGTGTCATGCGAACCATGACCACGGAGCAGGCGGCGCGTCGCCTCAACGTCAGCACGGAATCTGTGCGAAAGATGCTAGCTTCTGGTCGATTAGTTTCCGCGGGAAAGGTGGGACGCCTTCATCTGATTGATTCCGACTCAGTGCACCGGCACCAGGAGTCACCTCCAAGATCAGGACGAATCTGGACGCAACGTACAGCATGGGCAGCACTGTGCATGCTGTCCGGAATCACAACTGACTGGCTCTCGAGCAGCGAACAGTGGCGACTGCGCAAACGCATAGGAGCACTCACGGCAGCAGAGCTTCCTCAGCTCGCACGTCGCAGAGCGTCCGCTCGAAGATTTCAAGCAGGCGAAGCCGCCATAAGCATGCTCAGAAAATCGCTCGCGCTCACGGGCGCTTCCCTGCTTTCTGACCCTCAGATTGCTGCAGACTTCTCGCTAGCTGCTGGAGTCGGCGCCCTCGACGGTTACGCGAGAGATGGCTTCATCGATACTCACACCCGCAGACTGGGGCTCCAAGAGGATCCACAGGGGAATATCACGGTGCGGGAGACTGGATTCGTCCGCGGACTGGCTGAGGGACAAGTGCCCATCGCCGCGGTGGCCGTTGACCTTTACGATACTGGCTCTGCTCGTGAGCGCGCAGCAGCACTGACCAAGCTCGACGAGTTGCTCCATGGCTGGTAAACACACCACGAGGGAAACCATTATCGTCAGCGAACCGAATGGCGGGTGGGCCCCTCCTTGGCCTCAGTGCTTTGAGTTAGCTCAAACTGTGCCAAGCTCCCAGTGGACCCTGGTCGGAGGTCTCATGGTCCAACTTCACGCGATCATTGCCGGGCTCCCGGTCATAAGACCAACCACTGATGTGGACATGATCCTCCATGTCGAGACGGGGGCAATCTCTGGCTCTGAGATCACCAACGCACTCTCGTCCTTAGGATACACCTTGCAACTTCCATTGCCAGAGAAAGCCGTCGCCCACAGATTCCTGCGGACCACTGATGGGCCGCAGGAAGTCGTCGACGTCATGATCGCCGATCATGCCCGACCCAAACCACACTTCTACCTGGGACGCCGGAAGCCCTTTGCTGTCCCCGCTGGTACACAGGCGTTACAACGGGCCTTCACCTGCACGATCAAGAACGTTGCTGGACATTCAGTTGCAGAACTGAGCCTTCCCAGCCCACTGGCTGCGCTCATTCTCAAAGGAGCGGCGTTTCGCGAAGACTCAAGAACGAGAGGACGTCATCTGGAAGACGCCGCGGAACTCTCGGCAACCCTCGACGACCCGCTGTCCATCGTCAGTACGCTCAAAGGGTCTGACAGGTCACGAATTATTGGCCTCAACACTCGCCTGTCAGACCCCCTCCACCCAGCGTGGAGTCAACTCGATGAGGCGGATCAGCGTGCTGGACGCTATGCGTTGGACATCCTTTCTCGGAACCCGCAAGAATTCAACCTGAACGACGATCTCGGACCCGCCATATAAGAGTCCACCACACGCCCGTGGAAGCATTCGCAACGTCGCCGTGGTCAGGAATACAGCTCCGTGACCGCGTCAATGAGATCGCGCAGTCCTGCAGGGCGGTCGTCGCGGCGCCAGATGAGCCGCACGGGGATGCGCGGGCCGTCTTTCAAGGGGCGGTACTTCACCCCGGGACGCTGATGGTGGTGGGCGGTGGCCTCGGAACTGGTGCCCACGCCGCGGCCGACGGCGATGGTGTCCAGCCAGGCATCAACGTCGACGGTCTCGACGAACCGCTGCGGATGCTGCGCGCCCTGCCAGAGGTCTTCGCTGGTGGTGCCGACGCGGGGATCGATGACAACGGTGCGCTGGGCGACGTCGTCCATGGTGAATTGTCGACGACGTTTCCAATCGGGATCATCCGCAGCAAAGGCCACCACCCGCTGCTCCAGCCCCACCACGACGTGGGCGTAGCGGCGCTCGTCGACGGGCCGGCGTACTACTGCGACATCGCAGATCCCCTCAGCTAGGCCGGCGGTGGCGGAATTGTGCCGTACCAGCTCGAGCTCAACCTCAGGACGTTCCTCCGCCCACCGTCGCTGCAGCTCCGTAGTACGGGACCCGAGTGCGGCCCAGGCGTAGCCGAGACGAAGCACCGAGTGTCGATGCTTCATGAGCCGATCCAGCTGCTCGGCTTCGGCGAGGAGGCGCCGGACCTGCGGAAGCAGCTGGTGCCCTGCTCTCGTCAGCTCGCAGCCACGGGGAAGCCGGTGCAAGAGCACCACCCCGGTCCGCCGCTCCAGCGAGGCGATCGCCCGCGACACCGAAGCTTGCGAGAGATGCAGCTCCACGGCAGCGTCAGTGAAGGAGCCGCTGTCGACGGCGGCGACGAGAACGCGGAGTTCGCGCAGGGTCCAGTCCATACGTTGAGCGTATGGCATCGGCAGAACATGCACTAGGTGAAAACACGGGTGCTGGTTAGCGTGAGGGCATGAGATCCGCACCAGAGCAGCAGCACCCCCGCGCCGTCGGTATTGCCCTGATGCTCACCAGTTCGGCGTCGAACCAGTCAGGTGCCGCACTCGGCGCGCTCGCGTTCCCCGCGATCGGCCCGGTCGGCGTGGTGGCAGTGCGGCAGCTGATCACCGCACTGATCCTCGTACCGCTGATTCGGCCACGATTTCGTCGTCTCACCCGTAGCCAGTGGGGGCCGATCCTCGGGCTGGTGGTGGTGTTCAGCCTGATGAACCTCACCCTGTATGCGGCGATCGAACGCATCGGGCTCGGCCTGGCGGTCACGCTGGAATTCCTGGGCCCGCTCACGGTGGCGATTCTCGGCAGTCGGCGCCTCGTCGATCTGGGGTGTGCGGTGCTGGCTGGACTCGGTGTCGTTGTGCTCACGAATCCCGGTCCCACCACGGACATCCTCGGGGTGGGACTCGCCCTGGTCGCCGCCGCCTCGTGGGGCTGCTACATCCTGCTCAATCGCGCCGCCGGGCAACGGCTGCCCGGATTGCAGGGCACGGCAGTGGCGAGTGCGCTGACCGCGGGGCTCTGGCTGCCGGGGGCCCTGATCTGGTTCAGCTTCCACCCACCGACGCTGATCGCATTGGTGCTGGCGGCGGCCTGCGGGATTCTCTCGTCGATCGTGCCGTATGTGGCCGATGTGCAGGCCTTGCGTCGTATTCCGGCCACGCTGTTCGGCACCTTCACCAGTGCGAACCCGGTGTGGGCGGCATTGGCCGGCTGGCTGGTCCTGCACCAGGCCCTGGAGACGCACGAGTGGGTCGGCATCGGGCTGATCGTGGTGAGCAACGCCGTCGTCTCGACCACCCAGCCGCGCGTGCAGAAGCTCTCCGTCAGCCCGTGACATCGCCGCCGGGGCGATGACACGATGGCACCATGCCTTCCGCAGTCGAGCTCATTCGCGCCCAGAACCTCTCCGACGTCGCCGAGTACGCCTACGCGGCCACCGCACCGAAAGAGGCCCGGCTGATCTCCCTGGCTGGCGCCTGCCCCCTGAATGACGACGGCACCACCGCTGCTGTTGGTGATTATGCGGGCCAGGCCGAGGCTTGCGTGCGCACCCTGAAGGGTGCCCTGGACTCCGCCGGCGCCGGACTGGAAGACGTGATCAGTACGCGGGTGCTGGTGGCGTCGTCCTCCCAGGCGGACCTCGTCACGGCCTGGGAGGTCGTCCGCGATGCTTTCGGTGACCATGATGCGCCCAGCACTCTGTTGGGCGTCACCGTGCTGGGGTACGACGATCAGCTGGTGGAGATCGAAGCGGTCGCCGCCGTCGTCGACTGAGCCGTCTTGCTCTACCCGCACGACACCCCTAGCGCCATCCAGGTCACCCGGCCTAAGGTCAACGTCACCACGGCAGATGAAGGAGGAATTCATGCCGAAAACAAACGCCGCCGGAGATGCCAAGAAGTCTGAGATGCCCGCGACGCTGAAGCGGTCCGATGAGAAGGCCCAGCGCACCTTCGCCAAAGCGTATGACTCCGCCATGGACGAATATGGCGATGAGGAACGCGCGCACCGGGTCGCGTACGCCGCACTAAAGCACACGCATGAGAAGGTCGGCGATCGCTGGCAGACCAAGAAGAAATCGGGCCCCTCGGATTCGCGCAGTGAGGGCACTGACTCCAGCAGCGGGACAACCGCTGGTGGAGTTGACGCCAACGCGTCGAAGGACCATCTCTACAAACAAGCCCAGAAACTCGATATCTCGGGACGATCCTCGATGACGAAAAGTCAGCTGGTGGACGCGCTTGAGAAGGAGAGCCAACGACGGACGAAGAACAGTTCCTGATCGACCCAACAGCCAGGAAAGGACGACGCCACCATGGAACAGCATCATCAACTCACCTTCCAGGACCCGGTCCATCGCTTCCCGAAAATCAGCCCACCGAAACAGGACCAGCCGGAACCCGGCCTGGACGCGGACCTGACTCCCACACCGGACCGCGGCGAAGAGACCTACATCGGCACGGGACGTCTCAGCGGACGGCACGCGCTTATCACCGGGGCTGACTCGGGAATCGGGGCCGCCGTCGCCATCGCCTTCGCCAGAGAAGGCGCCGATGTCGCACTGAACTACCTGCCGTCCGAAGAGGACGACGCCCAGCAGGTGTGCGACCTGATCCGATCCGCAGGTCAACGTGCCATTCCGCTGCCCGGTGACCTGTCTGATCCCGCGTTCTGCCGAGACCTCGTTGACCATGCCGTCGCAGAGCTCGGTCAGCTGGATATCCTCGTCAACAACGCGGGTCGTCAGATCGCCGTTGAGAGTTTCGAAGATCTCACAGATGAGCAGTGGACGACGACCTTCGAGACCAATATCCACGCTATCTACCGCGTTACCCAGGCCGCGGTGCCGCATTTGCCGCCAGGCTCCTCGATCATCAACAGCACATCAATCCAGGCCTACGATCCTTCACCCGTGCTCCTTGATTACGCGGCGACCAAGGGGGCGATCAACAACTTCACGAAGGGGCTCGGCCAGCAACTGGCCCCACGCGGCATTCGGGTCAACGCGGTGGCGCCAGGTCCTATCTGGACTGTGCTCCAGGTGTCTGATGGCCAGCCCAAGGATAAGTTGCCTGTGTTTGGTCACGACACTCCCCTCGGTCGGGCGGGGCAGCCCACGGAGATCGCTCCCGCTTTCGTCTTCCTCGCCTCGTCCGAATCCAGCTACGTGATCGGTGAGACTCTCAACGTGAACGGCGGCCGGCCGACACCCTAGGCCGACGTCGCCGCTCCAGCCAGGCGAGCCGCCTGAGCGAAGACCAGCTCGGTGTTCAACGTCATCGCCACGCGCGCCCCGTTCGCCGCGGCCTCGCTGACCTGCTGACCGGCGTTGACGACGTTGCCCGCGGCCCAGACGCCCGGCACCGAGCAGTGACCGGAGGCATCCGCAACGAGCCCAGTGCCCATCGGGGATTCGGCGGTCTGAAGCCCCAGCCCCTCGAGCCCCTCGAGGCGCGCCCGGGTGAGCGCCGGCACCACCAGGGCGTCGAGCTCCTGGAGCGTCCCGTCGCTCAGCCGCACCCCGTGCAGCCGGTCTTCACGCACCTCGAGTCCACGTACCCGCTCGGCCACTCGCCTGACGCCGAGTCCGTCCAGTTGGGCGAGCTGCTCCGCTGGAAATTCCTTCCCCTGGGTGAAGAACCAGACCTGCTCGCTCCACTGCCGGAACATCATCGTCTGCATTGCCGACATCGGGCCGATCGCCAGCACGCCGATGCGCTGATCACGGATCTCCCAACCGTGGCAGTACGGGCAGTGCACCACATCGCGGCCCCAGCGCTGCGCCAATCCGGGCAGCTCCGGAAGCTCATCGCGCACGCCGGTCGCAATGAGTAGTTGCCCCGCGCGCACCTCCGTTCCGTCCGCGAGCCGCAGCGTGAACGCTGCCTCGCCCGAGCCGGACACCTCCACCACCTCGGTGTGCAGGATCTGTGCACCCACGGCGGTCGCCTCGGCCCGCGCTGTCGTCAACAGCTCCATCGGGTTGATCCCCTCGCGGCCGATCAGCCCGTGCGCGGCGTCGGCCGGAGCGTTGCGCGGCGCTCCCCCGTCGATCACCACCACACTGCGCCGTGCCCGCGCCAAAGTCAGCGCCGCGCTGAGGCCCGCCGCACCACCGCCGATGATTGCCACTTCCCACATGATGTCCTCCGTACAGTCTTTTCAACAGTCGTCCACCGCTGATTCCTGAGACCAGCATGCCGGGCACATGTTCTGCTGGCAAAGATTCTTGCTGAATGGCAAAATAGGGACATGTCCGCGCCGAATCCTCGCACCGACCAGACACTCGACGCCGTCGGCGCACGCCTGAAACAGTTGCGACTGCGCCGTGATCTCACCCTGACCGCACTGGCGGAGGCCACCGGCGTCTCCACCAGCACGCTGTCACGCCTGGAGTCCGGACTGCGGCGCCCCACCCTGGAGCAGTTGCTGCCGCTGGCCCGCTACTACGGCGTCACCCTGGACTCGCTGGTGGATGCACCGCGCACCGCCGACCCGCGCATCGATCTGCGCCCACTGGATGCTGGCAACGGCTCCGTCATCATCCCGCTCACCCGCCGCCCCGGCGGGGTGCAGGCCTACAAGTTCGTACTCCCCACCGGCTCCGCGACGGACACCCCGGAGCTGCACTCCCACGAGGGCCACGACTGGGCGTACGTGCTCAACGGCACCCTGCGACTGATTCTGGGAGATCAGGATCTGCGGCTCGGAGCGGGCGAGGCCGTCGAGTTCGACACCCGCACCCCGCACTGGTTCGGTGCCACCGATGCCGGGCCGGTGGAGTTCCTGAGCCTGGTGGGCCGTCAGGGCGAACGCGCCCATGTGCGCGCGGTGCGGTGATCCCGATGTCGACCCAGCACGAGAAGATCGATCTGAAGAAGACCCTCGACACCTACCGCTCTCGGAAGGGTGAGTTCCGAGTTCTTGAGGTGCCCGCGCTGCAGTATCTGATGGTCGACGGCCAGGGCGATCCGAATACCTCGCCCACCTTCACCGAAGCCCTAGGCGCCCTGTACCCGGTGGCCTACAAGCTGAAGTTCGCCAGCAAGCAGCAGCTTGGGCGCGACTACGTGGTTCCGCCCTTAGAGGGGCTGTGGTGGGCCGAAGAGATGGAGGCCTTCACGACGGCGCGCGACAAGTCTGCGTGGTCGTGGACCCTGATGCTCATGGTGCCTTCGTGGCTGAGTTCGGACCACGTCGACGCTGCCGTCGAGACCGTCGGCGCGAAGAATCCGCCGACCCGGTTGGCCGACCTCCGTTTCGAGACTCTCGAGGAAGGGACCTGCGTTCAGACCCTGCACGTAGGGTCGTTCGACGACGAGTCAGAGGTGCTGCACCGCATGCATCACGAGGTCATCCCCGAGCAGGGTTTGCGCCTGAGAGGCACCCACCACGAGGTGTATTTCAGCGACCTGCGGCGCACCGCCCCGGACCGGTTGCGCACCCTGCTCCGCCAGCCGGTTACCCCGGCGAATCCGCAAGATTGATTCGGCGAATCCGCAACCGACGACGCGAATACCCTGCTCATGCCCACATCGACCCGCCGCGGGGCACCACCAGGGGGCCGCCGGAGATGGGGTCGTCGATCACCACGTTCGGTAGACCGTAGATCTGCTCGACCCGCTCGCTGGTGACCACCTCGGAGGGGGCGCCGGCCGCCAGGATCTCGCCGTCGCGCATGGCGATGAGATGGTCGGCATAGCGGGCGGCGTGGTTGAGATCGTGCAGCACCGCCACCACGGTGCGGCCCTGCCGGTTGAGCCGGGCGAACAGCTCCATCAGCTCCACCTGGTGGGCGATGTCGAGGAACGTCGTCGGCTCGTCGAGCAACAGCAGATCGGTGCGCTGCGCCAGCACCATGGCCACCCACACCCGCTGCCGCTGCCCTCCGGAGAGCTCGTCCACACGGCGCGGGGCCAGGTCGCGGGTGCCGGTGGCATCGAGGGCCTCGGTGACGGCGGCTTCGTCGTCGTCAGACCACTGCCGCAGCAGCCCCTGGTGCGGGTAGCGGCCCCGCGCCACCAGATCGGCCACGGTGATGCCGTCCGGGGCCAGCGCCGACTGGGGCAGCAGCCCGAGGCGCCGGGCGACCTCCTTGGCGCTGTACTCGGTGATGGCCCGACCGTCGAGGATGACCTGGCCGGAGTCGGGGGCGAGCAGCCGGGAGAGCCCGCGCAGCAGCGTGGACTTGCCGCAGGCGTTGGGGCCGATGATCACGGTGAAGGAGCCGTCGGGGACGGTCGTGCTCAGCTCGTTGAGGATCGGGGTGCCCCCGTAGCCGAGGGTGACGGCCTCGGTGCGCAGGCGGGAAGGTCGGGTGGGTTCAGGCACGACGGCGGATCTCCTGGATGAGGGTAACAACGAGGTAGAGCCCGCCCACCGAGACGGTGACGACACCGACCGGCAAGGTGACGGGCAGCACGTGCTGGGCGATGAGATCGGAGGCCAGCAGCAGCAGCGCACCCACCAGCCCGGAGAGCATCAGCGAGAGGTACGGGGTGCCGGCCAGGCGGCGGGCCACCTGCGGGGCGGCCAGGGCGATGAACGCCACCGGTCCGATCACCGCAGTGGAGACCGACACCAGTCCGACCCCGATCAGCAGCGCGAGCACGCGGGCCACCGAGGGGCGCGCTCCGGTGGCCCGGGCCACGTCGTCGCCGAGGTCCAACTGGCGTAGCCGCGAGGTGAGCAGCATCAGCACCACCAGCATCGGCACGGCGGTCGCAACCGCACCCGACAGCGCAGCCCCGGTGACACCGTTGAGGCTGCCCGCGCCCCAGGCGGAGGCGAACATGGCGGTCTCGAGTTCGATCTCCAGCAGCATCCAGGTGTTGGTCGACGCCAGGATCGCGGCGACCCCAATGCCGATCACGATGAGCCGGAATCCCTGCACCCCACCCCGGTAGGCGAGCCCGCCGATGACCGCGGCGGTGAGGCAGCCGCCGGTCACCGCGCCGAGGGTGAGCATCGGCCAGCTGGCGGAGAAGAACACCAGGGTGATCAGCATCCCGGTGAAGGCACCGTTGGAGAGCCCGAGGATGTCGGGACTGGCCAGCGGGTTGCGGGTGACGGTCTGGAACAGCGCGCCGGCGATGGCGAGGAACCCGCCAAGCAGGATCGCCGCCAGGGTGCGGGCCAGCCGCCAATCGATCACTACGGTGCGATCCAGCGCCTCGCCGCCGCCCAACAGCACGTTGATGACGGCCGTGGGGCTCAGCGGGTAGGTCCCCAGCCCGAGGGAAGCGATGCCGAGGGCGGCGACGACGAGCACCAGGACACCAGCGACGACGAGACTGCGCACCCGCACGGTCGCACTCCACGGTCCGGCACGCAGTACGCGTCGCCGGTAGCCGACGTCGAGAGAGTTCAGGTTCGGGGAGCTCAGGGTGGTCATGACAGGGTGCTCGCTCTGCTGCGGCGGGCCAGGGCAATCAGAATCGGCGCCCCCACGAAAGCCGTGACGATGCCCACCGGGATCTCGGCTGGGGCGATGAGCACCCGTCCCAGCACGTCGGAGAGCAACACCACCACCGGTGCCAGCAGCACGGAGACGGTGACGATGATCCGCTGGTCCACCCCGAACACCCAGCGGGCCACGTGCGGGACCATCAGCCCGATGAACGAGATCGGCCCGGCCAGGGCGGTCGCCACCCCGGCGAGCACGGTCACCACCGCGATCACCCCGATGCGGATCCCGCGGACATTCGCCCCCTGGGCGCGGGCGACGTCGTCACCGAGAGCAAGCGCATTCAGACCGGAGGCCAGGGCGAGGCCAGCCAGCAGCGCCAGCACGATGAACGGCAGCACCGGCAACAGCACTTCGAATCCGCGGCCCAGCAGGGATCCGGCGTTCCAGGAGCGCATCTGGTCGAAGGCGTCCGGATTGCTCAGGGTGAGCCCGGTGGTCATCCCGGAGAATACCGCACCCAGGGCCACACCCGCCAGGGTGAGCCGGATTGGGTCGGCCGCGCCGCGGCCGGAGGAGCCGATCAGATACACCGCGACGGTCACCGCCAGGGCGCCGAGGAACGCCAGCCAGATGAAGGAGGAGATCTCGCGCAGCCCGAAGAACGCCACCCCGAGGGCCACCGCGAAGGCGGCTCCGGCGTTCACCCCGAGGATCCCGGGGTCGGCTAGTGGGTTGCGGGTGAAAGCTTGGATGAGCGCTCCGGCCACGCCCAGGCACGCGCCGACGAGCACTCCGGTGACGGTGCGCGGGATGCGCAACTCGGCCACCACGTAGCGTGCCTCGGCGCTACCGCCCCCGCGCAGCACCTCAAGCACCGTCGCGGGCGGGAGCATGTTCGAGCCCACCGCCAGGGACAGCACGACGGCGACACCCAGCAGCCCGATCAGTCCGACGAACCCCGCGACTCTGCCGAGGGTGCGGTTCACTGCTCAGCGGTGAGGTACTGCTCGATATCGTCCAGCACCAGCTCGCCCCCGCGCGGCCCCACTCCGGACACCCAGTAGCTGGTGTCGACGAGGGTGACCGAGGGGAACACCTCAGAGTTCTGCGTGATCGCGGCCGGGATCGTGGAGTCGTCGTCCGTGTCCGCCGTCGTCACGAAGACGTGATCAGCAGCAGCGTCCGCAATGTTCTCAGGGGAAATGTCCGCCTGCAGCCCGTCCTCCCACTGCTGGTCCGGGATGGTCAGCCCCACGCATTCCAGCGCCCCGCCCGCGAAGGACACCGGCCCGTAGAGGCTGAGCGTGGTCTCGTCGCGGGGTCGGATCAGGTTGGCGGTCTCGCCGTCGACGTCGACGGCGTCGCTGATCTGCTCGCAGCGCTCGTTGAACCCGTCGAGCAGCTGCTGGGCCTCCTCGCGCTGGCCCAGTGCCTCGCCGATGAGCAGCACATTGTCCTGCCACGGGTCGGCCTGGGTCTCCATGAACACGGTGGGCGCGATGGCCTGGAGCTGCTCGAACAGCTGGGAGTGCCGGGATTCGGTGCCCATGATCAGGTCCGGTTCCAGCGCTGCGATCGCTTCGAGGTCCGGCTCCGGCACGGTGCCCAACGGCTCGACGCCGTCGACGTCGAGGTACTCGGGCACTCCGGCGACATTGCTGGCCACGGCCGCGCCCACGGGGGTGACGCCTAAGGCAACAGCCGTGTCGAGCTCGACCGGTTCCAGCACCACCACGCGCTGCGGGCTCTCGGGCACCTCGGCGGTGCCGCGAGCGTGCTCCACGCTGCGCTGCCCGGCCTCCGCGGCGCCCGACTCTGACCCCGTTTCGGAGGCTGCTTCGGTGTCGCTCGTGGCGGCAGAGCAGCCGGCGAGCATCACGACGGCGAGGGCGGCGGAGCTGAGCAGGGCGGGCACCCTGCGGATCGTAGTCGAGCGCATGCGGTGGGAGCCTTTCGCAGGGGTGAACGGAGCCGCGAGCGCGTTTCACTACACGCCAGGCTCCAAAGTAACGAAGTTCACCCTAACTTAACCGCGCTGATCAGACCATGGTTTCAGCGCAATTGGCCGAGCACCTCGTTCAGCGCTTCCGTGGACGACGGGTGTGTCCAGATGCCGTCGCGTAGCTCAGTGGCGGTGACCCCGGCGCGCATCGCCAGCGCCACCAGGTTGATGACTTCCTGCGAGTCCACGTGGAACAGCCGGGCGCCGAGTACAAGGTCAGTCTCGGCGTCCACCACGAACTTGATCACCCCGCGTGCATCCCCCAGGGTCTTCGGCCGCGGCATCGCCTTCACGGACGCCACCGGCGCGCAGACGCTCACGATCCGGTATCCCTGCTTGGCCGCCTCGGTCTCGGTGAGGCCGACACTCGACAGCGGCGGTGTCATGAACATGGTCGCCGGTACCGCCACCCGATCGCTGACCCGGCGCTCGCCGGAACCGGTCACCGCGTCGAGCACAATGCGGTGATCGTCCAGCGAGAGGTAGGTCTGCTGGGCTCCGCCATGCACATCGCCCAACGCGAAGATGCCGTCAACGGTGGTGCGCAACTGATCATCGACGACGACGGCGCCGCGCTCGTCCGTCTCCACGCCCACCGCGTCCAGCCCCAGCGTATCGGTGGCGGGCCGGCGCCCGGTTGCGCACAGCACGGCGTCCACCGTCAGCGGCGCGCCGGTTTCGAAGCGCACCGTCACCGCGTCCCCGGTGTCTTCGAACTCCACGGGGGCAGCCCCGGTGCGGACACCAATCCCGCTGCCCTCGAGCACCTCGGTGACGGCATCCGCGACGTCGTCGTCCTCGCGGGCCAGGATCCGCTCCCCGCGAGCGATCACGGTGACCTCTGCGCCGAAACCGCGGAACATCGAGGCAAACTCGAGCCCGATCGGCCCGGATCCCAACACCGCCAGCCGCTGCGGGAACGGCTCCACGTGCTGAATCGACGTTGAGTCGTGCACCCGCGGCCCCTCCACTCCGGGCACGTCCGGCAGCACTGGCACGGCGCCGGTGCTGATGAGCACGGTGTCCGCAGTGATCCGCATCTGCTGCGCGACCCCGGACCCGCCCTGAGTGGGCTCGACCTCCACCGTATGGCGGCCCGCCGGGACTCCCGCGGCCTCCCCGGACGGCTCCGCCGGAACGAACCGGGCGCGCCCGTCCACCACGGTCACCGTCTCGCGGTCCTGCAGCATCGCCAGGTTCACGCTGTTCAGTTTCTCGATGAGCGCGTCACGGGTCGCCACCGCAGTCGTGAAATAGCCCTGCGGATCGTCGCCCGCGCGCCGGATGTCCGCCTGATGCACGAGCGCCTTGGTGGGCACGCAGCCGATGTTGATGCAGGTGCCGCCGTACATCTCCGGCGACTGCTCGACCATGGCCACGGTCTTGCCCTGCCCGGCCATGGCTCCGGCGAAGGTTTTGCCGCCTTTTCCCCAGCCGATCACCAGCACGTCAACGTCAAGAACAGGCCACTCAGTATTCATCGGTGCACTCATGGGTCCAGGTATACCACCGCCCCCGGAGCGAGCCCCAGAGTGCGGCTGCTACAGCCCCTTACCGGAGGGAGAGACCAGGATCTTCACCGCGGTCTCGTTGCGGTTAATCAAGGTGTCGAACCCCTCGTCGATGAGCCCGTCCAGGCCGATCTTGCCCGTGATGAACGGTTTGAGATCGATCTTGCCCTCCTCCACCAGTTTGATGGTGGCCTCGTGGTCGAACGAGTAGCCGATGGTGCCGCGCAGGTCGAGTTCCTTAAGCACCAGAGTCGCCAGATCCGCTGTCGGCTGGTGGCCCCAGATGGACTCGTTCACGATCACGCCGCCGGGACGCACCGCATCGAAGAGCATGTTGAGCACAACGTCGACCGAAGTGGCCTCGAATCCTACGTCGGCGCCCTTGCCGTCGGTCAGCTGGCGCACTTCCTCGGCCACGTCCACTTCACGCGGGTCGAAAGCGTGGTCGGCCACCCCGGTTTCCAGCGCCTTCTGCCGGCGCAGCTCCGAGAGTTCCGAGACGATGACGGTGACATCCAGCGCCTTCAGCACGGCGGCCGTGAGCACACCGATCGGGCCGGCTCCGCCGATAATCGCCACATCGCCGGCCTTCGCCTCCGAGCGGGTCACCGCGTGGTGGGCCACCGACAGGGGCTCGATCAGGGCGGCCTCGTCGAGACCCACCTTCTCGGAGATCGGATGCACCCAGTGCCGGTCGACGCTGATCTGTTCGGCCAGGCCACCGCCACGACCGCCCAAGCCGATGAAGTTCATGTCCGGGGAGAGCTGGTAGTCCTCTTTCCCGTAGTACTCCTCGTGGATGATGTAGGGCTCGACCACCACGTGCTGACCGATCTCCAGGTCGGTGACGCCCTCGCCGAGCGCGGCCACGGTGCCGGACATCTCATGGCCGAGGGTGACGGGGGCGGACTCACCGGAGATCGGGTGCGGGTGCCCAGCCGGCGGCACGAAGATCGGGCCGTCCAGGTACTCGTGCAGGTCGGTGCCACAGATCCCGCACCAGGCGACGTCAATCAGCACCTCACCGGCGCCGGCCACGGGCGGTTCGATGTCCTCGATGCGGATGTCTTTGCGGTCGTAGTAGCGTGCAGCGCGCATGACGTGATCCTCCTGAAAAATTCTCGGTGGAAGCGTTCTCGCCTCCCCTTTCATCCTGGACCCGACGGCAAAGCGGGGCCAGGATCGGTGATCGTGTACCCGCGTGATCTTTCTCATCCCGGCCGCGACGGGCCGGAATTTGTTACCCTGGACTCGTGAAGAAATGAGCCAGTCCCCACCTGCGTCCGCGGCGAGTGCTCTGCCCGGCAGGTTTCATACTGTCTTCATCGGGGTTCCCCATGGCTCATCCTTTCTCTCCTTCTCATGCTTCTGCCACGGCCGCCCATCTGCGTGCCGACGGGCTCTCGCTTTCCTTTGGCGCCCGGCGGGTGCTCACCGATCTGTCGCTGACAGTCTCCGGTGGTGACCGCGTCGGGCTGATCGGCGAGAACGGCTCCGGCAAGTCCTCGCTGCTGCGCGTCCTCGCCGGGATGCTCGCCCCCAGCGCGGGCACCGTGGCAGTGCGCGCCCCCGGAGGCCTCAGCCCCACCGTCGGTTTGCTCCACCAGGAACCGCCCTTCGGTCCGTCATCGAGCATCGCCGAGGCGCTGGACGACGCCGTCGCCTCGGTGCGGGAGGCCGCACAGCGAGTGAAGGATCTCGGGGAAACTCTGGCTCTCTACCCCGACAGCACCGCGGTGGCCGAGGACTTCGCCCAGGCCCTGGAGACCGCGGAACGCCTCGGTGCCTGGGACGTGGATGCCCGCATCGGGGCCACCCTCGACGGTCTCGGCTTGGGCGAGGTGGACCGGCACCGGCCCACCGGGGAGCTCTCCGGTGGCCAGCGCTCACGGCTCTCGCTGGCCTGGCTGTTGCTCTCCGCCCCCGACGTGTTACTGCTGGATGAGCCCACCAACCACCTCGATGACGACGCCGCGGCGTACCTCACCGGGGTGCTGCAGACGTGGCGGTCACCGGTGCTCTTCGCCAGTCACGACCGCGCCTTCCTCGACGAGACCGCCACCGCACTGCTAGATCTCGACCCGAGCCCGGTGCCCCATGCCGTCTCGGAGTCGCTGCTCGACGAAGCGGGCGGCACCGGCACCGGCATAGGCCTCACCCGCTTCACCGGCAGCTACACCGACTATCTGGCTTTCCGCGCCGACACCCGGGCCCGCTGGTGGCGTCAGTACCGGGACGAGCAGGCTGAGCTAAAACGACTCCGCGCCTCCGTGATCGAGCAGCAGTCGGTGGGCCACACTGACCGTGGGCCGCGCACCGAAGCCCGCGCCGCGAAGAAGTTCTACGCCGACCGCAACGCGAAGGTCGTCTCGCGTCGCGTCAACGACGCCCGCGCCCGGCTGCAGGAGCTGGAACACGAACAGATCCGCAAGCCGCCGGCCGAGCTGGAGTTCGCCGGACTCACCGCCGCGAGTACTCCGTCGTGTCCACTCGAGACGGGTCCGGTGCTCACGGCCACGCATCTCAGCGTGCGCGGACGACTGGCGCCCGTTTCCTTCAGTATCAGCCGTGGTGAGCGCTGGCTCATCACCGGCGCGAACGGCACCGGCAAGTCCACGCTGATGAGCGTGCTCGCCGGCATCCTCTCCCCCGATACCGGCGAGCTCACCCGTCTCAGAACCGACCGGGTCGGGCTCCTCACCCAGGACACGGTACTGCCGGACCCGCACGGTCGCGGCCCGCTCCGCACCGCCGATGAGGCCTACACGGACCTCGTGGGCGCCGAGCGCGCGGGCACCGTGCCGCTGAGCACTTTCGGGCTTCTCGCCGGCCGTGATCACCACCGACCGGTGACCGCCCTGAGCGTGGGCCAGCAGCGCCGTCTGGCCCTCGCGGTGCTGCTGGCCGACCCACCGGAGATCCTGCTGCTCGATGAGCCGACCAACCACCTCTCGCTGAGCCTGTCCACCGCGATGGAGGAGTCGCTTCGGTCCTACCCGGGCACCGTGGTGCTCTCCTCCCACGACCGCTGGCTGCGCGCCCGCTGGTCCGGGCGTCGGCTCGACCTCGCTCCGGTTTCTCCCGGGTGATCCGGGGGTTTTCCCCATGGTGATGCGGCTCGTGAGCGCGTACCGTCGGAGGCATGCAGAAATTCTTCACCTCCATCCGCCGCCTCGGATTCCGCCGCGGCCCCGCACGTCTAGCCGGGGGCATCGCCGGCGGCATCGCCGAGCACCTGGGCCTCAACGTCTGGCTGGCGCGGCTGCTCGTGCTGGTCTCGTTCCTGCTCCCGGTGGTCGGCGTCGGGCTCTACCTCGTCGTCTGGGCGATCACTCCGTGGCAGGACGGCAGCATCCCGTTGGAGCGCGCCCTCGGCGGCAACAACCCCGAGATCCGCTAGGTCCGCTCAGTCGGCATTCTCCAGGCCAAGAGCACCGAGCACAGCGACAGTCCGAGCACTGTCATCGCCGTACCGGTCCAGCCGACGGCGAAGGCCAGCCCGCCGAGCCAGCCGAAAAGGCTCGATCCCACATAGTAGAACAGTGTGTATAACGAGGTGGCCGATGCCGAGTTCGCTCCGGCCACCGGCGCTACCCACCCGGAGGCGATCGCGTGCGCGGCGAAGAATGCCGCGGTAAACACCGCGAGGCCCAGCAGCACGGTGGGTAGCCAATCCGGGATGGTCAATGCCACGCCCGCTCCCATCAGCGCCCCGGAGACCAGCAGCACCGGTCGTCGCCCCCAGCGCACCGCGAATCCGGTGGCCGCTCGCGCCGAGGCGGAGCCGGAGAGGCTCACCACGAAGATCAGCGAGGCCACCGTCGTCGACAACCAGAACGGAGCATGGACCAGCCGGTAGGCGAGGTAGTTGTAGATCGCCACGTGCGCTCCCATCAACACGAACGCCTGCGCGAAGAGCGGCCGCAAGCGAGGTTCCGCCAATGCCCGCACCGACACACGCCAGGCTCGGGGGCGTCCCCCGCGAGCAACCGGGCGAAAGCGCCGGTCCGGAGGCATCACGAAGATCACTAGCAAGGCCGCCAGCAACGACAGAATTCCGACAACGAACGCCCCGGCCCGCCAGTCGGCCAGGTCTGCGAACGGGGCCACCATCAATCGCCCGGCCACACCACCGGTCGCCGTGGCGGAGATGTAGATGCCCGTGGCGATCATCGCATCCCGGGCCTGCACCTCCTCGTAGAGGTACGTCAGCACGAGCCCCGGGGTGCCCGCCAGCGCGACTCCCTGGAGCACGCGCAGCGCCACCAGCATCTCGAGACTCGGGGCGAAAGGGATGGCCAGTCCGAGCAGCGCCGCGCCCACGAGCGCGATCTTCATCGAGGTGGCCCGCCCGATCCGTCCGGCGAGCCAAGCCCACACCAGGACCGCGGCCGCCAGCCCGAGGGTCGCCCCGGAGACCGTCAGCGCGGCAGCCGCCGGGGTCACCGCGTAATCCGCGCTGATCTCGGGAATGATCGCCTGCGGATAGTAGAGCTGGGCGAGCGTCATCAGCCCGATGGCTCCGAGCGCAATCACGATCCGCCGATACTCCCGACTGCCCCGTCGATATCCGCCCTCCCTGTTCTCCATTCCGCCACCGTAGGAAGCACTGCGCACGGTGTCTAATGCATACCTCTCGCGAAATGTATCCATGAACGGATAGATTGAGGGCATGGATTCCGTCTCCCGCCAGTTACTGCCTTTGCTCCCCGCTCTGGTGGCTCTCGAGGAGACCGGGCAGACTGTCGCCGCAGCGGACCTGCTCCAGATCCCGCAGTCCACGGTGAGCAGGTCGCTGGCCCGCATCGGCACCGTACTCGGCACTGAGGTGGTGGAGCGCGTCGGTCGCGGCGTTCGCCTCACCGAGGCTGGCACCGCGCTGGCACCGCACGCTCGAGCCGCACTGACTGCACTCGAGACCGGGGTCGAAGCGGTCCGCGCTCAAGAGCCCACCGCACGCGGCACCCTGCGTCTCGCTTTCCAGGGCACGCTCGGAGAGCGCGTCGTTCCCTCCCTGGTGCGCGCATTCCTCCATCAACACCCCGCCGTCACGGTGGAACTCTCCCAGCTCTCCCGCACCCAGTGCCTGGCCGCCGCCCGCGAGCGCGAGGCCGATATCTGCCTCGTCTCTCCACTGGCCGAGGAACCGGAGCTCACGAGTTTCCGGCTGCACACCGAGCCGCTCTACCTCGTGGTCCCCGAGGGCCACCGGCTGGCGGGCCGCAACCACGTGTCCCTTGCCGAGGCCGGTGAAGAGCCATTCATCAGCATGAAGAACGGGTACGGGATGCGCACATTGCTCGAGCAGCTGGCGGCTCAGGCCGGGTTCACCCCGCGCATCGGCTTCATGGGCGACGACCTCACCACTCTTCGCGGGCTCGTCTCGGCCCGGCTTGGCGTCTGCCTGGCTCCGCGGGACCCGCACGGCGCACCCGGCTGCGTGGAGGTTCCCCTCGACGACGACGCCTCGGTGCGCGAGATCGGCGCCTGTTGGCGGGCCGGCCGCCAGGGTTCGGTAGCGCGCGCCTTCCAAGAACTGCTCCGCCACAGCGGGCGTCGGCTCACCCGCGCCGGCCTTCAGCCAAGGTGAGGAGTCGACGGCTGACCGTTCTGATCTGCACCAGCGCGAGATCCAGCGGCGGGGTGGGTGTCCCCTCGCGGCAACCTCGAAATTCACTGACGTGTCGAGTCGGAGGCCGACTCAGTCAGTATTATTCCTCTCATGATGCGGGGGTGAAGCGAAGGATCCGGTCGTCGTCGGGACCCGGATCGCCGCGTCCATCGGTGTTGTTCGTCAGGATCCACAGCGACTCGTCCGGGGCGATCGCGACATCCCGGAGTCGACCGTGCTCATCGACGAGATGCTCGGTGGAACTGCCCAGATCGTCGAGAGGCACCTCGATCAGTCGCGAGCCGCGCAAATTCGCGATCCAGATGCTGCCATCGGCCACGTCCATGCCGCTCGGGCTCGCTTCCCTCGGCTGCCACTGCTGGACCGGGTCGATGAACCGGTCCTCCTCGGCGATGCCTTCGACCTCAGGCCAGCCGTAATTGCCGCCCGGTTCGATGACGTTGAGCTCGTCCCAGGTGTCCTGCCCGAATTCGCTGGCGTACAGCGTCCCCTCCGCGTCCCAGGCCAGGCCCTGCGGGTTGCGATGGCCGTAGCTGTGCACGACAGAGTCGTCGAAAGCACCGTCCGCGGGCGGTGTCCCTTCGGGTTCCATGCGCAGAATTTTGCCCGCCAGTGAGTCCAGGTCCTGGGCACTGGCCGTCTCTCCGGCGTCACCTGTCGTGACGTAGAGCATTCCGTCTGGCCCGAACGCGATCCGGCCGCCGTTGTGATAGCTGGCTGCGGGAATACCCTCCAGAACCGTTTCAGCTTCGCCGAGCCTCAGGCCGCCAGGTTCACCGGACAGCACGTAGCGTTCGATGCGATTCTCGTCCGACGCCGTGAAGTAGGCGTAGAGGTACTCCTCGTGCACCGCGATGCCGAGCAGGCCACCTTCGCCTTGGGGTTCGACGCCGTCAATGACGGCAACTTCTCGCGACTCCCCCTGCTCGTCAAGTTCAAGAATCCTGGCCGAGTCGCGCTCACTGACCAGTGGGGTGTCCTGGTGAAAGGCGAGCGACCACGGGACTTCAAGATTCTCCGAGACGACGGTGCCATTCGCTTCCGTTCCAGCAGCCGTCTCCGCGGGAGCGGTGCTTTCATCAGAGTCTGCAGCACAGCCGGTCAACGTCAGCGCGGCCAGCAGCAGAACCGTCGAAGCCCGAGCAGTACCGGTGATCGCGTGATCGGACATGCTTCCACGGTAGATCGTTTCCTCCCGGTGCGGGAGACCCTGGCAGTATTCCCCTCGAACGTTTCCTCGGCGGACGCCCCAGAATTCGGTAGCACCGACCTGTGCCACAATTCCCCGTATGAACCGCTATCCCTTCGCCCAGGTCGACGTCTTTTCCTCTAGCCCCTACCGCGGGAACCCGGTGGCGGTGATTCTTGACGCCGAAGGCATTAGCGATGAGGACATGCTGCGCGTCGCGCGTTGGACCAACCTCTCGGAAACCACCTTCGTGCTTCCGCCGACGGTGGAGGGTGCGGACTACCGGCTGCGGATCTTCACCCCCACCCGAGAGCTCCCCTTCGCCGGGCATCCCACGCTCGGATCCGCTCGGGCGTGGCTGGCCCATGGCGGACAGCCGGGAGCGGCCGGGCGCATCGTTCAGGAGTGCACGGCCGGGCTCGTTCACCTGCGCCACGACGACGATCTGCTCTCCTTCGCCGCCCCCGGTCAGGTGCGCAGCGGCCCTATCGAAGCGGACTATCTGGAGCGCATCATCTCGGCCTTCGGCGTCCGGCCCGACCAGGTCATCGGGCACCAGTGGGTGGACAACGGGCCAGGGTGGGCGGTGCTTCGCCTCGCCACCGCCGAGGAGGTGCTCGCCCTCGACCCCGATTTCTCGCAGCTGCCGGAGGCCATGGTGGGTGCGGTGGGCGCCTACCCCGCCGGTTCGCCGCACGCCTTCGAGTTGCGTTCCTTCGCCCCTGGTGGCGGTGTCTTCGAAGACCCGGTGTGCGGCAGCATGAACGCCTCCGTCGCCCAGTGGCTCACCGGCGCGGGCATCGCCCCGGCACGGTATAGCGTCTCCCAGGGACAGCTGCTCGGTCGCGCCGGCGAGATCTCCGTGACCGTGGACAACGGCACAGTATGGATCGGCGGCGCCACCACCGTGCTGTTCAGCGGACAGGCAACGGTCTAGCGGCTCACCGTTCTGATCTGCACCATCGCCAGTTCCAGCAGCGGGGTGTCCACCACGAGCTCCCGAGCCCGGCGGGCGAGGTCGCCCAACAAATGCTCGGCCTCCGTGCGGTGCCCGGCCACCAGATCTCGGTACAGAGACGAGGTGAACTCCGACCCAGGCTCGGTGAGCATCGCCCGACTTGCCTGCTGCGCCGCCTCGGACACCGGATAGCCGGCCCGCTCCGCCACGGCTTCCAGCTCCTGGATCGCTGCGTGGATGTGTGGCAGACCTCCGGCGTCAATGATCGCGCCGATGGGCCCGCGGAACAGGCAGGTGATCACCCCGGCGGCGGCGATGAACATCCACTTCTCCCACAGCGCGGAGCGGATATCCTCGCGCACGACACAGTCGACGCCGGGCACGTCCAGGGCCTCGGCGACCTCGCTGGGCAGCGGATCCGCGGTGAGAGAGCCGAGGGTCAGCGCGCACAACGGAGTGAGCTGGCGAACCGTATCGCCCTCCAGGGTGGCGACAATGCGCACGAGGGCTCCCACGGTGCGCCCCGGGTAGCGCTGCTCCACCAGCTCCAGATGCGCCATCCCGTTCAGGATCGGCAGGATCAGGGTGCCCGGACCCACGTACGGCGCGATGTCGTCCAGCGCCGAGTCCAGCCCCGGCGCTTTAACGGCCAGCAGGACCAGATCAAACGGTGCTGTTTTCTCCCCCTTCTCACCGTGCACGAGCACGTCCACCGGGTGGGTGCGGTCAGCCTCAGGGGAGACGAAGCGCAGGCCGTCGCGGCGAAGTCGCTCCGCGCGTTCGGAACGCACCAGGAACGTCACCTGACGTCCGGCCTCGTGCAAGTACGTGCCGAACGCGCCACCGGTGCCACCGGCACCGACCATCAGAATCCTCATGTTCTGCATGCTACCGTCGCCCCATGCAGCACTCGCTCACTCTGGACCATGGATCGGTGCGGCTGCGGCCGCTGACACTCGACGACGCCGAGGCGTTGCACGGGTTGCTCAGCCCGCAGATGTGGGCCGGGATGGCCGACCCGTTCCCAGAGACCCCGGAGGCACTGAACGCGCTGCATCGCCCGATGCTCGACGCCGACTCCGTGCTCGCCTTCACCGTCGAGCACGACGGCGACGTGGCGGGGCGCACCGTCTACTACGACCTGGTGCCCGGACTGCGTGTCGAGGTCGGCTCCACGTTCCTCGCCCCTGAAGTGTGGGGCACCGCGGTGAATCCGACCATGAAGTATCTGATGTTCCAGCACGCCTTCGAGCAGCTCGGGATGCAACGGGTGGCGCTGCGCTGCGACTCCCGCAATTCCCGGTCCCACCGGGCGATCGCGAAGCTGGGGGCACGGTTCGAGGGCACCCTGCGAAGGTACCGCCCCGCGGCGGACGGTGCCATCATCGACGTCGACTACTTCAGCATCCTGCCCGAGGAATGGCCCGCCGTGCGCGAGGGACTGCTGGGGCGCATCGGGGTGCGGCCGGATTAATGTGGCTCGGGCGCCTCGGTGTCTGACGGGAGCACTCTGGTGATGAGTTCATCCGGGCTAATACCCGCACGCTGGGCCACCGTCTCGATATGGTGCACCGATGCGGGCGACAGCCGTGTCACCGCCGCGTCAGCGGGAAGGGCCTGGGTGTTCTTGAGCGCGATGCTGAGGACCGGCAGCACCACAATGCCGAGTGCTGCGAGGATCCAGATCACTCCCGCGGCCCGGATGTACCAGTCGAAGTCATCCAGTTGCAGGCCCCACACCGGTAGAAGGATCATCACCACACCGACCCCGATGAGCGCCAGGGTGACGAACAGCCCGATACGCACCGCTCGGATGCGGTGTTCGGCGAGCAACAGCAAGAGCGAGGAGACCGACAGCGCTGCGGTCAGCGTGCATGCGGTAGCGGTCACTTCGACGGTCGGTTCATCCCAGCTCGGCTCGCCCCACACGAGTCTGAGGCACCAGAGCAGCGTGAGGAGTGCAACGGTGACCGTGACCCACCCGAACGTCTGCCAGCGTTTTCCCACCAGCACCACACCGCAGAACACGGCGACGCTAAGAACGCCGATGAGCGCTGTGCTCGCCAGTACCTGGTAGGCGGGGTCGGAGTTAACGTCGCCGAACAGCACGATGATGCCCGCGATAGCGGCGATCGAGAAGGAGGCGATGATCATGATCACCACCCACCGCCTGACACGCTGAGCGAACGACTTGGCGGCCGTCGGTGTGACTCTTCTGCTCTCCATGGTGTCCTCTCAGACGTTCTCGGGAGACGAGGTGTGCAGCGTTAGGGCAGGTGGTGCCCGGCGGCGCGGAACAATCCGTACCATTCACCACGAGTCAGCCGCAGCTCCGCGCCGGCCGCCGCATCGGCCACCCGCTGCGGTGTCGTCGTGCCTAGCACCACCTGCATGGTCGCCGGATGCCGGGTGATCCAGGCGGTGGCGATCGCGATCGGGGCGACGCCGTACTTCTCGGCCAGCCGGTTCAGCTCGGCGTTGAGCTCCGGATAGTCCGGCGAGTCCAGGAACACCCCGCCGGGCCCTTGGAACGGGGACCATGCCTGCAGGGCGATGCCGTGGATCCGTGAGTACTCCAGCAGTCCCCCGCCGTCGAGGGTCACGGCATCGGGCGTGGCCAGCATATTGGCGGTGAGCCCCTGGGCGATGATCGGGGCGTGCACGAGCGACAGCTGCACCTGATTCACCACGAGCGGCTGGGTGACCGCCGTCGTGAGCAGGTCAATCTGTCGCGGGGTGTGATTGGAGACGCCGAAGGCGCGCACCTTGCCGGCCGCCTCCAGTTCGTCGAAGGCCCGCGCCACTTCCTCGGGCTCCACCAGCGCGTCCGGGCGGTGCAGCAGCAGCACGTCCAGATAGTCCGTGCGCAGTGCCGCCAAGGAGCGGTCGACCGAGGCGATGATGTGCTCGTAGGACTGGTCGTATCCCCACGGCTCGTCCACAATGCCGGTTTTCGACTGCAGGACGATCTCCTCGCGCTGCGCCCCGCTCAGTTGCAGGGCTTCGGCGAAACGTCGCTCACAGTGGTGGTAGCCGCCGGGGTGGTTAAACCCGTAGAGGTCCGCGTGGTCGAATGTATCGATTCCCGCTTCGCGTGCCGCGGTGTACAGCGCGCGGATCTCGTCGTCGGTTTTGTCGGCGATGCGCATCATCCCCGCGATGAGGGTGGAGGCGTGTGTGCCCGAGGTGCCCAAGGGGACAGATCGCATGGTGGTACTCCTTCGCGTAAGAGCTCCAGCTTAGTGCTGTTCGGCCACGTTGCTCGCCGCCCAGGAGGCGAGCAACCGCAGGCCCTCGTTCGAGGGTGACCCCGGCTCGGCCACATAGGTGGTCAGCGTCAGCCCGTGCTGGGCTTCCATGCTCATGCCTTCGTAGGCCAGCGTCAGGTCCCCAACATCGGGATGGCGAAAATTCTTGATCCCGCTGCCGTGGTGCCGCACATTGTGCTGGGACCAGCGGGTGCGGAAGTCCTCCGAGCGGGTCGACAGCTCCCCGATCAGGTCGTGCAGGTCCTTGTTGTGCGGGTCACGGGAGGCCTCGGTGCGCAGAATCGCCGCCGTCACGTCGGCCATCGCCTCCCGCTCGGGGTAGAAGACCCGGGAACGCTCATCCAGAAACGCATAGCGGGCCAGATTCGGTGGCTGTGACGCCATGTCGTAGACCTCACTGTAGAAGGCACGGGCCAGAGCATTGCTCGCCAGCAGATCCATCCGGCCGTTCCGGACGAACGCCGGACCGGCGGTGAAACCCTCCAGAGTCCACTGCAGCCCGGGGCTCGGCGTCCACCCCTTGCCACTGCGTCGCTTCCGCGGCGGGCTCGCGCGGCTCGCAGCGGCGGCCAGGTCGAACAGATGCGACCGCTCGGCCTCATCCAACTGCAGGGCTCGCGCCACGCTGTGCAGCACCTCGGGTGACGCCCCGCCGATCTGGCCCCGTTCCAGCTTGGTGTAGTACTCCACACTCACCTCGGCCAACAGCGCCACTTCGCTACGACGCAGACCCTTGACCTTGCGAGTGCCGCCGGTCGGCAGCCCCACCTGCGTCGGGGTGATGCGTTCTCGGCGGGTGATCAGGAAGTCACGCACCTCAGCTCGGTGATCCATTCCTCCACCCTACGCCGGGCGCCAGCACCGAGGGAGGTACCGCCAGTACCACCATCAACCGAACCTCCCGCTGAGGTGTCCGCGCGTGATCAACTGGTCATGAATGGTTCGAGAGACCCTCGACCGGCCTCAACCCGACCCACGACTTCAGGAGGCACGCATGCGCGCCGTCATCATGGACGCTCCCGGCCAGATCACCGTCGGCCACCGCGAGGACCCTCTCCTCATCGACCCTACCGATGCAATCATCCGCATCACCGCCACCTGCATCTGTGGCTCCGACCTCTGGCCCTATCGGGGCGTCGAACCGGCGGAGCACACCCCAATGGGTCATGAGTACGTGGGCATCGTCGAAGAGGTGGGTGCCGAGGTACGCACGCTGAAGCCCGGCGATTTCGTCGTCGGGTCCTTCGTCATCTCCTGCGGCACCTGCGAGATCTGTACCTCCGGCTACCCGTCCAAGTGCATCCATGCCGAATTCGTCGCCGCGACCATCGGCACCCAGGCGGAGAAGGCCCGCATCCCGCACGCAGATGGCACCCTCGTCGCCACCCCGGGACAGCCCACCGACGCTCTCATCCCGTCCTTGCTGGCAGCTTCAGATGTCCTGGGCACCGGGTGGTTCGCCGCCGACGCCGCTCAGGTCGGCCCCGGTAAAACAGTCGCCGTCGTGGGCGACGGCGCCGTCGGACTGATGGGCGTTCTTGCCGCCCAGCAGCTCGGAGCTGAGCGCATCATCGTGATGTCGCGGCACCCTCAACGGCAGCAGCTGGCCCGGGAGTTCGGCGCGACCGACATCGTCGAAGAACGCGGGGACGCCGGCGCCGCACGGATCAAGGAGCTGACCGGCGGGCTGGGCGCGCATTCTGTGATCGAGGCGGTGGGCACCGAGGAGTCCCTGAGCCAAGCGATCAACTCCACGCGCGCTGGCGGTCATATCGGTTTCGTCGGCGTGGCCCACGACGGCGTGAAGATTCCGGCGGATGAGCTGTTCTTCGCCGAGGTGCACCTCCACGGTGGCCCCGCACCGGTGCGCCGTTATTTACCGGATCTCATTCAGCGCATCTGGGATCGCGGTATCAACCCCGGCAAGGTCTTCGATCTGACCCTTCCCCTGGCCGACGCCGCCGAGGGCTACCGTGCCATGGATCAGCGCGAGGCCATCAAGGTCATGCTGAGCCTGTAGCCGACAGCGGGTAGCGCACCTGGAATCGCTCGCACACCACGGGCATCTCCGGGGCATAGCCGCGCGGGTTCTCGGAGTGTTCGCGCCAGAACCGTTCGTGGATGGCCCGCCACGAGGCGAGAGTGCGATCGTGCTCGCCTTCCGCATAAGCGTGCTCCTCACTCACCTCCGCGAAGGGGACGACGGCGATCTCGGTGGTCTCCAGCAGCGCCCGGGGTGCCCCGCTGCCATCGAGGATGATGCTGAACTCCCCCACCGCTGGCACCGGTTCGCCGGTGTGCTCGTAGTCCCACAGCGGAGACGAAGTCGCCGTCTTCACCCCGGCGAGTACCAGCTCTAACAGTCCGTCGGCGTGCTCCGGCGTCGCGCCGAAGGCCCACGCTTCGGGCCGGAGCGTGGGCAGATCCGGCAGCACCGCATGGCACTGTTGCCAGAAGTCATCCAGGGTGAGGCTCTCAGTCATGAGCCTCAGCCTATCGGCGGCGCCCAGGCCGTGCCGTCTGGTGAGCGTAGCCGTACGATGAGTTCATGAAATTCGGCATGCGTAAGCCCTCGATCAACAAGTCCGTCGCGGCTCGCACCACAGGGCGCGCCACCCGCGCGGTCAAGCGGGCCCTGATTCCCGGGTACGGGAAGAAGGGCATGGGCTGGGTCAAGGACCCGAAGCGCGCCGCCCGAAACGCCGCGTACAAGCGCACCACCTTCGACGTGCGCGACCTGTTCAAATAGACCCGACGGCGCCGAGTAGCTCAGTCAGTCGGAGGATTCCGGGCGATCCCGCCACACCGTGAGCAGGAAGACGCTGTCCTCAAGGGCGGCGACCGCATGGCGCTCATCCGGAATCGGAACGAGTTCGCCGGCGCCGACCTCCCAGTGCCGCCCTTGGCCCTGGAGCCGGACGCGGCCAACGAGCACCTGCAAGGTCGCTTCGGGCGGGCTGTCGTGTTCAGCCAGCTCCGCCCCGGCCAGCAAGGCCAGGGCGGTCTGCCGCAGCAGCACACCGGCATGCACCGTATGGGCTGCGCGTTCTGCGCGGGACTCGCGCGCCGATTCCAGCAACGACGCACTCAGCTGGTCCAGGTTCAACGGCTCCATGATGGAGAGTCTAGCCAGTGCTGCACCAATTCAGTCAGGTCGCGCGAAGAACGGTCTTGCTACCACCCTTGCCAGCTGGGTACCGGGCGCAGGTCACCGGGATCCGGTATTCCTCGCCCGACTCCAGCGCACCAGGACCACTGCGGTGGGGATCGCGAATGCGAGCGCAATCACCACGTGCGCGAAGGATGAGCTGGCCAGCACCTGCCCCACCAGCAGCAAGGCGAGGTAATTGCCTACGTGAAAGCCAGCATGGACCCCCGCAGCAATCCACATAGATCCGGTCGTCAGCACACCGGCTCCGGCGAGAGCTCCGAAACCCAAGGGAATCAACAGATAGCTCAGAAACTCGTACCAGTGTTCCTGGCCGCCCGACGACACCAGATGAATCGCCGCGAAGCTCAGTGTCGTCCACCAGAACGCAAGCCACGGACGATGGCGCACGATCTCAAACAGCCAACCGCGCCAGAGCAACTCCTCCGGAATGCCTTGCAAGAGGAATGCCATCCCGAAAAGGATCATCATTACCGCCCACAACGGGGCAGAATCGACCATCCCGGCGTAGTCAGCATTCACCTCGAACAGCCCCAGTTCGGTCATGGCATCCAGGGCGAAGAGTACTCCGAGAATCGCCACGCTGGCGCCCACGCCGACGGCCAACCACCCGAAACCGCGCAGGCTCACGGTCCATCCAGCATCGCGCAGGGGCCTCCGCTCAATCAGCCGCATCCATAGCGCAACCAGCCCCACCGTTCCGGCGAGCACCACCGCATAGCGCAGGAACTGCAGCACCAAGAGCACGCTCTCGTTCTGCTCGAACAGCGCAAAGACCGGCATGAAAATCACGGGCGAGAGGATGTTCAGCCCCAATAATGTCGCCACGGCGAGAAGAAATCGCAGGCCGAGCCCCCACCAATTCAGGGGCAACCTGGCCGATGAGGAACGGACATCGACGGGAAGCGTGCTCATCGTCAGCTCAATTCGCAAAAGGCTTCACTGTTTTCCTGATGTACCCCACAGGCTACTGGGATGCCGCCTATGCGTACAGGATGAGGAAGAGCCTCTTGCACAAAAAGCGACCACCGGCGAACCGTTGAGGTTCTCCTTGGCCCATGCCTACCCTGGCCGAACGTTCGACGAAAGGCTAGACATGAAGACGTCCATCAAGAGTCGAGTGACGGCAACCATCGCAGCAGCAGGCATCGCTGCGGGAGCACTGTTCGCAGCGGCCCCGGCCGACGCTGCGATGAACAACGCCACCAGAATCTATTACGACTCCTTCTCCTGGTGCCTAGACGGCGCCGATATCGAGAAGGATTACGAAGGCTGGACCAAGGACTTCTACAAGGGTGAGTGCAAGTGGGACCCCAAGAGGAAGCAGTACTACCGCATCATCGGGTACAACGTCATCTAAATCCTTGACGGCCGAGAGGGCGCCTCTCGCCATGCGGCCCGCCCCGCGATCAAGCGACGGTGACCGACAGCTCGATAGCGAAGTCATCGGCGCTCTGACCGATCTTCAACCGGCCACCTTGACGCCGCCGCGGCCCCCTTCACCGGTGTTGGATCATTGCCGTAGCTGATAAAATACCTACAATAGGTACATTTACGAATCGAGAGGAGCGCGTCATGGGTAGCACCATCACCAGTCGCGACTTCAACCGCGATGTCTCCGCCGCCAAGCGCGCAGCGGAACACGGCCCAGTGACAATCACCGATCACGGCCGCCCCTCCCACGTCCTCCTTACGGCCGAAGAATTCGACCGACTCTCGAGCAGGCGAGAGCCGATGGGTGATCGCCTCTGGCGGAACCAAGACCCTGGCGTCGAGCTCCCTCTTCCAGAGCGCCGCGTTGAGCCCGGGCGCGAGACCAGCCTGTGAAGCACCTTCTCGACACCAACATCCTCGGTGACGCGCGCAAGCAGGCTCATCCGGCGCTCAATGCCTGGTTGGCCAGTCAGCCCCGGGAGGATCTCGCCATCAGTGTCGTCACGCTCTTGGAAATCGAGAGGGGCATCATGCGGGTCGAGCGCCGCGACACAGCCACGGGGCGGCACCTACGCTCTTGGCTCAAGAACGATGTCACCTCGGCGTTCGAAGGCTCCATCATCCCCGTCGATGAGCGCGTCGCGTACCGTGCCGCGAGCCTGCATGTCCCTGACCCCATGCCCGAGATGGACGCCCTGATCGCCGCTACAGCGCTGGTGCACGGTCTCACGCTCGTCACCCGCAACATCAAGGACTTTCAGAATGCAGGCGTCAGCCTGATCGACCCGTGGGAACTGTGAACGTCCAGACCGGAGCCGCTCACCCAACTCGGCGAACTGATCCCGCAACACGTCCCGCATAACAACGCGCCAAGCTGCCAAACCGCAAGCTAGCGCCCGCCAGCGCATTCCACGCTGACAGATTCCGGGTGCCTCGTTCAACGGCGCCACCAGGACCTATGACAACTCCTTCTCCGGGAGCCTCGATGACACCGGCACCGAGAACGCAACTCTCGCAATCAGACTCACCGGCGCACCAACTTCGACGTGCGAGACCCGTCCACGAAACAAGATCGCGCACGTCGAAGCTGTGTCGATGGTCTAATTCCAGCGGCGCTTTTTGTCGACCCGCTTGATCACGGACCAGGGAGCTTTGCGAGCTTTACCCTGCCCCTTCCACTGATGCGGCTTACAGAGCACGCATCCGCGGCACCGACGGTGCGATGAATGTGCCAAGGCGTGTCCTTTCCCGAGGCTGACCCCGCCCGGGTGGGCAGGGCGTGTTTCGGGGAACGAAGAACACTTTGGCCATGGCTCAAGTCTAAAGAATGAACACCGTGGCGGCACTGGCACGGAGCCGATCGACGTCGCTTCACAGCCGCAACACCAGCCTGCTGCAGGATTCCCTCTTGACATTAATTTCAGGATGCCTGAAACTCAAGATGACATAGCTCACAGACAGGGGTGTCCTCGATGGAAGATTCAGCACGTTTTCGTCTCGCTGCATCCCGAGTGGAGATCGACTCGCTGACAGGGCGAACTGCCGTGGTCACCGGCGCCGGCCAAGGCCTGGGACGCGCCTATGCCTTCGCTCTTGCCGCGGCCGGTGCGCACGTCATAGTCAATGACATCGATGAGGCCGCTGCGCGCCAAGTCGTCGACGACATCCACGAAAATGATGGTCTGGCCACTGCTCACATCGCTGCCATCGGACCACTCGACGCCGCCGAAAAGTTAGTGCGGACCGCCGTAGAGCATACTGGCCGTCTCGACATCATGGTGGCCAACGCCGGTGTCCTCCGCGACCGCGTCGTCTGGAAGATGACGGAAGCGGACTTCGACCTCGTCATCAACACCCACCTGAAGGGCGCCTGGACCTGCGCCAAGGCAGCTGCGGAGCGGTTTCGCGAGCAGGGTGACGGCGGACGGATCATTCTCGTCGGCTCCCCCGCGAGCCAATACGGCTCCTTCGGCCAGTCAAACTACTCCAGTGCCAAGGCCGGTGTTGTCGGCCTGGCACGCACCCTCTCCCTTGAACTGGCCCGATTCAAGGTCACGGTGAACGCCATCATCCCCACCGCTCTGACGGAGATGACGGCCACCATTCCCGCCTACCGCTCGTGGGTTGAAGACGTTCAAGCCCGACGCGAACTGCCTCCACTGGCACGCCGAGAACACGGGCTGGGAAGCACGATAGACGTCGCCCCACTGGTGACCTGGCTCGCCTCCGACGACGCATCGGACGTCTCCGGCCAGGCCCTGGGACTCGGCGGAGACCGCCTCATCGTCTACGCACACCCGAAGGAAGAAGCCATCGCCGATCATGACGGCGGGTGGAATCAGCGAGACATCGCGGAGAGCTGGCATCGCAGCCTTTCGCGGGCGGCCCAACCGGCCGGACCGCCGGACAAGCCCTCCCCGGAGAGTCAGTAGGCGCCGCGATGTACGCGAATTACGCTCGCCTCTGGAGCCGCATCGCCGACGTCCATCCACATCGCACCGCCGTGCAAACGGCGACATCCCGCCTGAGCTATTCAGAATTCCGCTGTGAAGCCGAGCTCGTGGCACGCGCCTTGAGACGCCACCGCTTCACACCGGGTGACCGGCTGGCGTTCTACCTGCACAACACTCCCGAATATCTGGTGCTGTTCTATGCGTGCCTGATGATCGGAGTGATCCCCGTGTCTTTCAACTACCGGTATGGGTCCCGGGAGGTTGCTGAACTGATCTCCACCAGCACTCCTCGCGGCCTGATCTATGACGAGCAAAACCAGCACATCGTGGAAGCACTGGCGGGAGACCATGCAGCGGCGGCGGTACCCGAAATGCTGATCCGGCTCGGAGCGAATGACCCGGCATCTCAGAGCCGGCAGTCAACGGTCCTCCCCCACGCCTGGAACGACTTTCTGTCCACCTCGACTGCGGACGACACCGGGCACGACGCCCTGGCTCCCCCACCCGAGGACGCCGAGCTCTATGTCTTCACCGGCGGAACCACGGGGACACCGAAAGCTGTCGTCTGGGGCATCAGCGATCTGCTCCACGTGCAGCAGCACTCCATCTACGGACCGCTCGGATGGGACCACCCCGACAGCGTGGACCAAGCCATCGATCTCGTCAGGAATACCACTGACGCGCCGATCATCACCCTGCCGCTGGCACCTTTCATCCATGCCACAGCGCTCTTCACGGCCATGAACACCTTGGTCGCAGGCGGCACGGTCGTGATCAATCCGGCCGCGAGCCTGAACTCCGACGACGCGGGCCGGCTCATCACCGACCTTCACGTCACGCAGCTCGTGGTCGCCGGCGACGCGGTGGCACTTCCCCTCCTGGACGCACTCGAGCAGGCTGCTCGATCTGAGAAAGTGCACCTTCGTTCTGTCATCAGCTCCGGAATGCGGTTCAGCGACGACACCAAAGCACGCTTCCACGACCTGGGTGACGTGAGCATCGTCGACATTCTTGCCTCCACCGAAGGAGGCCCGTACGCAATGGCCATCTCGCAGACCGCCTCCGACCTTCCCTCGCGCTTCCAACTCACCCCAGACGCCGTCGTGCTTGACGATGACGATCGAGACGTCAGCGACGTCGTCGGCGCAAGGGGGTTGCTCGCCTACCAGGGTGCCCTGCCGCGCGGATATCTCGACGAGCCGGAGAAGACACTGGAGACCTACCCGATCATCCGTGGTGTTCGGACCGCTCGCCCCGGCGACTACGTCCAGGTCGAACCAGATCGCTACATCCAGTTGCTGGGCCGGGGGTCCTCGGTGGTCAACTCCGGTGGGGAGAAGGTCTTCCCCGGCGAGGTGGAGGAGATCATTCTTCAGCTCGACGACGTGACGGACGCGGTGGTTTTCGGCGTTCACGACCCACAGTGGGGTGAGCGGGTAGCAGCCTCCGTGACCGTGGCCGAGAACAGCACGCTAACGGCGGAAGAAGTGTTCGCTCATGTGGGAGCTCATCTCGCCGGATACAAGAAACCACGGGTGGTGATGATTTCGGAACGGAGCCACCGTGGGCCCACGGGCAAGATCAACATGCGCGGTCTCCGGACCTCCGTCACGACCCACGGCACCCGATTCTGAGTTCACCACTACTAACGACACCAGGAGATGCCATGCGACTGTTCAAGAAGGCCGCGGCGTGCGCCGCCGTCACCTCTTTAGTCATCATGACCGGCTGCTCATCAGGAAACGACGAGCCAGCGGAAAACAGCCAAGAGATGATGCCCATCTCGGTAGGCATCATTCCGATTGGGACCATGTCGGCGATCCCCTACGGCATCGAGCAGGGCATCTTCGAAGACCACGGGTTAGATCTCACCTTCAGTACCGGTGGCGGTGGCGCTGCCATGCTCCCTGCCCTGCAATCGGGCGATCTTGATGTGGTCATCGGCAACGCGGCGAATCTCCTTCAGGCCGTTGAGCAGGGCATTGATATGCGGGTAGTCGCCGGCTACTCCAGCTCACGGCCTGAAGGCCTTGACGTGAATGGCGTGGTCGTTGATGCCGACAGCGATATCGAGACCTGGGCTGATCTGGAGGGGAAGAGTGTCGCCGTCAACGCGGTGCGTGGTCAGGGCGACGTGACGATTATGGAATCGGTTGCCGAGGATGGCGGCGACCCGGACGCCGTCAGTTTCGTTGAACTCGCCTTCCCGGATATGCAGGCGCAGATGGAGTTGGGCAACGTCGATGCCATCTGGGTCCCAGAGCCTTTCCTCGACACCGCGGTCAACGACGACGGGCATCGTCTCATTGGTCATCCGAATCAGATCATCCCGGGATTGCCCACCGTCGTCAGCTTCACCGACGGCGCCACCATCGAGGAGAACGCGGAGCTCATCTCGAGGTATCAGGCCGCTATGAGTGACCTGCTGGAACAGTTCATGGCCGACGAGTCCGGGAAAATCGAAGCAACCATGGACTTCATCGAGGCCCCCGAGCAGGTGGCGAAGCTGTCGATCGAGCGAGACGTCTTCGACGCCGAGATTCCCGAGGAGGCGATTCGCAACCTCAACGACATCATGCTCAAGTACGGATTCCTTCAACAGGATCCGATCGACGACGATTTCTTCTCTCACCCTGCGGCGCAGGGATAGCGCCCGTGAGCGCTGACGGTGCGCATAGTATTTTGATCAAGTTCACCGCGCCGAGGGGGAAGAAAGAGGAACGTGATGAGTGAGCATGACGGCCGCGCCCCGCTCGAGGGCTGGCACATCTACATGATCAAGTTGCTGGACTCCGGGCTGCGGCCACCCTTCGAGCAGCTTCTGCGTGAGCACGGGTTCAGCGCCGCACAGTACACGGCGCTGACCGTGCTCACGCGGCGTCCGGGCATCACCTCTTCCGAGCTGGCACGTCGCACCTTCGTCCGCGCCCAGTCCATGGCAGATACCGTCAAAGTCCTGATGGACAAGAATCTCGTGCGGCGCGAACCCGACCAGGACCACGCGCGTCGGCTGCAGCTGTTTCCCACTGACGGAGGATATCGAGCCCTGCAGGAATGCCAGGCAGACGTGAGCCAGCTCGAGACCCGTCTTCTCGACAACCTCGACGACGACGAACGACGAACGGTCTCAGCAGCGCTGCGCACCATGCGGTTCAACCTGCAGCGCATCAACGACGAGACCCCCTAAGCAATGCCCCTCGTCACGCCACGGTGATCGACAGCTCGATGGCGAAGTCATCGGCGATCTGGCCGAGCATCGTCTGGCGCACCTCGACGTCGTTACTGGTTTCGATCCCCCGTTCGGCCACCGCGTCGAAGAGTCCGACGACGGCCGGGTGCAGCGCCCCTTCCGGCAGCTTGTCGCCGGCACCCTCGGGCCGCCACCTCACGACGAGTTCCGTGCGAGCGGGCAACACCGCAGCGAAAGTCTCCGGGCCGCGGGCTTCTCCCGGCACCTCGGAGGTGGTCGGCCAACACCCCACGAGGTCAATGGTTCCGCGGTCGCCGGCACGCAGTGCCGTCCAGAACGGACCGCTGGGGCTGAACCCGGCCGCCTGAAGCCGTTCGTACAGTACGCCGAAAACGTCGTTCACCTCGTCATCAGTCACGGCCTCAGCGCTGTCTTCAGGAACCGTGATGACCTGGCCGACGTAGTGCTGCGCCGGCATGGAACGTTCGGTGACGTCGGCCGGTGCATGGAGCTCGCGCAGCACACTCGCGGCCCCGCGGAAAGCGAGGTCCTCCTGCTCCCGTTGCTCGAGCACCGCTACCCGGTGCCGCTCCAGCAACTGGGCGGCGTCGACGTCGTCGTTGTCCATATCTTCAGAAACGACGGCGGACACCTCCGGCAGTGGCACACCGGCGTCACGCAGCGTGCGAATCACGACCGCCGTCCGCACCTGCTTTTCGGTGTATAGGCGATACCCCGAGCGGACTGACGACGTCTACACGAGGGAACGATTTCTGGTCAGGACCACCGAAACACTCAATACTGAGGAAGATGAACGCATGGCCCGTCGCTGAACCACTCGGAACCGCACGTTCGCAACTAGAGCCCCTGTCAGTCCAGCATGCTGAAGAGATGACCGCGGTACTCGCCGACGCTGCCCTCTACGAGTACACCGGGGGCAACGCTCCAACTACGGAAGAACTCGCATCGCGGTACGCGAAGCAGGTGGTCGGTCAGACCGCTGACGGTCGGGAGGGTTGGCTGAATTGGATCATCCGCCGACGTGACTCGGGGAACGCCGTGGGGTTCACGCAAGCAACGCTGGCACGAGAGCATGAGGGGCTCATCGCCGATGTCGCGTGGGTTATCGCGCCTCAACATCAGGGAAACGGATTCGCGACCGAAGCATCAAGAGCGATGTGCGATTGGCTTCTTTCCGGCGGAGTCAGCCTCCTTGTCGCCTATATTCATCCAGCCAACCTACCCTCAATCGGAGTGGCGAAGAACCTCGGCATGGCGGTGACCGACGTTGTCGTCGACGGGGAATCGCGGTGGGAACTGCCCGGAACAAGACAATAGGCACGTGTGCTGCCGCTCGACGAGCATCAGGAAAATTGTGGACGTGGGCGGACTCAAACCGAACACCTGGCAGAGGTGTAAGTGGCTCGGTTCCGCATAGGACAAGGCAGGACTCGATGTCGAGGACGCGCCGTGTCGTGAATCCAAGCTTGAACTAATCGTCGTGGCGGACCATAGTTGACGAGCTAGAACACCCCTAACAAACAACCAATTAGTGTCTCTTAGAACTGCCCGAGCGAACGGCGAGAGCGTAGTATCTGACTTCTGTCGATTCGGTGTTCATCGAATGACGATTTCGGAGCATACGAGGGGATCGCCAAGAGCAAGGTAGTCGACGCACAACGCGAAGACGCTCCACTCTCACTTCTTATAGCCCTTGATCCGACTGACCCATTCTTTAGACCGGACCAACTCCGCTTCGAGTTCGTCGGGCTCAGGCGCAATGAAGTTGGTCTCGGGGGCCTGATCATGGCGCAGTGCCCACTCGGATGCCTTGGCGTAGCCGGATTGATAGTCGTTGTCGTCCTGTTCTGTGATTCCTACAAGCATCTTAAACATGCGTGGCCGCACCTCGTTGGTACCGCGATCCACCAGCTCGTTCACAACGTCGAAGTTGACTGCGCGTTCCCATGCTTGAGACAACCGTCCACCCCACTCCTGAGCGCGCCGTGTGTACTCATCAGAGTCGAACTGTCCCCGGTCTTTTTTGAGGCGTGCAATCTCGGCTTCAAGATAGTTGATCCGCGACGGAATGTCTTTGGCGCTCCAGGGATGCTTGTTAGTAGTAAGCCCTGGACGCTCGCCCTGTCGTAATATTGCGCGCTCAGCGACGTCGACCCCGAGGTCCCGTGCCGCCTTGTTCAGGGCGTTCACGAAAGTTGCCTCATGGGTAAAACAATGACTTGTCTGGACTGTGCCAGCTCGGCGAGGCGGCGAGTCACGCGGGAACGGCGGCCGGCATCAAGCGACGACACAGGATCGTCGAGTACAACGGCTGACTTCGACTCATCAAACTCGACGTCGGTGAGGAATCCGGACAGCCCGAGGGCGGTCTGTTCACCTTCGCTCAGCACGTCGTCGATGTCAGCGTCCGAGGTGGCTCCGAGTAGACGGGGCCGGTGCTCGAGCGTGACGTCGCGTCTTCCTTTAGTGAGATCGAGTGTGACTCGAGGCAAGTAGAGTTGCTCAGTCTCGCAAGCGAATTGGTCTCTAACGATGCTCGTCACGTAAGCCGTGGTTAGGGCAGTTGCCTTACGAGTGATACCAGTAGTGTCAGTGGGTCGGAGAGCTTCTTCAATCTTGGTTTTCGCCTGAAGTCGTACCACTTCATTGACAATGATTATCTTTGGCCTTCGCAAGTTGCTCTGCCGCTGGGAGGTCGGCAACTTCGGTTTCTAGCACGCGGACAGAATCGTTGAAGGTTGTTTACTCGATATCCGCACTGGCGGTAATCAGCATTTGTCGCCGCCCACTGATGGCATTGCTCGGAGAATTTCCAACGGTCGTCGGACGTTCCTCTATAGCGCCGTCAACCCCGCAACGATCTCAGTGGCGACCATTGCCGCAGTGGTCATCCATGTCTGACTCGCCGTGACGTCCTCGCCACCAGCCTGCAACTGGCTCCATGCGGTAGTCACGGCCACGGGTGCGGACTGGAGGCGAGCAATCTCATCGCGACGCTGAACAACGCGGCTCTCGGCAGCATCGGCATCGCGGGAGGTCGAGTCCTTTATGGAGGAATCGAATCGCTTCAATCGGTTTGAACCTTCCTGGCTCAACGGTCGCTGGCATAGAACACACACAGCGTCATCGGAAAGGGCCGGGAACTCGTGCTCGTGGTACGCCCCGGTGGTGAAATACTGACGCGCTGCCTCCCAGTGTGCTCACCAAGTCGCCGACCCCACACCAGGCAGTGGCTCGGCATCGAAGTCCTTCTCTGACGCGATCTTTGCGGCTTCTCGAAGGTCGAGAAAACTCTTCGCGAGCACGACCACATTGTCGAATGAGCCATTCGTGACGGCCTCCGCCAGTTGATCGATATGACTCTCGACCGTCGCCCAATGGGCCGCGAGTTGAGCGAGGCGCACCTTCTCTGCGTCGGTGTCGCTGGCTTGCAAGCGCGTGAGTTTCCGCAACTTGGCGGAGAGTGCTTCTTCGTGATCCGGGGACAATGCCGTGGCCTCGGCGATCTGCCCCGGAGTGGGTGGTGGCACTGAGCTGATCAAGAAACTGCTTTGCCTTCATGCCTTCCGCAAGGAGCGGAAATTGCGGACGGAGGGCTGCATTGTCGCTCAAGCGCTGCGTGAGAGTTTGCCGCACCTGATCGCACGCAGCCGAGAGTCGATCGAGCAGAGTAAGCGCGTATGGCCGATAGCTGATCTCTGACGCTGCAGTGACATAGGCGTCGCCGCACTCTTCGTCGTAGAACCGCACCGATAATAGATCGCGGCTGGCCTCCTCTGTGAGCGACCAAGTATTGACGTCACGACCAACGACGCAGTCGAAGACGGCATTCTGATCGCTCAAGCTTTTCTCGAAGACATCACTGAGAAGGTCGCCTTTGATTCGGGCTGTAACGGCCTGCCGGATAAAACGAGCGTAGCCAGACTTCCCACTTGCGTTATCGCCGCCCATACTGTCAAAGGTCAACCGCTGGCCCGATATGAGTGCATTCACGCCCTCAACGTCGGCGACGGCTAACAACCGTACCGATTCTCCGCTCGCAGAGGTGCCAGGGATGTCGGCAGCGGAGATGGCACCGATAGCTGGATACGTCCCGGCGATCAAGTGATCGGCGATCTCGATAAGGGCGTCTTCCGTCAGGTTCTCATTTCGGCAAAAGCGCCGATGACATCCTTCTGCCAGTCGGTGCGTTCAGCCACCCATATCGCTATATCATTCGCGAGTGTCACGAAGTGATCCCCAATGCGGCGAGCAGCGCAGCATGGGCTTGCTTCAGTACGAGGGTCCCGTGCGGGCTTAGCAGCACCTCGTCGAGTTCGATGATGTGGTTCGCGACCTCCTGCTTGGTCGGGGCCCGCCACCCATGGCTTGTGGCCCAGGCCGCCAGGGCAGTGGCCCACGGTGTGGCTGTCGCGTCAGTCAGGATTGGTGGTTCGCCGATAATGACGTTGGCGTTGAGAGCGCGAAGCAGCGTAACGAACGTGTCTCGGTAGAAGTTAGGGTCTAAGGTATTCTCGATGCCGTGGGCGTTGATGGCGACGATACGGTCCTCCGGTATGGCACGACCGATCGACTTCGTTAGACTCTGCCCCCCGCCGTCTCCGTCAACAAGGAACGCGACCTTGGCCGCTTGGAAGTCAAGTTCTGGGTAGGAGTCTCTCGGCATCTCCGACAGTCCCGGTGCCACCTGATATGGCAAGCTGTCTAGCCCTGTCGCCTTGCGCATCAAGCTCGGGAGCACGATCATGTCGGTTGCGCCTTCAGCGATGACCGCACAGCGCGTCGGCGTGAACGCCGCGGCTGAGGCCCCCATCGCGAACATCAGCGAGGAGAATCCGCCGCCCTCTTGCCGCCAGAAACTATTCTCCACATAGCTTGTCTCGTCGGCGTTCGGCACAACTGCTCGAATACCAACACCGAGGTCAGCGGGCAGACAGCCCGGAGAGTGCGTTGTGTAGATGATCTTGTCTGCTTTGTCCTGCTTGGTAAACATTTGGACGAGGTCAGCTTGGGCGTCAACGTGAAGGTGAGTCTCTGCCTCGTCAATAAGGAGGATCGTCGCTCGCCCGCTGTTTCGTGCTGCCAGGAAGGATGTCAATGCGACGAACATCCGCAACCCTGCACTTCGCTCGTCGAAGACGGAGGCATGTACTCCATCTTCGACGAGGCCGATACGTAAGAGCTTGTTTTCAACATTCAGTTCGACCTTTAGGTCTGATTGCTGCCAGGCATCCTTGTAATAGTTGGCGAGCGCGATGTTCGCCTTGTTCTTGATCGTGTCTCGTCGGGACACTTGGCCTGTTTGTACCGCCCGGACGAGTGCGTTCAGATCGAGTCCAGCTAACCGCGCCAGGTTGTCGAGCGCCACAGGCACATCACCAAGCAGAGAATCATCAAGCCTGTATGTAGAAGCCAGTGCACGATCGCCCTCGGTGAACATCACCACGTCAGGGGTGAGGCTCCAGAGCTTTTTCTTGACGTCCCCGGTGGGGTCTTCACGATCAATCCACGTTCCGAGGGAGGAGAGTAACTGTTGCAGGCCACCGGTGTCGGTGAACGACTGCAACGTCTCGACAAGTTCATCAGCTCGGTCACGCAGCGCGTCGATCGAATCTCGCTCATCTGAGGGTGCCGCAAGATAGATGCCTAGGTCCTTTTGCAAAAGGTGAAGGTCACCGGTTAACGCCGAACCGTCAGGATGCTCCGGAGGCTCTTCTTCCTCACTAGATTCAGCAGGCAGTGGTTCTAGCGTCGGTAGCCCTTCCAGGAAGTCCGTTAAGTCATCTACGAGCTTCTCTAGGGGCGCTTCCGACTTGCGTGGCGCTGGTATGACTTTGAAGTCAGGCCCAGCGCCGTCTGCGCGGCGGCTCACCCAGAACTCGGTCGGCGCTTCATGGAGTTCCAGCTCCTGCAGAGCAATACGATCGTTGTCGTTAAGGCGATAACGCAGGCTGACGACCGGCGTGGAATCAGATACGTTCATCGACGCACGCGATCGTTCCGACTGTGTAAGGGCGTCTGCTGCATCCACGTAAGCAAGTGCTTTGAGAAGCGTGGTTTTGCCAGCCTCATTCGGGCCGACGATTGCGATGAGCTTCTGGTCTAGCTTGATCATAGTGTCAAGGAGTCGACCGGCACCGCGGACTCGTGCAGAGATGAGCCTCATGTAGCGTCCTTCGATCCGTTGCGCTGACGAGTCGCATCCTCTCGATCGGCGGCTTCGACGCTCAGCTGGTCCTAGCCTCGATGGGTGGCCCCAGAACATTGGCTCTGAAACCTCGTGGCTCAGCAAGAAACTCTACCGGTTAGGTCCGGCTCGGCGCTGCATCTCTGCACATTCGGTGCTATCGTTCCATCCACACGGTCATGGGGCGCTCGACCGGTCGACAGTCACAGTCGCCGAGCCTGGTCGACTCGTCGCGTGCCCCTGCGCAATGCAGCCTGCACCACCCGGTGCACCCCGGCATGCTCGGCGCACTTGATGCCATTGGGATCGCCCTTTGGTGTCGGGCCAGAGATGACGTAGCGGTGGCGGTAAAGGGCGTTGGTGGCGGTGTGTGCCAGCCGCTGCTCCCGCCGCCGGGGCAGCGTGGGTGGCTCGCCGAGACGGACGATCCTCGTGAATTTGGCTTTCTGCGCGTCTCGCGCGGGAGAACGGCACCCGGTTTCTTGACGGCGCAAACGCCGAACCACCCGTCGCGGTCGCCACGCGCCTCGTCACAGACTCCTACACCCGGATTGCGATCAGCGACGCCCCATCAGTGCCTCGACGGAGGCCGCGCGAACGGGGCACACGAATAAACCCACGACGCAGAAAAACGATTGCCCGGAAACCGAATCCACGGTTCCCAGGCAATCTGTCGTTCATCCGTCGACTCATCTGTCGGCGCTCTGCCGACTCAACACGAGGAAATTTGTGGAGCTAAGGGTGTGTGATCTCAACACATCGTTCACCCATGTCCTGAGACATCCTTCACCCAATAGGACACACCCAACCTTCACCCTCGGTGGCCCAGAGATCATTCACCTAATGTCCTGAGACATCGTGCGTGGGGAGCATCAACGGCCCTGAACTACGGCCGATCTAATAATGAGACGCAAGCTACGTGCTGCCGGCGGAATGGAGCGTGGTTCACGGCCCGACGCATGTCGTGGACTCAGTAAGCATCTATCTCGGCGTGGATTACCTGGCACGGGGCAAGAACGTCCCACGGCGCCTGACAAACACTTAGAGCACCAAAACGGCGAAGCCGGTCCTGGAGAATTCGCCACCGGAGCACGTAGGTCCAAAAGCCGCACCGAACGGCACTCCGCACTGTCCAAGAAAACCAAGGCGCCGGAAATAGAGCACACCAAAAACACGAATGTCCTGGGACATCGTTTGCACGATGTCCCAGGACATTACATTGTGGAGCTAAGGGGAATCGAACCCCTGACCTTTTCATTGCGAACGAAACGCTCTACCAACTGAGCTATAGCCCCGAGAACGACGCCTTCGCGCCGTCGTCGTGCGTCCACTATACGCCCGTTATCAGATCTTATTCTGGCGAAGGTGTCGAGTGTTGCGACGTCTGGGTAGGATAGGTGGGTAGTCTTTGATTCCAGCCGCCGGGAGGGTGAGTCGTCCGATGAGTTCATCCGCTGGGCACTGGCATGTCCCAGCTGACACGGCACCTCAAGAACGTGTCTGGATCGCTTTTCCGCCGGCTCAATCGGTCAACACCGCCACCTCGTGGCAACTGTCCTCCGCGCGACGCGCCTGGGCTCGGATCATCCACACCATCAACGACGAACTTCCCGTCGCCCTGGTCGTCGACCCAGCCGACCGGCAGATTCTGCACACTTACGTGGACACCGCGATCCCCTATCTCACCGTGCCGATCAACAACGCGCAGATCGGCCGAACCGGCCCCACCTTCGGGCTGGGCCCGGCGAAGAAGAACAAGCACCGTCGCCCGTTGGGCATGATCGACTGGACGTTCAACGGCTTCGGCCGGCGCACCGGAGTGGAATACAAACTCGACGACGTCGCCAACGGCACGCTGGCCGAGCTGATGGGCGAAGAACGTGCCCCGGTGACGCGCTCGATGTCGATGATGGTCAACGAGGGCGGGGCATGGGTCAGCGACGGCGACGGCACCGCGATCGCCTCCGCATCCATCCTCACTGACCCACGCCGCAACCCGGGCTGGTCCGTGTCCACGGTGGAGCGCGAGCTGAAGCGCCTTACCGACCTCGAGTCCATCATCTGGCTGCCCGGCGGGCTGACGCGCGGCAGCGCCAAGGGCATCGGCGGCCATGTGGATCAGCTGGTCACCTTCATCGAACCGGGTGCGGTGCTGTTGCACTGGCAGGCCGACCCGACGCACCCTGATCACAGCATCAGCGTGGAGGCCGAGAAACTGCTGTCCCAGGCGCGCGACGCCAAGGGGCGCCGCCTCGAGGTGGTGCGGGTTCCGGCTCCGCAGACCCATTCCGATGCGATCGGGCCGGTGGCTTGGTCCTACGTGGACCTGCGCCCGCTGAATTCGACGCTGCTCGCGCCGCGGTTCATCGACCCGCACGACGACGAGGCGTTCGAAATCCTCTCCGCCGTGTTCGCCGACCGTCAGTTGCACCCGGTGATCAGCCAGGAGCTCTACGACCGCGGCGCCTCCATCCGGGCGATCACCCTGCCGCAGCCGCGCAGCGGCCCCTCGCGCCGCGCCCGCTAACTTCGACGAAGCGAAAACAACAAGGGATGTTGCCCTAACATCGCTTCCTCAACCGATTGCTACCCGGCAAATCCGCATGCATCATGCGGATTTGCCGGGTATCGCAGAAGGATGATTGTCCGACCAGATGCCGATGCTGCGCTGCGTTCCTATTTGCGAACACTGGCGAACAGAGACCTTGCCGATTTCGGGTTCTCACTGCCACCGTCCACCCTGGAACGATTCCTCGGCCTTGTCGCACACCAACACGGCGGGCCGGTCAATGCCGCAACCATTGCCAGCAATCTCGACATCGGAGAGTCGACAGTGCGCAAGTATCTCGACGGCCTGCAAGATGCTTTGCTAGTGCGCACGCTCCCGCCGTGGCACAGCAATCAAGGTAAGCCACTCGTGCGAACCCCGAAAACCTACTATCGAGACACAGGATTACTCCACGCGCTTTGGGGGAACGTGAGCTCCTTCACTGACCTTCTCAGCCACCCCGCCGTAGGAAACTCCTGGGAGGGGTTCGTCATTGAGGAGGTCCTACGTCGCACCGCAGGGGACCAGCACTATTTCTGGCGCACCAAGGACGGCGCGGAACTGGATTTGCTTCTGGATGGGCAACGTCTCCTCGGCTTCGAAGTGAAGCGAACGGATGCTCCGCGGCTGACACCTTCGATGCGTTCTGCCATGAACGATCTCACTCTCGACCATTTGTGGGTCGTCTACCCAGGAAACCGCAGATACCGCCTCACGGAGACCATCAGTGCTTTGCCTTTCCGAGAACTCATCGAACTCAACTCGATCAACGAGCTCTTGTAAATAGCAGTTTCTGGAACCGCCAACGATCCTTCGGCACCGATGGTCGGGAGATCTTAAAGGCGTCTGCGCTAACTGCGTTCGAGCACGGCGGAGCGGATCTCAGACACCCAGTCGGTCGAGCCGACGGATTTCTCGAGCAGGGCGGCACCGATCATCGCGGCGAAGGTGACGCGCGGATCCTTAGTGGCCGACGTTTCGTCGTCATTCACTTCTGCGGCCTGGCAAAACTGGGCGTACAGAGATTCCACTCCCTGCGCGTAGGTCGTGCGCGGCTCCGCAGCAGAAGCAGCGTGACTGGCCGGGGCGGCGAACGCCAGAATCGGGCAGGTGTACCGGGCAGGACGCGGACTCAGATAGTGCTCCACCAGCGCGTCCGTGGCCGACTCAGCGTTCGCGGTGACCGAAGACCACACCCCGGAGGCGTCATCAAAGGCCCGAGCGAACGCCTCACTGACCAGGGCGTCCTTCGACTCGAACTGCTTGTAGAAGGCGCCGACCGTGAGTCCCGCTTCCGCCATGACATCGGCGATCGACACGTTCTCCGCGCCGTGGGTGCGGAACAGGCGCGACGCCGTGGCCACCACGCGCTCCCGATTCTCGGCGGCCTGAGCCTGGCTGACGCGTCCCATCAGACTGCCCGCTGTGCTGACTGGTCAGACTGTTCTGACTGTTCGGGCCGGCGAAACACGACGATCTTCGCGGCAAGGTTCTGGCACACCTCGTCGTGCTGGTTCAGGGTCAGACATTCCATGAGGACAATGCCGCGATCAGGTTTGGACTTCGACTGGATGATCTCCTGAACGGTGGCCACCAGGCGCAGCACGTCGTCCGGACGGGTGGCACGGGGCCAGGTGAGTTCCCCTCCAGCACCAATAATGCCGCCGGCAATCGGCACCGCCTGCACCCACAGCTTCATGGTCAGCGCGGCGGTGTGCCATCCGCTGGCCGCGAGCCCGCCGAAGAAGGTGTCCTTGGCAGCCACCGGATCGAGATGGAAGGGCTGCGGGTCGAAGTCGCCCGCGAAGTCGATGATCTGGTCGGCGTCGAGCGCGTAGGTTCCGCTTTCGAAGCAATCCCCCACGGAGAGATCGTCGAGGTAGAGCAGGGTGGTCGTGGTCATCGCAGAGTCCTTTCGCCAGCGGGCGGCATCGCACCGTCATTGACACCCACCGTAGCTTAATTAGATTATGACCACTAGCTATTAAGTTCGGCTCGAGATCCCCCTGCTGCTGAGGAGCACATCATGACCGCCACCTACGAACCCGAACTCACCGCGTTGCTGTGCGTCGATCTGTACAACGATTTCCTGGCTGAGGGCGGCAAGCTCTACCCCTGGATCAAGGACAGCGCCGAGGCACACGGCATGCACGAGAACCTGAAGACCATCGTCTCGGCAGCGCGCCAGGCGGGCATCACGGTGTACCACGTGCCGCACCACCGGTGGGAGCCCGGCGACTACCTGGACTGGAAGTACCCCTCGCCCTACCAGCTGGGAGCCGCCGAACGGCAGGCCTTCGCCAAGGACACCTGGGGCGGCACCTTCCACGACGACTTCCCGGTACGCGAGGGCGACGTGGTGGCCACCGAGCACTGGGCTTCCAGCGGCTTCCCCAACACCGACCTGGAGCACCAGCTGAAGCGCTACGGCAAGGAGAAGATCATCTGCGTGGGGCTGCTAGCCAACACCTGCGTGGAGGCGACGGCTCGGATCGGTGTGGAGCTGGGCTTCCACACCACGCTGGTGCGTGATGCCACGGCGGCACGTTCCCCGGAGGCGCTGCACGCCGCCCTCGACATCGACGGGCCCACCTACGCCCATGAGGTTCTGACGACCGCCGAGCTGTTGGCCGCGTTCGGCTAGAGCGATCGGTCCTCTCGTCGCGACGGTGTCACGTGAAGTCGAGTTCACTATCCTCTGTGCCGGAAACTCGGAAGATGCGGTCCTCCAATGATGCCCAGTTCTCTACCGCATCGAGTTCGGTGGCAAGCACATGCAGTTCCACTCGGTCCTGCCCGTCCTGGGTCCTGATGCCTTGCACCAAGGTGCCGGGCATCAGGTTGAAGATGCCGATACAGAAAGCCCTTGCAGTTCCGGTGGCACGAGCAGGAACCAGCACCAATGCGGGACTGATGCGGCCCCCGTGTTGGCGTGCCACCGCACGAAGCGCGACGTCGACCCCGCCGGAGACGATCTGACCGATCACCCACCCGGCCAGCCGCAGAGCAGCGATCAACCTTCTGGGCACGCCCCTCCACCGACCCGGCTGCGGCGGGGACAGCATCAGGCTCGCCCCCAAGACCAGCGGCACCGCGATCAGCGCGTATCCCAAATACGACGAGTCGCCCTCGATGAGCACCCACCATAAGACGAGCAGCACGAGTCCGCGAACCAGGGCCGCGCGCACCCACGAAAACATTCGGCTCCTCCTCGATGTTGACGAGGTCATCAGGATGTTCCTTCCGTGAACAGCATGAGCACCGTGAGCACGATCAGTACCGCAATCAGTGCCGCACCGCTGTTGCTCCACTTCGCTGCCGCAGTCTCGGCCCGGGCGACCCGCAGCACAGTCCGAGTCCCGCCAATGCCCAGGTTAATAGACACGTCCGAAACGCGGTCGCGAAGGATTCCGATGCGTTCGGTGACGAACCGAGCGCCCACGGCGAGTCGGCGTGTGCCGGCTTCAATCGGTATCACCAGGTCGCCGGGTTTCATGATGGTTTCCACGTGCGCACTGAGTCGCGGCAACCATCGTGGCACCACAGACCAGGCGAGTGCGCCGATACCGAGGCCGATCAGCATGGGCCAGGTGGCATCCCACAGAGTAACCGGTTCCAGGCCCGGCACCGAGTCCAGAGGCACCCAGCGATCGGTGAGGATCCAAGGCACACTGGCACTGAGCGCCACGAGCAATAACCACGCGGGCAGGGCCGGATCGTCCTTCGGGTGGCGCGGATCGCGCTCCGTGGCGAGCAAGATCCACGTCAGTCGCACCAGCAGCACGGTAGACCCGGTGGCGACGAAGGGCAGCAGGTCTGCCACCTGAAGACCCCAGATCTCAGTGCTCTCGATGGCTTCCTTCGCCGCGTACTTACCCACGGCACCCGAACTCAGCGGTGCGCCGACCACTACGAGGCCTGCCACCGCCATACCCGCAATCACCAGGCGTCGGCGCAGTCCGGTCGCGTGATGCTTCCACACAGGCACCCCGATGAACAGGGCACCCTTGGCCAGTCCGTGGTGCACAGCGTAGATGACGGCGGCTGTCATGCAGGCCCCGGCCAGCTCGGGTGCGACCAATGCGGTGCCCACCAGCACGCTCAGGAAGCCCATCTGGGAGATGGTTGAGTAGGCCAGGACCACCTTAGGGTCGCGCTGCACCACGCCCAGAACGACGGCGGCGAAGGCACCGAACAGCGCGAGGACGATGACGGCTGCGCCCACAGCGGGCATCGCAGCCTCCCCCAGGGGCAGCAGCCGCAGCATGCCGACCAGCCCGGCTTTGACCATAGCACCGGAGAGCACGGCACTGGCCGGCGGGGGTGCCGCCGGATGAGCCAGCGGCAGCCACATGTGCAGCCCGACGAGTCCGGCCTTGATGCCGAAGCCCAAGAGGAGCAGCGCCACAATCACGGCCCGGTGCGGAGACTCTGCCACGGCTGCCGGGGCGCCAACAACGAGATAGCCACCGGCCTGGGCGGTGAAGACGACCCCGGCGAGGACCGCCATCTCGCTGATCACCGCGAGCACCAGATAGATCCGGGTCGCGCGAAACGCCTCCGCGGTCCGCTCGTGGACCACCAGGCCCACTGCCGCCAGGCTCATCAGCGAGAAACTGGCGTAGAGCATCACCACGTCCTGGGCCAAATACACCCCGGCGTTACCCACGAAGCAGACGAGCAAGTAAGCCACCAGCTCCGGGGCGCGATGGTCGTAGCGCCAGGTGACCGCCCAGATCGCGGCGGCGTAGAGCAACACCGCCACCATAGTGAGCGCCCGCGAGACCACATCGAACCCTACGGTGATACCCATCATCAGCCAGCTGGCGTGCAGCGGTTCCGCGGGCGCAAGGAGGGTCAGCAGCGCGGCCGGCAATAGGCTGAGTGGCGCCAGGCTCAAGTGCCGCTGGGCAATCACCCGGATGCGCGGAGTGCGCGCCCGGTGTGTGCCGGCGAGCACCGCGGCGACGAGCAGCGGGGCGAGCACGGAGACGATCCACAAGGTCAGCATCATTGATACACCCTGTCTGCCAGATACTCGGCGACCTCCAGGGGCGAGTACGGGACGCCGGCGAACAGACCCACCAAGAGCACGAATCCAGCCGTGGCCAGTGCGGGGGTGAGCAGCCAAGGTGGGGCTTCCAGTACCGGATGTCGGCGTTCCTGAATGGGACCGTCTGGCATCGGGGTCGGCTCACGGAACCACATCCGCACCACCGGCGGCAAGAAATAGGCGGCGTTGAGCAGCGCGCTAGTGATCAGCACCGCGACGACCCAGGAGGACTCAGCCTCGACCGCGCCCACCCCGAGATGCCACTTGGTGATGAATCCGGCCGTCGGGGGCACCCCGATCATGCTCAGCGCACCCACGGTGAACGCCGCCGCAGTGAGCGGCATCCGCCGCCCCAGGCCGTCGACCTGGCTGACCTTCTTGATCCCCCAGACCTCCGCGATCAGGCCAGCGCAGAAGAACAAGGTGATCTTCGACAGGCCCTGGTGGACCAAGTGCACCAGTCCGCCTGCGGTGGCGGTCACGCTCAGCAAGGTCAGCCCCAGGGCGATGTAACTCACCTGGCTCACGGTCGAATAGGCCAGTCGCTTCTTCAGATCGTCCTGAAGCAGCGCGCGTACGGAACCATACAGGATGGTGATGGCCGCGACGATCAGCAACGGGGTCAGCACGCCCAGCTCCGAGGCGACTTCCACCCCGTAGAGATCATCGATCACCCGGATGAGACCGAAGGCGCCGGCCTTGACCACGGCCACGGCGTGTAACAGGGCGCTGACCGGGGCCGGGGCCACCATGGCGCGCGGGAGCCAGCCGTGCAGGGGAAACAGAGCGGCCTTCACACCGAGCCCGGCGACCAGCAGACCGAAGATGGCGGCAGCGGTGCCAGGTCGCTCGGCAGCCAGTTCCGCGACGGCCTGGGCCCCGCCCACGCTGAACTCGACCGGACCGATGAGCACGGTCAGCCACACCACCCCGACGAGCATCACCAGTCCCCCGCTGAGTGCGTAGAACAGGTACCCTCGGGCTGCTTTCAGCGCCGCGCGAGTGCCGTAGTGGGCCACAAGCGGATAGGTCACGAGGGTGAGCATCTCGTAGAAGAGCAGAAACGTGAGCAGATTCCCGGCAAAGCCGATCCCCACCGTGGCGGTCACGCAGAGGGCGAAGAACCCGAAGAACCGGCGCCGGTTGGGCTGGCCGTGCAGGTAGGAGACCGCGTAGATGGTGGTGACCAGCCAGAGCAGGGCCGAGAGCAGCGTGAACAATAGCGAGAGTGAGTCGACGCGTAGCACCAGATCGATCCCGGGCACGAACCCGAAACGCAGCTCCGGGGCGATGTCGGCGTCCATGATGAACGGCACCAGGGCCGCCATCAGCACCAGCTTCACGGCGGCGGCGCTCACGTTGAGAGTGATCCGGGCCCGGGAGGCGTGCTCCGGCATCATGAAGATGATGAGCGCGGGCACCGCGGAGAGGATCAATAGCACCAGCGGGACGAGCGTCAACAGCGTAGTCATCCGGCGCCCACCCCCGCCACGGCGAGCTGAGCCAGCGGCGCGCCGAGGAAGCCGGTGGCGATCGCGGCTGCCCCGAGCGAGAACGGCACCCAGCGCTGCAGGGCTGGCCGGGAACTGGGTTCCACGCGCAGGGATTCGTCATAGATGTCGGCGGAGCGCAGCAGTGCGGCGATCGGGCGCAGCAGGTACCCAGCCGCCAGCAGAGTGCCGAGCAGCAGCACCGCCACGATCCACCAGACGCCCTGGTCCATGGCGGTAGTCAGGTATCCCCACTTCGCGGTGAAGCCCAGGGAAACGGGCAGCCCGATGAGGCTCACCGCGGCCATGATCATCCCGGCCACCAGGACACCCTGAGTGCGGGCAGCTCCGACGAACCCGTCCACGTGGTCGGTGCCGGTGCCGAGCATCAGGGTGCCGGCCACCAAAAACAGCGCGGCTTTGGCTAAGCCGTGGGCCAGGGCCATGGTGATCACGGCAGCGAGCATGGCCCATGCCTGCTCGTCGGACTCGGCGGCCTGCAGCAGCGGGAAGGCGAGGAAGAGATATCCCATCTGCGAGATGGTCGAGTAGGCGGCAATGCGCTTGAGATGCTTCTCGGTCAGCGCCATCAGGCTGCCCCACACCACCGAGATCGCCCCCAGGATCCCGAGCGCCAGCCCGGTGACGGGATCGGCGGGGACAACTTCCAGCCACAGTCGCAACAGCAGGTAGAAAGCACCCTTGACCACCAGCGCCGACATCAACGGGCTGACCGCGGCCGGAGCACCGGCGTGGGCCGGAGGGAGCCAGGCGTGCATCGGCACCACTGCGGCTTTGAGCCCCATGCCGACCACCGCCAACACCAGGGCCAGCCGGGCGGTCGGCGCATCGAGACGCTGCCCGGCCAGGTTCATGTCCAGAGTCCCAGTCTGGGCGTAGATCACCGCGATCGCCACCAGCAGCAGCATGGAGCCGATCACCGCGACCACCAGATAGCGCAGCGCAGCACGCAGCGCGCCCCCGCCGCCAAGTGCCACCAGACCGACGGCGGCGAGGCTGAGCACCTCCAGGGCGACGTAGGCGTTGAACAGATCCTGGGCGAGGAACACCGCGTTCAGCCCGGACCAGCACAGCAGCGAAAGCGGCCAGAATCCGCTGCGGTCCCCGGTGGCCCGCTCGTCGGTGCTTGCCACGAGCAGCGTAGCCAGACAAACGACGCCGGTGAGCACAATGAATACCACTGCCATCCCGTCAGCGCGCAGGACGATGCCCAACGGCGGTGCCCAGCCGGCCATATAATGCTCCAGCGGACCAGACGAGGCCACCGTGACCGCGAGCGCGAGCGAGATCAGCGCGCCCACCGCGGCAGTGATGACGCCGGGCAGCACCTGGCGGTGGCGTGACAGGCATAGGCATACCACCGCGCCGAGCACCGGCAGCAGCACAAGCACCGGCAACAGTGCGGAAGCATCCGGGATCATCGTCATCGGCTTTCCTGCTCTTCAGTGCCCGCGGCGTCGTCAGTATCCTCGACATCGTCGAGGTCGGCCACTTCCTCGTGCACAGCCCGCAACAGCACGAGACCCACTCCGGTGAACGCCACGGTGATCACGATTCCGGTCAGGGCCAGCGCCTGCGGCACCGGGTCCGGGGTCTCGCTGCGCACAGCGAGCCCGACCAAGATCATCAGAGTGCCGCCGCCGGTGATGTTCAACGCGATCAGCCGAGCCAGCGGCTCCTCCACGGTGAGCAGACGGATCAAGGCGATTCCCGCCAGTAGAGCTCCCAGCCACAACGTCAGTTCACTCATGCTCGGCCTCCCCTGGCCGCTGCGAGAAAGACGACGGCGAGGCTGCCTCCGATACTCACGGCCAGCAGCGACTCGAGCACCACGGTCACGGGGCCGGCCGCGGCGCCGCGCAGCATCAGCCACGACCCCCCGAGCGTCAACCCGGCCACGGCAACAATCACGAAGCCAAGCACCCCGATCACCAGCAGCGCTGTCAACCCAGCACCGGGAGTGATAGCGCGGGTGCGTGAGGCATGCATCAGAATGAGCACCGCCGCTGCGGCGGCTCCGGCTTGAAAGGCGCCTCCGGGCTGAGAAGAACCGGCGAACAATATCCAGGCGGCCAACAACAACGCCACGGGGGCGACGAGACGAACGAAGAGCCCTAGCAGCAGCGGTGCGCTGCTGTCGTCAGGAGCTGCGCCATCAATACCGCTCGATGTGACGGGCTGAGGATGCGGGGCAGGCCCGTTCGAGCGGACGAAGGCCAGAGCCACCACCACGGCGACCAGCAGCACGACCATCTCCATCAACGTGTCGAAGGAGCGCAGATTCAGCAGCACCCCGGTGATGCCGTGCTCCACCCCGGTGGTCGGCAATGCCTGCTCGACCTGGTGGGTCAGCCCCGGTTCATTGGTTGATAGTACTTCGTTCGAAACCGGCACGATGCGCACCAGGGCCCATCCGAGTCCGGCCCCCAGGGCAGCCCCAAGCAGCAGGCCGACAAGGTTCGACCAGCTTACCCACCGCCGTTGCGGGGTGTCGGGCAGAAGAGTCGTAACCCAACCGAAAAGAGCCCCGGTCACGCCGGTGCCGATCACGGCCTCAGCTAAAGCCACATCCGGGACCCCGATCATCGCCCAGTAGCCACTCAGCAACACGCCGAACACGAGGAATAGCACGACAGCGCTCATCCGGCGCGGCGCGTACAGGGCAAGCACGGCGGTGGCGAACACCGCAGCGGCCAGCAGCACGGGCAGCACCGACAGGTCGCTAATCGGGCTCACGCGTCGTCGTCCCGTGAGAGCAGGGTGGCTGACGTGGCGGCGGTGGCCAACGCGAGCAACCAGACGAGCAGGACCTTCAGCGCCGACGCCACCGTATCCATTTGAACCATCACGGCCAGGGCCGCGAACCCCAATCCCAGGGAGTCGGCCTTGGTGAGCGCGTGCAGGCGGGATCGCAGGTCCGGGAATCGCAGCAGACCCACGGTTCCTGCAGTGAAAAACACGGCCGCGCCCAGAGCAGCCAGCACGGTCACCGCATCGGCAAGCACACTCATGAAGCGGACCTTCGCTGCGTTTCGGCGGCCAGGCGCACCACGACGATCACGGCGGCCAGGGCTACCAAACCCAGGGCGATGTCACGCAGCGCCGACTGGTCTGTGAGCACCGAGCCGATCAGCATGATCGCGGCACCGGTCGTGCCAGCGAAAAGCACACCTGTGAGGCGATCGCGCCCGGTGGGTCCGCGGACCACACGCACCAGACTGATCAGCACGTTGACCGTGAGCAGAATGAGGAGCCCGGTGAGGGTCATCTCGACAATCATGGCTCTCCTGTGAGGACGCACGTGGACACGGCACCTGGCGGTTTTGGCAGTTTCAGCGGTTTTCCACCCTACGTGAGATCCCCGGTACCTGACCACGCGTCGAGGGCGCTATGCTGGATGGACATTCGACAGGGGAGCACCCGCAACGGTGCTGAGAGTGCGCGAAGGCAGCGCAGACCCTCGAACCTGCCTCCGGTTAGCGCCGGCGAAGGAAGTCGAGAATTCTCTCCCCGCGGTGTGTCCCGGCTGATGCCTGGAAACGGCGCGGCCCCTCCACCACACCGATGGAGGACTCATGAAACACCAGAAACTCACGCTCACCGGCCTCGCCGTCGTCGGCACTGTGGCTCTGGCCAGCTGCTCGATTGCGGATCAGAACACCGGTCAGAGCGACGACAGTGCTGCCGCCGAGGGGCAAGGCGGCACCGTGACGATCATGACCCACGATTCGTTCAGCATCTCCGAGGAGCAGATCGCGGAATTCGAGGAACAGTCCGGCTACGAGTTGGTGACCACCGCACCCGGAGACGCCGGCGCCCTGGTGAACCAGCTGATCCTGCAGAAGGACTCCCCCACCGTGGACGGGGTGTACGGCATCGAGGACTACTCCACCGCCCCGCTCGTCGACGAGGGCGTGATGGCGGAGTACGCCTCCGAGGCACTGCCAGGTTCGGCGCAGGAACTGCTCGCCGACGGTGACGCCTCGGGGTACTTCACCCCGATCGATCAGGGTCAGGTGTGCATCAACGTGGACGACGCGTGGTTCGACGATGACGCCCGCAACGCCGACGCCCTGGCGGCGCCCACCTCTCTGGAGCAGCTGCGCGAGGCGGAGTATGCAGAGCTGCTCACCGTGATCGACCCGAACACCTCCTCACCGGGCCTGGCGTTCCTCGCGGCCACCGCCACCGCCTACCCGGACGGCGCCTGGGAGGACTACTGGGCCGAGCTGCTCGACGGCGGCGCGACCGTGGCCGCCGGCTGGTCGGACGCCTACTACACGGAGTTCTCCGGTGCTGACGGCGAAGGCCCCTCCCCGCTGGTGCTGAGCTACTCGTCGTCGCCCGCCTTTGCACCGACCACCAGCATCATCGAGGACTCCTGCTCCCCGCAGGTTGAATACGCCGGCGTCGTCGAGGGGGCCTCGAACCCGGAGGGCGCGCAAGCCTTCATTGACTTCCTGCTGGCCGAAGATTTCCAGTCCACGCTGGCCGACGAAATGTACATGTACCCGGTGGATGACGCCATCGAGCTGCCCGCCGAGTGGGCGGAGAACGCCTCGCTGGCCGAGGACCCGATCCGCCCGGACACCGCCGAGGTGGCCGAGCAGCGCACGGACTGGCTGAGCACCTGGACCGAACTCTACGAGTCCTGAGCGATCTGAGAGTCTCGAGGACCTGACCTGCAACGCCTGACCCGGCCCCTCGCGTGGACGCTGGCGGGAGCACTCCCGCTGGCGTTCCTCGCCGTGTTCTTCGCCTGGCCCGTGGGCGCCATGCTGGTGCGCGGCGTCGTGGGCGAGTCTGGCGTCGACCTCAGCGGGTTCGCCGAGGTGCTGGGCGCAGCGCGCAGCTGGCGGATCATCGGGCACACCCTGTTCATGGCCGCCGCCGGCACCCTCGGTGCGGTGCTGTTGGGCATCCCGGGCGCCTACATCCTCTACCGGTGCCGGTTCCCGGGGCAGACCCTGCTGCGCGGGCTCTCCACGGTGCCGTTCGTGCTGCCGACCGTCGTCGTCGGGGTGGCCTTCCGGGCCCTGTTCGGACCGGGCGGGCCACTGCAATTCCTCGGCCTGGACCAGACCACCGCCGCGGTGATCCTGGCCATGGTGTTCTTCAACTTCTCGGTGGTGGTGCGCCAGGTGGGCGCGCTGTGGCAGGTGCTGGATCCGCGCACCGTCGACGCCGCCCGCACCCTGGGTGCCTCGCCGCTGCGGGCCTTCACCACCGTCACCCTGCCTGCGCTCGGCCCGGCGATCGCCTCCTCGGCGGGGCTGGTGTTCCTGTTCTGCTCGACGGCGTACGGGATCGTCCGCTCCCTGGGCGCACCCGGCGTGGGCACCGTGGAGACCGAGATCCACCGGCAGACCCACGTGTTCCTGGACCTGCGCACCGCAGCGGTGTTCTCCATTCTGCAGTTCGTGTTCGTCCTGGCCTCGGTCGGGCTGACGCAGCTGGTGCTCAAGCGCACCACCACCGGGCTGCGCCTGCAGCAGTCCTACACCCACCGGCTCAACCGCGCCGATGCCGCACCCCTGGCCCTCACCCTGGCCACGGTGGTGCTGCTGATCGCCGGCCCGCTGATCTCGCTGATGGTCCGGTCCTTCCGCACCGCCGAGGGCTGGAGCCTGCATAACTACCTGCTGCTGGCCACCAGTTCCGGCAGCGGCTACGCCGGGGGCGCGACCGTGATGGAGGCGCTGGAACACTCGGTCAAGATAGCGATCGACGCCACCGCGATCACCCTGGTGATGGCGGTTCCGCTGGCCCTGCTGCTCACCCGCCCGGTGCGCACGGCCTGGGCGCAGCGGGTGCAGCGCGGCATGGACGCGCTCATCATGCTGCCCATGGGGGTCTCCGCGGTCACCATCGGATTCGGGTTCGTAGTCTCCCTGCAGCTGGCCGCACCCCAGCTGGCCTACTCGGGCGCCCTGGTGCCGCTGGCGCAGTCCGTGGTCGCCCTGCCCATGGTGGTGCGCACCCTGGTGCCCGTGCTGGGGGCGGTGAATCCGCGGTTGCGCGAGGCCGCCGCCACCCTGGGAGCCTCCCCGGCCCGCGTGCTCGCCACCATCGACGGCCCGTTCCTGTTGCGCGGGCTCGGCCTGGCCACCGGGTTCGCGTTCGCCATCTCGCTCGGCGAATTCGGCGCCACCAGCTTCCTCGCCGCCCCGGATTATCAGACCCTGCCCGTGCTAATCGTGCGCCTGCTCGGTCGCCCCGGCGTCGACAATTACGGGATGGCGATGGCCGGGTCCGTGCTACTCGCCCTCATCACCGCCGTGGTGCTGTTAGTCTGCGAGCGCCTGCGCCCACCCGCACTGCGCGACCGCTCCCCCGATCGGACCCTGAGCGCCAGCCTCGCCGCATCGCAGAACCCGCAAGCGACTCGCCAGCAGAAAGTAGGTGCCCTGTGAGCGCCCCCGCCGTCGAATGTCAGCAAGTGTCCATCAGCTACCCGGATGGCTTCACCGCCGTGCAGGACATCGATCTCGCCGTGGCCCCCGGGGAGATCGTCGCGCTGCTCGGTCCCTCCGGCTCCGGCAAGTCCACACTGCTGCGCGGGCTGGCCGGCCTGGAGCGGATCACCTCCGGCAGAGTGCTCATGGACGACGACGTCGTGGACGGACCGGGCATCACCGCGCGGCCTGTACACCGTCGCAGCTGCGTCATGGTGTTCCAGGACGGCCAGCTCTTCCCGCACCGCACCGTGGGCCGAAACATCGCCTATGGGCTGGAAGCCGCCGGGATGCCGAAGCCGGAGCGCCGGGCCAGGGTGGCCGAGATGCTCCGACTGGTCAGTCTCGAAGGCTACGAAGATCGCCCCGTAACCACGCTCTCGGGCGGGCAAGCGCAACGGGTGGCGCTGGCCCGATCGCTGGCCACCCGGCCGAAGCTGCTGCTGCTCGACGAGCCACTCTCAGCCCTGGACCGTGCCCTGCGCGAACGCCTGGCCGTCGACATCCGGCAGATCCTGACGTCGACCTCCATCGCCGCCGTCTTCGTCACCCACGATCACGACGAGGCGGCCACCGTCGCCGACCGCATCATTACCATCGACGCCGGGAGAATCAATCCAACGCGGGCTTGATTCCATAGCGAGCCTTGTCTAAATTGATCTCAACAGTCCCCCCGCCGCCTCTCCACAGGATGCGCACTGCGGGGGTCCTTTATGTCCGGGTGCCCACTTCCAACCGCAGATTCTTTCGTTCATGAGCAGAAAGCGATTCTCCGAACATCAATGGCGCCGAACCGACAAGTAGACGAGTGTATGGGTTAGACGGCCGGTTGATGATCTCTTCTGTGGCTCCCTCTTCCATAATTCGTCCTCTGTAAAGAACCACCGTACGATCAGTAAGCCCGGCGACCGATCCGAGGTCGTGCGAGATGAAGACTAAGGAAACTCCCTGTTCCCTAAGGTCAGTCAGTATCTGAAGCACTTTCACCCGATTCGGCGCGTCCAAGGCGCTGACCGGCTCGTCCAGGATGATGATCTGAGGACTGGAGATCAGTGTTCTGGCAATAGAAGCTCGTTGGCGTTGACCACCCGAGAGCTGATGCGGGAGGCGCTCAAGAAACTCTTCACCCAGATCCACTTGGGCTAGTACGTCTACAACCCGCTGGCGCCGGGTGGATCGCGCCCCTCGGCTGGCAATGTCGAGCGGTTCGCCAACGGATTCTTCGATAGTTCGGTCCGGGTCGAGGCTACGCAAAGGGTCTTGGAAGACGAAACCAAGGGTCCCTTCTTGGCGCAATGCGCGGAGCTCCCTGCCTCTGAGTCCGGCAATGCTTCGCGGCCCGAGAAAGACCTCACCCGAGCTCGGCGACACCAACCCCAAAATGGCATGAGCCAGAGTGGTTTTCCCTGATCCCGTCTCACCGACGATACCCACAGCTTCGCCACGTGCCACTTGCAGGTCCACATCGAAAAGCACCTGGGTTCGCTTGATGCCGCGGCCGTAGTGAACGTTCAGACCATTCACCGACAAGACAGTGTCCTTTGACATGTTCAAACCACCTCCTTCTCGCCAAGAAAGCGATCCAGTCCATACTGCTCGTGTTCCCGGACCAACAGCCGCGTGTACTCGGCTTCCGGCTCATACAGCACTTTCTGCGTTGTGCCGGACTCTACGATCCGTCCGTCTCGAATGACGAGAACTTCCTCAGCAACCTGAGCAACGACCGCCAAGTCGTGAGAAACCACAATGAGCGACAGCTCCTGAGTGGATTTCAACTCTTCCAGTAGCTCGAGAATGTCCGCTTGAACGGTGACGTCCAAAGCTGTCGTAGCCTCATCAGCTATCAGCACATCCGGATCCAAGCTCAAAGCAATGGCCAGAAGTACGCGTTGGAGCATCCCGCCCGAGAGCTCATGCGGATATTGCGCATATACGCGCTCGGGATAATGCAGATGCAACTGAGCTAGCCGATCGATCGCCTCTTCTTTAGCTTGCCTCCGAGACAGACCTTTTCGAACCCGAAGTACCTCGGACAGTTGTTTTCCGACAGCGATCGAAGGATTCAAGAACGATCCGGGATCCTGAAAAATCGCCGCAACTCGGCTACCTCGCAGCGGCCTCCACGCACGGTCGTCAATGTCGACGACCTCGGTGTCGAATAGTCGGATTGATCCTTCTTGCACCGAGAAACCAGGAGGAAGCAATCCCAAGACGGAGCGGAGCATGATGGATTTCCCACTTCCAGACTCACCCACGATTCCCAATGTGCCTCCGCGGCGCAGCGCGAACGAAACGCCCTTGACGATTGGGGCGCCCTCGCCATTGGCGACCACAAGATCCTCCACGCAGAGAATGGGGCTACCGAAAAGTTCCTTATCCCTTCGGGAACTTGCGAGATCTCGGTCGCCAGTGGCGGCGTTCTTTGTTGCTACATCCGGCATGATTCCTCCAGTAATTCTTTAAGAGGCGCTACAAATGACAGGCGCATGTACTTATGCATCCGCTACCGCAACGGTCTTGCGCCTTCTTGGACTGAGCGGTTGAGTGTTTCTGCCCGCAGACGGCTCTGCATCAACGTCGCGAATCAGATCCGCAATGATGTTCAGAGACCATACGGTGATGACTATGGCAACGGCCGGAAACACCGGAGCGAACGGACGCTGAGTCAGATACCCAAGGTCAGCAGCTAGCATTCCACCCCACGTGGGTTCTGGTGGTTGCACACCGATTCCAAGAAAGCTCAAGGCTGCTACCGAGATCAGTCCGATTCCGAGGGTGTTAGCTAGTGCGATTGCAACGGAGGGCAAGACCTTTGACCACACATGTTTCCGCACGGTCCAGCCGAGGGTTGCACCAGCTAGGACAGCGGCTTCGACATACGGGGTCCGAGAAACGGTCAATGTCGCCGCCCGAGCCACACGATAGAAGATCGGTGAGGTCAAAAAGCCCACCACACACATCGCCGGTATGACGCCGTTGCCGAGGAACGCGGTCACCGCGACGGCGAAAATCAAGAACGGCAGGGCTACCAAAGTATCCACGAGCCGCAAGGAGAGCCACTCAAACGTCCGCCCCAGGTAGACCGAAAGAATTCCTGGAATGACGCCAACCACTAGAGCGATCAGCCCGACGATTCCGGCTGATAGGACACTGAGCGGTGCTCCATGGAGCATTCGGCTCAGTGTGTCCCGTCCGAGATAATCGGTCCCCAGTGGATGAAGGAATGATGGCCCATGGAGGACGTCTTCAGATCCAGCGAATGGATCATAGGGCGCCAGTAGCGGGCCAAAAATGGCAAGCACGAGTACGACGACGAGAATGATCGATGCGATCGATCCGACCCTCCGCTTCAGAATTTTTCGGATCACCTTACACACCTCGCTGCCCGGCTGGCGCCAACTTGTTCAGAATGATGTTGACTAGGACGTTGAACACCACGACAAGCACGATCGAGACGACCAGCACGCCTTGAACAGCGGGCACGTCTCCTCGCATCGCTGAGTCTGCAGCGAATCGACCATAGCCAGAGATTCCGAAGACCATCTCCGTGACAACGGCTCCGCCGAGCACGGCTGGGAACTTCAGCCCCAGCAGGGCCACCGTGGGGCCGATCCCATTGCGGAATCCATGTACCCAGAAAACCCGTGACGATGAATACCCACGCAGCCTCGCACCGAGGATGTAATTCTGTTGATAAATCCCCACCAAGCCTGCTCTGAGCTGGCGCGCAATATCCGAGACCACGTCTACGCTGAGTGCGATGGCGGGCAAAATCGCGAACCAGAGCCAGATGCCTGTTCCGTTCTCCAGGGGCATGTAGCCTGCGGCAGGAAACCAACCGAGGTTGATTGCAAATATTGAGATTAAGAGAATCCCGACGACGAACGGCGGCATCGCTGAGACGACAGTAGTCACTGTGGTGATCCCACGGTCCAAGAGCGATTGTTGATACTTCGCGGCGAGAACTCCCAACAACGTGCCGAAGAGCAGGCCAAGAAACAACGCCAAGAGGGCTATCGATACCGTGATGATCGCGCGATCATAGAGCTGTTCCGTCACAGAGATCCCGTTGTACCAACTCGTTCCCAACTCGCCCTGAAGCAGATTGCCGAGCCACGTGACGTACTGGACGATGAACGGCTCGTCGAGCCCCCACTGGCTCTCAATCTGAGCAATCAATTCAGGAGTCGCGTTGTCTCCTGCCTGTAGGTACGCCGGCGACAAGCCGCTGAGGTGTCGTAGCAAAAACGTAATGAACGTGCCGATCAAGAACACCGGCACAAATACGGTGATCGGTTTGACGACGATCGAGAACGCGCGAACGATACGGTGACGGCGGACTGAAGCTACAGAAGGAGTCGGTTCTGATGCCGTCGAATTCGCTGCGAATGGTGAATCCGGCTCGCCCTGCAGACCTTTTTCCACGGTAGAGGTGCTAAGTGCACTCATCAGACACTCACCTTCTCACTGAGCTTCAAGAATTGCGGGAAGACTTCAGTGGCGATCGCCCTCATAGAAGCGCGATACGCCAAGGTCTCGATGCCCAAGGGGATGCGAAACAAGCAATGGGTTGCCATCCTGAATGCAGCATCGGCGTCCAGTTGCTCCGCAATGCTCGTCGGAGTGCCGAATACCGTTTGTGACTGTTCGAGCACATCCTCAGCGTCAATAACGCCCTCGACAGATGCCACATGAACTCGACCATCGAGTATTTCTTCGTGCAACAGGGCGATCGCTTCGTCACGAGTCTCGGCTGGAAGCACAGATCGAGTGACTGCGATCCTCGGCTCCGTTCCGGGTTGCAGGTGTTCCAAGTATGCGTCAACGACGCGTCTCTGGGTTTCACCTAGAGGTTGCCTCCCCACCGAATGTATCTGCAACCCATCGCCAGCTGCACCGGCACGGGCCGCGGTATCGGGACTCGAAGTTGCCTGCCAGATACGCCTCTCAACACCATCGGCGTCCGGGTAGAACCCGTAATTGGTACCGCTCGGACTCGTCTGGCTTTCCGAAAAGCTTTGACGGAATTGCGTCAAAGACTGTTCAAAGAGCTCCGTCCTGAGCCGCTCGTCAGTTCCATATGCACGATGAGCCGCTGACGACCGTCCACGGGGATTTCCTTTGCCCACCCCTACTTCCAGCCGATCACCTGACAGTGTGTTGACGACAGCCACATTCTCAGCGAGCCTCAGAGGCTGTTCAAATGCCAGAGTGATTACCGCAGTGCCAAGACGCACCTTCTGTACGTGCTGAGCCGCCGCAGCCAATAGAATCAGCGACGATGGGGAGCCAATCTCCGAGAAATGGCCCTGAGCCGCCCAATAAGTGTCGAAGCCGAGATCCTCAGCGAGTTTCACATTACGCAACGCGGCCTCAAATTGGTCCCTCGGATTCTCTACGCGCCGGGGTATCTCAAAGAGTCCGAAGCTGGGTGCGTCATTCCTGGTCACCGACGGTCACCCCCGTCCAATTCAAGAACCCTTCCCTGTTCTCGAAGTTAGACGAGACTTCCGAAGATTTCGCGAAGTGAATCGGTTCTGAGTACAGCGCCACGGTCGTCCCGTTCTTGTAGCCCTCCGCTGAAGCTTCTCGAGCTGTGTCGAGGTAGCCATCGTCGTCCACAGGAGTTCCCCGCAGAGTTGCCAGGGCTTCCTGAAACTCCGGCGACGTGGCCGGAGAACTCAGGTTCAAGACGCCACCTTCGTCGTAATGCTCCGTCAGCGTCTGCGCGTGCGAGTTACGCCCCACGTACATATATGTTGCAAGCGTGAAGCTCTTCCCGAAGTACCCTTCCTGCCAGTTCGGATCTTTGTTGATGTTGATCCGGATACCGACCGCCGCGAGTTGCGCCTGAAGTTGTTCGTTGACGGCGTCCAGGACGTTCGGATTCGATTCCAGGGTTACGTCGATACCATCTTCAAGTCCTGCTTCCTCGAGGAGCTCACGTGCTCGCTCTGGATCGTAGGGAAACTCTTCTTCGAGGTCTTCGTTGAACAAGATGTGCCCCGGCGGAACAGGTTGCCTAACCGCTTCCCCTTCACCGAGCAAAGCTCGCTCAACGATCTCTTCGGAATTGACAGCATGCCTTACTGCCGCCACCACGCGCGGATCGTCAAAAGGCTCCTGATTCTCGTTGATACTCAGGAATCCGACATACCAGTTCAACGAGATGTCTTCGACAAGATCCAGGTTCGCCTGGCGTGCGGTTTCAACGGCCGCGGCATCTCGAATCGTCACGAAGTTGTAGGTGCCCGTCTGTGCTGCAGGCACCAGGCTGTTCTCGTCGATGCCGAAATCTATCTCGATACGGTCAATGTGAATATTCTCAGCGTTCCAGTAGTCATCGAACTTCTCGAGGACGATCTTGGATTCGGGGACCAACTCGACGACTTTGAAGGGACCGGCACCGACTGGGTTGCTCGCGTTGAATGCTTCCGGATCTTCTTCAACCGCTTCCTGACTCGTGAGCAGCCCGGCTCGGATGGCAAAGAGATACGGGATCTGATAGTCCACGCTGTGGAGATGAACCGTGAAGTTCAGGTCATCTTCAACGACGACTTCGTCGATGTTGTTGTAAGAGCCAGCGAGTGCAGAATTCGGCTGTTCAATGGCACGCTCGATATAAGCTTTCGCAGCCTCTGCATCGACAGGTGATCCGTCGTGGAAGCTCAGCCCTTCCTTGAGAGTGAACGTCACCGCAGTCCCCTCTTCGTTGTAATCCCAGGACTCGACCAGGCCCGGTGCCGGGTTGCCATCCTCATCAAGATTCAGCAACGGCTCGTAGATTGGTGTCATCGTGAGGGTCGCACCCGTCGCACCGGTGACCACCGGGTCCCAGTTACCTGGCGGATTGCCTGAGACTCCCCATTTGATGACTTGCTCGTCATCCGCCCCGTCTCCCGCTGCGTTACCTCCGCACCCGGTCAAGGCGAGAGCAACGACGGAGACGATGGCAGAAACGGACCAACGCTTTTTCAGTCTTGATGAGTTGCTCATACCGAGACCTTTCCTGGTGTTGGGACGCGAACGGAGTCGCGACTGATCGAGTGGCTGTTAGGGATGAAGGGCAGACCGAGGTTCTCGCGCAGAGTGTTGCCGGAGTATTCGCTACGAGTGACGCCGCGTTCACGCAGGATGGGCAGCACCTCATCGGTGAACCGCGAGAACTGCTCGTGAGTGCGATAGTGCACGTTGAGCCCGTCGAAGGCGCCTCCTTCGAACCATTCCTGCACGGTGTCGGCCACGGTTTCCGGTCTACCCACGAAGGGAGAGCGCTTCGGAGCGGTGAACCGCGTGACTACCTCACGCAGTGTCAGGTTCTCCTCCTTCGCGACGGCACGAATATTGTCAGCACGGGTCTTGAAGCTGCGATCCCCTAGATCCTGCAGATCAGGGAACGGTGCGTCGAGGTCGTACTGGGTGAAGTCGTGCCAACCGAAGGAGCGCCCGAACTGACCGAGATCCTTATCGAAGTCAGCGTCCTGCTGATGATTCGCCGATTCGCGGTCACGTGCATCGGCGTCGGAATCGCCGACGACGATCTCCATACCCGGCATGACCAGCACATCGTCGGGGTTCCGGCCGAAACGCTCGGCCCTGGCCCGCAAGTCTGTGCGGAACGCTCGTCCTGATTCGAGGTTGGCAGCATGGGTGAAGATCCCCTCACCGACCGCTCCGCCCAGGTCCCGACCAAACTCGGAATCACCAGCCTGGAAGATCACGGGCTGCCCTTGAGCCGATCGTTGCACGTTGAGCGCCCCATCGAGGGTGAAGTGCGTTCCCCGGTGATGCACCTCGTGCAGCTTAGAGCGGTCCAGGAACTCTCCCGTGGCCCGGTCGCGAGGGAAGGCGTCGTCTTCATAGGAGTTCCAGAGTTGCTGTACCAGTCGCACGTGCTCCAGCGCCCGACCGTAGCGATCGTCGTAGTCGTAGTGCTGTTCCAGGCCGAAGAGTCGGGCTGTGCCTTCATCACCGGTGGTGACAACATTCCAGCCGGCCCGACCGCCACTGATCAGATCGAGCGAAGCGAAGCGGCGAGCCACCAGGAAGGGGTCCTCGAAGGAGGTGGTGATCGTGCCGACGAGCCCGATGTTCTTCGTGAGTGCGGCCAGTGCCGAGAGGATCGTGAACGGCTCGAAGCGGTTGAGGTAGTGGGGCGGCGAATCAGGGGTGATGAAGTGGCTGTCCACGATGAAGATCAGATCGAACTTCGCTGCCTCGGCCAGCCGCGCCTGGTGAGCGTAATACTCCAGGTTGACGCTGGCGTCCCCCGGAACGGAAGCGTCTTTCCACACACCATGGTCTCCAGGACCGCCTGCGCCCTTGAGCACAGCTCCCAGTCGCAAGTATCGACGTGATGACATCTGAGTTCCTCTCCTCCGGATCGTGGCCCGTCGCGGTGCTGATCGCGCATCCGTCCACTTCACTGAAACAACACAACGGAATGAACAGTCAGTCTTTATGTTCATTTTTGTTCAGCTGCTCGGTGCCGCGGATCTCTACCGACCACCACGTGGCGATCGACGCGTCCAACAGCAACTCCGCCACCGAACGGGCATGACCACCATGGAAGCACAGGATTTCGCTGAAACAACCCCGGAATTGCAAGGAACTGGTCTAGAAGTCACGCTTCTTCACATCCGCGCACTCATGCTTCCACCCGCCGATCCGATTGCGTAGATGACGGGGTGCGGATACCGTTTCAGGCAGAGACCTGCCAGAATTTAAGTTCACTTTGTTCGGCTTTATGTTCAGGAGATTGCATGACTGTCACCCAGCAGGAGTCCGTCGCTTCCGTCGATGAGTACCTTCCGGCCACACCCCCGCGCGGACTTGTTGTCCTCGTTCAGGGACGCGCCGATGCAGCCAGCTATTACGCCCGCTTCGGCCGTCGCTTGGCCGCGGACGGGTACATCGTGCGGGTGTCGAACGCCGCCCCAGATTCAGCCGGTTCGGCGGCCGCGTTGTGGAACGCGGCCCTGAGTGACCCGTCCCTGGTCGAGCGCCCGGACGGCCCCGTGCTCGGTGTGACCGTGGACGCCGGCGGAGGATTCTTCGCTCAGGCGCTGAGCGAAAAACTGGTCGAGGTGCGCCCGGACGGAGTGGTTCTCACCGGGCTGGCTACCGCCGGTGCAACCGAGAGCGAGGGAGCCAGCACACCCGTGGCTGACGTCAGCTTCCGCAGCGCCTGTCCGGTGCATCGGGGTGTGGTCGAGAGCGCACAGTCGGCTTCCCAGCCCGCGGTGTCGTCCGATCAGATTTCGCCCGTGCTGCCCGGCCATGCCCTCGGGGTCCCCACCGTGGTGATCCACGGAAGCGCCGATAAGATCAGCCCGCTGGCTCAGCTGCGCGCGGACTGGATCGCCGGTCCGGTCGAACTGAATGTGGTGACTGGCGGTCTGCACGATGTGCTCAACGACGTCCACCACCGCAGCGTGGCCGCCGTGATCGTCAGCTTCGCTGAACGGCTGCGCGGCGATGCCCGCGCCACCCCGATCATCCTGCGGGACTCGCTGTGACCGGTTCCGGCACCCACGCGGTCCGCGCCGGGAGCGAGGCGGCGCACGGCCACCGGCCGGTGGCGGTGCCGATCCACCAGACGGCGGCCTACGAGTTCGATTCCTGGGAGCAGGCCCGCGAGGTTTTCGCTCTGCGCCAGACCGGGGATGTCTACAGCCGCACCGGCAATCCCACCCAGCTGGTGCTCGAGCAGCGCCTCGCTGCTCTCGACGACGGCGTGGCGGCCCTGGCCACCGGCTCCGGGCAATCAGCCGTTGTTGTCGCGCTGCTGGCGCTGGCGCGCGCCGGAGAACACCTGGTCGCTTCGTCCACCCTCTACGGCGGCACCATGGACCTGCTCACGGACACGTTCACCGATTTCGGCATCGAGTCCACCCTGGTCGACCCACTCGACCTCGAGGCCTGGGCTGCGGCAATCCGGCCCACCACCCGCGCGCTGTTCGTAGAGTCGGTGGGCAACCCGACGGCGAGCATTCCCGACCTGGAGTCGCTCGCCGAGATCGCCCACCGGGCAGGAGTGCCCCTGGTGGTCGACAACACCGTGGCTACCGCTGCCCTGCTGAAACCCAAGGACCACGGCGCCGACATCGTGGTTTACTCGGCCACCAAGCATCTGGGCGGCCATGGGGGATCGCTCGCCGGCGCCATCGTGGACCTGGGGACCTTCGATTTCGGCGCCGATCCTGAACGCTGGCCGCAGTTCACGCAACCCTATCCTCGCGTCGGAGACGTGGTGCTCTGGGAACGCTTCGGGCGGGAGTCCAGCGCGCTGCTGGTCTATGCCCGCACCAAGCTCGTTCACGACCTGGGCCCCAGCCTCTCCCCGTTCAACGCCCGCGACATCCTGCTCGGCATTGAGACCCTGGAGGTCCGACTGGCGCGCATCTCGACGACGACGCAGACCGTGGTCGACGCCCTGCTCGAGCATCCGGCCGTCACTCGCGTGCACCATCCGCTTGCCGAGCGCGGGGCCGCCCGGGACCGGGCGGAGCACTATCTGCCGCGCGGCTGGCCCGGCGTGCTGTCCTTCGACGTCGTCGACCCCGCGCTGGTTCCCGCGGTGGTGGACGGTCTGCGGTTGTTCACCCTGGCCGCCAACATCGGGGACGTGCGCTCGCTCGTCATCCACCCCGCCACCACCACGCACTCCCATTTCACGGACGCGCAACTGACCCAGGGCGGGTTCTCCGCCGCCACGATTCGACTCTCGGTGGGCCTGGAGAACCCGGAGGATCTCGTGGCCGACCTGAGCTCGACCCTGGACGCCGCCAGCACCGCAGTACCGGCTGCGCACCAGAACATTTCACGTCAGAAAGTTGGACAACCATGACTCTGCACTTCGGCTACTGGACCCCGGTGTACGGCGGATTCCTGCGCAACGTCGGCGACGAGGGCACCCCCGCCACCTGGGAGACCATCCGCTCGCTGTCCTTGACGGCGGACCGGCTGGGCTACCACACCACGCTCATCCCCGAGCTGTACCTTAACGACCGCAAGGGGGTGGACGCCCCCAGCCTGGAGGCCTGGGCGCTGACCTCCGCGGTACTCGCGGTGACGCAGAACCTGCGGGTGATGACCGCTATTCGGCCCGGGTTCCATCACCCGGCGGTGGCCGCCAAGCAGCTCTCTACCCTGGACTCGATCGCTCCCGGGCGCCTCGCGCTGAACGTGGTGGCAGCCTGGTGGGCGGAGGAAGCCAAGCAGTTCGGCGGCGTCTTCCCGGCCCACGACGAGCGCTACGCGCAGGCCACTGAGTTCGTTGAGGCGCTCACCGGGGCACTGGCCACCACCCCCTTCAGCTACGACGGCGACTTCTTCACGCTGACCGACACCATTGTTGAGCCGAAGCTCTCCGGTGAGCTGGGCATCTTCGCCGGCGGGGAGTCCGCTCAGGGCCGCGACGCGATCGCCGACTTCGCCAACGCCTACGCCATGCACGGCGGCACCGTGGCGGAGATCCGGGACAAGATCGCCGACATGCAGCGCCGTCGCGCGGCCAAGGGACGCCCGCCGCTCGAAGAATTTGCGATGTCGGCGTACGTGATCGTCCGCGACACCGAGGCCGAGGCTCTGGCAGAGCTGGAGCGGATCACCACCGTGGATCCGCACTCCCCCGGCTACGCCTCGTTCCAGGAGTTCACCGCGAATTCAGCCCTTGATGTGGAGGTCTCGGCACGCGAGTACGCGGTGGGCACCCGAGGGCTGCGCCCGAACCTGGTGGGCACCGCGGAACAGGTGGCGGAGAAGATCCGCGCCTACGAGGAGGCGGGGCTGACACTGTTGCTCATCCAGTCCTCCCCCATCGAGCCGGAACTGGAGCGTATCGCTGCCGAGGTGTTCCCGCTCGTTCAGGGTGCCCCGGTTACGGTATGACCGGCCCGAGCCGGCCGCGGGCGGCATCGGCCACCCGCTGCGCCAGCTCGTCCAGCGAAGACTCCGGCAGCTGTGCCAGCGAGAGCCGCAGTCGCTGCCGCTTCGGATCCGGGCTCACGTGGGAGGCTGAAGCAACGTCGACGACGATGCCGTGGGAGCTCAGCGCCAAGGCGGCGGATCGCTCGTCGGCAACCTCCACCCAGAGCGCCCAACTGCCCGGACCGCTATGCACGGTGAGTCCCACCGCGGTAAACGCGGCGAGGGCCCGCTCGCGCCGGCGCGCATACCGCTGACGTGCTTCGTGGACCGCCGCACCGGTGCGCGCATCGCCGAGCAGCGCGGCGAGGGCGTCCTGGAGCAGGCGGCTGTTCGAGGCGACCCCGCCGCTGCGCTGATGGATCGCGGCGTCGACCAGATGTTTGGCCCCGCCGATCACCGAGGTGCGCAGATCGATGCCGAAGGCGCGGCAGTACTCCTGCACCCGGATGGTTTGCTGAGGCAGGCGATGTCCGAGCGTCCGCACCGGCACCGTGGAGAGCGGCCCGAGCACATCGTCCTCAACGACGGCGACGTCGGTTCCTTCGAGCAGGTCTGCCAGTTCCTCGGCCCGGGCGCTGCTGAGTACGTGACGATCGGAGAACGGCCCGCCCGGTGACAGCACCAGAGCGGCAGCTCCGGCATCAATGGCAGTCCTGACACCCTCCACGGTGGGGCCCTCGTCATCCACCGGGACGCCGACCACGGTGAGCCCCTCTTCCTGGAGCCCGGCCAGGAACCCGGGCGCGAGCGGTTCCTCGCAGGCCACCACACGCTGGCTGCCCACGGCGGCCCGGGTGGCCAACCAGAGTCCCTCCGTACCACCACCGGCGGTCATCCACCCGGTGGCCTCGAAGGGCCAGCCACGGGAGACGATCCGGTGCAGGGCCTGCACAATGTACTCCCGGCCCCATTCGTTGAAATGTGGGGTCTTCAGTGCTGTGGCCACCGCGTGGTCCAGCGGCGGCAACAGTGCCGGGTCCGGGCTGCAGAACAGGAAATCGACGTCGGACCAGGCCACCGGGGCTTCATCCTGCGCCGGCGGACGCGCGGCACCGAGCACCCGGGTCCCGCCCCGCTGCCGGGTCTCGATGACCCCGTCAGCGCGCAACTGCGACCAGGCCTTGGCGACGGTGCCGACGCTGACGCCCAACTCGACGGCGACGGCGCGGACCGTGGGCAGTCGAACGCCCGACTCCAGGGTGCGATTCTCGACCAGCTCGCGGAGGCTGCCCGCGATGCCGCGGGAGTCCGTCGCCGAAATCAGCTCACCGAGCGCACTTGCGGTGATGTCCGCCATCGATTGCTTCTCCCGTCGTCACGCCCGTCACGTCCGTGTTCAGTCTAGGCGGAGGGGCGTCACGCACACGGGCTGGGGTCATAGTAGACGGTTCGCCGAGAGCGATGCGACAAATTCTACGAACTGTAGAAGAATGGAGATGGACCCAGACCCCACTTCTGCTTTAGGAGCATCATGCCTCGTCTCACCATCGGCCTCGGATCCGTTCTCATCGTCATTGGCGCCATCGCCTACATCGCCACGTCCTTCGCCAGCTGGACCGCCCTGATTCCGGCCATCCTGGGTGCGTTGATTCTGATCAGCGGCCTGATCGCCTTGAAGAACCAGATGGTCGGCGTGCACATCGGCCTGCTGCTGGCTGTGGTCGGCGCTGCCGGAACTTTCATGAACGTGATGGCCTTGCCCGACCTGTTCGCCGGCACCGCCGAGCGTCCGGCCGCCGTCATCGCCTCCTCCATCACCTTCGTGCTGCTGGTGGTTTACATCGTGATGGGGGTCCGTTCCTTCATCTCCGCGCGTCGCTGGAAGCGCGAGCAGGCCGGCGTTCAGGCCTGATCAGTTTCCGATTCTCCGTCTGATTCACTCCCCGTCGCGGGGCCAGGGTCGATCGCGCAGCTGCTCGATCCCCCGATTCAATCGGCGGGTCAGACGCACGTAATCGTCCAGGTCCTGTGCGGACCACTCCTGCGTCGCCTGCCGAAGCGCCGCCTGCCGCGCGGTGAGCTCCTCGGCCAGACGACGTGACCCCTCCTCGGTGGGGCGGTGCTGACGCGCCGCTCCACCTTTTTGGTCCTGGATGCGTTCGATGAGCCCTGACTTCATCGCGGCCGCGACCTGACGGTGCACCGTCGAGATGTCCAGCCCGAACGCATCGGCCAGCTCCCCCACCGACATCGGCCCCTGGGCTTCGAGCCGCGCCAACAGCACCGTGGCGCTGCGGTCCAGCGTCGCCGTTCGACCGAATGGCGCCGTATCCTGTAGCGCATAGCGGGTCAGTAGCAGGTGCTCGTAGACCATTCCGGCGTAGCTCTGCGCAGTCATCCCTCCACATTACCCTGCTCCACCCTTGATTTGCATGCTACAATTTGCATCATGCAAACAGAGGGGATCACGGAGCAGACCGCCACCGAGACCGCACCGCAGAGACTGGTGACCACCGAGTTCACGCTCTCCTGGTTGGTGAACTTCGCGCAGTTCCTCATCTTCTACTTACTGATCACCACGATGGCGCTGTACGCGGTGGAACGCTTCGCCGCCTCTGACGCGGAGAGCGGTCTGGCCGCCAGTAGCTTCGTGATCGGCGCGACCGTGGCTCGGTTCTTCACCGGCTACGTGGTGGACCGCTTTGGGCGGCGCCGACTGATGCTCATCTCACTGATCGGCGTTGTCGTCGCCTGTGCCGGGTATCTGCTGGATACCTCGCTCCTCGTGCTGGTGCTCGTGCGGGTTCTGCACGGTATCAGCTACGCGGTGGCCAACACGGCCATGATGACGATCGCGCAGTCGGCGATTCCGGCCGAGCGCCGCGCCGAGGGCACCGGTTACCTGGCTCTCGGCACCACCCTGGCCACCGCGGTGGGGCCGGCCGTGGGGCTGTTCGTCGTCGGGCAGTACGGGTACACCGTGCTGTTCGCCGCGAGCCTGGCGACGGCGGTGCTCGGGCTGGTCCTCGGACTGGTGGTGCACCAGCACCCGACGGAGAAAGCAGCCGCCGCCGCGCTGAAGCAGCGAGTGCATCCGCGCTTCTCGTTGCGCAGCATCCTGGCTCCACGCGTGGTCCCGGTGGGGCTGTTCATGCTGCTGATCGGGGTGGCGTATTCGGGGGTGCTGACGTTCTTGATGTCGTCCTCGTCCGAACGGGGGCTGAGCTCGGGGGCGAGCTTCTTCTTCCTTGCCTATGCCGCGACCATGCTGGTGATGCGCTTCGTACTCGGCCGGATCCAGGACAACCACGGCGACGCCGTCGTGATCTACCTCGGGGTGGTGAGTTTCGCCGTGGCCCTGGGGCTGCTGGCGGTGGCGAGCGAGGATTGGCACGTGGTGCTGGCCGGCGGGCTGGCCGGTCTGGGCTACGGCACGCTGATGCCGGCCTGCCAGGCGATCTCGGTGCGGCTAGTCTCCCCGCTGCAGCTGGGCACCGGACTATCCACCATGTTCCTACTCATGGATATCGGACTGGGGTTGGGTCCGATCGTGCTCGGTTCACTCCTGAGCCTGACCGGCTTCTCGATGATGTACGCCCTGTTGGGCGGCATCGTGGTGGTGGCCGGGATCTTCTACGCCGCGGTGGTGCGTCGGGTCAGCACGCCTGCGGCAGCTCGTTCCACGCGTCCGTGAGCATCTCCTCCAGGACCGTGAGATCAATGTCCTCGGGCTTGTTCACGTACAGACACGAAGCCCCCACCGTGTGTTTACCCAGCCGCGTCAGCTGTTCCTCGGCGCCGGGGTGGCTGGTGAGTCCGTACAGGGAGAGCTTGGCCTTGCGCGGGCTGAATCCGAGGTGAAACCAATCCCCTTCGCGTCCGGCGGCGGAGACGTAGTGGGTCTCGCCGTAGCCGATCATGGTGGGGCCCCACATCACGGGCTGCGCCCCGGTGACCCGGTTGAACAGCTCCAACAGCAACCGACCGTGCTCGACCCGGCGGGTAGTGTCCAGGGACTCGATGAACTCAGCAGGGCTGACCTGTGTGGGTTTGGTCTTGATGTCGGAGGCGACGACGCCGGTGTGCCCGGCGGTGACCGTGACCGTATCGCCGCGGGGTGCGGGCACGGTGCCAGCCAGGCTCAGCCCCTTCGCCAGCAGGGCGGCCTGCAATCTCTCCAGCCCGCGAGCACCGACCCCGTGCAGGGCGGCCACCGTGGCATAGTCGGCGCCGTCGAGGGACTCCAGGTCAGGATAGCCCGCCTCGGTGAGGGCACCGCGCAACGGCGCCGAGGTGCCCGGAACGGCATCGAACGGGGTGCGCTGAGCGTGCTGCTCGGTGGAAGCCATGTCAGAATCCTTGCGGTCGGGGCACATCGAGTCCTGCGGCCGGGAAGCTCGCCTCCCACAGTTCGCCCAGGCGCACCGGGCGGCGTTCAGCGTCGAGCCCCTGATTCATCCCCAAGGGTGCGACGTCGTCCTGCCAGCCGTCCCACCGGTGCGGGGCATAGAACTTGTCGACGTCGCCGGTGAGCACCCACGCCATGAACTGGGCGTGGCTGACATTCAGGTCACGCACGGCCGGCTGTGCGGCATCCATGTTCGTGGGATCCAGGTAGCAGAGCCGTCCAGCACCGGCGCCCAGGGCGGTGCCGTCGATGGCGAAGATCCCGCCGAGCACGTCCACCCCGAGCACCAGGTAGTGCGGCTCCTCGCGGGTGAACGGGGAGGCAGTGGCCACATCGGGCAATTCCCCCAACCCGGCGGCGAGCAGGCGCACCCAGCCGTGGTCGAGCACCAGCCCACCGGTATGCGCCACCAGGGCCCCGAGTTCGGAGCCCTCGGTGAGTTCCAGTTGGGCCATCACCTCACGGGAACGCCGCGGATCACAGTGCAGCGATTCCACATCCCAGGGCGCCTTGGAGATGCCGGTTTCGATCCCAGCCCAGACGTCGACGTCGGCGGGGAACGGATTCATCGACGAGGCGGAACGGCTGGACTTCTGACGACGCTTGAAGAACACGTGCTGAGAGTAACACGGTGTGATGACCTCTGGGGTCGTGCCCCAGCCCAGATCCGAACCGCCTTGGATCAGGGCCGACGTAGAGCCTGCCGCGTGATCATCCGAGCGTAGTCATCGAGGATCTTGAGGATTCCCGGATGCTCCCAGCTGCGATTCCTGTAGTTCCCGGTTCTCTCCCGGAGGACCCCATGCTCGACCAGCGCAGCAAGGGCTCGTTGAGCCGCTGCGTCGTTGAGAGACAGTTCGGACTTGACGTAGGCAGCGCTCACGACGGGCTGGCTCAAGAGCAACGGCAGCAGTCGCCAGGCATTTGACTGTGGACGCAATGCACCAAGCAATTCGCGCGACGTGGCGAGTTCTGCTTCCAGTTGCATCACCAGGTCTGTTCCCGTCGACGCAGCGAACCGTGCAGCGGTCGTGAAGACCCGAACCATCGGTGCCGCATCTCCGGCGCGAAATGCAGCTAGCGCGTCAAAGTACCGGGTGACATCCGTGAGCACCCCCGCGGACAGGGGAAGTGCGGCGTGGCGAATGAGCCCGCGCGCCTGCGCCATCGCTTGCACGAGAGCACGTCCGGTTCTGCCGTTTCCATCAACGAACGGGTGAATGGTTTCGAACTGAGCATGAGCAACGGCCAAGTGCACCATGGTAGGGATGTCCCGTCGCGCCATGAAGCGAACGAGATCGTCCAGTGCAGCGGGAACCGCGTGGTGTTGCGGCGGAACAAACTCGGTAGCCCGCGGACCAGCGGAATCTGACCCACCGATCCAAACCAGCTGCTGACGCAACCTTCCCGCTTCGTCTTCCATTCCGGCTTGCTGACTCAAGAGAGCGCGGTGCATTTCAAGGATGTTGGGGATGGTGAGATTTCCCGCTAACCGCACCGCCGCTTCCATGGCACGGACGTTGCCGACCACCGTCTGGGCATTGATGGATCTGGCCCGACCCTGGTCCCCGAGATCACCTCGCTCAGCAAGCTCAGCCAACGCCAATTGCTTAGCCGATGCCGTGATCTGTTCGATCTGACTACTGGAAGTGCTCTCCGTCCTCAACAGGATCGCCGCCATCGGAGCCACGACGCCCCTGTGCGCTACGGCGTCGTCATAGGAACGGACCGCGAGGCTAGCGTTTTCGGCATCAGTGAGCAGTTCATTCGACAGAGACGCCTCCCAATCACTGATGAAGGGCAGGATCGCTGAATGATAGGTACCTGTTTGGCGCTGATTCTCACGTTCGGAGTACAGTTCAGGCGCCTGCACGCGCCACTCATGCGCCTCATCATCGACGGGTGGAATGGACAATCGATCCATACGGGCTCCTCACCGAACTGATAGCACCAGGTTACCTTACTATCACTTTCGCCGAGAAGTGATAGTAAGGGTCCGCTCAACTATCACTTCTGCGGTGTCATTCCTCCAGAGAGCGCGGGGCGGAGAACAGGGCGCGGAAGTCTTCGGCGCTGAATCCGGAGCTGACGGCGGCTCCCGGGGTGCCCTCGGTGACGGCGTCGAACAGGGCAGCCTTGCGGTGCTGTAGCTCGAGCACTTTCTCCTCGATGGTGCCCTCGGCGACCATGCGGTAGACCAACACGTTCTTGGTCTGGCCGATGCGGTGCGCCCGGTCCACCGCTTGGTTTTCCACGGCGGGGTTCCACCAGGGGTCCAGCAGGAACACGTAGTCCGCTTCGGTCAGGGTGAGACCGAAACCACCGGCTTTCAGCGAGATCAGGAACACGGAGGCCCCGCCCTCGCGGAAGTTCTTCACGGCTGCGGCCCGGTTGCGGGTGGCGCCGTCGAGGTAGGCGTAGCTGATGTCGGCGTCATCGAGCCTTTTCGAGACCCGTTTCAGGAACGAGGTGAACTGGGAGAACACGATCACCTGGTGGTGTTCCTCCGCTTCGAGGATCTCGGTGAGCCGCTGCATCAGGTCCTCGAGTTTCGACGAGGGCGCCTCGTGCTCCTTGTCCACGATCTGCGGGTCCAGGGCGAGCATGCGCAGCAGGGTCAGCGAGCGGAACACGATCATCCGGTGGGTGTCCAGGTCCTTCTCGTTGAGCAGGCGCATCACCTTGGCGCGCTCGCGCTGCAGCACCGTGTCGTAGAGCCTGCGGTGGGCCGGCTGCAGCGGCACCAGCACCGTCTGCTCCTGTTTCTCGGGCAGATCGGGGGCGACGTCTTCCTTGGTCCGGCGCAACATGAACGGGCGCAGCCGGTCTCGCAGATGCTCCAGCCGGGACTCGGCGCGCTGAGCGGTGCGCGCACCCTCGGGGTCGTCGTCGGGATCCAGGGAGGGGTCGGTGGCCAGGCGCTGACCGGCTTCGATGGGGTTGATGAAGTGCTCGCGGAAGAGCCGGAACTGGGGGAACAGTCCTGGCGCGGTGAGCGCGGCCAGCGACCACAGGTCCCCCAGGGTGTTCTCCATGGGGGTGCCGGTGATGGCCAGGCGGAACCGGGCACGCTCGGCCAGCGCCTTCACCGCGCGGAAGGTGCGCGTGGTGCGGTTCTTCACGAACTGGGCCTCGTCCAGCACCAGTCCGGACCAGTCCCGGGCAGAGAGCAGCTTCTCGTCGAGTCGGGCGATGGCGTACGAGGTGAGCACCAGGTCGGCCTCGGCCAGTTCGGCATCGATATCTTCGGCGGATTTCTTGCGCTTGGCCGCGGTGGCGCTGAGGGTGACGACGCGCAGATCCGGGGTGAACCGGGCGGCCTCCTGCGCCCACACCGAAACCACGGAAGAGGGGGCGACGACGAGGAACGGCTGCGTCGAGCCCTCACCCGCGTGCGACCGCGCGTGGGCGATGAGTGCCAGGGCCTGCAGGGTCTTGCCCAGGCCCATGTCGTCGGCGAGGATCCCGCCCAGGCCAAGGTCGTGCAGGGTGGCCAGCCATTGGAATCCCTGCAGCTGGTAGGGGCGCAGGGTTGCGTCCAGGGTGTCGGGCACGGGCGCGGGACCAGGGCCGTCGGCCGGATCCAGGGTGGCGAGGCGGGTGATGGTCGCCATCCACTCTTCCACCATCTCATCCGGCGTCCACTCGTCGGCCAGTTCCTCCAGGTCGTGCAGCATCACCGTGTTGGAGCGGTGCACGCCCTGCTGGGAGGGGTCCCATTCCTCCAGCTCGCCGGCCTCGGCGATGAGGTCGCGTAGCCGGTCGAACCCGGGGTGGTCCAGGCTCAGGTAGGTCTTATCGGGCAGCAGCACCTCGCCGTCACCCTTCACCAGGGCCTTGAAGATGTGGGAGAAGGGCACGCTGCGCCCGTCGAGGCGGATCTGGAAGCCGAGGTCGAACCAGTCGTGGGAGACCCCGGAGGCGACCGCGGTGATGCCGATATCGGGGGCGCCGGTGAGCTCCCGGTAGTCGGGGCGGGTGCCGATGATGGAAACGCGAACGTGCTCGAGGTTGCGCAGCTGATCCAGGGCGTGCTCGGAGAACCGGGCGGCGGCCGGGCCTACCAGGGTCTGCTCGGGCTGGCTGAAGGCGCCCGGCCAGATCTCCCGGACCGCGCTCAGCACGGTGCGCTGATGTGCGGTGACGTCGTCGAAGCCCCGGTAGTGCCAGGACCAGCTCAGCTCCAGGGCATCCTGGGACCACTCGTCGTCGGGGTCGCCGGTGCGGTAGCTGGCGGACAGGCGCAGTTCCGGCGGCGGGATCTCCGGGAACTCCACGGTGTCATCACTGGAGACGACGTCGAGGGAGGTGAGCAGCCCCGGGTAGAAATCGTCGAAGAACTCGGGCGCCTCCTCCGCCGGGATCTGCAGCGGCTCACCCCCGGCCAGCAGCCCGCGCAGCTCGGAGGGCACCCGGGTCTCCAGCGGGCTGAGCTGCACCAGGATCGATTCCTTGCCGGTACTGCCATTGGGGTGGGAACGGGCGATCACGACGGCGCGGCTGCCCACCGGGCGTGCGTCGTCAAGCAGGGTCGGTGCGTGTTCCTCGGCGGGACCGGCGGCGCGGGGACGCAGGTTCAGTGTCAGCGCTTCGCTGTCGGTCGCGGTGTCGGTCGCAGTATCGGGAGCGCGGCGGACGTCCAGCACCAGCTCGGTCGGATCCGTCAGGGTGATCTCCCCGATCAGTCCGAGCCCCACCAGCGGCGCCCCGGCCTCCTGCAGCGCGGCAAGCAGGCGCCAGGCCTCGGGGTGGTCAAGGGTGGCCAGGTTGAGCCATTCGGAGCGAGCCGGGGAGGAGACGGTGGCGTGGTAGAGGTGCTGCAGCCGGTGCAGCAGCTCGTACTGGACAGGGTCCGGGTGCAGAGTGTGCGGCGGGCGCTGGCGCGAGAACGTCTGCCAGGTGAGCCCGGTCTTCACCCAGTTGCCGCGGACCGAGCGCTTCAGCGGACGCACCTGCACCGTCCAGCGCGCGGTGCTTCCGAGGTATTCGTGGGCGAGCGAGGTCCATTGGATGCCCCCGTAGAGGCGGTGGCGTTCGCTGAGGGCGACGTGCACGTCGAGCCCCAGCGCCAGCTGGTCGAACACCGGCTGGCGCGCCGTGTACTCGCTGTTCGTCCCGCCCGCCGGCACCAGCGCGCCGAGGGTGCGTCGCCAGCTGGGCGGCTCCGGTGCCGTATTTCCGGCCTGCCCGCTGTGTTGGTTCTGCCCGCTACCCAGGGAGGAGGCGCGCTGGATCAGCTCGCTCTGTTCTTCCAGGGTGCGCAACACGGCGAACGGATCTTCTGCGCGCTCACGTGCCAGCTCATCGGCACGGAACACCAGGGCCGCGCCGTGCTTGCAGTCGTCGCCCACCGGGCAGGTGCACCCGCTGCGATCCGGTTCCCACTCCTCGGGCCCCGAGCGCAGCAGCACCACCGTGGTCCGGTAGAGGTTCCCGCCGTTGCCGAAGACGCTCCCGGTGAGTTTCTGGGTGGATTCGTCCCAGTGCACCGTGCGGATGCGGTCGTCCTGCCAGTATTCCTGCCCGCGCGCCGTCATGGTCGGCCCGAAGCACGTTTCCACCGCTCCGGGCCGCACCCGCGGGTACGTCGGCATCAGGCCAGGGACCTCCACGTCAGTATCAGCGGGCGGCGTAGTGGCGCACCCGGTCCTTGACCCCGGTGAACCGGAACGGCGCCTGCGTGACGGCGTCGACGTCGTAGTCCTCCGAGGCTCCGCGGTAGCCCTCGTGCAGGGCGCGGTAGGTCGGGTAGTCGATTTCCTCGCGTGCGGAGAGCTCCTTCACGGCCGCGGCGGCGTCGAGGTGGGCCCGGTAGCCATCCTGGACGACACCGGTGAAGAATTCGGCCACCGCCCCGGAACCGTAGGAGAAGAAGCCCAGGCGCTTGCCGGCCAGGTCGGTGTCGGCGTGCAACTGGGCGGCCAGGCCGAAGTACATCGACGCCGTGTAGGCGTTGCCGAGCTGACGGTTGTACGTCATCGACTCTTCGATCAGTTCGTCACCGAGCTCCACCCCGGTGTGCGCGGCCAGTGCGGCATGTGCTTTACGGGCCATTTTGGTGAAGGGCTGATGGTGGATGAACCGGTCGACGTCGGTGACCGCCAGTTGCCGCCGGGCCGTGAAGTCATCCCAGGAACCCAGGGTGGCCTCGATGTAGGCATCCATGGACAGCCGACCCTCGACGAAGGGGGTGGAGGAGTCGTTGGGGCGCCAGAAGTCGTTCACATCCGCGGTGTAGAGCCCGGACTGCGGTTCGATGGCCACCAGAGCAGGATCGGCGGAGATGAGCATCGCCACGGCGCCGGCGCCCTGGGTGGGCTCGCCTGCGGTGTCGAGGGCGTAGCGGGCAATATCGGAGGCCACCACGAGCACCTGCTCGTCTGGGTAGCGGGAGATGTGCCCGAGCGCCGCCTGGATTCCGGCGGTGCCCGCATAGCAGGCTTGCTTATATTCGATGGTGCGCACGTGGGGGCCCAGACCGATGAGCCCGTGCAGGAACACGCCTGCCGACTTCGACTGGTCCACCCCGGTTTCGGTGGCGAAGATGACCATGCGCACGTTGTGCTCCGGGTGCCTGGCCAGCAGCCGCGACGCCGCGGAGGCCGCCATGGTCACCACGTCTTCGTCGGGGGCCGGCACGGAGAACCGGTCCTGGCCCAGCCCGCGGTGGAACTTCGCCGGGTCGATCCCGTGCGCCTCGGCCAGCGCGTCCAGCGGCAGCACGTAGTGGGCGGTGGCCGCCTCGAGATCGTGGATTCCGATGTTGTTGCTCACTTCTGCGATTCTCCTTCGCCGTCGTCGACCCTGTTGAGGCCGATCAGGCCCGACGCTGCCTGCGTTCGAATACGGTGTGGGCCTTCATCAGCTCACCCGGGTTGGTCTGGGCCGCCAAGAGCGACAGTTCTCCACACACCACGGTAGCGGCAATCTGGGCCGCGAGGCGACGTGTGTTCGCGCCCGGCTCACGCTCTTCGCGCAGTCCGAGCCGCTGCATGGCATCCTCCACATGCTCCAGGTGCTTGCCGTTGCCCACGGTGCCCACGATCAGGTGCGGCAGGGTGCAGGCGAAGTACAGCCCCTCGGGCCGGTCTTCGGCGTAAGTGAACCCCTGGGAGCCCTCCACGATGTTCGCCGCGTCCTGCCCTGTGGCCAGATAGAAGGCGAGCAGCATGTTGGCGAAGTGCGCGTTCGCCGAGCGCAGCGCCCCGGCGATGGTGGAGCCCACGTAGTTCTTCTGCACCACCAGTTCGCTGATCGCCGCCGCGGTGGTGTGCAGGTGCTGCTCGACGACGTCGTGCGGGATGAGGATATCGGCGGTGACGGAGCGGCCGCGGCCCAGCACCCCGTTGACGCCGGTCGCCTTCTTATCGGTACAGAAGTTGCCCGAGATCGAGCCGTAGTTCAGCCCGATCTCCCAGGAGAGGATGCGGGTCATCAGCGTATCCGCCGCGGCGGTGGCCATGTTGTGCCCGGAGGCATCCCCGGTGCGGAAGGCGAAGCGCACGAAGAGCAGCGAGCCCACGATCTCGGGGTGAATCTCGATCAGCTGGGCGAAGCGGGAGCCCTGCGAGACCACCTCGGCCAGTTCCTCGAAGCGCTGCTCGATGATCTGAGCGGCGTGGTGGGCTGCCGCGCCATCACGAGCGGTGAACAGCACGGAGCGGGTCATCCGCTCGTCGACGACGGTGGCTGTGATGCCCGCTTCCACCAGCCGGGAGATCTTCGCACCGCGGCCCACCGAGGGCCACAGCGGGGTCTCGTAGGTGGCCAGCGGCACCTCGATCAGCTCGGTGCTGTCTGTCGCGCCGGTTCCGTTGCCGGAGATCGCGTTGCCGCCGATCTTGATCGGGCCGACCCAGCGGGTGGGGATGGCGGTCACGGTGGTGGTCTCCCGGGGGGTGCTCACATCTGCTCCTTCGAGTGGGTCTGGCCGGTGCGGTGCTGGGTACGTCGGGCCAGCTGGTCCAGGTCGGCACCGCAGCGCTGGGCGATCTCCGCAGTGGTTCCGGTGACGACGACGTCGGTGCCGGTCAGCTCCTCCGGGGTTCGGGCACCAAACAGGGCATGCAACAGTCTCAGTTGCTCGGCCCAGGCGGTCATCACGGAAGCCAGGGCGGCGCCGTCGTCGTCGGGGTGGGCCAGGGCCACCGAGAGGAAGCTGCCGGCCACGCCCACGGCACGGGCGCCCAGTGCCAGGCAACGCACCACGTCCAGCGGGTGGCGCACCCCGCCGGAGGCGAGCACGGTGAGGTCGGCGCGAACCTGCGGTTCCAGGGTGGCGGCGTCCAGCAGGGCGGCGGGGGTGGAGAGCCCGAATCCGGCGGCCGCGGAAAGGTAGCTCACGTCCTCGACCGGGTCGCGACGGTCGTTTTCGATGCGGGCGAAGTCGGTGCCGCCGGTGCCGGCCACATCCACCAGGGACACCCCGGCGTCGCGCAGCTGGCGCAGGGTGCGGGAGGAGAGGCCGAAGCCGACCTCCTTGACCAGCAGCGGCACGCCGTCGGCGTCCAGGGCGGCGGCGATCTGCTCGATCAGCTCCAGCCATCCGGAGAAGTCGCGGGAGCCCTCGGGCATCACGGTCTCCTGCACCGCGTTGACGTGCAGTTGCAGCCCATCTGCCTTCAGCAACTCGACGGCGCGGCGGGCGTCGTCGACGCTGCGCCCGGCCCCGATGTTGGCCAGCACGATGCCGTGGGGGTTCTCGTCCCGGATCACGGTGAACGAATCGGCGGTGCTGGGGTCATCCAGGGCAATGCCCACCGATCCGGAGGCCATCGGCACGTGCGCGCGAGCAGCGGCTTGGGCCAGGGTGCGGTTCAGGGCGCGAGCCTGGTCGGTGCCGCCGGTCATCCCGTTGACGTAGAAGGGTGCCTCGAACTGCCAGGGACCGACCTCGACCCCGAGGCTGACCTGCTCGGGCGCGATTCCGGAGAGGGCGTGGTGGCGCACGGCGACGTCATCGAATCCCGCACGGGAGGTGCGGATGCCCTGCTGTTGCGCGGCGGCCAGGCGCAGGTGGTCGTCCTTGCGGGACGCGGCCGTCGGCTCGGTCATCGGGTGCCCTCCTCTGCGGGGTCGGCCGGGGTTCCGCCGGTCACCTTCAGGTCCAGGGGGCGGATGCCCTCCGCGATCCAGGCCGCGTGCAGTGCGGTCGGATCGGCGGTGGCGGGTACCAGCACGATACCGCAGTCCCCACCCCCGGCACCCGAGGGTTTCGCCGCGGCACCGTGGTCCTCGGCGATATCGCACAATCTCTGCAAGGTGTTCGTCTCAATCGTGATCCCGGTGCGCTCGTGCAGCCCGCGCAACAGGGCCCGGGCGGAGCGGATCCCCGCGGCGACGGCGACGGCGTCGTCGTGATTCAGCGCCTCCACGAGCCCGGCCACCATCTGCGACGACGACGCCAGGAACCGCCCGTAGCCGGGGGCATCCGCCGGGGAATGGTGTTTGACGGAGCCCACGAGCGCCTCGGTGGACGCCGGCGAGCCGGTCCAACCCACGCGCAAGCGCAGCGAGGTCGGCGGGCTCAGGCGCTGCACCCGGTGCGGGTCCCAGCCGGAATGCTCCAGGGCCGCGGTGACGGTGCCGGCGGCCAGGGCTGTGCGCAATGCGGCGCGATCCGGGGAGGCGTAGCCCAGCCACCCGCCATAGGTGGAGGCGGCGATGTCTCCGCCCGAGGAGCGCGGGGAAATCGCCACGGTGGAGAGGAGGGAGAGCCGGAAGCGCTCGTCATCGCTGAGGTGCAGACCGTAGAACTCGCCGATCGCGCTGACCGTGGCCACCACCACCGCGCCGGAGGAGCCCAGCCCGAACTTCTGGCCGTCGGCGTCGTCGAGCTCGGAGTCGATGTGCAGGTCGAAGTACCGCGGCGCGATCCCCCGCTCGGCGCGCAACCGCTCGCAAGTGGTGATCGCCGAGGTCACGAAGTCGTAGGGGTGATGCTCGACGACGATGTTCCCGCTGGCCTCATCGCGGCGCCACACCACGGGCAGCCGGCCGTACTCGGAGGAGTGCACCCGGCCCGCTCCCTCGGACCCGTCGGATTCGCGCAGCGTGACGGTGAGGTAGCGGTCCACGGCGACGACGACGGCGCACTGGCCGGGTTCGACCACGGCGTACTCTCCGGCGATGTAGAGCTTGCCGGGGGCGCGGGTGACGATCACGCGGTGGCCTCCGCGGGTTCCAGCAGCTGGGCGCCCGGGCCGGGGTTGAGGATGGTGGCGCGCCCGTTCTCGGCGTAGCCGGCCAGCGCCTCGGCGACCGTCGCGGCATCGGCGGGTCGGGAGATCACCACCACGTTGGGGCCGGCGTCGGCGGTAGCGTACGCTTCCACCCCGTTCGCGCGCAGCTCGGCCACGGCGTCGAACACCTGGTAGGAGACGGGGGCGAGATAGCGGATGGGCGGCTCGCACGCATTAATAACGGCGTGCATGCGCATCGCGTGGGTCTCGGTGATCTGCCCAATCCGGGTGAAATCGGCGTCCTGACACGCACGGACCATCTCGTTGAGGGATTCCTCGGTGGAGGTGATCCACGACCGGTAGAACGGGGAGGTGGCGGCGGTGGCGCGCATCCCGGCCCGGGATGACACCTTCTTCGCGTGCGAGGCCACTGTCACGGCGATCATCGACAGGTCGGGGGCGGCGATCTCCTCGGCGTAGGAGGTCTCGTCGGAGTCCCCGGCATGCCAGACGGCGAACCGGCTGATCACGGAGCGGCAGGCCGAGCCCGAACCGCGGCGGGCCAGGCGGGAGAGCTCGCGCTCGTTCAGCTCCAGGCCGTAGGCGGCGGAGGCGGCGGTAGCCAGGGCGGCGAACCCCGATGCCGAAGAGGCCATGCCCGCTGCGGTCGGCCCCTCGTTGACGGTGGTCACCCGGGCGCGCTCCGTTGCGGTGTCGAGTCCGCGCTCGGCGGCGATTCCGCGCACGATGTCCAAAAACGCTGCGACCCGCTGCGCGGCAGTATCGACCGGCTCCAGTTCCGTCCCGTTGAGGTTCAGCGCATCAGCTCCGCCGGAGGCTCCGGTGCCCTCGCCGAGGTGCACCGTCGTCGTCGTCGCGTAGTCGTCCAGCGTCATCGACATCGATCCGGCCACGGGGATGATCAGCGCCTCGTCGGCCTTACCCCAGTATTTGACGAGGGCGATGTTCGGATAAGCGCGCGCGGTCGCCTGGGTCACGGGGTCTCCTGCGGAGTGTCGGCGGATGGGGCGGGACTCACGCGCGCGGTGGGCGCGGTGTGGGTGGTCGGGGTGGTGGGCACCAGGGAGGTGGTCCAGACGCGGGTCGCGCCCACGGAGGTCATCGCGGCGGCTAAATCGCCAGCCACCTCCAGGGAGGGGGCCAGGGCGAGCACACAACCGCCGAGTCCGGAACCGGTGAGCTTCGCCCCGTAGGCGCCGGCCTCCAGGGCGACGGCGATGAGGGCGTCCAGCGCCGGGGAGGACACCCCGATGCGGGCCAGATGCCGGTGCGCGTCGTTCATGTTGCGGCCCAGCCGCGGGGCATCACCGACGGCGAGCGCGTTGGCGGAGTCCTCGACCGCCTCCGCGATATCCGCGGTCATCCGGTCCACCGATTCCGGCAGCACCGTGCGTAGCATCCGCACCCCGTTCACGGCCGACGACGTCGACCCGGAGGTCCCGGTATCCGCGATCACGAAAGTCATCCGCTCGGCCACCTTCACGGTGGTCGGCTTCCCGGCCTGGAAGCGCAGCGGGGTCAGCGACTGTACCGCGTGCCCGTCGAGCCCGGAGGAGGTGCCGTGGGCTATCTGTTCGGCCTCCTGGACCAGCGCGTGGGTCTCGGCCGGACTCAGCCGCACACCCCCGGCGTTGGCGACGGCGCGGACGATGGCAGCAGACACGGCGGCGGAAGAGCCCAGCCCGCGCTCGTACGGGATGGTGGAGCGCACGATTACTTCGAGCCGGTCCGGGCGCAGATCAACCCGCTCCGCGGCCGCCTCGCCCGCCCGGATGATGGGGGCCATCATGGCCGGGGCCTGGGAGATCGGCCCGGTGTACAGGTCCGACGTAATGGTGGCGGTTTTCGCCTCACGCACGCTGGCGGCGGCCTGCAGGTCCAGCAGCGGCAGCACAATTGCCGGCGCCCCGTACACCACGGCGTGCTCACCGATGAGGATCGCCTTGCCGTGCGCCGATCCGAGGCCGGCCTGTGATGCGGTCACCGGAGCGGTTAACGACGTCGGCCCCGAGTGGTCTGCGGCAGACGGCTCGGGGGCGTGCGGGTCGGGCGCGCCGAAGCGCTGCCGGGAGGTCTCAGAAGTCATAAAGAGGAGCGGGTGCGAGGTGGACGATCAGGTGCTCCAGTCTAATTTACCCCGGAGCCACCCGTTCGCCTCATTCAGTGCCCCCGGTCACGCTCTATCCGGACTCCTGCGCATTCTGCTCAAGCCACGTCTCATACTCGTCCCAGGTCCAGAAGTCCTCCATCTTCCATCGCCCGTCGATTCCGGCATAGGCCAGATGGATCACCAGGCTGTCGTCGAAAGCCTCGAAGTCCCCAGCGCAATCCCCTCCGCGCTGGGTGCCATCCGGCTCGGAGTAGGCCAGGTTGACTCGGGCGAACTTCCATCCCTCAAAGACCTCCGCACGATAGATCCTGAGCTCGGGCTCCCCGTCGAACTCGACGAAGCAGCCCTGCGCCGCCTGATCGACCCACGCGCTCATCTCATCCTCACACCGAGTACAGGTGCCCCAGGAGACCTTTTCGATCGCCGAGACGTCCCCGGTGAGTTGAGCGTGATTCACCCCGGCGAACCAGTGATGCACCGCGGCCATCGCTCCCTCGAGCGCTCGATCCTCCACCAGCTCCGGCATGTCGGGCGCTTCCGCTTCTGATCCGGCGCTGGATTCGCCACTGAATTCGGCTGACGGTTCCGCGGTCAAGCCTGACGTCGCATCTGTAGCGTCCGCGCTCGATACTGAAGCAGTGCCCGACGCCGTGACCTCGGAGCCTGCGGCCCGCTCCGCCGTGTCAGCACAGCCGGTCAGCACGAGCAACGACGCCGTCGTCAGGAGCAGCCACCCGGAAGCGTGCCGCGGGGACTTCACCGCGCCTCCTCGTACAGTGGGCCCTGCGGGTGCACGGGCTCCTCGAGGTTCTCCACGCTCGAAGCGGGTTCCGTGGCCGGAGTCGACGTCGAGTCAGGACCCTCTGCCGACTCTGCGGAGCCGATGCAGCCGGTGAGCAGCAGCGAGAACAGAGCGCTCAGCACCACCGTGGCGGTGGTGGCGCGGGTGCGGCGGGCAGAAGAAACAGCGGACATCACAACAACTTTCAAACGGGTTCGTTCTGGACGTCGCTACCGTATCCAGGCTCGACCTCGCACCGTTTAAGTTATCCACAGGTCTTCGTGCCGGAGGCACCCGCGTCCGAACCCGTCGCCTCTTACGAAGGCTGCTCGCTCTTGCTCACTTCGAGCGCTTCCTTCACCACTGATTTCTTTTTCGGACCCCAGAACTTCCTCGCTAGCGTGAACAGCACCAAAGCGGCAGCAATCACCATGATGCCCAGAGTGATGGGGCGGTCCACGAAGATCGAGAACTCTCCACCCGAAAGCACCAGAGTCCTGCGCAGCTCGCTCTCCATAATCGGCGCCAGGATGAACCCGATAACCAATGGTCCCAGCGGAACATCCGCCTTGCGCAGCACATATCCAAAGATTCCAAAGAGCACGAGCATGAGCACGTCGAACAGCGAGGATCGAACACTGTACGTTCCGGCGATTGAGAGAGCCAAAATCGCCCCGGCCAATGGCAGCGGCGGAACCTTCAGGATCTGCACGAACAGACCAATCAAGGGCAGGTTAAAGATGAAGAGAACAATCAGTCCGATGAACATAGACGCAATCAGTCCCCAGAAGATGTCCGGGCTGGACTGAACCAAATCCGGCCCAGGTGTAATTCCGTGGAGCACGAGTGCGGATCCGATCAATGCAATGACAGGGTTCGGCGGAATACCGAGGGTCAGCAATGGTACGAACGATGAGTTGGCTGCCGCATTGTCGGCCGTCTCCGTGGCCGCGAGTCCGTCCATCGCGCCCTTGCCGAACATTTCCGGTTGCTTCGAGAATTTCTTCTCCGCACCGTAGGCGACCACCGACGCCATAGCTCCGCCGCCACCCGGGATGAGCCCGAGGAAGAATCCCATCACTGACGAACGAATAATCGGGGCACGAAGGGCAAAGACTTCCGCAGGTTTCGGCCAGATCTTTCCGACGACACCCACGCTGACGCCGCGGAACCTCTGCTCCGCCTGAATCATAATTTCAGACAACCCGAACATGCCCACGGCCAACGGCACGATGTTCACGCCGTCGAGCAGGTCAGACTGCCCGAAGGTAAATCGCGGTTCACCCGTGATCGCGTCGAATCCCATCAGAGCGAGGAAAACTCCGATGGAGGCTGATAGGAGCCCCTTGCTCATAGATCCCGCGGCGAGGAACGCGATCAGGATCAGCCCAAGAAAAGCTAGGAGGAACAACTCCGGCGGACCGAAATCCAAAGCAAATCGACTCAAGACCGGGATGAACGCCACGATGCCAATCAGCGCGACCAGTCCACCGATGAAAGAGCCGATAGCGGTGATACTCAACGCCACGCCAGCCCTACCCTGCTGCTTCAGGGGATACCCGTCCAGAGTAGTGACGACGGCCGCGCCGTCTCCAGGCACATTCAAGAGGATCGCCGGAATGCGGCCACCGAACATACTGCCGTAGAAGATGCCAGCGAGGAAGATGATCGCGGTGGTCGGCCCCATGGAATACGTCACGGGCAGCAGTAGGGCGATAGTGGCGGTGGGGCCCAAGCCGGGCAATAGCCCCACGACTGTTCCGACAAGCGCGCCCAGCACAACGAAGAGGATGTTGAGGGGTTCGAGTGCGACCTCGAAGCCGTAGAGAAGATTTTCCAAAGTCGCTCCTTATGGCAACGGCACAGCCAAGAGATTGGCGAAGACGTAGTAGATCACTGTCGAGGTGATGACGGGGACAAGGATCGATTGAATCCATCCCGCACGGCCGATCACCTTGAAGATCAGAAAGAGGATCACGCTGCTGACAGCGATGAACGTAATGACATTGAGCATCAGGGCCCAAACCAACATGAGGCCCCACAGAATCAGCGGGTCTCTCACCGAGACACGCTCAGTAGCGGACTCTCGACGGGCCCCTTTCAGCAGCCACACCCCGAGAAGGACCAGAGCAATGCCGACGATCAACGGCCACGCGCCCACGCCCGGGTTCGTCAGTGATCCGACGCCGTAGTTGAAGGCTTGCCACGAGACCCAGGCTCCGAAGATGCCGACTACGGCGAAGAGTCCCATCGAAATGGAACGTGTTGACCATCGCAGATTGACCGAACGTGGCCTCGACCCCGTCTCTTCAGAGACTGTTGGCGATTCCATACGAGTCGTCCTTTCCTTGGATCGACCTGCTCAGAAGGTTGATGCACCGCCATTGTTGACAGTGAGGCAGATCACTCCGTACAGTAACACGCATGCCATCAGATGCAAAGCATTCCACTGAGCGGAACGGGGTTATCTCGAGGATCACCGCAATCCTCGAGAGCTTCACTCGCGAATCCCCCCGACTGCCACTACGAGACATCGCTGCAGCCGCAGATCTTCCGGCAAGCACTGCCCGGAGACTCCTGGTCCAGCTCGAAGCTTCAGGGCTCGTTTATCAGGATCCTGATTCACAGCTCTACGCACCGACTACGAAGCTGGCGCACATCGGAGCACTCGCACTAAATAAGGCCTCGTTGGAAGAAGTCGCGCGCCCTGGCCTGAAAAGGCTCGCTTCACTCTCGGGCGAGGCTGCGTTCCTAGGACGAATCGAACACCGCGATGTGAAGTACTTAGCGCATGAGACCATCGCCCGTGAGGTGACGATCTCCATCCAGACTGGAGATTCACGTCCAGCACTCACGACAGCGATCGGGTCGGTGATCATCGCGCACTCACCTTCGCTTTATGCAGAGGAATACGAAGATCGGACTTTCCAGCGCGATGAAGTCGTCAGCACCCTTCAAGATCGGTTCGAAAACTCCATCGAGTCCATGAGAGAGCACGGCTACGCCCTCGGACTCGGTGGGGTCACCCGCGAGTCAACCTCTATCGCCGTACCCGTCACGCTTGCCGGCGAACGGGTACCGGTCGCGATTGCCGTGTCTGGACCCTCATATCGGTTCAGCCACGACGATGCCCTCGCACTGATCCCAGAACTCGTCAATGAAGCCGAGAACATCTCGCGAACCTTCGCCACTCACTAAGGAGAACCACATGAAACGCACCACTTTGGGGGCAGTGTCCGCAACTGCCGCATGCCTTCTGCTCGCCACGGGATGCGCCAATACGGGAGGAAATGATGCGGGCGACGGCTCGTTGCCCGCGGGAACCATCAAGATCATCGTGCCTTTCGGCGCTGGCGGGTCACTTGATACCAACGCACGGATCATGGCGGAATGCTTGACCGAGAACACGGAAAACAACTGGATCGTGGAGAACCGTGAAGGCGGTGGCGGAACGACCGGCGTGAACTACATGCTCAGCCAGTCACCCAACGGCGCGACCGTGGGCTATGTGTCATCAAGCGGCATTGCCCTGACCCCCATGCAGGTCGATGAAGCCGAGTACACCATGGATGATGTCGCGCCGCTGGCGACAATCACCGGCGCGCCCTCCGTGCTCGTGACCTCTGCCGACTCAGGCATTTCCTCGCTTCAGGACTTGCTACCAGCATCAGGCGAGGGCTCACAGTCCACCCTGGCCACCACGGGAGCTTTGGGTGTCTATCAGCTCGTTGCGCAGCAGTTGGCAGAACAGGCAAACGTTCGCGCGGTTCCCTTTGAAGGAGCAGCCGCTGCAACCACCGCAGCTCTGGGAAATACTGCCGACGCTGCAATCGTCGAGCTTTCAGACGCAGTTCTGGAGCACACGAATTCCGGGCGCCTCATTGCCATCGGCACGGGCTCGGACGAGCCCGTGGAAGATCTTCCAGATGCTGAACCACTTTCGGCCGCCGGCTTTGAAACGGCGCTGTCCACCAACTATGGCGTATTCGTGGGCAGTCCCAATCTGCACGACGACGTCAAGGCAGCCTTGGAGACCACATTCGTAGAGTGCGGCGCCGACTCGACAGTAATCGATCGCATCGGCGATCAATTCGTTCTGGATAGCCCCTATGGACAAGAAGAGTCGACGACTCTCCTGGAGGAGGCGAATGCCGACTACAGCGAGGCACTTCAGTAGCCCGGCGATCAGCAAGATTCTCACCATGTGCCCATCCAGGAAAGGAATCTAGGTGCAGGAAGCACTGAACAAAACCGACGTCGCCGTTATTGGGGCCAGCCTAGGAGGAGTCTCCGCAACCATCGCCGCACTAAAACGTGGCGCAACGGTGACCCTCGTCGCCGCTCATCATTGGCTCGGAGGCCAGCTCACCGTGCAAGGAGTTCCCCTTGATGAGCATCCTTGGGCAGATACCGGCCTCGGTTCGAGCACCTATCAGGAGCTGCGGTCGAGAATTAGGCACTACTACCGCCGCAATTTCCCGGTCACGCATTCAGCCATGCAGGAAGTGGCGTTCAACCCCGGACAGGGAAACATCTCCACCCTCACCCATGAACCAAGCGTCGCTGCCGCAGTGTTGGAAGAAATGCTGCAGCCGTGGCTATCCTCCGGCAAGCTGCGCCTGCTCCGGCGCGCTGAAGTCACGGAAGCGGAGGTGAGAGACAACCGCATCGTATCGCTCGGCGCGATCGACGATAACGGCAGCGAATTTATCGTTGCGGCTGACACCTTCGTCGACGCCACGGAGCTGGGTGATGTGTTGCCCCTCGTCGGCGCAGATCATGTCATTGGCGCCGAGTCGCGGTCTGACACCGGGGAGTTGCATGCTTTGGACGTCGCGGACCCATTGGAACAGCAAGCTGTCACCTGGTGCTTCGCTGTCGATTTTCGGCACGGTGAGGACCATACGATCTCTCGCCCCGCACAGTACGAGCGGTGGCGAAACATCCAGATTCCCAGCTGGCCGGGACCACAGTTCTCGTGGGTCGTCAGTGATCACGTCACCCACGAGCCTCGCGAGCGCCCACTCTTGATCGGCGAGCCTGGGCCCGAGTGGGCCTGGGATCTGTGGCATGCTCGCCGCATCTTTTCACGGTTCCAGTTCGACAACGGATTCGCGGACAGCGACGTCACCCTGGCCAACTGGCCGCAGATGGACTATTGGTCTCGCCCTTTCCTCGCTGTTTCGGACGAAGAGCACAACGAAGCTCTCGTCGAGGCTAAGGAGCTATCCCGGTCGTTCCTCTATTGGATGCAGACGGAGGCTCCGCGATGGGAGGGTGGACACGGATATCCCGAGCTTCGGCTTCGTCCGGACGCACTGGGAACCAACGATGGTTTCGCCATGGAGCCGTATTTCCGTGACAGCAGACGCCTGCTTGCCGAATTCCGTGTAGTTGAGGAGCACATCGGTGTCGAAGCACGAGGCAAGCTAACCGATGCCGAGCGATTCGATGACACCGTAGGAATCGGCGCGTACCGAATCGATATCCACCCGAGCACGCGCGAACGAAACACGGTCGATATCGACACACATCCCTACCAGATCCCATTGGGCTCTTTACTGTCGCGCAACGTCGAAAACCTCCTCGCGGGGTGCAAGAACATCGGCACAACGAGAGTGACCAACGGAGCCTACCGAGTACATCCGACGGAATGGAACATCGGCGAGGCGGCAGGAAGTCTCGCGAGTTTCTGCAAGATTCACCACTCTGCTCCCGCTCAAGTTCGCAACCAGCCCGAGCTGCTCCGCGCCTTCCAGAACAGTCTGGTGCGCAACGGCGTGGATCTCGAATGGCCAACGTACGGAGCACTCACACCGACCAGCCGCAATGGATGGAGAGAAAATTAATGACCACCCCCCTCACTGAATCCGACGTCGTGGTCGTCGGAGGCGGCGTTAGCGGAGTCAACGCAGCACTCGGCGCAGCCCTGACTGGAGCAAGCGTCACACTGATTGAAAAGTCTGGATTCCTCGGCGGAACAGCGACCGGAGGTATGGTGGCGGCGTTCAATGGCTGCTATTGGAACGACACCCTCGTCACCGGCGGCACTGCTCGACTCATCTTGGATCGCTTGGAACATCACGGGGGTGGTGCTGGTTTCAAGGACTACACGGCCGGAAAACTGACAAGTTCGCCGTTGACCTTCAAGGTCTATCCGTTCGATCCAGAGATCCTCAAAATCAGCCTCGATGAACTTCTGCTTGAGCACGGAATTCAGGTCATTCTTCATGCACACGGGCTGTGCTTCAGCACCGATGACCAGCACTCGTTTGTCACGTTCCTCGGCCCGACGGGAACCCACACGGTCAAGGCAAAACAGGTTATCGATGCAAGTTCGGAAGCGATCATTGCAGAATCGGCAGGTGCCACGATCGAGGATTCCCCAGTCGATCAGAGGCAGCCCATGACTTGCATGATGCGCGTTGCCGGCGTCGACATTGATGTCTATGGGGCCACAAGCCGAGACCGACGTCGGGAAATCGTCAGCCGAGGCGTCGAGAGCGGAGATTTCTTCTATCGGACCGTCGCGCACTCCGAGAGTCCGGCCAATGGAGATACTTTTCTCCTCGTCACGGCCGTGCATGGACTAGACGGACGAGATCCCTTGGGGATATCTGTTGCCGAAAGGCACGGACGCGAGCAGGCGCTCACCAGCTTGAAGTATCTCATCAAGAATATGCCCGGGTTTGAGAACGCCTCGCTGGTGCAGCTGGCGCCGTGGATCGGACAGCGGGAATCCGTGCGGGTGCGCGGTGTAGATCGACTCACCGCCGAAGATGTGGCGACTGGAGCAGACCATCCCGAGGCGATTTCCTATGGTGGAGGACCGATTGATCGACATGAGGGCGACAGCGTGCACCTCGTCCCCCCAGCCCGGCCGTTCGCGGTTCCTCGCGGTGTGCTGATTCCGCGCGACGTCTCCAACATGTGCGTCACAGGGCGAACAGTGGGAGTCGAGTCAGGGGCCATGGATGGCCTCCGGCACATGGGCGGAATTATGCCGCTCGGGCACGCGGCCGGGGTGATCTCTGCGCTGGCTGCAAGCAGCGGAGCCCAACCTGCAGACGTACCGTATGACTCCATCCGAGCAACCCTCATAGATCAGGGCGCCATTCTGTCGGTGTAGCTGAACTCAGGCGTTCCAGAGGCCGTAGGAGTCCGCGAGATCGGCGATCTTCTGCGCACGGGCCAGGCGCGGCAGGTAGGAGCCGTCGCCGACGGATGCCCCCTGCTCGTGGGCGTAGAGCAGCTCGCGCGCCCACTCGAGTTCGTCGGCCGAGGGGCTCATCGCCTGGTTGATGGCGTCCACCTGGGTGCGGTTCAGGCACAGCCGTCCCGTCATACCCATGGAGGCGGTGTGGGCCGAGCCGGCGAGCACGGCGGCTTCGTCATCCGTGGCCAGTGGCGGTCCGTCGATCGCGCCGGGCAGCTTACCCACACGCGATGCCATCACCAGTTTGGAGCGGGCATACGCCATCGCCATCGGATCGTCGGAGACACCCACGTCCTTACGGAAGTCATTCGTGCCGAAAGCCAGGCGGAACGTGCCTGGCGCCTTGGCTACATTGTTGGCGTTCTCCACGCCCACCGCCGTCTCGAGCAGTGCCAGCACCGGGGTACCCGCCCGCAGGCGCATCGCGGTGTAGGTGACCTGCTCGGGCTCCTCAGTCATCGCCAGCATCACGCCGCGCAACCCGTTCAGACCGGAGAGTGCCTCCAGGTCCTTCGCCCAGTCGTCGGTGCCGGTTCCGGAGATCCGCACCCACGCCGTCATGCCTCCCGAAAGCGCCTCGACCACGTGGCCGCGCGCGTCGTCCTTCTTGTCATCCGGGACCGAAGCCTCCAGATCGATAATCACCGAGTCCGCCTCGCTGGCCATGCCAGGGGCGTAATCGTCCGGGCGGGCGGCGTTGATGAGCAGCCAGGTGCGGCTGAGCTTGGCGGGAAGGGAGGCAGCGCGACGATTGCGGATCGACATGCCCCCAGCCTAGTCGACGCCGCCGGGGCGACGGGCCGGAATGACGCCGATAGGTCGAACGCCACACTGGACACCCCCACCCTCCGACCACCTCTTTGCATGTTGCATGCAACCTGCTAGTGTTCTGCACACGACGACGAAGGGAGGGCCGGTCAGTGCAGCAGCCAGTCGATGGCAGCGTCAGCGTCCACCGCAGCGAACTCGGGCCGGGAGCGAGTCTCCTGCCGGATGAGCATCTTCGCGGTGTGCGCGATGTGCCGGGCCACCGCGTCTCCGACCGCCTCGGCGTCACGACGCCGATAGGCGGCCATGATGTCCGTGTGGTCTTCGAAGCACTCCATTGCGGTGCGAGAATGCGGCACCGTGCCCATCCCGGTGGAGAGCACGAAGTCGCGCTGCTCCTGCAGCAGGGTGCGCGCCCGATCGTTGCCAGCTCCCGCCAGCAGGGCACGGTGGAAGTCCCGATCGGCCCGGAGCACCGCCTCGGCATCACCAGTCTCCGCCGCGGCGCCGAACATTTCATAAGCAGACTCGACCGCCGCTCGAGACTCCGCCGTCCCCAACTCCACCGCCCGGCGAGCCAGCGGCACCTCCAGCATCAGCCGCACCTGGAACACGTCCATCAGCGACTCGACCGAGGTGCTGCGTACCCGCATCCCGCGGTTCTTCTCGATCTCCACCAGGCCGCGGCGCGCCAGTTCCTGCAGGGCCTCCCGAATCGGCGTCCGGGACACGTTCAGCTGCCGTCCGAGCTCACCCGCGGTATACAGCTGTCCCGGAACCAGGTCCCCGGCGAGAATCGCGTTCTTCAAGGACTCGGTCGCCTGCTCGGTCAGGCTCTGGGGACGTTCAACATGCTGCATACACCCAGTATGCCCCGCTCACTGCCCACCAGCCCATCCAGCCCCGCCACCCCAGGAGAACCCAAGTGACTGATCCGACCAGCCCCCGCAGCTACGCCGTCATCGGCGCCGGCATCAACGGCGCCGCCGTGGCTGCCGAGATCACCCGCCGCCATCCGAGCGCCTCGGTCACCGTGATCGAGAAGACCGCCCATGCCGCGGCCCACCAGACCGGCCACAACTCCGGCGTCGTGCATGCGGGGCTCTACTACGAGCCCGGCAGTCTCAAGGCCCGGCTCTGCCGTCGGGGCGTGGAGCTGATCAGCGACTACGCCCGGCAGCGCGATCTTCCCTACGAGGAGTGCGGCAAGCTCGTCGTCGCCCTCACCGCTGAAGAGGAAACGCGTCTGCGGCACATCCACGAACGTGCCGTGGCCAATGGGGTGCCTGGCGTGCGTCTCATCGGACCCGAGGAGATCCGCCGCATCGAGCCCAACGCGGTCGGCCGCCTCGCCCTGCACTCCCCCACCACCGCCATCATCGACTTCGCCGCGGTGGCCCGCTCTCTGCTCGACGACGTCGTGCGCGCCGGCGGCCGCGTCCGCTTCAACACCGAGGTGGTCGACATGACCAACGACGACGACGGCTGCGAACTCACCCTGAACGACGGTGCCACCGAGCGCTTCGACGTCGTCATCGCCTGCGCCGGGCTGCAGTCCGACCGACTGGCTGCCCTGGCCGGCGGGGCCGAGTACCCGCGCATCGTGCCGTTCTTCGGCCAGTACTCCCAGCTCGACTCCGCCCACCGCGACATCCTCCACGGGCTGGTCTACCCGGTACCGGATCCGGCCTACCCGTTCCTCGGGGTACACCTGACCAAGCGCGTCGACGGCGAGATGCTGGTCGGCCCCAACGCCTTCCTCTCCCTGGGCCGCGAAAACTACCCGGGCTGGCGGCTCAACGGCGCGGCAGTGCGCGATACCGCGCGCGTCGTGGCCGACCTCGCGTTCTGGCGCTTCGCCTCCCGGAACCTGCGCGCCGCGGTGCGGGAATTCGGCGCCGTCGTCTCCCGCAAACGCTTCCTTGCCGGTGCCGCGGACTACGTGCCGAGTCTGAGCGGGGTCTCCTCGACGCCGATCACCCGCGGCATTCGCGCGCAGGCCATGAGCGCCGACGGCGGACTCGTCGACGATTTTGTGATCGAACAGGTGGGGCGTGCCGTGCTGATCCGCAATGCGCCGTCCCCGGGAGCCACCTCGTCCATGGCGATCGCCGAGCACATCCTCGACCTCGTGGAGGGCTGAACCACCCACGGCGCAGACCGCTGATACGATGCCGATCATGGGCAAGGACCGTTCGATCGGCGAGGCGAGCGCGCCGCAGTGGGGGTCGCTGTTGGACGAGCTGGCCGGCGACGAGTCCATCCTCGAGCAGACCGTCAGCGACATCCGCGCCGCCGTGCCTGGCTACGAGAACGTGCCCGCCGACGCACTGAGGGCCTCGGCCGCGCGCAACATCACCATGAGCGTGCGCATCATCCGCACCGGCTTCTCCCCCAGTCCTGACGACGTCGTCGAAGCCGACACTCTGGCCGCCGAGCGCTACGACCAGGGCGTGCCTTTGGGTTCCGTGCTCGCCGGATTCCGGGTCTGCCTCTCCATCATCCTGCACCGGCTCCTCGAGGGCGCGCCCCGCAACGGCATTCCCACCGAGCAGGTGCTCGCCACCTCCACGCTGCTCTGGGACTTAGGCGATGCCTTCTCCGCGCGCGCCGTCGTCGTCTATCAGAACCGTGAGGTCTCCCGCGCCCTGGCCGACAACGCCCACCGGGTTGCCTGGATCGGCAACGCGCTGGCCGGAAACCTGCCTCACCGCGACCTGCTGCGCGGTGCGGCGCTCTATCACGTGCCCACCACCGAACCGTTGCGCGCCATCACCCTGCGCCCCGCCCCGGAGTCCTTCGTGGAGGCTCGGAATCAGCTCGAATCGTGGGCCGACGACGCCGACGTCCAGGTCCTCACCGCGGTCCGCGCCGGGGTGTTAGTGGGCATCCTCATCGGGGATCCCGGCGATACCCAGCCCGACCTCGACCTGGCCATCGGTGTGGGCCGTCTCGTGCTCATCGACGCGCTGCCCGCCTCCTTCGAGTCCGCCACCCTGGCCCTGCAATCCGCCGAGCGAGTGGGCCTCACCGGTCTCACCGACCTGGAGCGCCTCTCCTGGCGCCGCGCCGTGGACGCCAGTCCCGAGACCACCGACTACCTCACCGCACTGCACTTGTCGCCGCTCGAGGACACCGGCGAATTCGGCGAGCACGTGCTCGAAGCCGTCGAGGCCTACCTCACCCACCGCCTCAGCATCCCGTTGGCGGCGCGGTCCATCCCCGTGCACGTGAACACGCTGCGCTACCGGCTACACCGCTTCAGCGAGCTCACCGGCGCCGACCTGGGTGACGTCAACACCCTCATCGAACTCTCCTGGGTGTTGGCCGCCCGCCGCGGCAACGCGCCCGAAGCCTGAACCGCACCCCCGGCTCCACCGCTTGGGGCTGCACCGGCTCAGGCGTCAGCGCGTTCGCGACCCGCCCTTCCCCGCTGTCTGCTGCAGGCGGTTCATTGCCACCCGCATCGCCCGTGCCCGGTCTTCGGCCTGTGCGATCAGTTCTTCGACGTCGTCGCTGCCTGCAGAAATCTGCTCGGAAACACTGCGGCAGCGGCGGATGAGGGCATCGATGTCGAAGCCGGAGATCTGCTCCGTTACCCGGCCCTGGGACTCCTCGAGCGCCGCGATCATCTCGGTAGCGATCTGGGTGAAGTCTGCGCGGCTGACCGGCTGTTCTTCGAGCAACACCGCCGCCACATCGCTCGGATGCTCACAGGTCATCACACCCTTGGCCTGCTGGATGTTGACCTTGGTCGACGACGGCTTCGGCTCGCCTGTGTTCAGGGTGATCCGAATCTGACGCAGGCCGGGGCCGAAATCGTGCTCACCCTCGAGCAGCGCATCGCCGATTCCGCTCAGGGAGCGCGGCGGGCTCGCGCTCCCCTTCACAGTGAGCGAGATCTGCACCATGTGTTCAGGCGCGATGTCCTGAAGTCGGTTCTGCGGCACCTCATGCTCTGACGGCTTCCCGTCTTTGCGCAACCGGGCACTTCTGCGATCCGCAATCTCGAAAAGGTGCCGGATTTCGGCGGACGGTGTTCCCTTGGCATCGAACCAGGACAATCCGACAAGCCTCGGGTGGTCGCGGACCAGCTCGGCGTCGCCGGGAGCGAGAGGAAACGTGGACTGCAGCTGCAGCTCCCGCAGCTGCGGAGCCGCGACGAAGGGGGCGAGGCCGTCCTTCATTCCCTTCATCGATCCGAGGTCCAGCCGCCAGAGTTTCGTATGCCGGTCAAGCGCCGGAACGGATTCCAGCCGCGGCAGAGCGTACAGTTCCAGTTCCTCCAGGCCGGTCAGCTCCTCGAGACCGACCACCTCGCGTAGGCCGCGCACGTTGCCCACCGAGAGATGGCGCAGACCCGAACAGCCGCGCACATCGATCTGCTCGGCGGAGCTCCCGATGATCACGAGGCTCTCCACCTGTTGCAACTTCGCCAGTTCGCCGTTGGGAATCCGGCTGGAGCGCAGCGTCAACGACGGCACGTTCAGCTCCGGCATCGACGCGTCGACGTCTACCTTCTCGATGACCACCCGGGTGCGCTGCCAGCGCTCGAGATCGTCTTCAGCTTTCGGTTGCTGTGCACGGCTCATGGAGTCATTGTTGCGCACTTCACTCACGGCGCGGCGGATCGAGAGACGCGTTACCGGGACGGTGGTAGCTGTTGCGCTGCGGTGTCGGGTCCGGGCAGAGCCAGATCGCCGGGGTGAACCAGGGAACGCCGTCGACCATTTCCACACTGTATTTATCGTGGTGCACCAGGCGGTGACAGCCCGGGCACAGCAGCACGAGGTTGTCGATGTCGGTCTTGCCGCCGGCCACCCAGTGCTTCACATGATGCCCCTGGCACCAGGCGGCGGGTGCGGTGCATCCCGGGCGGGAGCAACCGCCGTCGCGAGCGATCAGCGCGTTCTTCATGGCTTGCGGAACCAACCGGTGGTCACGCCCCTGAGTGAGGACCACCGTTTTCTCCGGGTTCATCACCGTCGGGATGATCAGGGCATCGCAGCTCAGAGTCAAGATCTCGGTCGGACTGAACGGCCCGGTGTGTGTGGCGTCGAAGAGCGTGCCGCGATCACGCAGCGGAGGCGGCTCCGCGACTGGTATGCCAGGAGCGTCGCTTCGTTCTCGGTGGCGTTCGACTTGGCGCACCAGCTCGTCATAGTCGACGACGGCGTTGATGCGCGGCAACAGCCCGTTGTTCTTCGGTAGGTCGCCGTCCCGTGCCAGGCTCTGCATCCCTGCATAGAACGCAGCCATCAGCGCCTCAATCTGCAGCGCTTCACGCAGCTCGCGGTTCAGCCGCACCTTCTCGTGCGCCACCCACGGGTCCGGCGGAGCGAAGTCCGGGTCGAGCGGGTCGAGTGCAACCCTGCCGGGGACCAGGCGGAAAGCGCCGTCGTCGTCCGAGCTGGCTTGAGCGCCACCGTCATCGGTCAGGAACCCGGCCAGCGGATCGTCTGCTGCCTCGTCAGCAGCCGTCTCCGTATCGCCGCTCGCCGGGGTCTCCGGGGTCGATGCCGGAGAGGTCGCTTGGTCGGCGGGAGCATCCTTGAGTCCCACCTGAGCCTGATATCCCTCGAAGAGGGCGTCGAGCGCTGCGGCGCGCTGCTGGACGGTGAGCGATCGCGGGTTGGTCGCGGCCGAGGTCAGCGAGGCGAGCAGCTCATGCAGGACGTCGTTGAGGCGCATCTGCCACTCGTGCATCCCGTCGGCGGCGCGGCCGAGGTAGCGCAGACCGTGGGCGGGTGGCTTGCCGGCCTCCTCCGGTGGCACACCATCCTGATCCAGCAGCGCCTTGGCGCGTTCAACCCAGGTATCGCAGAGGTCGCGGAATTCCTCGGGCGTGCCGATGCCCACTTGCCCCGCAAGGAATTCATCGCCCGAGGCGACGGCGAGCTTGACCTTCTCCTGAGGGACCTTGCAGCGACGCCCGTAGGTGACGACTTCCTGGAGCGCCCGGGTGATGCGCTGCGTGTTCTCGGCGGACACCGCACCCGAGATATAGGCGCGGCCGGTATGGCGATAGCGCGGAGCAGCGGAATCAGTGATGTCCGCGAGCGCTCCGGGCAGCGGTCGGGGAAGCAGGTTCTGCCCGGCCTTCATTCGGGTGCGGGCCGCTGTTTTGGACACACCCGTCAGTTCAGACAAATACGCGGCAGCGCCGGTGAAGTCGTTCTCCTTCTCCGGGATTCCCAGCCGCTCGTAGCGGGTCACGTTCGGTGTAAACGACCGGTCGACGTGGGCCGCGAGCGCGGTGTTGACGGCGTCGGTGCTGCGCTGCAGGTCCTCGGCCAGCCGAACCATGGCTGGCAGCCAGGGGCGATCGTCGGACTCCGCGGGCTGCACCAGCAACGCTCCTGCCGCACTGGCTCCGCCGGCGCCTGCGGGCTCTCCATCAAAGGAACCGGTGGCCCACAGTGTGCCCCAGTCCAGCGGGCGATCACCGTCCGCGTGGGCGTCCAGACGTTCGAAGTACTGAAGGGAGGAGGGCTCGATGACCACATCCCGCACGGCAGCGACCACGCGCTGGGCCAGGCCCAGCTGGCGGTGCAGAGGCAGTGCGGTGAGAGCAGCTAGCAACTGCGCGTCACTGAACTCGGCGAGCCGTGGGGCGTCGTCGTCAAGAGCCGTCGTCATCTCTGAAACCTCCCGCCGACGCCGAATTGCTCGCTTGCATGTTCTCGTTGCTTCAGTTTACACTTCGCCTGCAAAATAAAACAAGTGTACGATTTTGCTGACAGTGAACACGAATGCTTGTAGCTGGCTACGAAAGATGCAGGCGGACGTTGAACTAGGCAATGTAGCGCAGATCACACCACTGCCACCACGCTGGAGTGAGGCGGCCATCGTCGCCCGTGACCTCAACTAGGAGACGCTATGCTCTTGGGCATCATCGGCATCATTGTGTCGCTCATTCTGCTCATCACCCTGGCATATCGCGGCATGCCCGTGATCATCGCCGCCCCCATCGCCTCCACCGTCGCACTGATCTTCTCCGGGGCGCCGATCCTGGCGTCGTACACAGAGATCTTCATGCCCGCGATGGCCGGATTCGTCGGCAGTTGGTTCCCCGTGTTCCTCACCGGGGCGATCTTCGGCGTGCTGATGACAGTGACCGGCTACGCCGAGTCCATCGCGCGCAGCGTGACAGCGCTTGTGGGGTCACGCAGCGCCATCGCGGCGACCGTGATTACCTCCGCGCTGATGACCTACGGCGGCATCAGCCTGTTCGTGGTCGCCTTCGTGATGTATCCGTTGGCGCGCGAGCTCTTCCGGGTGGCCGATATTCCGCGGCGACTCATCCCGGGCACGATCGCCCTGGGCATCTTCACCTTCACCATGACGGCGCTGCCAGGCTCCCCGCAGGTGCAGAACATCATCCCCGGCCAGTTCTTCGGCACCGGCTCCTTCGCCGGACCCGGTATCGGACTGATGGGTGGCGCCCTGATCTTCGGCGGCGGACTGCTGTGGCTGGAGTACCGTCGGCGTCGGCTCATCGCCGCGGGCGAGACCTTCGGCAGCCCAGCCAGCGCGCTGATGGTGAGCGGTTCCAGTGAAGACGGCGCCTCGGACACCGCCGTGAAGGTATCCGCTCCGACCAACCAGCTGGTGCCGTTCCTGCCGCTGATCACCGTGTTCGTGGTCAACTTCGCCTGCACGCTGCTGATCTTCCCGGCCCTCGACTGGGCTCACCTGGAGCAGGAGCAGTTCGGTGGGGTCACCATCGAGACTCGTGCCGGACTGTGGGCCGTGCTGTTGGGCATTGTCGCCGCCATCCTGGTGATCGTGGCGCTGAACGCGAAGAGCTTCCGCTCGCTGCGCACCGGGTTCGTGGACGGCGTGAAGGGCTCGATGCTGCCGATCTTCTCGACCGCCTCCGAGGTCGGATACGGTGCCGTGGTGGCATCAGTGGCCGCGTTCGCCGTCGTGCGCGATTCCGTGTTCGGCGCGGGTGCCTCCGCACTGTGGACCTCTGTGATGTCGGTGTCGATCACCGCCGGGCTCACCGGCTCGTCCTCGGGCGGCATGACCATTGCCCTGAACGCCCTGGGCGAGGACCTGCGGCTGATGGCCGAGAACGAGGGCATCAGCATGGAGGCGATGCACCGACTCACCGCCATGGCCGCCGGCGGCTTGGACACCCTGCCGCACTCCGGCGCCGTCGTTACCCTGCTGATTGTCTGTGGGCTGACCCACCGCCAGTCCTACAAGGACATCGGCATGGTGACCCTCGTGATCCCCGTCGTCGTGATTCTGGGCATGGTCACCCTGGTGTCCTTCACCGGGGCGTTCTAAGCCCGACGACGCCAGCGCGCCACCGTTGCGCATGACACCCTGAGAAGACCATTCAGCAATCTGAAGGAGCATCCCACCGATGACCGTCACCGACCAGAACACCCCGCTCGCCGGACGCCGCGCACTGATCACCGGAGGCGCCTCGGGCATCGGCGCCGCCTGCGCCCGCACTTTCGCCCGCGCCGGCGCGACGGTGACCGTGTGCGACCGCGACCGCGATGCGGCCCGGGCCCTCGCCGAAGAGATCCAGGGGAAGTCCTGGGTGATCGATCTCGCCGACACCGCCTCCCTGGAGGACATCGAGCTCGACACCGACATCCTGGTGCACAACGCCGGGATCCAGCGCGTCGCGCCGATTCACGAGTTCGACCCCGAGGCGTGGCGGTTCATCCACCGGCTGATGGTCGAGTCCCCGTTCCTGCTCACCCGGGCCGCGTTGCCGGGAATGTACGATCGCGGATTCGGGCGGATCATCCACCTCTCCTCGGTGCACGGCATCCGCGCCAGTGCGTTCAAGTCGGCGTACGTCTCGGCCAAGCACGCGTTGGAAGGGCTCTCGAAGGTGGTGGCGCTGGAGGGCGCCGAGCATGGAGTGACCTCGAACTGCATCAACCCCGCGTATGTGCGCACCCCGCTGGTGGAGAAGCAGATCGCTGATCAGGCGCGGATCCACGGCATCGGCGAGGATGACGTGGTGGAGAAGATCATGCTCGCGGAATCCGCGATCAAGCAGCTCACCGAACCTGAGGAGGTCGCATCGCTGGCCACGTGGCTGGCCTCGGATGCTTCCCGGATGGTCACCGGCTCGTCCTATTCGATGGACGGCGGCTGGTCCGCCAGCTGACCGTTGCTCCGTCATCCCCTCGGCCGGCGCGGGGGCAGTATCGTGACCAGTACCGAGAGAAGAGGAACCACACCATGACACTCGACAAGACCGTAGCCTCCGCCGCCGAGGCGGTGGCCGACATTCCCGACGGCGCCACCCTCGCCGTCGCCGGATTCGGGCTCTCCGGGAACCCGATCCAGCTGATCGAGGCGCTGCTCGACCAGGGCGCCGGGCAGCTCTCCATTGTCTCCAACAACTGCGGGGTGGACGGCTGGGGGTTGGGCATCCTGCTCGCCGCCGGTCGCATTGCGAAAATGACGTCGTCCTATGTGGGCGAGAACAAGGAATTCGCGCGCCAGTACTTGGAGGGCGAACTCGAAGTGGAGCTTGTGCCGCAGGGCACGCTCGCCGAGAAGCTGCGGGCGGCCGGCGCCGGAATCCCCGGATTCTTCACCCAGACCGGTGTCGGAACCCAGGTCGCCGACGGCGGCATCCCGATGCGCTACGACGCCGAGGGCACCGTGGTGAAGGAGTCCCCCGCCAAGGAGGTGCGCACCTTCAGCACCTTCGGCACCGAACAGGAATACGCTCTGGAAGAGGCGCTGGCCACCGACTTCTCCCTCGTCCACGCGGCCAAGGGCGACCGACACGGCAACCTCGTGTTCAACAAGTCGTCGCGCCAGTTCGCCCCACCGGCGGCCACGGCCGGGCGCATCTGCATCGCCCAAGTCGAGCAGTTGGTGGAGCCCGGGGAGATCGACCCCGATGAGGTGCATCTGCCCGGTGTCTACGTCCACCGCGTGGTGGAGGTTGGCCCCGACATCGAGAAGCCGATCGAGAAGCGCACCGTGCGAGAGGAGAACTGAGATGACCCAGCAGCAGACCGAGCGCGCCGGCTGGACCCGTCAGCAGATGGCGGCTCGCGCCGCACAGGAGCTGACCGACGGCGCCTACGTGAACCTCGGCATCGGCATGCCCACGCTGATCCCGAACTACATTCCCGAGGACCGCACCATTATCCTGCAGTCCGAGAACGGGATCCTGGGCACCGGCCCCTACCCGACGGAGGAGCAGATCGATCCTGATCTAATCAACGCCGGTAAGGAGACCGTGACGGTGAATCCGGGCGCGTCCTTCTTCGATTCGGCGCAGAGCTTCGCGATGATCCGCGGCGGGAAGATCGACATCGCTGTGCTGGGCGCCATGCAGGTGGCGGCGAACGGCGACCTGGCCAACTGGATGGTCCCGGGCAAGATGGTCAAGGGGATGGGCGGCGCCATGGACCTGGTGCACGGAGCGGCCCAGGTGATCATCCTGATGGATCACACCGCCAAGGACGGAACACCGAAGATCCTGCCCGAATGCACCCTGCCGCTGACCGGCAAGGGCGTGGTGAATCGGATCATCACCGACCTCGCGGTGATCGACGTGGTCGGCACCGAAGAGCGCCCCGAGTTGCGCCTGGTGGAGGTCGCCCCCGGGGTCACCGAGGACGAGGTCCGTGCCGCCACCGGAGTCGAGCTGAGCTGACGCTGACCTGCTGATTCAGTTCTCGGGCGCCCCCGGCACCGTGGTCACGACCGCGGCGTCGGGGGCGCGAGCACGTTAGGATGAGGGGCAGCGGTGCCGCCACCGGCATCCACGGCATCGAGCCAACCCCGGGAGATCCATGAACGCAGCAGCACCGCGCCGTCGCACTGGCCGCGCCGTCTCCGTCGCCGCCGGGTGCACGTTGCTGCTGGCTCTCGCGGGCTGCGCCGAGGACCCGTCTGCACCGGCCGACCCCGAGGCCACCTCCGCTGCCGACGAGCTCGACCTCGCCCCCGACGATGACGGATTCGCTCCGTTGCCCCTGTACTTTGTGGCCCTGTCCGGGCAGTACCCCAGCGGGGTGACGGGCTCCCAGATCGGGTGTTCCGACCTGCTGGTCCAGGTCAATACCGTGCCGCTGGAGGCCGAAGAGCCCGTGGACGCCGCGCTGGACTTCCTGCTCCAGGACAAACAGTACCGTCACGGCGATCCCGCGCTCACCAATTCGGTGCTGCTCTCGGCCGATTCGCTGACCGTGCAGGACTACGAGGTCCAGGGCGACACCGTGGAGGTCAACCTCTCCGGCAGCGTCGTGACCCGCAGCGCCTGCGAGTCCTACCGGATCCGCGCCCAGCTCCACGCCACCGCCGCCGCGGCAGCCGGAGTCGAGAACGCCCAGATCTTGGTCGACGGCGAGGATCTCGATGCCCGCCTCGGTCTGGAACCGTTCGAACGCGGCGAGCAGATCACCACCGACTAATCTGACTGTCGGATCAGCTCCAGGGCTGAGGAGGCCAACCGCGAGAACTCCGCCGTTGCCTCGGCGCCGATCCCCACCGCATCCTCGGTCGATGCCTGGATCACCACCACATAACTGCGCTGCCCCTTCTCCGCGAGCCAGCTGCCGGTGAGCACTCCCGGCGAGGATCCGCCCTTGAACCCGAGGTAGTCCCATTGCTGCTGTTCGGCCGGTTCCACACCGGAGTTCTCAGCGAGGATCTCACGCACCACCGGGTCGTCACGGTTCTGCAGCGCCAGACGCACGGCGGCCACATCCTCCGCTGTGGCGAACCATTCCACGCCCTGGGGCCACAGCGGATCGCCACCGACTGCGATATCGTGCTCCCCGATCGGCGCCCGTTCCAGCTCCTCGAGCAACGCCCGGCGCTCGCGCTGTGACCCGTCGACCCAACGCTCTCGATGCGCGGCACTCCCCCACCCCACCTGGAACAACTCGCGGGTGGACATGAACGGGCGCATCAGCTCCGGATCATGATGCCCGGAAGCGGACACGGCCTCTTCAACCGCTTCGCGCCCCACCTCTTGGAGGAGCATGTCGGTCGCCGTGTTATCGCTGATCGAGATCATTCCCGTTGCCGCCTCGCGCACCGTGACTTCGGTGCCGTTCGGCTCGTCCTGCAGCTCCCCGGAGGGCAGGCTGCGATTGGCGTCCGAGACGGTGAGCACGGTGTCCCAGCTCAGCGACCCCTCGTACACCGCGGTCGAGACCGCCAGCAGGACGTAGAGCTTGAAGATCGACCCCAGCGGCGCCGTCTCAGCGGTGTCTCGCTCGAGGAGTGGGTCCGGAGCATCACCGAGTTCCCCACGGAGGCCTACCTCCTGGATGAGCACGTTCACCTCAGCCGGAAAGTCATCGAAGCGCTCGCTCAGTTCGGTGAACGAGGCCGGAGCTCTTCAACCCTCGGAAGCGCTCTCCCCGAAGAACAGTCCAGAAATCAACCCGTCGGCATCCAGGGTCACCGTCATGTCCATCGGCGCGGACACCGGAGACGTCAACGTAGTCACCGACTGCCGGTCGCCACCCTCATATCCGGTGGCGGTGAAGGGCTGAGCGGGCCGAATGTTCTGGTTGAACAGGTCCACCAGTTCCTCCGTGGACACCTCGGCCGTGAAGCTCGAGTGCAGTCGGTCGTCCCAGTCGTCGGCGGTGGTGTCGTCCTCGGCATTGAGCAGATCCAGAATCCGCTGTGATTCTTCACCCGCGGGGGTGTCCGTCGGAATCTCGACTGGCTCCGTCGCGGCATTCTCGTCAGGGGCGGGGCTGGCCGGGGTGGCCTCCGCAGCTTCCGTGTCCGGAGCCTCATCAGGACTTTCCGCGGAGCAACCCGACAAGGTCACTGCCAGACTCAGGCCCAGAGCACTCGCCCAGGCAGTTTTCCTTCGGTGTCCCAGCACAGCCATCTTCTTCTCCTCATCGCGGTTTTCTCCACCGTAGCAAGGCCCCTCCAAGCGGCGCAGGACTCCCTCGGCCCGCCCGAAACACCGCGGAATCTGCTCAGTGGAGCAGAACAGCGCGTGAACACTCTCCCCACACGCTATTCCGCTTCACAAAAACCGGTGCTGTACCGCCATCACCGCACCGAGCTCCTCCACATGCCGGTCTGGCCCGCGGCCTTTCCAGAGTCCCTGACTTTCAACCGATTTCGGCAGTGGCAACACTTCTAGCGTTACGGCATGGGCTACCGTCTGACTCCGATCCCTCCCCAGCTCCAGGGCACCTCGTTCACTACATCCCAATGGCTTCAAGCCATCCCTCGTGGTAGAGCGCATGATCACCGTCTCCTCCAGCGGGTGCACTACGGGGTCTACCGACATCTCGCCAGCGAAGAGTCTTCCTGGACGGACCTCCACCTGCCGGATCCAGCACACGGCTACTCGCTGGCGGACCTCCGGGCTCTGCAAGAAGCTCTTCCACCGGCTGCATACTCGCATCTCACAGCAGCGCATCTCTACAACATTCCCCTGCCCCATCAGATTCAGGCTCGCCCCGAAGTCCACATCACCACCGGCAGAACGTCCTCGCGGTCCCGCAGAGACGGAGTAGTGACCCATCGCGTGTCTCTGCCCCAGGAGCAGATCCTGCGTCATCGGGGCATCTCCTTCACGAGCATCGAGCGCACCTGGACCGATCTGGCTGCCCTGCCTGACCTGACCGTCGCCGACCTCGTGGTCGCCGGTGACTTCATAGTGACCGGCCGAGTCGTCCCCGGCCGCCGTCGCGCGCTCCCACTCACCACCATCAAGAGCCTGAGCCACACCCTCGACGAGCGCGGCCGGTTCCATGGCCGAGCTCGAGCCCGGCAAGCACTCGACTTCGTCCGAGTGGGGTCGGACTCTCGCCCGGAAACGCTGCTGCGGCTGGCCCTGATCGGCGCAGGCTTCCCCGAGCCGGAACTCCAAGTCACCCTCGGCCGGGATTCTTCAGGCAACTTCTCCGCCGATATGGCGTATCGCGAACTCAGAATTGCCCTCCAGTACGACGGGGCGCATCACCGCACCGAAGAACAGCAGGGGCGGGACGCACTGCGAGATCACTGGTTCCAAGCACACGGATGGATCCTCCTGCGTGTTACCGTCCACGATCTCCGCTCCGGATTCGCTCGGATTATCGACGCGCTACTCCCGCACTTTCCCTGATCATCACCAGGATCACCGCCCGCCCCTTGCCAGTGGAACCCAGAATCGTATACGATCCATCGTGAGGCGCATCACAGCGGTGAGCGTCGCTGACATCCCCAGTCGAGAGGTTCCCGATGAGCACGCACGACGACGTCGACTTCCGAACACCAGAACATCGCCCGGGCAAGGTCATCGCCCTGCACCTGAACTATCCCTCGCGCATCGCCCAGCGCGGCCGCTCGCCGAAGTTCCCGGGCTACTTCCTCAAAGCGACCAGTTCGATTGCACGCACCGGCGACACCATCGAGCGCCCTGCCGGCACCGAGCTGCTGGCCTACGAGGGCGAGATCGCACTCATCCTCGGCGAGACCGTCCGCCGCGTCTCCCTGGACGAGGGCTGGTCGAAGATCTCCGGCATCACCGCCGCCAACGACTGGGGCCTCTACGATCTCCGCCACGCCGACAAGGGCTCCAACGTGAAGAACAAGTCCGGCGACGGGTACACCCCGCTCGGCCCGACCGTCATCCCGACGACGCTGCCCGACGGTACCGCCCTCGACCCCGCCGCCCTGCGCGTGCGCACCTGGGTCAATGGCGAACTCCACCAGGACGACACCACCGCCGATCTGGTCTTCCCCTTCGGCCAGCTCGTCGCGGATCTCTCGCAGCTGATGACCCTGGAAGCCGGCGACATCATCCTCACCGGCACCCCGGCTGGTTCCTCCGTGGCTCAGCCCGGCGACACCGTCGAGGTCGAGGTCGATGCCCCTACCGCATCGGGCTCCCCGACCACCGGCCGACTCGTCACCCGGGTCGTCGCCTCCGAGCACGCTCTGGCGGATTACGGCCACGGCCCCCAGGTCGACGACACCCAGCGTGAAGAGGCTTGGGGTTCCCGGGAAGCCGCCGGCCTCGCGTCAACCACAGAGACCACCGAGCCGAGCCAGGCACCGGATCTGCGCTGGGAGCCCTCCGCTCCCACCGCCAATCGCACCTTGCTCACCGAGGCCCTCAAGGCGAAGATCAGCGAGACCGCGGTCGCCACCATCACCGCCCAGCTGCAGAAGCGCGGCATCCAAAACGCCACCATCGACGGCCCCCGCCCCATGCACCCCGGCCAGCGCATCCTCGGCTATGCCAAGACCCTGCGCTACGTGCCCAAGCGCGAGGATCTCTTCAAGGAGTTCGGTGGCGGATTCAACGCGCAGAAGCGTGCCATGGATGACGTCAAGCCCGACGACGTCGTGGTCATGGAAGCCCGCGGCGAACCCGGCACCGGCACCCTCGGCGATGTGCTCGCCCTACGCGCCCAAGTCGCCGGCGCCACCGCCGTGATCACCGATGGCGGGGTCCGCGATTCGGCCGCCGTCGCCGAGGTCGGCATCCCCGTGTACTACAACGCCGCCCATCCCGCCGTGCTCGGTCGCCGCCACATCCCGTGGGAGGTCGGCGGCACCATTGCCTGCGGCGGCACCACCGTGCAGCCCGGCGACATCATCATCGGCGACGACGACGGTGTGGTCGTGGTCCCACCCGCACTGCTCCAGGAGGTCATCGACGCCGCCTGGGAACAGGACCGCCAGGACGGCTGGGTGTACGACCAGGTCAAGGCCGGGCACCCGGTCGACGGCCTCTTCCCGCCGAACGCCGAGTGGAAGGCGAAGTACCAGGAATGGGTGGCACAGCAGTGACCTCAACCTCCGCCTCCACCGAAACACCCTCATCTTCCAAGGCCGACGTCGCCTACCAGGCCATCGTCGCCGGTATCCAGGCGCAGCGCTATGAGCCGGGCGACCGACTGGTGCTGGCTCAGATCGCCACCGAGCTGGACATGTCCGTGGTGCCGGTGCGCGAGGCCATCCGTCGCCTGCAGTCCGAGAACCTGGTGGCCTACGAGCGCAATGTCGGCGCCACCGTCGTCGGCATCGACCCGGTGGAGTACCAGACCACCATGGAGACCCTCGCCCTGGTCGAAGGATTTTCGACGGCGCAGTGCGCACCGCTGGTCACCGCGGCGGACCTCGAAACGGCCCGCAGGATCAATGACGAGATGCGCGCGCAGGTCGATGGGCGCGAGGAGTTCGATCCGCCGGTGTTCACCCAGCTGAACAAGGAATTCCATTCCGTGCTGTTCGAGCACCACCAGAACGCGCACATCCACGATCTGGTGCACCGCGGCTGGAACCGCTTGTCCGCGCTGCGCTCCTCCACCTTCGCCTACGTGCCCGGGCGGGCCGAGGAATCCGTGGCAGAGCACGAGCAGCTACTGGATCTCATCGCTGCCGGCGCCGCCTTCGCCGACATCGAGCAGGCGGCCCGCCAGCACCGGCTCAACACCCTGAACGCCTATCTGAGGCACACCGACCACCCAGACCACCCAGACCTCACAGACCGCACCGAACCCACCACCGAAAGGACCGCATCGTGAGCCACACTTTCGTCCCATCCAACCTCCCGGACAAGATCCAGCACTACGTCGGAGGCCAGCACGTCGACTCGATCGACGGCGACACCTTCGACGTGCTCAACCCCGTCACCAACGAGCCCTACCTGAAGGCCGCTTCCGGCAAGGTGGCTGATATCGACGCCGCCGTCACCGCCGCGAAGGACGCCTTCGAGAACGGTCCCTGGCCGAAAATGCTCCCCCGTGAGCGCTCCCGCGTGCTGCACAAGATCGCCGACATCGTCGAGTCCCGCAGCCAGGAGCTCGCCGAGATGGAGTGCTTCGACACCGGACTGCCCATCAAGCAGGCCCGCGGCCAGGCGAACCGCGCCGCCGAAAACTTCCGCTTCTTCGCGGACCTCATCGTGGCCCAGCACGACGACGCCTTCAAGGTCCCTGGCCGCCAGGCGAACTACGTCAACCGCAAGCCCATCGGTGTGGCCGGGCTGATCACCCCTTGGAATACCCCGTTCATGCTCGAGTCCTGGAAGCTGGGACCGGCGATCGCCACCGGCAACACCGTGGTGCTCAAGCCCGCCGAGTTCACTCCGCTGTCGGCCTCCCTGTGGCCCGGCATCTTCGAGGAGGCCGGGCTGCCGGCAGGCGTGTTCAACATGGTGCACGGTTACGGCGAAGAGGGCTTCGCCGGCGATTCGCTGGTCAAGCACCCCGATGTTCCGCTGATCTCCTTCACCGGTGAGTCCCGCACAGGCCAGATCATCTTCGGCAACTCGGCACCGTATCTGAAGGGCCTGTCCATGGAGCTCGGCGGCAAGTCTCCGGCCGTGGTGTTCGCCGACGCCGATCTCGACGCCGCCATCGACGCCACCATCTTCGGCGTGTTCTCGCTTAACGGTGAGCGCTGCACCGCCGGATCGCGCATCCTGGTCGAGCGCTCGATCTATGACGAGTTCGTGGAACGTTACTCGGCCCAGGCTTCCCGGGTGAAGGTCGGTCTTCCGCACGAGGAGACCACCGAGGTGGGCGCCATCGTGCACCCCGAGCACTTCGAGAAGGTCATGAGCTACGTCGAGATCGGCAAGCAGGAGGCGCGTCTAACCGCCGGCGGCGGCCGCCCCGAGGGCTTCCCCGAGGGCAACTTCGTCCAGCCCACGGTCTTCGCCGACGTCGCCCCGGACGCCCGGATCTTCCAGGAGGAGATCTTCGGCCCCGTCGTCGCCATCACCCCCTTCGACACCGATGAAGAGGCGCTGGAACTGGCCAACAACACCAAGTACGGCCTGGCCGCCTACATCTGGACCAACGATCTGAAGCGCTCCCACAACTTCGCGCAGAACGTGGAAGCCGGCATGGTGTGGCTGAACTCGAACAACGTGCGTGACCTGCGCACCCCCTTCGGCGGCGTGAAGGCCTCCGGGCTGGGTCATGAGGGCGGCTACCGCTCGATCGATTTCTACACGGACCAGCAGGCCGTGCATATCAACCTCGGCGAGGTCCACAACCCCGTCTTCGGCAAGCAGCAGTAAGAGTGCCCCGGCACAAGTGAAGGACTACATCATGACTGAATCAACCCCTATCCCCACCCCGTCGGTACCGGCGCCGGACATTCTGCGCTGCGCCTACATGGAGCTCGTGGTCACCGACCTGGCGAAATCCCGCGAGTTCTACGTCGACCTGCTCGGACTCACCGTCACGGTCGAGGACGACGAGGCCATTTACCTGCGCTCCACGGATGAGTTCATCCACCACAACCTGGTGCTGCGCAAGGGCCCCGTCGCTGCTGTCGCCGCCTTCTCCTACCGCGTGCGCAGCCCCGAAGAGGTGGACGCCGCGGAGGCTTACTTCAAGGAGTTGGGTTGCGAGACCCGACGCTCCAAGGACGGCTTCGTGCGCGGCATCGGTGATTCCGTGCGCGTCGTCGATCCGCTGGGCTTCCCCTATGAGTTCTTCTACGAGGTCGAGCACGTGGAGCGGCTGGCCTGGCGCTACGACCTGCACAGCGCCGGCGCCCTGGTCCGCCTGGACCACTTCAACCAGGTGACCCCCGACGTGCCGCGTGCCTGCCGCTACATGGAGGGCCTGGGCTTCCGGATCACCGAGGACATCTCGGATTCCGAAGGCACCGAGTACGCCGCCTGGATGCGCCGCAAGCCGACCGTGCACGACACCGCGATGACCGGAGGCAACGGTCCACGCATGCACCACGTCGCCTTCGCCACCCACGAGAAGCACAACATTCTCTACATTTGCGACAAGATGGGCGCCCTGCGCATTTCTGATCGCATCGAGCGCGGCCCCGGCCGTCACGGGGTGTCCAACGCGTTCTACCTGTACATCCTGGATCCGGACGGTCACCGCGTCGAGATCTACACCCAGGACTACTACACCGGCGACCCGGACAATCCGGTGGTTCACTGGGACGTGCACGACAACCAGCGCCGCGACTGGTGGGGCAACCCCGTCGTCCCGTCCTGGTACACCGAAGCGTCACTGGTGCTGGATCTGGACGGCAACCCGCAGCCGGTCCACGATCGCGAGCATGCCTCCGAGTTGGACGTCACCATCGGCGCCGACGGGTTCTCCTACACCCGAGCCGGCGACGACGAGGGCTCCTACCACGGTGAAGCGTCGAAGGGCTTCAAGCTGGGCAACCAACTCTGAGCCTCGTGACTAAGCCCAGTAAACACGGCACTGGCGGTCCGAGTTCCCTCCAGGGGTCCGGGCCGCCGGTGTCATAGCAGGATTCAAAGATGCTTGGGCGACAGGAGAATATCCGCTGACTCATGGGCGAATGACCGAAAATTGTCGTCGGTTGCGTATCCCAGATGCGGAGTGAGCAAGGTCCGTTCCAGTGTTCTCAACGGTGAGTCCATTGGAAGTGGCTCTTGTTGGAAAACGTCCATGGCCAGGAACTGCGGCCGACCGCTGGCCATCGATGCCACAAGGTCATTTTCGCGAATTAGTTCGGCACGAGCCGTGTTAACCAGCAGGCTTCCGTCCTTCATCCGCGAGAGGCTTGCAGCGTCGATGATGCCGGTAGTGGACTCAGACAATCTCAGATGTATGGTCACGATGTCGCTCAACGCAAAGAGCTCCTCCTTCGTTCCCAAATGAGCACCTCCTGATCGGGCTCGCTCTGGTGTCAGACGTGGGCTCCACGCCAGAACACGCATCCCGAACGCCCGGCCGATCTGCGCAACATCTCGCCCAGCCCGTCCTAATCCGACAACCCCCAGAGTCTTGCCGCGCAGTCCAGTGCCGGCCAGCGTCTGCCAGGCGCCGTGGCGCAGATTCTCCGCTTCCTGCTGCACATGGCGTGCACTACTCAGAATCAGCGCCCAGGTATGCTCCACGACAGCGGAGATCTGCGACCGGGTGTAATGCACGGGGATCGTCGGATGGCTCTCGACGAATCGGGAGTTGCTCCCCGTCACCACTACGCGTTCCAGGAGCGGGAGCGAGCTCATCATTTCTGCAGTCAGTCGAGACCGTTCACGGATGATCACCACGGCGCTTACCTGCTGAAGCACTGGTGGAATACGTCCAGCCCAAAGATCCTCATTGTCAAGCGCGTTTCCTGGCACAATCTGGAATCGGTGTTCCGGTAGCAGAGCTCGAAGCTCGCGGGTGAAGTTCCCCTCATGATCTCCGAGCACTGCCACCTGCGTCTGTTCAGCCGTCACTGTGTCATCTCCCCTGGTGTCTCCGATGCCTCGACGGGCACCATCGTGCCACCAGCATGATCCATGGGTCGCGACCGGAATCGTCTCACCAGACTGTTCACCATGGGGACGAGCACGAGCAAGGCGACGACGAACCAGATGGACAGAGCCAGTGGGCTCGAGACGAAATACAGCGGATCACCGCCGCCGATCAGCATCCCCTGAACGAAGTAGCGTTCGATCAGCGGGCCCAGAACCACGCCGACGAGCAGCGAAGCCAGGCTCAGCGCGGCTTTCTTCATGTAGTAGCCGAGCATTCCTACCGCGATCACGATCCAGATGTCGATCATATTCGAGTTGATGCTGTACGCACCGACCACAGCCAGCAAGGTGATGGCCGGAGCAAGCACGTAGCGGGGAACTCGCAGGACGCGCACCCACAGGCCCACCATCGGGATATTGATAAAGAGCAACATGACGTTCGCGATAAGCACCGAAGCGATGACGGTCCAGAAGACATCGGGACGCTGTTCGATGAGCAGCGGTCCCGGCTGGATGCCCTGCACCACCATGGCTGAGATCATCAGAGCCAGTGTTGCAGAGAAAGGCAGACCCAGCATCAGCACAGGAACCAGGCTCGCGATGGAGGCGGAGCTGTTCGCGGCTTCAGGTCCCGCAATGCCTTCAACCGCACCAGTGCCCAGCTTTCGTCGGTTCTTCGAAAAAATGCTCTCTACCTTGTAGGAGCCGAACGTGGCGAAGGTCGCGGAGGGAACAGGAAGCAGACCGAAACCATAGCCCACGGCCGTTCCACGGAGCCATGGTGTGATTGAACGCTTGAGGTCGTTCTTCGTCGGAATGAGATCACGTACTTTGATCGATCCGGTTTTCGCCAGGTCTGTGCGATCCTGGATCATATTGAAGACTTCACTGATGCCATAGAGCCCCACCGCGACTGTCGCCAGTGAGAGACCGAGACTCATATCCAGGTTTCCGAAGGTGAATCGCGGGTAACTCTGGATCGGCTCTGAACCCACCGTGGAGAGCAAAAGTCCGATTGCCATCGGAAGTAGGCTGGCGCCCAGGGAGGATTTTCCTCGCCCGCCGGACACCCGCGCCAGAGCAAGCAGACCTCCAGCGGTCAATGCGAAGAACTCGGCTGCTCCGAAGCTGGATGCCACGCTCGTCACGACGGGCGCCATCCACAGCAGGATGCCCACTCCGAGCAGCCCAGCGATGAACGAGCCGAGACACATGACGATAATGGCGGCGCCGCCGCGTCCTTGTTTCATCATCTTGTGGCCGTCGAAGGTGGCGACCACCGACGAGGCGTCGCCTGGAATGTTCAGCAGGATCGAGCTGATCGATCCCCCGAACTGGGAGCCTAGATAGATGCCTGCAATCATGATCAGCCCGATCGCCGGTTCGTATGCGAAAGTGACCGGGAGAATCAGTGCCGCTCCGGCGACCGGCCCCAGGCCCGGCAGCACGCCGACGACCATCCCAAGGAAGGCGCCGATGAATGCGGCCAGGAGAGTCGCCGGCTGAAGCCCGAGCTCCAGCCCGTACAACAACCCTTCCATGGAGTTCATTGGAACACCTCTCCTAAAATTCCGGCCAGGCGGGGAGCCGAAGGTTGAGGACATTCAGTGCTACCAGGGTGAAAATGATCCCCATCATCGCCCCCCGCCACAGAGCATGCGTCCACGTTCGCCCCGAGATGATCCGTATCGTCACTATCGAGAAGGCTGTAGATGACAGATAGAGCCCCAGATAAGGCACCAGGAGCGCAAATCCGATCAGCGCGGCGACGAACAACCACGCTTTCCTCTCGGTTTTCGGTTCCCGCCATGAGGCGTCATTTCGACGCAGTTTGATGGCTGCTTCCGCCGCCACGAGTCCCGAACCCAGTAGCCCCACGAGAATGATGATCATCGGGAACAGGCCTGGGCCGGGATCTGTCGTCTCTCCGATAGGCATCTTGAGCGTATGCCAGCCGAAAAAGCCGAAACCAAGGAGTGCGATCAAACCGAATCTGAGTCGGTGCCGAAAATCGACCGGCTCTTCCTCGACGACGGACGTGGCATCCTCACTGTCGTTCTCTGTAACACTATTCATTGCTTCTGGCCTCCGATGGTGACTCAGATAGGTGAGGGTCAGTCATCGCGTTCTTCCAGCAGCTGCAGCGCTCGCGCATTCGCCTCTTCCATATCGACCAGGAACTGGTCCAGTTCGTCTCCCACCAACACGTCGGGAACCAACGCTTGATTCTCCAGCCAATCCAGCCATTCCTCACTCTGACCCACGGATTCGGCTGCCGTCACCAAGGTTTCGTAGACGTCATCCGGCAGGCCGGCCGGTGCTAATGTCATGAATTCGGAGGCGAAAGGAACATCGAAACCGGCTTCCTCCATCGAAGGGGCTCCCCCAACGACGTCGTTAAATTCGGATGGGCCAGTGTGTGCCAAAGGTTTCAGAGAGCCGGCATCTATCATGCCTTTCTGTCCACCGGCGGTCACGACGGCCGCATCAATGTCTCCCGCTTTGAGGGAAAGAACGGCTTCACCGGCACCTTCAGTAAAAGGGACCATGGTTGTTTCGACACCGGCTTCGTCTTCGAGCAGTATTAAGGCGAACGAGTTGTCAGAAATTCTCGCTGTTGTTCCGACACGCAATGATCCTGGTTCAGCTTCGGCTGCGCTGAGAAAGTCTTCTAGAGTATCGAATTCTGAGTTCTCATCGACGACCAGAACGTACGGTCCAGACATCATCTTGATGATTGGTTGCGCGTCTTCGAGACCGGAATAGGGTACATCCGGATTGATCTGCGGTTGCACCATCAGCCCTGCAGGGGTTCCCAGACCCAGCGTGTATCCGTCCGGCTCTGATGAAAGTAGCTTCGCCGTTCCGATGGTTTGGTCACCTCCGGGCATGTTCTCAACGATGAACGATGTTCCGAGTTCCTCGCCCAGCATGCGGGTGAATTCGCGGCCGATGGGATCAGTAGAACCGCCGGTCCCGAAGGGGATGATGTAGTCGATATTGTGGTCCGGGTATTCTCCCGGTTCGCCATTGCCACAGGCTGCCAGGCCGAATGTCAGCCCACTGGCGAGAGTGATGACGGTTAGTTTCTTCATTCGATTCGTAGTCATGATGTCCTTAATCGCAGCGAGCAGACATGCCGCCGTCGACGATGATTTCGGTTCCGGTAACGAATCTCGCGTCATCTGACGCGAGGAAAAGTGCTGCGGCTGCGGTGTCGCGACCGTCTCCAGCGAATCCCAGAGGGATCCTTTTCAGGCGCTGCTCCAGCAGTGAAGCTGTGTCGCCCTGAGCGCGCTGCTTCGACAGACGCGCCTCAACCATGGGGGTGTGCAGCTGGCCAGGAACGATGGTGTTCGCCCGGATGCCGTACGGCCCGTTTTCAACAGCGGTGACTTTCGTGAGCTGGATGACTCCTGCTTTCGCTGCCGCGTATCCGGCCTGTGCTGCTCCTGTCCACCGGATCCCGGAGGTCGAGGACAGATTAATGATGGCACCGGACCACTGAGTGCGCATCGATGGAATGATCTCGCGCATCATTCGATAGCTGATGGACAGATTCAGATCGATCTGACTCTGCCATTCCGCCTCAGACAGCGCGTCTGCCCCACCGGCGTAGGAACCGCCGACGTTGTTCACCAGAATGTCGATACGCTCATGCTGACTCAAGATGTCCTCGACGAGGCCGCTGATGGCTTCGTGATCTTGAAGATCCGCGCGCATCGGTACGATGCGTCCGGACACATCCGCCGCCATCGACAGGGTGTTCGCCAGTGCTTCATCATCTCGATCGAGTGCCACCACAGTCGCGCCCTCTTGTGCGAAGCGGACCGCTGTGGCTCGGCCGTTACCCCACCCCGGACCGACGGAACCGGCGCCCGTCACAACGGCGATCTTTCCTTTGAGCTTCATGAGAGGCCTTCCTCGCTAATGTCCAACGCGTTGATGACGCGCGAGACCATGTTGTATGCGGCTGCTGTGAGCACGACCTCTAGCACCTGGCTGTGTGTATTCGTCGCCTGGAGCTCAGCGAAGACCTTCTCGGAGAGTTCCGTGGTCTCAGTAATTTCCTCGGCAACTCGTGCCATAAGATCCAGGTCAGAGCTTCCTAGCGTCCCTGTCCCCGTTGATAGCACTTCGAGCTGTTCGTCTGTCGCTCCCGCCTTCTTCGCAACGCGTGCATGAGCATCCCACTCGTACTTAGCTCTCGTCAGTGCGGCCACTCGCAAGATGATCACTTCTCGTTCCATCGCAGTAAGTGTTGTCTTCTCGCGGACGGCACCGAGGAACGAATTCCATCCCAAAGCAAGGTCAGGACTGTTCAGAAGCACCCTATCCAGCGGACGCAGCGGTCCCTGCCTGCGACCTTGGATCGCTTCGACGACAACACCGCTGCCGGGAACGTCGGTAATATCTGGAATTCTTGCCACACCATCTCCTTGAGTACGCTCTGCGTACGACTGTACGCAATTGATGTGATGGACATTACTTCCAAAGGTTGTTTCGCACAACCCCCGCCTCAAGTCCAGGCACGAAAAAGGGCCTCCACTCAGGAGTGGAGGCCCTCGGTCCAAACGATGGAATAGCTCATCGACGTATGTTTGGTGGCGCGAAGAACTGAATATCCGCATTTATCCGCCCAACGCAGTCGAGCAAGTGCGGCACATAGTCCCTGATGAGCTCTTCTTCGCTCACCTTCAAAGCATTCGTCGAGATGTTCACCGCGGCGATCACGTCACCGTCTCGAGAAACGACTGGAGCAGCCGTTGATCGCACTCCGATCTCACGCTCACCGTTCGACAGCGCGAAGCCGCGCTCACGCGTCATCGCGAGCTCCGCCCTGAATGCGACCTCATCGGTGATGGTGTTCGATGTCAGCGGCTCAAGAGTTACCGTGTTGAGGAATTCGTCCAACAGGCCCTCCGACGCCCATGCCAAGATCGCTTTACCGAAGGAAGTCGCATGGGCCGGCAGCCTAGATCCGACATTCAATGAAACGAGACCCCGGTGCATGGGACTTCGGATGACATAGACGATCTCATTCTCGTCCAAGATCGCCATCGAGGCCGATTCGTTCATTTCCTGCGACAGCTTGACGACATGGGGTTGGGCGGCATCCCAGACGCTAAGTGTCGACAGGAAGCTAAATCCGAGATTCATAATGCGCGGCGTCAGCGAGTAGGACGACCCCTCGACTTTGGCGTAGCCGTCGGCCACCAGGGTCAGCAGTATCCGACGTGCAGTTGGACGCGAGATGCTCATTCGCCCCGCCAGTTCGGACACGGTGTGCGACGGATACTCGCTAGAGAACTGGGTGATCGCCTCCAGGGCACGGGAAATCGATTCCACGCGCTTTTCGTTCTCAGCCACTGGTCTCTGCATCCTCTCATTCGCGGCCAGGTGCACTGGAGGATAGCCTATGACACACGAAGAGAATTCAGCTTATAACATCGCGCTCTAAAAATACTTGATACTTCGAAAGGTACTGAAACAGCGACATAGTTGGGCAACCAGCTCTGAACGGTTGGCCTCACCCACGACGATGTCGGCTCCGGATCCTGTATCGCGCAGGCTCCGGGCCCAACGTCATGCCAACACTCACTTTGGTCCCGTAGAGTCGGGAGCAGAGGAGCCGAGATCTTCGGCACCTTCGGCTGAGAAGTCCCGCTGCCACCCGCTAAGGACCAGCCATGAGCACCGGCACCTCCACGACCACCATCGCCGACGACGCCCGCCCGGGTGATCCGGCCTCCTTCTTCCACATCAAGGCCCTAGTCAAGCAGGCCGGGCTGATGGGACGACGTCGTGACTACTACGCCTGGACCGGTCTGGTGCTGACGCTGATGCTCGGCGGGATCGTCACCGGAGTGATCCTGCTCGGCGACAGTTGGTTCCAGCTGCTGATGGCCGGCGCTCTGGGCATCGTGCTCACGCAGTTCGCCTTCCTCGCCCATGAGGCGGCCCACCGGCAGATCTTCGCCTCCAGCAAGTCCAACGACCGACTCGGACGGTTCCTGGCGAACATCGTCGTCGGCATCAGCTATCAGTGGTGGATGAACAAGCACAACAAGCACCATGCGACCCCGAACACCATCGGCAAGGATCCCGACATCGAATGGGACACCATCTCGTTCCAGCCAGTGGACGCGCAGCGACAGACCGGGATCCTGAAGTGGATCACCCACCGCCAGGGATATCTCTTCTTCCCGCTGCTGACGCTGGAGGGGCTGAACCTGCACGTGCAATCGATCAAGCATCTCTTCATCGCACAGCGGGTCAAGCGCCGCTGGCGCGAGCTGACCGGGATCGCCCTGCGGCTCGCCGTCTACGTCACCCTAGTCTTTCTGGGGCTGCCGGTGGGCATCGCCTTCGCGTTCCTCGGCGTCCAGCTCGCCGTCTTCGGGATCTACATGGGCGGATCTTTCGCCCCGAATCACAAGGGCATGCCGATGGTGCCGGAGAACTCGCGCATCGATTTCTTCTCCCGCCAAGTGCTCACCAGCCGCAACGTGATGGGGCGCAGCCGGTGGAGCAACTCTGTGCTGTCTGTGGTGTTCGGCGGGCTGAACTACCAGGTGGAGCACCATCTATTCCCGTCGATGCCGCGCCCGAGCCTGCACGGGGTCTCAGTGATCGTGCGGAGCTACTGCGCCGAGCACAGGATCCCCTACACCGTGGCCACGGTGCGAGAATCCTACGCTCAGGTAATCACTTACCTCAACAAGGTCGGGCTCTCCGCCCGCGACCCCTTCGACTGCCCGATGATCACCCAGTTCCGTCCCGTCTGAGGAGGGACTCGGAGTGGACTCCGGAAACACAGAACGGGCCCGGTTCCTGAGCAATTGCTCGGGAACCGGGCCCGTGGTGTCGGCGGCGATAACAGCGCCTACCAGAGGTCAGCCCGCGGGGCGGACAGACGCTCGTGCGCGCTTCAGAGCGGGCGGATGTTGACTGCCTGCAGGCCCTTCTGGCCCTGCTCGACGTCGAACTCGACCTTCTGGTTCTCTTCCAGGTTGCGGTAGTTGTCGCCGACGATGCCGGTGTAGTGAGCGAACAGATCGCCGGAGCCGTCTTCAGCTGCGATGAAGCCGTAGCCCTTTTCGGAGTTGAACCACTTTACGGTGCCAGTTGCCATGTTGTTTTTCTTCTTTCTTTCGGGCTAACCACGTGTCTGCGGCTAGATAACCGCCCGCATTCGCGGACAGCAAACTTGAGGATTTTCAGGAGATGGGATGCCCGGTCAGGTCGAGACGTGTCGACCGAGGGCGAGTTCGAACGGAAAGCGTGCAGCCTGATGCGGCGCAGTGGGTGTGAAGCTGTGGATCCTGGAGAATAACTTATCTGTGAGGCCGTCTCGAGGACCTCGCGGTCACGACGGCGGTGAATGTCGTTGCTGAGAACGTGCGGGGAGCGAACACCCAGCGGCACCCGTCTGCAGAACGGCGCACATCTTCGTTTTCAAGCACCTTCAACATATCACGAATCAGTGGCCGAACGGTATGGCTGGTCTCAGCCGGATCTCTGAAAAGATAAGTTCATGCCTTCACTACGTCGCGACTTCTGGCTTCAGGATTGGAACCGTGTCCTCGCCGCGGTGCTCTGCGGAACCGCGACGGCACTGCTCAGCGGCGCCTGGTTTTCCGGCCCGGGCGTCGACGTTTCCACCCCGTGGTTGACGGCCGGGCTGATCGGCTGGATCGTCTTCATCGCGGTGCACGCCCTCTGGGTGACTCTGTCGGTGCGGGGAATGGACGCCGAGCAGACGCGGCTGCACGCGCGGCGCGAGGATCCCAGCCGGTCCGTGCGAGACATCTTGCATGTGGTGTCAGCGGCTGCGGCGGTCGCGGGTATGGGCGCCATGCTCATCGCCGCCGATTCCGCTCCTGTGGCTCGCGTCCTCAATGCCGCACTGGGGCTGGCGGCGGTGCTCGGGGCCTGGACGATCATTCAGATCGTCTACATGCTGCGCTACGCGGCCCTGTACTACGAGGATGCGGATTCGGCTGCGTCGGCCGCGATCGATTTCAACAACGATCAGGACCCGACCTATCTGGAGTTCGCCTACTTCGCCTTCACCATCGGCGCGTCCTTTGCGACCTCGGACGCCGCCGTGCGCGCGACGTCGATCCGGCTGGCCGTGCTCCGACACAGCCTGCTGAGCTTCTTCTTCGGTAGCGTCGTGCTCGCCTCGGCGACCAGCCTGATGCTGCAGCTCGTCAGTCTCGAGTGACCCAGACACGACCCTGCTCGAGAGTAGACTAAGCGCGAAAATCTCTCGGCGACACTGAGGAGTCACCGTGCTGGAAATCGAAGCGACCACCGCGGTGGTCGTCGCGGCCGTGATCATTATCGGAGTAGTCGCAAACTTCTCGACCCGGCTCGGGGTCGCCGCACCGCTGACCCTCGTCGTCGTGGGCACCGGTCTCGCACTGCTGCCATTCACCCCCGAAATTACGGTGGATCCGCACCTGGTGCTGGCGGTGATCATCCCGCCGCTGCTGTATGTGGCCGCCGCACACGTGCCGTTCGTCGACTTCCGTCGGAATCTGACGGTGATCTCCTGGCTCGCCATCGGCCTCGTGGTGGTCTCGGCATTGATCGGCGGGCTGTTGGTGCACTGGCTGATTCCCGGGGTGAGCTTCGCACTGGCCCTGGCACTCGGTGCCGTCGTCGCGCCTCCGGACGCCGTGGCGGCCACCAGCCTGGGCAAGAAGCTCGGCCTGCCGCCGAGAGTACTGACCATCCTGGAGGGCGAGGGCCTGGTCAATGACGCCACCGCACTGCTGCTGCTCTCCACCGCACTGTCCTGGGCGGTCTCCGGCGAGGAGGCGCTCAGCGGCTGGGGCATCGCCGGGAGCTTCCTATGGAACATCGCCGGAGCACTGATCATCGGCACCGCCACCGGGGTGGCGGCCGTGCAGGCGCGCCGCCGCATCCGGGATCGGGTCTTGGATATCGCCATTGCGCTGGTCACCCCGTTCGTCGCGTTCCTGCTGACCGAGGTGGTCTCCGCCTCCGGAATCGTCGCGGTGGTGTTCGCCGGACTGGTCGTGGGACACCGCGGCCCGGCCCGGATCTCGGCGCCACGACGGCGCACGGAGCAGGCGAACTGGGCCACGTTCACCATGGTGGTGGAGAACGGGGTGTTCCTGATGATGGGCTATCTGCTGCCGCCCGTGGTTGCCACGGTGGCCGGGCGTGGGCACCTGGGCGCCATCGTCGGTGTCGGGCTGCTGATCAGCGCGGCGCTGATCATGGTGCGCTTCGCTTTCGTCCCGGTGATGGTCACCGGAATGAAACGGCGTGCGGGGAAACTGGCGCGACGACATCAGCGCATCGGGCAGCGGCTCGAGGCGATCGACCAGCAGCTCGACGATTCCACTGACGAGCGCGCCCGGCAGCGACTGAACGCCTGGAGGCGCCGCCAGGAGCGCGGCGGATTCGATGTCTCCGCCGAACGAGATCAGCAGCTCAGCTGGCGCGATTCTGTGGTCCTCTCCACCGCCGGGATGCGCGGCGTGGTGACCATCGCGGCCGCGCAGACACTGCCCGCCGATCATTCGCAGTACCACGCGCTGGTGCTGGTGGCCTTCGTCGTCGCCCTGGTCACCCTTCTGCCGCAGGGGCTGCTGCTTCCGGTCATCGTGCGTCGCGTGCACCCGGCAGCGGCCGCCGCCGGCACCGAGCTGCAGGAGTACCGGGAGCTGATGACGCGGATGACCGCGGCCGCTGCCCGGGCCGTCGAGCGGTCTTTCGAGGAGAACGAGGTGGATCCGAGCATCCAGGAGAGCTTCCGGGATCGGATCGCCGAGCAGCGCACACGCACCGCAGCCCTGGACCGGCATCGAGACGCCGAGCTGATCGAGCAGTTCCGGCTGGTCCGGCACGCCCAGCTCACCGCCGAGCGCAATGTGCTGGAGCGGGAACGGCGTCGCGGCGAGTTCTCCTCCGAGTCCATCTCGCGGGCTCAGCAGGTGCTCGACGACCACCAGATCCAGCTGGACTCCGCGCCGTCCGGCACGGAATGAGCGCTCAGCAACACCGTGCGCCGGGGTTGCGCTCCTGGTCATCGAAGCGCGCTCGCCAGAAGGCCTTCTCCGTCAGGGGCTCGAGGCCGGGATGGTGTCGGCGCTGATGCTCGACGTAGGTGTCATAGGCGCGGTCGCCCATCAGATTCGTCGTCCACCAGCGCACGGCGCGCGCGGCCCGGGAGACCCCGGACCGCAGCGCGCCGATGCTGTCTCGCGTCATCAGTGGCCGGTCTCCGCGGGCTTGAGCTCCTCGGGCAGCTCGTCCCACTTCTTCTGCAGCTCCTTCTCCGACGGCGTCGACAGGAACCCGGCCGCAGCGTAACGGCGTGAAGCCACCGCAGGATCCTCGGTGTCTTCCCCGCCGCCCTGGCGGAAGGCGCGCACCGTGACGATGACCGACATGGTGAGCACGACCAGCGCCAGGGTGACGAACACGATCGACAGAGTGCCCTGGATGAACGTATTGCGCACCACGGCTTCCATCGCCTCCACATTGGCGGCGTTGCCGAAGCTCGTCTCCCCGGCCGCGAGCGCATCGCGGAAGGCGGCGTGGTTGGCCCAGTAGCCGACCGCGGGGACGGAGGAGAAGATCTTCAGCATCGAGGCATACACCGTCACCACGGCGGTGAAGGCCAGCGGCACGGCGATGATCCATAGCCACCCGAAGGTGCCGCGCTTGGCCACGATCGCCATCACCACGGCAAGGGCAATCGCTGCCAGCAGCTGGTTGGCGATACCGAACAGCGGGAACAAGGTATTGATGCCGCCCAGTGGATCGGTCACACCCATGATCAGGATCGCGCCCCAGCCGGCCACCATGATGGCCGTGGTGATCCACACCCCGGGTCGCCAGGTGATCTCCTTGAACTTTGGCACCACGTTGCCGATGGCGTCCTGCAGCATGAAGCGGGCCACGCGGGTACCGGCATCCACGGCGGTGAGGATGAACAGCGCCTCGAACATGATGGCGAAGTGGTACCAGAAGCTCATCATCGCGGTGCCGCCGAACACGGACATGATGTGGGCGATGCCGAAGGCCAGGGTCGGCGCACCACCGGTACGCGAGACGATGGACTCTTCACCCACGTTGGCAGCGGCCGTCGTGAGCATCTCCGGCGTCAGGTCGACACCGGCCAGGCCGAGCGAGGAGACGAACGCGACCGCGCCCTCCACCGTGCCACCGGTAGCGGCGGCCGACGAGTTCATGGCGAAGTAGATACCGCGATCGATCGAGACAGCAGCCACCAGGGCCATGATCGCCACGAAGGACTCCATGATCATGCCGCCGTAGCCGATGAAGCGGGTCTGGCGCTCCTTCTCGACCAGCTTCGGGGTGGTGCCGGAGGCGATCAGCGCGTGGAACCCGGACAGGGCACCACAAGCGATGGTTACGAACAGGAACGGGAACAGCGATCCGGAGAACACCGGTCCCTCTTGGCCGCCGGCGAACTCGGAGATCGCGGGGACCTCAATGACCGGGCGCACCAGGATGATGGCGCCGGCCAGCACCACGATCACGCCGATCTTCATGAAGGTGGAAAGGTAGTCGCGCGGAGCCAGCAGCAGCCACACGGGCAGCACAGCGGCCACGAAACCGTAGATGATGATGCCCCACGCGATGGTGGTGCGGTCGAGGTGGAACATCTCGTAGCCCCACTCGGTGGCGGACACCCAGCCACCGGCGATGATGGCCAGCATCAGCAGCGCGAAGCCGATCAGAGAGATCTCGGTGATCCGACCCGGACGCCAGTAGCGCAGGTAGAGACCCATGAACAGGGCGATCGGGATCGTCATCGACACCGAGAACACGCCCCACGGGCTCTCACCCAGGGCATTGACGACGACGAGCGCCAGAATCGCGACGATGATGATCATGATCAGCAGCGCGGCGATGATGGCCGCGGTGCCCCCGATGCGGCCCAGCTCGTCACGGGCCATCTGGCCGATGGTGCGTCCGCCGCGGCGCATGGAGAAGAACAGGACGACGTAGTCCTGCACGGCGCCGGCGAAGACGACGCCGAGGATGATCCAGATCGTGCCCGGCAGGTAACCCATCTGCGCCGCGAGCACCGGGCCGACCAGCGGTCCGGCGCCGGCAATGGCGGCGAAGTGGTGGCCGAACAGCACGCGACGGTCGGTAGGAACGAAGTCCTTGCCGTCGGAGCGCACCTCCGCCGGAGTGGCCCGCCGGTCATCCGGCTTGGTGATGTAGCGCTCGATCACCTTCGAATAGAAGCGGTAACCGATCAAGTAGGTGCACACGGCGGCGAACACGAACCAGATGGCGTTCACCGTCTCGCCGCGCACGATGGCGAGCATCACCCAGGCGACACCGCCGAGCAGAGCGATAAGCGCCCAGATCGCGATCTTGACCGGGGTCCAGGCGCCGTCTTTGCGACGCTCCTCGTCATTGAGGCTGGTGGGAGGTAGCTGTGGGTCCGGCGACAGCTCCGCTGTCGCGCCGCGCTGCGATGATGTGGTCATGCCAGCCTGATTTCTCTCTTCGGGTCTGTGATGTGGCGCAAACAACGCCCGGCAAGATGCTACTGGTGATTCGTGTCACCGGCCAGTCCCCGGGACCACCTCGCGCCCAGCGAGGTCTTCGGCGCGATAAACGGTCTGACCACACCACGCCGCTACATTTCGTCACACAGAAGTGCGCTTCGAGGAAAGTGTCACCGCACTATCGCCTTTTGTGACCTGGGCCTCTACGGTAGGCGACATGAGCGCCTCTTCGAATCACACTGCTTTCGGAATCTTTGATATATCAGATCGCGAACTCCGGTCGCGCAGATCTCAAAAATGGTCGACAGTCGACGACGACGTCCTGCCAGCCTGGGTCGCCGAGATGGATGCACACCTTGCCCCAGCCATCGTCGACGCCCTGCAATCCGCGCTGGACGCCCACGACACCGGCTACCCCGGTGGCGCCGACGATCTCGTCTCCGCGTTCTCCGATTTCACCTCGGATCGCTGGAACTGGAAGATCAAACCGGACCAAGTCACCATCCATGTGGACGTTGCCACCGCCGGCGCCAAGCTGATGCGCCACTACTCCACCGACGGGCAGGTGATCGTGATGCCACCCAACTACAACCGGTTCTTCGACTGGATCCGGGTCGCCGGGCTGACCCCTCGCGAAGTACCATTACGCGACCTCGACGACGGTGCATTCGTGGACCTACCCGCACTCGAGGAAGCCCTCAGGGACGGCACCCGCGTCATCCTGTTCTGCAACCCGCACAACCCTCTGGGCCGGGTGTTTTCGCATGACGAACTCAACGACGTGGCCGAACTCGCCGCCCGCTACGAAGCCGTGGTGATCTCCGACGAGATTCACGCGCCGCTGGTTCACCCAGGTGTGGAGTACACCCCGTGGATGACAGTGTCGGAGACGGCACAGCGTATCGGCATCGCCCTGCACGCCGCCACAAAACCCTGGAACTTTGCGGGGCTGAAATGCGGACTCGCCATCCGCTCCCCGGAAGGACCTTGGCCGGAGATCCTCGATCCGAACACCACTCGGACCGACTCGGGACTGTGGGGAATCGTTGCCTCGGCCGCTGCTTACCGGGACGGCCGCGATTGGGTCGACACGGTAGCCGCGCACTTCCAGGAGCAGACCCGCGCCGTCGAACGCCTCCTCGCTGAGCACTTGCCGGGGGTGACCTGCAACCAGCCTCAGGCCAGTTATCTGGTCTGGCTGAATTTCAAAGACACCCCGCTGACCGAAGATCCCGCCGTTTACTTCCTCCGCGAGGCACGCGTCAAACTCAATCCGGGCACCGGCTTCGGTTCCGGAGGCGAGGGCTACGCGCGATTCAACATCGGCACCTCGGCCGAACGGATCGAACGGATCATCACGGCGATGGGAAAAGTCTGGCCGCCGGCACAGCCGTCGTCATGAGGGCTCGGGTGGCGCAACCAGGAACGCTGAGTCTATGGCTTCCATCACACCATTTCGTATACGATTCAGAGTGGACCGCTTCTCCCCCGCGCCAAGGAGTGACATGCTCAACCACCAGACCCACGTGAAGATTGCTGACGAACTGCACCAGGCAAACATCGACCGGGTTCCCGTTCCCCTGCTCACCGCCCGCTACCCGGAGATGGTGATTGAGGATTCCTACGCGGTGCAGGGCATCTGGGCGCAGCGCCAGATCGAGGCCGGGCGCACGAAGGCCGGACACAAGATCGGGCTCACCTCCAAGGCGATGCAGGACGCCACCGGCATCGACGAGCCCGACTACGGGGTCATCTTCGACGACCAGGTTTTCGAATCCGGCCATGTCTACGAATGGGCCCGCTACACGCACCCGCGCATCGAGATGGAGCTCGCCTTCGTACTGAAGGAGGACCTGCGCGGCCCCGGCGTCACGATCTTCGACGTCCTGCGCGCCACCGAGTACGTGGTGCCGGCGCTGGAGGTGCTGGACTCGCGGATCGAGATGGAAGGACGCAGCATCGTCGACACCATCTCCGACAACGCCGCCCTGGGATCCATGGTGATCGGCGGCAATCCCGTGGCCCCCGATGCCCTGGATCTGCGCTGGGTGGCGGGCACACTGTCCCGCAACCAGGAGATCATCGAGACGGGTGTTGCATCTGGTGTACTCAATCACCCGGCCAACGGCGTGCACTGGCTGGCCAACCGGATCGCCGGGCACGACGACCAGCTCGACGCCGGGGAGATCATCCTGGCTGGCTCCTTCACCCGCCCCATGTGGGTCTATGCCGGAGATACCGTCTACGCCGACTACGGACCGTTAGGAACCATCACATGTCACTTCGCCTGAGCCCCACCCCATCGCTCAAGGACCTTTTCACCCCGCAGGCACGTGCCGCGCGAAACCGTCCGGTGGCCGGCATGTTCGTCTCCTCGGGTGATTCCAACGCGGCCGAGATCTGCGCGGGCGCCGGATTCGATTACCTGCTCATCGACGGCGAGCACTCGCCCCTGTCGCTCGAGTCCATCCAGGCCCAGTTGCGCACGATCGCCGCTTACCCCACCTTGTCCGTGGTGCGGGTGCCGGAGAATGACGCACGGCTGATCAAGCAGTACCTCGATCTCGGCGCGCAGTCGCTCATCGTGCCCATGGTGGACACCCCCGAGGACGCCCTGGCGGCCGCCCGCGCGGTGGACTACCCGCCGAACGGGGTGCGCGGGCTGGGCTCGGCGCTGGCGCGTTCGGCTCGCTGGAACCGTATCCCCGATTACCTAACGACGGCGCGCGACACTCTCACGCTGCTGGTGCAGATCGAGTCCGCCACCGCGGTGCAGAACGCCGCGGAGATCATCGGCACCGACGGCGTGGACGGCGTCTTCATCGGCCCCTCCGATCTGTCCGCCTCCATGGGGCTGATCGGTCAGCAGAACCATCCCGACGTCGTCGCCGCCGCGAAGACGGCGATCCGACTGGCGAAGGAGGCCGGCAAGATCGTGGGCGTGAACGCGTTCGCAGACGCCCAGGCCCGGGACTACCTCGACGCCGGCGCCGATTTCGTCAACGTCGCAGCTGACGTCGCCCTGCTGGCCCGCGCGACCGAGCAGCTCGCCCAGACCTGGTGTACCCCGTCCGATGCTGCCAAAAACGGTGCGGCCCCAGATTCTTACTAATCCTGAGCCCCAGCCTCTGAGATCTCCGCCCGCGCGGGGGCGCTCCCACCCGAGCCCAGGTTCATCAGGTAGGTCTTAAACGACTGCCTGACCTGTGGCGGAACGACGACCTCATAGCGCCAGGGAAGGGACGGCTCCCGTCCCGCCTTCCACTGGTGCTTTTCCTCGAGTTTTCCCCGACGCTGGGGGTCCGTCCGGCCTTCCAAGGTCTGCTCAATGGTCGCACGCATCCTCGTTCGGAAGCCATCCGTATTGGCGCCGACCAACGTGATCACCAGCCCCAAGAGGAAAAGCAGCACCCCGAGCACCAGATTGCCCATCGCGGCGGTCGCGTCGCTCTCTCCCACAACGGCATAGACGCCCAGCATCAATCCCAGAACGCCGACCGTCACTCCAACAATGACCAGGAAATATCCTTCAAAGGCGGCTGACGGAACGATGCGCCGGGCGATGCGAGCATTCAGGTGTGTACGTGCTGCGACAGCTGCGGCGAGGTCCCGTGATGCGTCCGAATCTCCCGTTGCCACCAGCCCCGCTCGCTGGTCTAGCGCATCGAGCAACTCAAGCTCCTTGGTCCAGGACTCCAGCTGGTCGACCTGGCGGTCATGGCGAAACCGCGCGGCGACCAACGTGATCACTGTTGACAGCGCCCCGGAACCAATGATTGCGACGAGGACCGTGATGATGTTCTCTGCATTCATCCGGCAACGGTAGGCACCTGCTGTTTGTCGAATCAATGGTCTGGTCGAACATGACGCGCCCGTTTCATCGCAATCAGTGCAACGTTTTCACAATGATTGACTTTCACAAGTACCTCTGATGGAATGCCTACGTGAGCCAGACCACAAAGGAGCGCACGTCATGAGTATTTCGTCCCCGAAGGCCAACGCGTCAGCGACAGCGACGTCGGCACCATCTCACGCGGTTCAGCAGTTGAGTCCCGCACAGAAACGGCGCGAAGCCCGGCGCGTGATCCTCTCGAGCTACCTCGGGTCGACGATCGAGTTCTACGATTTTCTGCTCTACGCCTCGGCATCAGCCCTGGTCTTCCCCTACATCTTCTTCACCGAACTGGACCCGCTGGCCGCGACCATCGCTTCCTACGGCACCTTCGCCGCCGGCTATCTGGCGCGACCGCTGGGCGGGGCGATCTTCGGACACTTCGGCGACAAGCTGGGGCGGAAGAAGATGCTGGTGCTCTCGATGTTCATTATGGGCGGCGCCTCGACTTTGATCGGGCTGGTGCCTCCGGCCGCGGTGATCGGTTCCTGGGGCGCAGTGATCCTGATCCTGCTGCGTATGGGACAGGGCATCGCCGTCGGCGGCGAATGGGGCGGTGCGGCACTGATGGCGCTGGAGCACTCCGAGAAGGGCCGACGCGGTTTCGCCGCATCATTCACCAACGCGGGCGCCCCCACCGGCGCCGCGCTGGGCACCTTCGTGCTCGGCACCTTCGCCGCGGTACTGCCGCAGGAGGAGTTCTTGGCCTGGGGCTGGCGGGTACCGTTCCTGCTGTCCTTCGTGCTGCTGATCATTGGCATGGTGGTGCGCTCCAAGATTTCCGAGTCGCCTATTTTCACCGCGGCGATGGAGCAGGCGGACCAGCAGAAGAAGGAGAAGCCGAAGCTACCCATCGTCGAGGTGCTGCGCCGGCCGAAGGCGCTACTGTTGACCATGTTCGCCGGGGCCTCCGGGTTCGGCCTGCAGGTGCTGCTCTCCACGTTCTCAGTCAGCTACGCCACCGAGTACGGCGCCGAGCGCTCCCATGTGCTCTACGCTTTCGCAATCGCGTCGGTGGTATCGATCTTCTTCGTGGTCTTCTTCGCCCACGTCTCGGACAAGGTGGGACGCCGACCGGTGATGTTGGTGGGCCTGGTGCTGTTTGTGGCGTACCTGTTCCCGCTGTTCGGGCTGCTCGAATCCGGCAACTGGGCGCTGATCCTGCTGGCGTTCACCATCGCCCTGGCGCTGCACGCGATGATCTACGGCCCGCTGGCCGCGTTCATCTCGGAGCAGTTCGGCACAGGATCCCGTTACACGGGCGCCTCGCTGGGGTACCAGTTCGCCACGCTGATCGGTGCGGGATTCACGCCCACCATCCTGGCGTCGCTGTACGCCTCCACCGACGGACTCTCGGTGACTCCGGTGATCTGGTTCCTGGCCGGGATGGCAGTGGTCTCCGGACTGGCCATCATCCTCACCCGGGAGTCGAAGAACCTGGACCTGGAGACGCACGAGCACTGACTCACGGCGACCACAGCACGAGACCGTCCTCGATCGCCCCGTAGGCGTCGACGGTCTCGGCGCTGCGCTCCCAGGAGTCCGCGAGCGCGTCCTGAGCGCCCGGCGCGCAATCCGATCCGCCGGAAGCGTCTGGGTCGACCGGGCACCAGCGCACCGGATCCTCGGTGAGCCAGTGCGGTGCCCAGGCAAGTTCCTCCACCTGCCAGGCGGCGTCGTCGTCGGTATCTGCATTTTCAACGAACGTGGCGCGCACGCTGATGCCCTCGCGATTCAGCACCGTAGGCGTGGCGTGCTTGGCCACCGAGTTGCCCAGCCCGTAAACGATCCAGGTGCCCTCGTGCAGCTCGATGGGCAGCACCGAGTGGGTGTGGTGCATGTACACGAAGTCGAATACCCCGGAGGCCGCGAGTTCTTGGCCGAGCTGGCGTTGAGAATCGGTGGGACGTGTGGAATATTCGGCGCCGTCGTGCACGGCGGCGACCACCACATCGGCCCCCGCCGCACGAGCGCTCTCTCCGCGTTGAATCAGCGACGACGCCGAGAGATCCGTGTCGGCGCGCCAGGGGGTATCGGCCTGCAGGCCGTTGAGCGAGTAGGTGGCGGTAATGACGCCGAGCTGGATCTCCGATTGGCTGCCCGGGACGTCGAGCAGCGGCGGCTCCTTGCTCTCTTCTTCGGTGCGGTAGGAGCCGGTGGCGAACAGTCCGGCGTCGTCGAGGGAATCGAGGGTGCGCTCTACGCCGTCCACGCCGTCGTCGAGCGTGTGATTCGTGGCGGTGGTGCAGCCGTCGTAGCCAATCTCGGCCAGGTCGATCAGAATCTGCTCCGGCACGGTGAACATCGGATACCCCTGGTAGGGCGGCTCGCCGATCGGGGTCTCGAGGTTGCACAGCGCGACGTCGGCATCCGCAACGAAAGGTTCCAGCTCGGTCAGCAGCGGCAGGAAGTCGTGCTCGCCGTCGGCTCCCGCGGCGGATTCCGCTTCGTCGATCAGGGTGGGATGCAGCAGCACGTCGCCGGTGACGGCCAGGGAGAAGGAGCGCGGTGCCGGATCGGCGGGCTCCGATACGTCGTCGGAGGGGGACGCGGCCGACGGTGACGAGGGGTCCGGTGGCGACGTCGCGGGCAGGTCCTCATCGGTTGAGGAGCAACCGGACAGCACCAGCCCGAGCACAGCACCGGCGACGAGGGTCCTGAGCGAGCATCGCCTCCACATCACTCCAGCGTACGGGTTTCGCCCCGACTGCGGAGACGCTGCGGCCTGAAGCGCGGTCAGTACTTGTCGTGGATGCTCTCGTCCTCACTGAGGGTGAAGCACGGGCTCCAGGCGCTCACCGTGAGCAGCTGGTCGCCGTCGGAGGAGATCCGGGAGCTGACGTTCACGAGGTAACCGTCGTCCGTGGTGAGGCTACGGTTTATCTGCTCCTCACCGTCCACGGAGACCACGCGCTCCGACGGTTCCCAGCCCTCGTCTTCCGCCAGGCGCTCCAGCAGGTCCTCCGCCAAGGTCTCGCCGTCGGCGGAGTCCGTGAGGCGCAACGAGGCGCGTCCCGGGTAGGTCACCGCGGTGTCGTGGGCGGAGCCGGAATCACTCGTGTTGCTGTCGTCGCCGAGGAGTTCCTGGCAGGTGATCAGGCTGCGCAGATTCGCCCCCGGACTCGGCAACGGCTCGCCGTCGTCGTCGATGGCCTCCTCCGGGACCAACTCTTGGATCTGTTCGACCAGCCCGATGCTCGCGTCCCGGGCTTGCTGGGCGGTCAGATCGGCGAGGGTCTCGTCCGAGGTGGGGTCAGGATCCGTCTCGGAACCTGTCCCACAGCCGGCCAGGATCAGCGCGACGATGCCGAGGCCACTCAGCGTGGCGCGGCTGCCGCGGCGAGGGGCGAGACGGTTTCGGTGAGGGCGAAGTGTCATGGCGGATCAGTACTTCCGATGCGGGGAGAAGTCGTCGGGCGGGAGGAATCCGGGGCTGAGCACGGACACCCGGACCAGCGGTTCCGGTGAGTCCGTCCGCACGGGCAGGATCGACACAGCGTATCCCCCTGGGGCGGTGAGGATGCGCTGGTCGGTGAGCTTCTCGGACGGCTGCGAGCGCTGTTGGGCGCTCCAACCCTCGCGGCGCTGGAGAGCGTCGATCATCTCGGTGGCCAGCCGATGCACGTCCGTACCGGGGAGCACCTTCACGGAGCCTCCACCCGGGTACTGATAGTGCTGATGGGCGGCCTGCGCGTTGTCGTCAAACACGTCGGAAGGCACCAGGGTCCGCGCCACCTCGCCAGGTCGGGGCGGCTGCTGGTCTGCGGCAGCGCGCAACGACTCCGGGATCAGCGCGTGGGCCTCGACCACCAGCTCCAGCGCCTCGTCCCGGGCACGGGCCAGCGTCAGAGCATCGGGGGCGGGGCGGTGCGGCGTCGTCATCAGTTCATCGCCTCCAGATAGATCTGATCGAGCACTTCCTGGTTGGTGGCCGGACCCTGCTGCATGCGCGTGTGGTGTTCCACACCGCGGGGGAAGATCCAGAACCGGTTCTTCTCCCCCTCGAAGTGATGCTGCTCGAAGGTGTCGGTCATCTGGTGCGGGGTGTTGCTCTTGGCCACGTCCACCGCGTTGATTGCGTCCCAGCCGTACTGCATGTGATCGTATTCGGTGGTGGGATTCGCCTCCCACCCGTTGACAGTGTAGGAGCCGGCCAGCGAGATCACGTTGTCGTAGTGCGATCCGGCCTGCTCGGCCCCGGAGAGCACCGTCATTCCCGCGCTGTGCCCGGTCCCGGTGGTCTCGGCCGCGCGGAAGCTCGTCTCCAGCCCGGCCGCGTCGGAGAAGCTGTGCACCCGGTCACCGAGCTCCTGCATGCTGTCGCTGCTGACATTGCTGCGGTCGCCCGTCCACGTCACCCAGGGACCGTCTTTGACGACGAACCCGACGACGTTCTGGCCGTCTTCCGCGCCCGTCTCCACCATGTACTGCGGAATGTTCTGCACGGAGCCGTCCACGAAACTGTCCCAGGTGGTGGAGGTGCCCGGCACGTGGGTGATGACCTCATCGGCCGGCCGCGAGAGATCCCCCATCACCTGGATGATCCGGTCCTCGTCGCGGTCGAACAGCACCGCACCGCTGCCGGGAGCGAGCAGACTGCGCAGATAGTCTCGCTCCGGGGTGAGCTCGCTCAGACGCCGTTCCAGGTCGGTCTTGGAGTGGTAATACGAGTAGGCGTCGGCACGGCCGCGGATCTCCGTGGGGTCGAGTTCATCCAGTTGCTGCTGAATCTCTTCGATCTCCGCATCCAGATCGCCCACGGCCTCTTCGATGGCAATGCCGTTGGCGGTGACGCGGTCCTCAAAGGGGATGCCGTCGAGGTTTCCCAACACCTCATAGTGCACCTGGAGCATGCGTTGCTGAGTTGCAGAGTCCAGGCTGTCCCAGAGAGCCCGCACCTCGGCGGCGGAGCCCGCCCCGGTGAGCAGCTCCAGGTCCGGGGACTGCCCCGGCGTCAGCTGCGAGGTCTCGGTTGCAGTGTCGCTCGCCGTGCCCTGAGCGATGGCGTCAAGGGCATCGGCCAGTGCCGCGTCGACGTCGTCGGCGGTGGCCAAGAGCGACTCGATGCGCTCGTCCAGGGCGATGCGCTGGTTGATGGCGATCGTCAGCGCCGGGGTCTGCTCCAGGGGCAGCGGCGCAGGGTAACCGTACTCCTCAGCCATCCGCTCGCTCTGCTCGCGGGCCCGCGCAAAGGTCGATTCGGCGATGATCACTTGCCCGTCGTGGCGCACCTCGAGGCCCTGTTCGGTAGCGGTCGCATAGCATTCACGGACCTGCTGCTGGACCTCACTCACCCGCTGACTGGCAACTAACAGCGCGGTCACGCCGTCGCTGAGCAGCGCCTCGATCAGGTCGGAATCCGCGCGCAACGCCGTCAGCCGTGATCGCAGCCCGGTGGCCGTCTGACCGGTAGAGACAATACTGCCGGCCATGCGGAACAGGTCCTGCCCCGCCGTCTCGGCCACCTGTTCGCGCAGCATGAATTCGTCGTAGGCCCGCTGGAGTGGCTCGGGGGCCCACTGACGCACATCGTCCCACCTCATGGCGTCGGCCCCGGGAATCCGAGCGCCCAGGGAAACAGTGTGGTGGCACCCTGCTGGTCCTGCGAGAGCAACTCGATCTCCGAATACTCCGCGTTCTCGGCCGTTTCGGTGACCGCGGCGGCCAGCGCCGTGACCTTCTCATTGACGGTCTCGACGGCTTCGCCATGGCTGCGACGGGACCGGGATCCGGGCATGGCGCTGCCGACAGTGTCCTCGATGCCGACCAGCGCGCCGTCCGATTCCACCTCCGCGGCGATCGCACCGGCGCGACCGGCGACCGTGCTCAGCTCGCCGTCCTCGAGGGAGAGGCTCTCCAACGGACTCATCGACTCTCCTCTGTGTGACGTCCTGAGACAGATTCTAGTGTGCCCCGCCGCACCGGTTGACCTCGGGTCTACGATGGCCCTATGGCTGTACCGACCGCTCCGTCCACGCCAACCGCACCGATCCAGTTGACGTCGCGCTTCGCGCAGACGCTGCCCGAGCTGTCGGTGCCCTGGCAGGCCGAGGCCACGCAGGACCCCGAGCTGGTCATCCTGAACGAGGACCTCGCCCGAGAACTGGGTCTCGACGTCGAGTGGCTCCGCACCGCCGAGGGGTTGATGTTCCTCACCGGCGAGGCGCTGCCCGCGGACGCGCAGCCGGTGGCGCAGGGCTATGCGGGCCACCAGTTCGGCCTCTATTCTCCCCGGTTGGGTGATGGGCGTGCCCTGCTGCTGGGTGAGCTCACGGATCAGCACGGACACACCGTGGATCTGCACCTGAAAGGTTCCGGGCGCACTCCCTTCGCTCGCGGCGCCGCCGACGGCCAGGCGGTACTGGGGCCCATGTTGCGGGAGTACCTGGTCAGCGAGGCCATGGATGCCCTGGGGGTGCCGACCACCCGCGCTCTGGCCGTGATCACCACCGGCCGCGAGGCACACCGGGACACCGGCGGCCCGGGGGCCATGCTGGTCCGGGTCGCGTCCAGCCACCTGCGGGTCGGCAGCTTCCAGTACGCCCACGCTCTGGAATCCGCGGGCAACGATGCGCCCACGGACCTGCTCGCCCGCCTCGTGGCGGAGTCGCTGCACCGGCACTACCCGCACGCCATCGAACAGCATCCCGAGGACCCGCCGGCCCTCACGCTGTTCCGGGGTCTCGCGCACCGCCAGGCGCGACTGGTGGCGCAGTGGATGCAGCTCGGCTTCATCCACGGGGTGATGAACACGGACAACACCACCATTTCCGGCGAGACCATCGATTACGGGCCGTGCGCGTTCATGGACGAATTCGATCCGCGCACCGTGTTCAGCTCGATCGACCACCAGGGGCGCTACGCCTTCGGCAACCAACCGCCCATCGCGGAATGGAATATCGCCCGGCTCGGGGAGACCTTGCTGCCGCTCATCGACGACGACCCGAACCGCGCCATCGAGGCAGCGCAGGAGGTGCTGAATGAATTTGCCGAGGTGCACCGGCAGGCGTGGTTCGACGGGATGCGCTCCAAGCTCGGGTTGAGTGCGGCGACGAACGACGATGCGCTCAAGCAGCTCACCGATCGGCTTTTCGCCCTGATGGCCCAGCACCGCACCGACTACACCTCGTTCTTCCGCACGCTCGCCACGGCGGCACAAGTGCCCAGCGACCAGATTCCGGCCACGCTGGTGCAGGTGGTTCCCGACGACGCGGAATTTCACACCTGGGTGGCGGAATGGCAGCAGCTGCGCCCGGATCCGAAGCTGATGGACCGAACGAACCCGGTCTATATCCCGCGCAATCACCTGGTCGAGGAAGCCCTGGCCGCAGCCACCGGCGAGCTGGACTTCGGGGATACCGCCGCACCTGATCTGACGCCGTTCCTCGCCCTGCTCGAGGTCACCCAGCAGCCATTCTCCGAGCAGCCGGGCCGCGAGCGCTACGCCTTGCCCGCCCCGGAGACGTTCGGCCGGTTCGTCACCTACTGCGGAACCTGAGCGAGCCTGCGGAAATACCACCAGACGCCGACGCCGAACAGCACACCGAGCGCGGGAAACACATACGCGGCGCCCTCGGCACCGCGAAGGAACACCAGCGGCATCGTGACGAACACCGCCGTCATCGCAAAGAGGGATCCACCGGAGTACTTCTCCGGGGTTCGCTCGAGTTTCTGATCGAAGCGACGCCCGAGCACCACCATCACCGCCAACAGCGGCAGACACAACACCCACAATAGCGGCGGCTCAGTGAGGCCGATGACCGTCACCAGCGCCGCAGTCGTCACGCCCAGGGCAACGGGGATTCCACGCATGTCCACCAACCTAGAACAGACGCCGCACCGGGGTCCAGACCGGGTTTAGTAGTAGTGCCCGTGGCGGAAGTCCCAGCTGAGGAACTGATCCGAGAGGTTCTGCAGAATCTGCGGCAGGGACAGTCCGGCTCGGATCAGCACGGGTGCCGGCGTCACGTCGCGCTGGCCATACTGCTCGGGCACCAACGCGCCGTCGTCGTCGACGAAGGACACCATCACGCCCTGCTCATAGCGGGTCTCCATGGTGGCCTCGGGCTGGATGGAGCGCACATAGTCATCGGCCTCGATCACCAGGTCGGCGCCGGACTCAATCTGCTCGCCGATCCCCGACACCAGCCCGCGGTTGCCCTTCCCCGAGGGATTCGCAGAGGAGGCGAAGAGCAGCGTCCGGTCTTTCTCCCACAATTCCTTCGCGATCAGCTGGCCAGGCGTTCCAAAACTCACGACGAAACAGCTGGTGCCGCGCACATCCGTGGCCAGCTCTTCCGCACCCTCGGGCAGGTAGCTGCGCCCGGACTCGGACCAGGGCAGAATGCAGCCCATCAGCACGTCTTGCTCTTCGTGGGTGCGGTAGAACTGCTCGGCCTCACTGGTCAGCTGGGCCAACTCTGCCACCTGATCCACGGAACCGCACAGCACCACCGCTGGCTTGTTCCGCTTGCGGTTCTTCACCTCGAATTTTCGCTCCAACCCCTCCCGATCGGTGGCCAGCACGATGTAGCCGACCTTCGTGGGGCTGACCACGATGTGACCGGGCGTCCGGAGCAGATCGACAGCCTCCTGCTGGAGTCCACCGTTCCAGGTCACGTGCGGGGTGAGGGTGTGCGGCATGAAATCTTCTTTCGCGTTCGTACGCGCCGGGCAGCGCACTCACGCACCCCGGCACGGATATTAGGTAAGGATAACCAAATATCGAACCTAGCCCGGGGAGCATGCGGCGTCAAGGTTGCTACCAGGTTCTTGCCACGGCATCTTCAGACGATCTCCTTATCGTGGTGCCGATCATCACACCTCTCAAGGAAGGCATCATGCGTACTTTCACCAAACTGCTCGGCACCGGCCTCGCAGCCCTGGGCCTCGCCGCAGGACTGTCCTCGGCTACCGCAGCCCCGGCAGAGGCAAAAACGTACGAATATACCTACACGAACCGGACTCTCACCCTTGAGGGGTGCCGATCGATGCTCCAACAGGACATCAGAAACACCAACATGAGCCCCACAATGCGCGTCTCCGGTTACAAAACATGCGCACCCGCCAACATCAAGGTGGGAGCGGGCGAACCGCGCGGATACGAGTACACCTTCAGCTATTTTTACTGGTAAGTAGTGTTCTCGGGAAGGCGCTTAAGCCTTCCAGAGGGGCCTGAACCGCGGGGCCGGTAGACTAAGATGCACTCACGCACCGAGCACCCCGTTGACGAGGACTTCCCCATGCCACTCGCACCCGCCGCTCATTCACGCGCCCCGCGACGCCGACGCACCTTGCTCGCCACCTGCGCGGCCACCGCAGCTGGCGCACTGATGCTCACTAGTTGCGGCGAAGCATTGGAGGGGCTCGACAACCTCGGCAGCCCTGCACCTTCCGCCGATCCCAGTGCATCCGCGGATCCGACAGCAACAGCGGACCCAGCTACGGGCGCCAGTGAGGAAAGCGCCGCCGACGTCGACGAAACCACCAACGGACTGATCTCCTTCGACAACGACGACGAGATTCCGTTCCTGGAACTGCGCCCCGCCGAGCAGCACGCGGCCGAAGTGCTCCCGGCGCTCACCACCATGGTGGAATCGATGATCGAGGCCGACGGGGAGAGCCTGCGCATGCCATTGCCCGACAATCGTCCCTACCGGGTGGTGTCCTGCAGCGTTCCTGACGGGGTCCTCGACGCCGCAGAGTCCGCCTCCGCTTCCCCCGCGGAACCTACCCCTTCCTCCAGCGACGCGCCCGGCAGCGGTGAGCCCGACGACGACGCCACCCTGGGCATGACCACCGCCGACAACGGCGCTGTACCGACAGAGGCCGCCCGCATCGTGATGGATAACCTCTCCGTCCAGGATCTGGATCCGGTCGCGGTGGCCGATGCAGGTGATGACCTGTTCTCCGCGGTGGGCTACAGTGAGGCGGACAGACCCGCATCCATGGCCGGATACACCACGCTCACCTGGGTGGATGAAACGAACGACGGCGAGATCACCTCGCTCACTTCCGAGGGCAGCCACACCGCCCTCAACGCCCGCAGCGGGTGCCTTCCGACCCGAGATCTTTCCGTGCTCGAAGATCAGGTCCAGGAGCTCAACGATGAGTTCCACGCCCGGATCTTCGGCGACTGAATCCACCGAGGAGCAACCGGCATGATCGTCTCCATCACCGCAACCACGGGATTGGTGGTGCTCGACAAGCACGACCTGGCATCGTTGGCCGTCCACGCCCCCGACGTTTCACACGACGACGTCGCCCGGGTGCTGAACGAGACCGGAATTGGCCGATTGGATGACGACGCCGACCATGCGTGGCTGAAAATCGACGAGCTACGCGACCACGCCCGCATCGACGACCCGGAGTGGGACGACGAGTTCGACGCGATGATCGACTACGCCCGAACCCAAGAGTGGATCGACGAGTCCGGCACCGCCGTCCGCGCCCATCTGGACGTTTCAGCTGGCAGCTAGCCTCAGCTTGAGAGGCGGCGATTGATCCACCGCACCCCGTCGGCCATTCCGCCGAAGGGGTAGAGGTGGAACAGCACTTCGCCTCGATCCTCACCGCTCAAGCGGTTCAGGCCCGCGGTGAGATCATCCAAGAACTGGTCGGATCCGAACTGTCGGTCACCGTCGAATTCCCTGTCGCCGTCGGTGGTCGCCACGCCGTAGCGTTCGGCGGCGTCGTCCGTGATGTTCACCCCGAACTGACGCGCGTATCCCACGATCGTGCTGGCCTTCGCTGGGCCGGGCACACCGATCCGTACGGGAACGGTGATCCCTTCGGAGCGCAGGCTCTTCAGCCATTGCACGATGGCGTCCGGGTCGAGCGCGAACTGCGTGGTGATCTCGACGTCACGCCCAGCTTCCTGCAGGAAGCCGAGTTTCCAGCGCAGACTGTCCCAGAGAGTATCCGTTTCGATTTTTGGGTGCCCTTCCGGGTACGCCACGATACCGACCTGCTGGATGCCGTACTCGTCCAAGAACGCAGTGGACATCAGCTCCATAGAATTCTCGAAGGGCCCGGCCTGCAGGTCAGGATCGCCACCGACCAACAGGACCCGGCTCGGTGACGCGACGGCGAAGAGCGCGTCGATGAGCTGATCGCGATCTTCACCAGAGCGCAGGCGGCGGGACGAGATGATCGGGACGGGCTCAAACCCACCCGCGCGAATCACACTGGCCGCGTTGACGCGCTGACTGTGGTGCTCATTTCCAAGAAACGCGATATTGATCGGGGTTCCAGCCGGAATTGCGTCCTTCGCTTCCTCGATCTGCGCGATGGCCTTGCCCGTGATCTCCAGGGTGTACGGAGCTCGAGTGGTCTGCATTTCTCTCACCGAATTCTCTCTCAAGAGCAGTGTGCAAGATCGCTCGGCGATCTCACCTTAGAGTTATTCTACCGGCCGTAGAATAACTCGTGTAGTCCCCAGAGAGACCACGTCCAGCGATCACCAAGTCACGGCCTACTTTCGCAACCGATTCCGTCCCCGTCACGGTCGAATTTTGTCTGCCACCCCGGATCACCCTGGTAAATCGGCCCAGCACCTGCAGCCCAGACCTCAGTGCAGTTCTGGTAATAGACATCCGCAGCCGGCGCGGGGGCAGGTTGAACCGCTCGCGTCGTCGCAGGAGCGGGCGCCGGAGCAGCCGGTTTCGGTGTGGGTGTCGCAGTTGACGTCACTGCGACCGGAACCGTCACGCCTCCATCGTCGGTCGGAACCGGTTGGTCAGGACACGAGTTGGTCAGGATTCCGCGAATCGCATCATGCTCAGCCTGGGTCATCCAGAGGTTGTGCTTCGACTTCACCGCGGTCTGCAGGGCCACATATTCGCAGCGGAACGCTCGGTTCGGAGGCAGCCAGGTGGCCGCATCCGAATCGCTCTTGGCCATATTGGTCGGCCCGTCCACGGCCAGCAGGTTCAGCGGGTCATTCGCGAAGACTTCTCGCTGGTTCGGATCCAGCTGCTGGGCGCCCTTCTGCCAGGCATCCGACAGCGCCACCACGTGGTCGATCTGCACTGCGATCGAGGTGTCGTTTCCGCGCACGAAATCAATACGACTCGCAGTGAACGGATCGTGCAGCACCCCCGAGGCCACCACGCAGCCCTGCGTTCCCGGCCGATGGGTCACCTCGGTCAGGTCGCGATTGAGCATGTCGTTGCGGGCGTCGCAGCCGTTGCGATCCGGGTCCTTCCAGCCCCGACCGAACAGGTCGCGGTCATAGCCGGTCCGGGGCGCACGGCCCTTGATCTGCACGGTTTCCAACTGAGCCAGGGCAGTCCCCTGTTCGGGGGCTGCGTCGGTGGTCGCACTAGGCGACGGCGATGGTGTGATGCTCGGTTCCGGAGAACTCGCACTCGGCGACGGAGTTTCGCTCGGCTCCTCCGAGGACGGACTGGGGTCGCTGGACTCAGCAGGTTCCGCGCTCACGCTCGGATTGGCCGTCGCTGTGGCATCAGCGTCCGCGGCCGTCGCGTCTTCCTCGGTGGCCGGCAAGGTGGCGCCGAACACCACCATGGAGACCAGGAACGCCACCGCACTCGCTGCTAGGGCTTTGCCTGCAGCGGCGGGACGGCGCAGCCCCATCCAACTGGGGCGCCTCAGCACCAGGGCATAGAGAGCGCTGAAGGCCGCAAACACCGCGAACAGCACCGCGGTGATGGCAAGCCCGGTGAAACCTTCACTGGCCACACCGGTGACCAGCAGGGAGGAGAAGACAACGAGGACCACCCATTGCGAGGCCGACGGGTTCCGTTTCTTCGCGGGCCGCACCGGCGTCGAATGATCAAACGACTTCCGCTTGCTCATCGCTCGCTTCGATTCCATTCACTCACACAGCTCCTGAGGTGCACCCTAGCGGTGCCGACGGACGCGATACCGACTCGGGTATTAGTCATCATTATCGGCTGGCAGAGGGAACAAGCTCAGGTAAACGCGTACGCGCCGTGCTTCATCTGCGGCATCGGTGATCTTAGATGCTTCCGCAGCGTCAGCGTGTCGCTCGAGCACCTCCATCAGCTCCTGCAAAAGCGCCCGTGATTGCGTTGGCGTCATCGTGGCGGTGCTGGTCGAGATTAACGAAGCGTCGACCCACTCTCGAGTTTCCTGACTCGACGTGCGTAACCAGTGCTCCAGCTTCGCCGAACGATCACGTAGCTCTCGATCGAGCATGACATCCAAGGCAGGATCGGTATTGATATCGCTCTCCGTCATGTGCTGGCGCAGCGAGTATCCCACCGGCTTCCACCATCGTTCACGGCCAGACCCACGGCCGGAATCCTCTTCAACCAAGCCGTGTTTCTCGAGCTGGCGCAGGTGATAGCTCGTCTGCCCAGTGCTCTCGTTGAGCACTTCGGCCAGTTGGGTTGCCGTCGCGGATCCGCGGTCCGAGAGGTAAGTGTACATCTGCATTCTCAGCGGATGCGCGAAGGCTTTCATCGCTTTTGCGCCGAGCTGCAAGTCGGATTCACCCGGCAATGCGGCATAGGACGAGTGCTGGGGGGTCTTGCCATCAGTCATGAACAGAGGTACCTTTGCATAACAGTCTTTGCAAAGCTTTCTTTGCAAAGTTATCTCAGCTCCAGTCTACGAAGGATCTTCCTATGAGACACCATCCGGCACGCATCCTCCGCTGGCCAGCACGAGTTGCTCCCCTCTGCCTGGCGATCACCCTCTGGCTCTTCGGGTACCCAGCACTGTCACTGGCACTGCTCGCGGTGGCACTGATTTGCCTGGTCGGCGACTTACACCGCCCAGAAATCGCGCCGCGCGACCCAGCCGATTCCCTAACCTTGGCCCGCGAAGCCGCTCGCTAAGGGCCCGTCGCGGAGCCCATGCGCGACAGACGCGTACAAAAATCTGCCGACATCGGTTCCGCGCCCCCTCAATCTGTGATACGTTCATTTGTGGAGCGCATCACATTCACGATCGTTTCACTCACCACCGCTCGGCACGCCACCCGGTTAAATGACACATCGGGGCATCGTGTCACCAGAGCGAGAAAGCAGGGCAGAATCATGATGATTAAGGTCTTTTCCTAAAGATTTCCGCGAGGCCGGAGCTGTTGCTCTCGCCGCCGTGACGAGACGCGCGTTTCGCGCTCTCTGTGAATCCCTGCTGAACTCTCGACAGCCACTGCCTCACGGCATCTGATCGCCTTTTTTCGACGTCGCGTCCGCTATCGGGCCGCGCTGATGCGCGCGTTCAGACTCGTGCCCGTTGAGATCTCCTGGACCAGGTCACCGGTCGGCAACTCTCATCGCCTCTCCCCCGCACCCTGCGGTGCTCCTCCGCGGCAGGCATCTCTGCCCGGATCGCGACTTACCTCGAAACGCACGTGCCGTGACGGCGCGCGCCCTTTTTCGGAAGAGTCACGGCTTGGAGACCACCGGGGTGGCCCTTCTGCGCCCTCATGCGGGTGAACACCACTTCTCCACCCAACACATTTCAACAAAGGACTCTCACCGTGGGACATCTCCCCCGACGCGTATCCCTCTGGTCCGGGCGCATCATCGCCACTGCCATTGCCGTCACCCTGTGGATCATCGGAGCACCGGCGCTCTCGCTGTTGCTACTGGCCACCGTGCTGCTGACCCTCAACTGCGGTCAGCCGCGACCTGGTATGGCACCGCGACGCGATGCTGACCTGCTGACGCTGGCCCGTGAAGCCGGCCGCTGACCACAAGGAACGCAACCAACAACACGACCCATTGACCAACACAGAAGCTTCGCCTCGCCGGTGGGCGGTATCCCGTATCTGGGGTACCGCCCACCGGCGTCCAGCTCAAAATCCCTCTGGGTCCTTACCTCTACATTAATTTCCGTGTAGCTTCTTACCCATGGACAGTCTTTCGATGGCCGAAGCGTCCCGAGTAGGGATATCTGCCCTCGTCAGCGCCGCCGAATCTGGCGAAGAAATCACCCTCTCCCGCCATGGTCGCGTCGTTGCGAAACTCGTTACTGAGCGAGAAATTCAACAGCTTCGAAAAGATCGCGAACTCCTCCAGGAAGCAACGCTGGTCATGGCTCGCTTCGCAACGAACACTGGTGCACGCACGGATCTCGACGATGCATTAGAGGCATTCGGCTTCGACCGATCGCAGCTCGAAGCAGAACTCGACGGAGAGTCTCGCTCGTCGCCATAGTTCGGCGTCAAGAAACGAAGGCATCAACGAGAACAGTCATCCAATGCTGGACATTGCGAGACACGGGCAACAGCAACACGCGCCGATGTGTGGCGTTCGAAGAAGTTCAACGTCTTAGCACTCGGATGTTCGGGTCCATCATGAAACGTCATTGACTCCGTAGGCACCCTGCTGGCTGGTCGCGGCGCTCAATGAGCGCACTACTACATCTATTACGAGAAATTACCACCGATCGGATACAGCAGGCTTCTCCCTCGATGCCGGTACTTCGCGTTTGCTATATCGCGGGCTCGAATGCGTTTAGCCCGAATACGCGATGCAGCATCGCACTGTTGGCCGAAGTGGGCATGTAGTCAGCCCCCGCGGTCGAGGCCTCATATATCGCTAGAGGCGCACGACCTACCAGACTTGCTACTTCGGGAGCTTTCTTACGTCGGACGTTGAATTACGAACAACGAGTTCAGGCAGCACGACTGACACGCTGTGATCTTGGGATTCGAGCTTCTCTATCGCCAAGTGAGCGATGCGGTCAAAAGGCACCCCCACCGTCGTCAAAGGAACAGGCAGATGCTTGGCCAATGGAATGTCGTTGTATCCCACGACTGACACATCCCCCGGAACTTCAAGTCCAGTGCGCGTCAGCGCTGATATTGCTCCGACCGCCACGTTATCGGTGACGCAGAAGCATGCACTGAAGTCTTTAGTTTGAGCGAGAATCTCCGACATCCGATCTGCCGCAGACGACGTCGTAAAGTTCGTTTCCCGAATAAGCGAGTAGTCCACTTCGAGACCGTGCTCGGCATGCGCTCGAATAAAACCAGCTAATCGGCCACGAGCATTCGATGCAAAGACAGGACCGTTGAGGAAAACGATCCTTCGGTGTCCTCGGTCAATGAGATGGCTCGTGGCCAAAAAGGCACCTTCATCGTCGTCCCCCACCACCGCAGGTCCATCAGATTCACTTCGAAGCGCGCAGACGAACGGTACGTTCATTTCGCTCAGTTTTTGCGCTGTGTCATCGCCACGTCGATCAGTCGCGAGAACTAGGCCGTCAACTCTCCGGTCCAGCAGGGATTTCGCGGCCATTTCCGCATAGCCGATGTCGGTGCCTGAAGTAGCAACCAACGCATGCTTGCCGATGTCTGCACACTTCTTTGCGACCGCCTCGTAGAACATAGCCATTGCAGTATCCGTCAGCCTGGGAACGATCACACCAATTGTGCCGGTTTGCCCCTTTCTCATCGCCGAAGCGAACATGTCACGCCGATAGCCCAGCTCATCAGCAGCTATTCGCACGGCCTCGGCATAAGGTGACTTCGAGCCACTTCCCGCGTTTAGCACACGTGAAACCGTGGATTTACTAACTCCCGCACGCTCCGCAACATCCAAGATAGTAGGGGCGTTATCCGGCTCAGTCATCATAGTTTCCAAGCCTACCCGCATTGGCACCCTTCGTCGCCCAACGAGCGAAAATTCGCCGGTCACAGGTAATGGAACCCCCTTGAGCCGGGCGCAACGGCAGCTCAGCTCGGAAAAATTTCGGGGGTAGCCAACTTGATCAACGTGTGCATAAGATGTGACTGGGCTCACGTGAGAACGTTCCCACCCAAATCTCGAAATAACTAAGGAGAGCACGCAATGTCGATCGAAACGCCTATGGACCTTCGAGGCCTGAACCCAGCACCTGTCACCGTGTTCAAAGAGAACGGGGCCGTAGACCATGAAGCGAATGCGAAACTTGCGCAGTGGTTGGTGTCATTCGAGGGAGTAAAGAGCCTGGTTTGCCTCGGGCATGCGGGCGAAGGCACCTTCCTCACTGCAGAAGAACAGGTCGCATTGGTCGAAACGCTGGTTGAGGCTGTAGACAACAAAGTTCCAATCATCGCGGGGATCACTGGTGAAGGTACCGACGTCGCTGCGAAGGAAGCGAAGCGAGCAGCCGATGCCGGGGCTATTGGAGCGCTCGTGTACCCGTCCCACGGTTGGCTTCGCTTCGGCTATCAGCAGGGGGCACCACAGGAACGCTACAAAGCGATCCATGAGGAGTCTGGGCTGCAGAACATTCTGTTCCAATACCCTGACGTGACAAAGGCAACCTACAACCTAGAAACTCAGCTCGAAATCGCCGCCCAGCCAGGAACCGTGGCCACGAAAAACGGGGTACGAAACATGCGCCGTTGGGACACCGAGATCCCAGTATTGCGACGCGAGCATCCTGAACTGCAGATCCTCACTTGTCACGACGAGTACTTGTTGCACACAATGTTCGATGTAGACGGCGCTTTGGTCGGTTACGGAGGTTTAACGCCGGAACCGCTGATTGAACTGATCGCTGCAGGCAAGGCGAAGGACTACCCCGCGGCTCGCAAGATTCACGATCAGCTCCTGCCGGTGACGAAAAAGGTGTATCACCGAGGTTCACACATGGAAGGAACCGTCGCGTTGAAGTTGGGGTTGGTCGAGCGGGGAATCATCCCTTCCGCAACGGTCCGTTCCCCCTTACTCCCGCTGGATGAGACGGCGCGGCAAGAGATTTCCCAGGCTCTCAAGGACGCTGGCTTGCTATGACAGTCACGCCGAAGAGAGTACTCAACTCGAGTGCTGCAGAACCGCGTAGAACCGGATTTGTTGGTCGGCTGATTCGTCCTCTTGCTTTGATTGGACCTGCGTTCATCGCTGGCACATGGCAATTCGGGCCAGGATCCCTGACGACCTCGATTCAAGCTGGAAACGAGTTCGGGTTCAAGTTGCTCTGGGTCGTTGCGATTTCCACCGCAATATCAGTCGCTTTCACTGACATGAGCGTACGAATCGCTCTGCGAACAGATGAATCGATTGTGGCTACAGCGAAGAGACATTTGGGAAGGTTCGTGGGATTCTTCTCAGGTTTCGGCGTCTTCCTCTTGACTCTGATCTTCAGCGTTGGCAATGCGGTTGCTGCCGGTGCGAGTTTGAGTACTCTCTTCGGCGGCCCACCAGCACTTTGGATGCTTGTATGTACTCTTGCAGTCGTTTTCGTGGCTTTCGCCAAGAACGTCTACCGTGTTGTCGAGCGGGGATTGATTGCACTGTTAGCGATCATGGCAGTCGGGTTCGTGGCCAGTGCACTCATGACCTCGCCTCAATGGGGAGAAGTAGGCGCAGGAATGATCCCCACCATCCCGCCAGGCAGCGAGCTGCTGATTATTGCTCTAGCCGGAACCAATTTCTCGATCAACGCGGCGTTTTACATTAGCTACGCAGTGCGAGAACGAAAAGTTCCAGAGTCCTCGTATAGAGAAGTCACTTTCTCTGACACGATCCCCGGAATCACAGCTCCAGGTGTGATGGCTGTATTCGTGGTCATCGCCGCAGTCGCCTCAAGTCGGAGCGGTTTACAAGCGAATACCATCGGGGAACTTGGGTCGGCCCTTGAGCCGATAGCTGGTCCGGCGGCATCTGTGCTGTTTTCTATAGGCTTCTTCGCTGCAGCGTTCTCATCGATGGTGGCAAACTCGATTGCCAGTGGGACTGTTCTCTCCGATTCGCTGGGATGGGGTAGCAAACTCAGCTCGCCTCGAGTGAAGATGCTCGTGCTGATCCCGCTAACTTTCGGCGGAACGATCTCCATCATTGCCGGGTCTAGCCCGGTGTCCTTGATAGTGACTGCTCAAGCACTGACCGTCCTTGTTGCACCCTTCGTCGGTTTGGTTCTTCTTATCTTGGCCTGCAAGAAGGACATCATGGGTCGACTTCGGTTGCCACTAGGTTTGAGAATCTTCGGCGTTTTAGGGTTTGCGGTACTTCTACTACTTTCATTCAGACTCGTTTTGGGGTGGTTCTGACCGACACAGAAGTTGCACATCGCCGGTGGGCGGTATCCCGTATCTGGGGTACCGCCCACCGGCGTTTCTGAACGCTGTTGCCACCGCATCAGAGCAACGATCCCGTCTCATCGATTTCTCACGGCGCTCTCACGGCCACATCACAATGACTGTTTATCGTCCGAGGTGTCGCCGGAGATGTCCTCCGGGACGTCTCCTTGAAAGGAACAGGCCATGAACAAGAGGAACGTTATTGCGGGTGCTGCCGTTGCAGCACTGCTCTTGACGGCGACCCCCACGGTCGCTGTGGCTGATCAGAACGTCAGCCGCACGGGCAACTACACTGTGTCGGCGGGCAAGACCATCGACGGAAACCTGACCGTGCGCAACGGCACCGTGACCATCCGCGGCGAAGTCGACGGTAACGTCCGACAGATCGGGTCCGGGTCCGTGGTGATCGCCAAGACCGGAAAAGTGGACGGAAACGTCAGTGAAACCGGCAGCGGCAGTGTGAACAACTACGGCGAGGTCGACGGGAACATTTCCGAGGCTGACGCCGGCGACCTCAACGTCCGCGCCAGCGGCAAGGTCGACGGCAATGTGACCGAGAACGGCAGCGGAACCCTGCGCGTATACGGCAAGGTGGACGGCAACGTCACCGAGAACGGTGCCGGCCAGCTCTACCTCTTCAAGACCGCTCGCGTGGATGGCAACGTGACCGAGAAGAACGACGGCAACCTCTTCGTCTACAAGGGTGCCAAGGTGGACGGCAAGATCTCCGAGAACGGCGCCGGCGTCCGCCGCAATCTCTGAATCCTCTGAATCGTCGTCAGCTGAACGCATCCGGCCGGGTCGCGCTGTGTAGCGCGGCCCGGCCGGATGCGTTAAACAAGAGGTGCGGAAGGTCAGTCCTCGATCAGCTCGAATTCGACGCCAGGATGCGCTTCCTGCAGTTCCTCGAAGGTGATGCCGTGCAGCTCGCGCACCTTCACGATCCCGGATTCGTCGAGCAGCAGCACTGCCTTGTCCGAGTAGATGCGCGAGACGCACCCGACACCGGTGAGCGGGAAGGTGCACTCCGGAAGCAGCTTCACGTCCCCCTTCTTGGTGAACAGGTCCATCATCACGTAGGTGTCTTTGGCACCGATGGCCAGGTCCATGGCCCCACCGACAGCAGGGATCGCCCCGGGCTTGCCGGTGGACCAGTTCGCCAGGTCGCCCTTAGCGGAGACCTGGTAGGCACCGAGCACGCAGACGTCCAGGTGTCCGCCGCGCATCATCGCGAACGAGTCGGCGTGGTGGAAGTAGCTGGCGCCGGGTAGCTCGGTGACCGGGATCTTGCCGGCGTTGATGAGGTCCTCATCGATCTGGTCGCCGGTAGCCTGTGGGCCCATGCCCAGCATGCCGTTCTCGGTGTGCAGGGTGACCCGCTTCTCGGCGTCGAGGTAGTTCGACACCTTGGTGGGCTGGCCGATGCCGAGGTTGACGAACGAGTGGGGCTGAATGTCGTCGGCGATGACCTTCGCCAGGGCGTCCTGGTCCAACGGGGTATCAGTGATGGTTGCCATGATGTCCTCTCCTCGCGTCAGTTCTGCTGGTCGGCGCTCGGGGCGCACGGCTTGGGGCGGCCTGCGGCGACGGCGTCGTCCTCGGCACGCTGCTTCTCCCCCGAGGCGGTCGGGATCGTCACGATGGTGTCGGTGTAGATGCCCGGGGTGATCACGTTCTCGGGATCCAGGCAGCCCTCGACGACCTCGTCGACCTGCACGATGGTGTGCGCGGCGGCGGTGGCCATCACAGGACCGAAGTTCCGAGCGGTCTTGCGGTAGCGCAGGTTGCCGTACTGGTCCGCTTGGTAGGCCTTGATGAGGGCGAAGTCGCCGCGGATCGGATGCTCCAGCACGTACTGCTTGCCGTCGATCTCGCGGACTTCTTTACCCTCGGCCAGCTCGGTGCCATAGCCGGTGGGGCCGAAGAAGGCGCCGATGCCGGCCCCCGCGGCGCGCATCCGCTCGGCGAGGTTGCCCTGGGGCACCAGCTCGAGCTCAATCTCGCCGTTGCGGAACGCTTCGTCGAAGTGCCAGGAGTCGGACTGGCGGGGGAAGGAGCAGATGATCTTCGCGACCCGGCGCTCCTTGATCAGTAGCGCGAGCCCGGCATCGGCCTGGCCGGCGTTGTTGTTGACGACGGTGAGGTTGGTGGCGCCCGAGTCGAGCAGGGCGTCGATCAGTTCCATGGGCTGGCCCGCATTGCCGAAGCCGCCGATGAGCACGGTGGAGTCATCGGTGATGCGGGAGACAGCTTCTTTCGCGGAATCTACGAATTCCAGCATGTGTCCTCCTGAAGGGGTGTCGAGGGGTCGAAGTGGTGGTCTCTGAGGGTCAGCGTGCGTTGACGTTCTCCAGCACGACCGCGATGCCCTGGCCGACGCCGATGCACAGGGCGGCCACGCCCCAGCGGTCGCCGGATTCCTCGAGGCGGCGGGCCAGGGTGCCCAGCACGCGGGTGCCGGAGGCGCCGAGCGGGTGCCCGATGGCGATGGCCCCACCCCAGGTGTTGACGATGTCCAGATCCACGCCCCAGGCGTCGGTGCAGGCCAGCGACTGAGCGGCGAAAGCTTCATTGAGCTCGACGGCGGAGATGTCGTCCCAGGTGATACCGGCGCGCTTCAGCGCCAGATTCACTGCTTCCACGGGGGCGTAGCCGAAGTACTGGGGCTCGTTAGCGGCGGTGGCGCGACCGGCGATGCGGGCCAGGGGCTGCAGGCCGAGGATGTCGGCGCCCTTCTCGGATCCCAGCCACGCGGCGGAGGCGCCGTCGTTCATGGGCGAGGAGTTGCCCGCGGTGACCATGCCGTTCTCTTTGCGGAACACGGTGCGCAGCCCGGACAACGACTCGGCCGTGGAGTCGGGGCGGATGGTCTCGTCGCGCGACAGATCAACGCCCGGAACCTGAACGGTGAGGTTGTCGTACTTGCCCTCGTCCCATGCTGTGTTGGCCAGCTGGTGGGAGTGAGCGGCGAACTCGTCCATCCGCTCGCGGGTGATCCCGTACTTCTCGCGCAGCTGCTCGGTGGCCTCGCCCAGGGAGACGGTCCACTCGCGCGGCATGTTCTGGTTGATCAGGCGCCAGCCCAGGGTGGTGTTGGCCAGTTCCAGGTTGTGCATCGGGAAGGGGCGCTCGGTCTTGGGCAGCACCCAGGGGGCGCGCGACATGGATTCGGCACCGCCGACGAGCACGACGTCAGCTTCGCCGGTGTTGATCTGGCGGGAGCCGATGATGGCGGCATCCAGGGAGGAGCCGCAGAGCCGGTTCACGGTGGTGCCGGGAATGGAGGTGTCGAGTCCGGCCAGCAGGGTGGCCATGCGGGCGACGTTGCGGTTCTCCTCGCCGGCGCCGTTGGCGTTACCGAAGACGACCTCATCGACGCCGATGCCGTTGTCGGCCAGCTTCGGTGCACGCTTGACGGACTCGCCGACCACCAGGGCGGCCAGGTCGTCTGGTCGGGTCTTGGCCAGGGCGCCACCCACCTTGCCGAAGGGGGTGCGGACGGCGTCGTAAATATATGCGTCGGTCAGTTCGGTCATCGGGCCGATCCTTTCAGGAGGAGACGGGGGAAAGACAGTCGGGGGAAACGGTGGCGGGCAGGGGCGGGTCAGAGTTCTTTGCCGGCGGCGAGATCCTCGTCCACCTGGGCGAAGACCTCCTGGGCGAGCTTGAACGCCACGTTGGCGGCGGGCACGGAGGAGTAGATGGCGGTCTGGAGCAGGATCTCCTTGATCTCGTCCCGGCTCAACCCGTTGCGTAAGGCGGCGCGCAGGTGCATGGCGCATTCTTCCCAGTATCCGCCGGAGACCATGGCGGAGATGGTGACGGCGGAGCGCATGCGACGGTCGAGGCCGGGGCGGGTCCAGATGGTGCCCCAGGCGTAGCGGGTGATGAGGTTCTGGAAGTCCTCCGTGGTCTCGTCCTTCTTGGACTCGGCGCGGTCGACATGGGCGGCGCCCAGCACTTCGCGACGGACCTCCATGCCGGCGTCGTAGACCTCTTGGGAGGTGCGGTCCATCTGGTGGCCGACGGGGTTCTGCTCAGTCATGCTGTGAGGCTCTTCTCTGTTCGGGGCGCTGACGTCTGCGTTCAGGCGAATCGGGTGCGCAGCAGCTCGGCCACGACCTCGGGCTTCTCGACGGGAGCTTGATGGGCGACGCCGTCGACGACCTCGGCGGTGCCGTGCTGCACGGAAGTGGCGATGAACTGGCCGTCCTCCACGGAGCAGACCTGGTCGTCGCTGCCCTGGATGGAGACGATCGGGGTGGAGATCTCGCCGAGCTGATCGCGCACGTCGAAACCACCGAGGGACTCGGCCAGGCGGGCGTAGGAGAAGCGGTCGGCGTTCTGCAGGGTGTGCAGCAGGGTGGTGGAACGAGTGGGATGGGCCTCGATGAATCCTTCGGCGAACCAGCGTGCGGCGGAGCCGGCCACCATGGTGGGGGTGCCAGCTTGCTCCACCAGCTGGGCGCGCTCTGCCCAGCCCGCAGGCTCGCCGATCTTGGCGCCTGTGCAGATCGGGGCGATGCCGTCGAAGAGCTCGCCGTGGTCGAGGCCGAGCTGCAGGGCAACCGCGCCATTGATGGATACCCCGGCGTAGTAGACCTTCGCCCCGGGGGCGATGCTGCCGGACTCGTGCTGGGAGGCCACGAGATCAGCCACCGCCTGGGCCAGGTCGCCGATGGACAGCTCGGCGGTGTGGGCCGGGGAGGCGTCGTGACCGGGGAGATCCCAGCCCACCACGTGGAAGCGGTCGGCGAGCAGCTGGGCGGTCTCGCCCCAGAGCCCCTGGACGCCGGTGCCCAATCCGGCTCCTACGAACAGCACATCCTTGACGGTGTCGGCGGGGGCGTCGTTCAGGCGCAGGGCGGTGATCTGGGGAACGGTCATGATCGGCTCCAATCCTCGTAGGCGGCAGTGAGGCGATCCACCAGGGTGGCGGCTTCGCCGGTGTAGTTGGCGACGTCGAGCAGGTCCTCCAGCTCGGCGTCGGTGACGGTGTCGGGGGCGGCCTCACGCAGCAGGGCCGCGAAGTCCGCGCCCTCGGCCAGGGAGCGGTCAACGACGTCCTGGATGAGGCGTTTTCCGGAGCCGGGTTCCCCGGCGGCGTTGTCGAGGACCGGGGCCAGCTCGGCCACGATCCGCTCGGACACCAACAACGGACCGGTGCGCTTCAGGTTCTCGAGCATCCGCTCGGTGTTCACCCGCAGCCCGGAGGCCAGTTCGGCGGTCATCTGGGTGGCGCCGCCGGAGAGCCGCAGCAGTTGCCGCAGGGCCGGCCATTCGGTGTGCCAGGCGCCGTCGGGGCGCTCTTCATTGGCGGCACCGGCGCCGGTGTAGAGCTGGGCCAGCAGCCCGGGGGCCGATAGGGCCGAGGAGTGGATGAGCACCGAGAGTACGGGATTCTGCTTGTGCGGCATGGCCGAGGAGCCGCCGCGCCCGGGTGCCACGGGCTCGCCGAGCTCGCCGTTCTCGATGCGGGAGGAGATCAGCACATCGTTGGCGATCTTCCCGCAGGCCGCCACGGTATCGGCCAGGGCGGAGCCGAGGTCGGTGACCACCAGGCGGTTCGTGTCCCAGGGAGCCGGGGGTGCGATGAGGCCGAGCTGCTCGGCGAGCCGGTCCACCAGGTCAAAGACGGTGATGCCCTCATCGAGGCGGCCCTCGCGGTGGGCGCGGTCGACCCGTCCCGAGAGGTTGGCCATGGTGCCGGCCGCGCCGCCCCATTGGACGGGCAGTGCGGCGGAGGCGCGTTCGAGACGCTGAGCGGCCTGGGCGAGACCGGCGGCCCAGCCGGCCACGCGGAGTCCGAACGTCGAAGGCAGAGAGTGCTGGGCCAGCGAGCGGGCCACCATGGGGGTCTCGCGGTGGGTGCGGGCCAGTTCGATCAGTGCGGCGACGGCGGACTTCATATCGGCGACGATCGAGGCGGACACCCGGGAGGCCATCACCATCAGGGCGGTGTCGATGATGTCCTGGCTGGTCGCGCCCATATGCAGGGACTGCGAGGCCCCGCCGGCGCGGGAGCGCATCTCCTTGAGCACCGGAATCAGGGGGTTGCCTCCGCCCTGGGCCGCGCGGGCCAGGGCCACGAGGTCGTAGCCGGAGGGGTCGGTGGCCGCGCGGGCGGCCTCGGCCTGGTCCACGGACACCATGCCGACGTCGGCGAGCACTTCGGTCCAGCTGGCCTCGATGTCCAGCAAGGTCTTGAGGAAGGAGTGGTCGGAGGTCATCTTCGCCACCACCGACGCCGCCCACCCGGGATTGAGCAGTCCGGCGTCCATGGATTCTGGTGCGGGATGATCGATCATGTGGGGCGCGGCTCCTGTGCAACCGATTTCATAGTGGCCTTGCCACGGGTGTCGGTCTTCGTAGGGTCTGGTGTGTCCAAGGGTAGCGTGCTGGCGAGAAACCGGGCGCGGCGGGCCGGTCACAGCCTGTCATGAACGACACAAACGTCCAGTCAGTGGCTGCGGCCGACCCGCCGAGAGAAACCGGTCAGTCGTGCACGGGGTACTCGATCCCCGGGAACTGCAGGAAGACGGTCTCCTTGTCGGAGTGCTCGCCCTTCGCCTGGATCCAGACGTCGAAGTGCAGCGAGCCGTCGTCGTCACGCCGGGCGATCAGGGTGTTGCGCCGGGTCTCGTCGAGCGAGCTCAGCAGCGCATCCTGGGCCAGGGCGTCCTCGTTCTCCGGCAGGTAAATCCGGGTGTGCAGCTTATTCAGCAGCCCACGGGCGAACACCACCAGGTGGATGAAGGGTGCCTTGCCCTCCTCCGTGGCACCGGGGTTCACGGTGGAGAAGGTGTAGGTGCCCTCGTTGTCCACGGTGCCGCGGCCCCAGCCGGTGAAGGTGAAGCCGTCGCGCACCAGGGAGCCCGATTTCTGCGGGATTTCGCCGTTCTCGTCGGCCTGCCAGATCTCCAGCATGGCGTCCGGAATAGGGTCGCCATTGCCGTCGTAGACGGTGCCGGTCAGGCGCACCGCCTTCGGGTGGGCGGGGTTGATCAGCAGGTTGCCGTCACGCCAGGGCAGGTGCACCTGGTCAAAGCCATCGGCATAACCGAAGAACGGGCCGATGGTCTGCCCCGGGGTGGGGAACAGTCGGCCATCGTCCATCCGCTCGGTGGTCTCGTCGATGCGCATCAGTGATCCCCCTCTTCGTCTTCCATCCAGGTGCGGTTCGAGCCGCTCAGCACGATGTCGAAGGTGTAGCCGGTGTTCCACTCGTGGCTGGTGACCGAGTGGTCGTAGGTGCCGACCAGGCGGTCGCGCGCTTTCTGGTCGGTGATGCCCTGGTAGATGGGATCCAGCGGGAACAGCGGGTCCCCGGGGAAGTACATCTGGGTGATCATCCGCTGGGTGAAGTCGGTGCCGAACAGCGAGAAGTGGATGTGAGCCGGGCGCCAGGCATTGTGGTGGTTCTTCCACGGGTACGGTGCCGGCTTGATGGTGGTGAACTCGTAGGAGCCGTCGTCACCGGTGAGGGTGCGGCCGACACCGGCGAAGTTCGGGTCCAGCGGGGCCGGGTGCTGATCGCGCTTGTGCACGTAACGACCAGCAGCATTGGCCTGCCAGATTTCGACAAGCTGGCCGCGCACGGGGCGCCCGTCGCCGTCGAGCACTCGACCGCGGACCTTGATGCGCTCACCGATCGGCTCGCCGTTGCCCTGAATAGTCAGGTCCGACTCCAGGGTATGTACATCGCGGTGACCGAACGCCGGGGACCACAGTTCGATGGTCTCCGGGTCGGTGTGGTGCATGTTCTTGGTGGGGTGACGGAACACGGAGGAGCGGTACGGCGGGTAGTTCAGCCGCGGCTGGGTCTCCCCCGACGTCGTCGCCGCAATGGATTCGATCTGGGCAGTGATGCTTTCCTGGGAGTCCTGCGTGGCCGCAGGGTCCAGCACGTGGCTGTTGTTGAAGGCTTCCTCAGTGGTGGCTTCCTGGCTCACGGGCTGCTCCTTTCTACTCATGACTCGGTGCGGGTGCGATGCGCGAGTGGTGGTTCTTTCAGTGTGACGCGGGCTACGCCGTCCGTCATCACGATTCTCACCTGGCGAGAATCGGATGAGGTCGGTCACACTCAGGGCCGCGAGTTCGGCCAGCCGGTGTAGCACTCGGCGAGGTACTGGCGTCCGTAGACCGAGGAGGTCACGGATTCCAGATCGCCCAGGGAGCGCCGGGTGGCGAAGGGGTTCTCGTCGGCGGTGGTGTGCAGCATGGTCGTCATCCAGTACGAGAAGTTCTGCGCCTTCCACACTCGACGCAGTGCGGTGTCGGAGTAGGAGTCCAGCAGGGCACGGGAGCCGGTGGAGTAGAACGAATCGAGGGCTTCGAAGAGCACGCGGACGTCGGCAAAGGCCAGGTTGAGGCCCTTGGCGCCGGTGGGCGGCACGGTGTGCGCGGCGTCGCCGGCGAGGAAGAGGTTGCCGTGGCTCATCGGTTCGCGGACGAACGAGCGGAAGGGCAGCACCGTCTTATCGAAGATCGTCCCGGTTTTCAGCTCGAAGCCGTCGGGGCCGGCCACGCGCGACTGCAGCTCCTCCCAGATCCGGTCCTCCGACCAGTCGTCGACATTCGTACCGGGATCGCACTGGAAGTACATCCGCTGCACCGTCTCGGAGCGCTGGGAGATCAGCGCGAAGCCACGTGGGGAGTTGGCGTAGATGAGCTCGGGGAAGGACTTCGGCGCCTCGCAGAGAATCCCAAACCACGCGAAGGGGTACTCGGTGGTGAAGTCGCGGTGGCCAGGCTTCTCCCGCACCGCGCGGCGGCAGAAGGACCGGGAACCGTCCGCGCCGACGAGGATGTCGCAGTGGATCTCCTCGTAGGCCTCCGGGTCGGCGCCTTCGGCCACGGAGCGGAAGCGTAGCTTGGGGGTGTCGGTCTCCAGGTCGAAGATCTCGGTGACCTCGGATTCGTAGCGCACGTCGCCGCCGTCGCGGGCCCGGGCCGCGGCGAGGTCGATGAACACCTCGTTCTGGGCGTAGAGGGTGACGGTGGCGTCGACGAGTTCCGGGAAGTTCAGCAGATGCGATTCCCCGTTGAAGCGCAGGTTGATGCCCTCGTGCTCGTCGCCGACGGTGAGCACTCGGCCCTCGACGCCGGTGTCGGTGAGCATGGCCACGCTGGGCTGCTCCAGAATGCCGGCGCGGTGGGTGTTGGCGATGGTGTCATGGTCGCGGGATTCGATGACGATGCTGGAGATGCCCTGCTTCGCGAGCAGGTGCGAGAGCATCAGTCCGGCGGGGCCGCCGCCGACGATGCCCACCTGGGTGCGGGTGACGTTCATGGGTCTGCCTTTCGGAGAACTGCGGCGCGCAGCGAGGCGCCGTCTCGTCTCCAGTGTGATGCAGCTAACGTGACACCGCACTCACCTTATCGCTCAGTGAGAATCGGCGTTCTGTGCCAGGGTGCGGGTGATGCCGCGGGCGGCGGCCATCAGCATCGGTGCGAGTCCGGGGGCGAGTTCGGAGTGGGCCGGGACCACCACGCCGAGGGCGGCCACGGTGTCACGGCCGACGGCGTCGGGTAACACGCCGGCCGCACCGAGAGCGGTGCGCTGGGGTAATTCGATGGGCACCGCCACGCCTGTGGTGTCGACGTCGAGGCGGCCGTGCACGGTGGCGTAGCCGGTGCGCCGGACCTCGGCCAGCAGGGCGCGCAGCTCGGGCTCGGTCGGGTTGACGACGCCAACCGCGGTGCCGTGCTCACCGGCCGGTCGGCGCACGGGCATGCCGAGCCGGTGGTGGTGGCGCTCCAGCAGGGTTTCGGTGATGTGCGGGCGGGAGAAGGCCAGCAAGGTGAGTCCCATGGAGGTAGTGAACAGCGGCAGCCGGCCGGCCACGGTCGCTTGGTTTGCCACGGCGCCGCGGGCGGAGAGCCGCTCGAGCACGAGCACGCCGTCGTCGTCGAGCACCGCCAGTTGGGTGTGCTGGCGCAGCACGGCGTGCACGTCGTCGAGGTAGGGCATAGCGGCGGCGCGCAGCGAGGAGGTGGGCGAAGAGCGGGCCGCCAGCTCCCAGAGCCGCAGGCCCGGCCCCACGGTGCCGTCGCGGTGTCGGCGCAGCAGCCCGGAGCCGTGCAGGCGCTCCACCCATCGATACGCCGTGGGCAGCGGCAGATCGGCACGGACGGCGAGCTCCGCCACCGTGAGCTGCGGGGCGGTGGCGTCGAACGCTTCCAGGATCCGGATCAGCCGGTCGAGGGTGGTGTCGGAGGCAGTCATGGCATCGGATCGGTCAGCTCATCGGGTCCGGGCAGCGGCTCAGTCCAGCAGCAGGGCCGGCTCTTCCATGATCGCGGCGACATCCGCCATGAACCGGGCGGAAAGGTCCCCGTCCACCACGCGGTGGTCAAAGGAGCCACCCAGGGTGGTGATCCAGCGCGGGATGACTTCCCCGGAGACCACCCACGGCTTCTGCCGGATGGTGCCGAACGCGACGATCGCGACCTCACCGGGGTTCAGGATGGGGGTGCCGGTGTCGATGCCCAGGGCGCCGATATTGGTGATGGAGATGGTGCCGTCGGCCATGTCGCCCGGCTGCATCTTGCCGTCACGGGCGCGCTTGGTCAGGCTCGACAGCGCGTGAGCGAGCTCGCGCAGCGACATCTCGTGCGCGTTCTTGATGTTGGGCACCAGCAGCCCGCGCGGGGTGGCGGCGGCGATGCCGAGGTTCATGTAGTGCTTGACGAGGATCTCCTCGTCGGTCCAGGACGCGTTGACGTGCGGGTTGCGCGCCGCGGCCCAGATCACCGCCTTGGCCAGAATCAGCAGCGGGGTGACCTTGACCCCCTCGAAGTCCGGATTGTCCTTGAGCCGCTTGACGAACTCCATGGTGCGGGTGGCGTCGACGTCGACGTAGATGGAGACGTGCGGGGCCTCGGTGTAGGACTTCACCATCGCCTTCGCCGTCGCCTTGCGCACCCCCTTGACCTTGATGCGCTCGGTGCGCTGGGCGTTATCCCCGGTGTCGGGCATCCAGAATCCGGAGGATTGCTCGATGTAGGTGTCGCGTTCCTTGAGATAGTTCTCGACGTCGGTGCGGGTCACTTCCCCGTAGGCGCCGGTGGGAGTGACCTGGGTGAGGTCGACACCGAGCTCCTTGGCGATGCGGCGCACCGGGGGCTTGGCCAGCACGCGCTGCCAGAGCCCGGCGACCTCGGCGGTGCGCTCCCGGACGTTGGTGACCAGCTTGTTCGCCGGCCGCGGGGCCGCAGGAGTCGGTGTCGGGGCGGAAGCCGGAACCGGCGTCGGTGTGGGCTCAGGGCGCGCTGCCGGTGCGGCTGGCTGGGCCGGCTGAACTGGCTGTGGAGCAGCGGAGCCGACGCGACGACGGCGTCCAGCGCGGTCGGCCACCGGTCCAGACCCGACCAGGGCCTCGTCCGTCGACTCTTCGGTCTGTTCTTCGGCTTGATCTTCGACCTGGTCCTGGGTGACTTCGGCGGCGTCGGGGCCCACCTGGGCCGCGGTCGCGGTGCCGGTATCCGGTGCCTCAGCGCCATCGGAACCGGCGCCATTCGTCTCGGGAGAGTCCGCGGTGGCGATGCCAATCAGCGGCTCCCCCACGTTGAGGGTCTCCCCCTCCTCGGCGAAGCGCTGGGCCACGGTGCCCGCGTAGGGGCTGGGCAGCTCGACGAGGGACTTCGCCGTCTCGATCTCCACGAGCACGTCGTTGACCGCCACGGTGTCGCCCACGTTGACACGCCACTCGGCGATATCGGCCTCGGTCAGCCCCTCGCCGACGTCGGGAAGGTTGAAAATCTCCATGTGAGGTGTCTCTTCTCTGCTGGCTGCGTCCGGGGTGATCAGTAGGTGAACAGGCGGTCGACGGCGTCGAGGATCTTGTCCAGGTCGGGCAGGTACTGCTCCTCCACCCGGGAGGGCGGGTAGGGCAGGTGGAACCCGCCGACCCGCAGGATCGGGGCCTCCAGCGCGAGGAATGCACGCTCGGTGAGCCGCGCGCTGATCTCTCCGCCCAAACCGCCGAAGGTGGGTGCCTCATGGGCGACGACCATGCGGCCGGTCTTGCGCAGCGAGGTCTCCAGGGCGTCGAAATCGATGGGCGACAGGGAGCGCAGGTCGATCACCTCGAGCTGACGTCCTTCGGCCGCGGCGGTCTCGGCAGCAGCCAGCGCCACCGGAACCAGCGGCCCCCAGGCCACCACGGTGGCATCGGTACCGCGGCGCACCACCTGGGCGGTGAACGGATCGGCAGCGGCACCCGGGTTCTCGCGGTCAACCTCGCCCTTGAGCCAGTAGCGGCGTTTGGGTTCGAAGAGGATCACCGGGTCCTGCGACTGGATGCCCTTGCGGGTCAGCCAGTAGGCGTCGTGCGCGGAAGAGGGGGTGAGGATGCGCAGCCCGGCGGTGTGGGCGAACAGCGCCTCCGGGGACTCCGAATGGTGCTCCACCGAGCCGATGCCGCCGCCGTAGGGGATGCGGATGGTCACCGGAACCTGGCGGGTTCCCGCCGTGCGCGCGCGCATCTTGGCCAGCTGCGTGGTGATCTGGTTGAAGCCCGGGAACACGAACCCGTCGAACTGGATCTCGGCGACGGGGCGGTACCCGCGCATCGCCAGTCCGATCGAGGTGCCGATAATTCCGGACTCGGCCAGCGGGGAGTCCACCACCCGCTCAGCGCCGAATTCGGCTTTCAGGCCTTCGGTGACGCGGTACACCCCGCCCAGGGAACCAATGTCTTCCCCGAGCAGCAGGGTCTTTTCGTCGTCGCGCAGTTCATCGGCCAGCGCTGCGGTGATGGCCTTGGCGATGGTGAGCTTCTCGGTGCTCATCGGTTCTCCCCCTCGCCCTCGGCGAATCCGGCTTCCCATGCGTGGTGCCAGGCCCGCTCGGCCTCCACCAGCGAGTGCGGTTCGGCGTAGACGTGCTCGAAGACGTCGTCCAGCACCGGGATGGTCTCCGCGGTCAGGCTCAGCACCGCCTGGCGGGTCTGCGCGGCCTGGTCCTCGGCTTCCTCGTCGACGCCGGCGAAGAACGCCTCGTCGGCGAGGTCCGCGGTGGTGAGGTAGCGGCGCATGCGGGTGAGCGGGTCCAACTCCGACCAGCTCTGCTCCTCATCCCGGCCTCGATACTTAGTGGGGTCATCCGCGGTGGTGTGGGCGCCCATGCGGTAGGTGTGGGCCTCCACGAGCACGGGACCGGTGCCGGAGCGAGCTTGTTCAGCAGCCCAGGCGGTCACAGCGTAGGTGGCCAGCGGGTCGTTGCCGTCCACGGTGACGCCGTCAAAACCATAGCCGGCAGCACGACGCGCGATCGGCACCCGCGACTGCACGTCGAAGGGCACCGAGATGGCCCAGTGATTGTTCTGGCAGAAGAAGACGACGGGGGCGTCATACGAGGCCGCGAACACCATGGACTCGTGAATGTCTCCCTCGGAGGAGGCGCCGTCGCCGAAGCAGGCCAGCACCACTTCCCCCGATTCGGCGCGCTGCTCCCGCGTCCAGTCGCGCTGATCCAGCCCCGCACCCCAGGCGTAGCCGGTGGCGTGCAGCGCCTGGGCGGCGAGCACCAAGGTGTAGGGCTGCACCCGGTAGCGTTCGGCATCCCAGCCGGCGTGGGCGGCGCCGCGGAAGAGCAGCATCAGCTCGCGGGGAGTCACCCCGCGGCCCAGCGCCATCGCGTGTTCGCGGTAAGTCGGGAAGATCCAGTCGCGCGGCTGCAGTGCTGCTAAGGCACCAGCCTGCGCACCCTCCTGCCCGGAGGAGGGCACCCAGAGCACCAGCTGGCCCTGGCGCTGCAGCGCGGTCGCTTCCTGATCGACGCGGCGGGTGAGGGCCATGGTGCGGTAAATGCCCTGCGCGGAGGCGGCGTCGAGCCCCTGCAGATAGGGCAGGAACCGCTCGGACGCCTCGTTCAGCGCAGACGGCGGCGCGCCCTGCGGGGTGATCAGCTGCACGGCCTCATCGGGCAGTGGCTGGGGCACGGTCAGTGCGTCGGACACCATCAGTTCCTTCCTCGCCGAAGAGCGCGGGGGTTCCCGCCGGCATCCTCCAGCTTAACCGGGATCGGGGGCGATCCCGGCGAGCATCACGAGATGTTGCCGACGTCAGCGAGCCCCGAACTCGCTCATCATCTTCAGCAGCCGGTCGTTGGCCTCGACCTCGCCCACCGAGACACGCGCGCCCTCGGTGCCGAAACCGCGCACGGACAGCGCCTGTGTCCCGGCCGCCTCCACCAGTTCCGGGGTACGCTCGGCCAGCGGCAGCCAGAAGAAGTTTCCCTCCGACTGCGGCACCTCGAAACCCAGCTCGCGCAGGGAGGCGACGACGCGCTCGCGCTCATCGACGACCCGCTGCACGCGCTCCTGGACCTCGTCGAGGTGGTCCAGGGAGGCGATCGCTGCTTGTTCAGCCAGCGAGGACACGGCGAAGGGGGTCGCCATCACCCGCAAGTACTGGGTGATCTGGGGGCCTGCGATCGAATAGCCCACCCGCAGATTGGCCAACCCGTGGGCCTTGGAGAAGGTGCGCAGCACGACCACGTTGGGGTACCGGCGGTAGACATCGACGCCGTCGACCGCATCGGGGGCGCGGTTGAACTCGATGTAGGCCTCATCGATGACGACCATGATGTGCGGAGGCACGGTGGCCAGGAAGCTCTCCACCTCAGCGGTGCTCAGCGAGGGCCCGGTCGGGTTGTTCGGGGTGCACAGCAGGATCACCCGGGTGCGGTCGGTGATCGCCCGGGTCATGGCCTCCAGGTCGTGGCGGTGGTCCGCCGTCAGCGGAACCTGCACGTCCTGCGCGCCGGCGGCGCGCACCACGATCGGGTAGGCCTCGAAGGAGCGCCAGGCGAAAATGACCTCGTCCTTCCGGCCGTCCTCTCCGGCCCCGGCGAAGGTGGTGATGATCTGCATCAGCGCGCCCAGGGATCCAGCCCCGGCCACCACGTCGTCGGGATCCACTCCGAAGGTGTCACCAATCCGCGAGCGCAGCGCCGAGCAGGTGGTCTCCGGGTAGCGGCAGGTCTGGCCCGATTCGGCGTAGCGGCGGATCACCTCGATCACGGCGGGCACCGGGCCGAAGGGGTTCTCGTTCGACGACAGCTTGTAGGCGGTCAGCCCCTCTATCACGGCCGGGGGCTTGCCGGCAGCGTACGGCGGCATCTGTCCCAGCACCGGGCGCGGATAGACACCGTCGTTCAGTGTCGAGGAGGAAGCTGCGGGAACGGAAGGAGAAGTGCTCATGGGACCAGAGTAATGCGCGTCACAATAACTGACCAGTCGGTCAGGCGCGAGCGCGGGCGTGTCGGGGTCGCCCGGTGAGCTCGAGACGCCCGGAGCGCATCATCCAGCGCTCGAACGGCCAGGTCAGGAACGGGAACATCGAGCCCGCCGCGCCGATCAGCGTGACCAGCAGATGCCAGCGGAACGTCACCGCGGCCACGACCAGCACCACGAGGTACACCAACCAGGTCACGCCGTGGGCCCAGCCGAAGATCGTCACCCCGATCCCGTTGCCGTTGATGACGTATTTGAAGAGCATCCCGGTGAGCATCCCCGCCCAAGTGACGACCTCCACGAAGGACACCACCCGGAACACCGCACGCACACCCCGGCGCCAGGCCAGGGTCCCGCGGGGCTCCGGAGCATCGCTGCGTAGCTCGACAGACAGCGTCTCGGCGGTGGGCGCGCTCGTCACAGCAGCCTCCTGGGGTCACGGCTCGGGGGTCGACAGAACTTCACAGTGTCGCCGACGGGCAGGATGCGGAACCATCGACGCGGCAACTCCCACAGGGTATCGGGGATTTGGAAAACACTCGAGGCCCGTGAGCAAATTCACAGAAGGTGCCCTCACCTCAGGAGTGGTCGCCGAGGCGAGCGCGCACCTGCTCCGCGCCCCGCACCAGCCGGGCGGCCACGGCGTCGAGATCCTTGTCTTGCGTGGGATACACGACGGCGAGCGCGGCCGGCAGCTGCCCGGGCATCGGCAGGGGCACCGCGATGGCCGAGACTCCGGGGATTACCTCGTTGCCGGAGGTGGCGTACCCGCTTCGGCGCATCCGCTCCAGCCGCTCTAGCCGTTCCTCATCGAGGTTCATCTCGGCGACGACGTCGTCGGGGAGCTGACTGAGCACCACCAACCCCGGGGCGCCGCGCTCCAGGGGGTGTCGGGTACCCGGCCGCTGGGTGACCGCGTGCGCCCGGGCCGGCTCGACGGTGACCAGGGTGTAGCAGTCCCCATGCTCGGCCACCGCGATGAACGCCGACATGTCCAGCTCGTTGGCGATCTCGGTGAGCACCGGCAGTGCCGCCGCCTGGACGCTGGACTCCACAGCCAGGGCCAGCGGGGCCAGGCCGATGCCGGGGCGAATGCGCCCGGACTCGTCCCGGCGCAGCAGCGCCTCCTGTTCCAGGGTGCGCAGGATCCGGTAGACGATCGAGCGATGCACGCCCATCTGCTCGGCGACCTCAGCGATGGTGGGCGCCACCGGCGCCTCGGCCACCAGCTTCAGCAGGCGCACCCCGCGTGCCAGGGTCTGCGAGGGGGCGGGTGCTGCGCTCATGGGTCTCCTTGGTTGGGCTGAGGCGGACGGCGAGATCGTCACGAGGTCTTGTGATCGCCCTCACGTGACGGTAGTCTCAACAGTAATGTTCTTTAGTAGAACACAGTGTTCAACTATAGAACAACCCCTTGATCTCAGGAGCACCTATGCATTTCCACCACCAGGGTTACGTCTCCACGGACCCCCGCATCAAGCCTGCCGCCGGCACCGGGCTGGACCGTCCCGAGGAACTGCCGGATCAGATGGACGTCCTGATCGTCGGTTCCGGCCCCGGCGGGATGTCCACCGCCGCCACGCTGGCCGCCTACCCCGAGGTGCACACCCGGATCATCGAGCGCCGTCCGCACCGCCTGGAGATCGGCCAGGCCGACGGCATCCAGGCACGGTCGGTGGAGACCTTCCAGGCCTTCGGATTCGCCGAGCGCATCATCTCGGAGGCCTACTGGCTGACCGAGATGAACTTCTGGAAGCCGAGCCCCCAGAATCCGAAGGAGATCTACCGCTCGGCCCGCACCCCGGACGACCCGGAGGGTGTCTCCGAGTTCCCGCACCTGATCGTCAACCAGGCCCGCGTGCTCGACTACTTCGCCGAAGCTGCATATAACGCCCCCACCCGCCTCACTCCGGACTACGGCTACGAGTTCGTCTCCCTGGAGATCGACCGCAGCCACGACTACCCGGTGGCCGCCACCCTGCGTTACACCTCCGGGGAGCGCGAGGGCCAGGAGCGTGTAGTGCGCACCAAGTATCTGGTCGGCGCCGACGGCGCCCGCTCGAAGGTGCGCGACGGCATCGGCCGCAAGGCCATTGGTGACGTCGCCAACCACGCCTGGGGTGTGCTCGACATCCTGGCCGATACCGACTTCCCCGACATCCGCACCAAGTGCGCCATCCAGTCCCACGACGGCGGCTCGATCCTGCTTATCCCCCGCGAGGGCGGGCACCTGTTCCGTCTCTACGTCGACCTCGGCGAAGTGCCCGAGGAGGACAACCGCGCGGTGCGCGCCACCCCGCATGACGAGATCGTCGCCCGGGCCAACCGCATCATGCACCCCTACACGGTGGAGGTGAAGGAGACCGCCTGGTGGTCCGTCTACGAGGTCGGCCACCGGGTGACCGACAAGTTCGACGACGTCGCCGAGGGTGAGGAAGACACCGTCACCCCGCGGGTCTTCATCACCGGCGACGCCTGCCACACCCACTCCGCCAAGGCGGGCCAGGGCATGAACGTCTCGATGCAGGACGGCTTCAACATCGGTTGGAAGCTGGGCCAGGTGCTCTCCGGGCTCTCCGCCGACACCCTGCTGCACACCTACTCGGGTGAGCGCCAGGAGATCGCGCAGAACCTCATCGACTTCGACAAGGAGTGGTCGTCGCTGATGGCGGCGAAGCCCGAGGATCTGCCGGAGCCCTCTTACCTGGAGGACTTCTACATGAAGACCGCCGAGTTCCCGGCCGGATTCATGACGGAGTACAAGCCCTCCGAACTCACTGTGGAGGCCACCCACCAACAGCTGGCCACCGGGTTCCCCGTGGGTAAGCGCTTCAAGTCGGCCCGCGTGGCCCGGGTTTCCGACACCAACCCGGTGCACCTGGGGCACCTGGCCGAGGCGGACGGCCGCTGGCGGATCTACGTGTTCGCCGATGCCCCCGTCCCCACCGAGGCCTCGCAGCTCAACGAGCTGGGTGCGTGGCTGGCCGAGGATCCGGCCTCGCCGGTGGTGAAGTACACCCGGGCCGGCACGGATGAGGATTCGCTGTTCGACCTGAAGGTGATCTACCAGCAGTCGCATCACGACCTGCAGACCACCGATGTGCCGTTGGCGTTCCGCCCGCGGGTGGGCCCGTACCACCTGGAGAACCGGAACAAGATCTTCGGAACCCTGGGCGACGACGACATCTTCGAGGCGCGGGGGATCTCCCGTGACGGCGCCATCGTCGTGGTCCGCCCCGATCAGTACATCTCCGCCGTACTGCCGCTGAGCGCCCGCGAGGAGCTCGCAGGCTTCTTTGACGGGCTGCTGCTGCCGCAGGACTGATCGGACGCAGGGTTGTCGCCGGGCCGGTCGACCATGGAACGATAGAGGGTATGAGCTTCCTTCTGCGTATCTTGGCGACCGGCCTCGGCTTCGCCGCCGCCCTGTGGATCATCCCCGGATTCCAGCTGCTGCACCACGGCGCGGCCATCGGTGCCGATCGAGACACGGGCACCGCCGCCCTCGCCGTCGTCGTGTTGGCTGCGGTGTTCGGGGTGATCAATGCGATCGTCCGCCCCGTGGTGGCGTTCCTCTCGCTACCGATCACCTGCCTCACCCTGGGGCTATTCACCCTGGTGATCAATGCCGCCATGCTGGCGCTGACCGCCTGGCTGTCGAACCTGTTCTTCCCCTTCCAGCTCGAAATCTCCGGATTCTGGGCGGCACTCTTCGCAGCCCTGGTGATTTCCCTGGTCTCGGCGATCGCCAACCGGTTCATCGCCGCGATCACAGCCCCGGCGCGCGACTGAGCAGGTGCTCCCGGCGCGCCTGCTGCACCTCCATGGCGGAGGGAAAGCGCGAGGAGGAACCTGCAGGATGTCGCGGCGGGTCGGTCTGCTGTCGGCTCAGCGTGAAGGTGGTGGCCGCGGCCGGGCCCGTCGTCACCGCCGCCAGATGTTCCAGGGTGGGTGCCAGCTGTTCCGTGACCGCCGGATCGCGCAGCGAGGTCTCCACATGATGGGTGTAGGTGTCGAACCCGTGGGCCGCCCCGAAGAAGCCCGCCTCCTGGGGCGCCGCACCGGAGGCCTCCATGTCCGGGGTGTATCCGTTGAACATCACGGTGGTGCGCTGCGGTCCGACCGGATTCGGCGCCCCGTCCAAGGCAATGGCGACATCCTCCTCGTGTTCCAAATGGAGGGCGACCACGTCCTCGGGCAGCTCCGCATTGGCGGAAAGACCGCCGTAGGTGACCACCGTGTCGACGTCGTAGCGCGCGGCGATGCGCGGATCCGCCGCCACGTTCACCGCATGGGAGCCACCCTGGCTGTAGCCCACGGTCACGATCCGGTCCCCCTCTGCCGCACCGGCTTCGACCAGCGCGGTGTCCACCGCCTCCACCACGTGCTGCGAGCGCAGCGCCATCGCCTCGCGCACCCCCGAGGCACCCCAGGCATTGTCTTCATGTTCCACCGAGGCCCATAGCGCGCCCAGCCCCGTCTCCTCGGGGGTGCAGATTGGATCGGTGTCCGTGGCGTCGTCCCCGCCGAACTGGGTGCCCGGGATCGCCACCACCCAGGTGGGTCGGCCGTCGGCGGCGTCGATCCGGGTCACCCCGAGGGCGGAGGGCCCCGCGGAATCCTCGAATGTCTCGCGCAGATTCTGCGTCAGCCACGTCATCGACCCGTCCGCGGTGCTCTGCCGGGCCGGGGCCGGATCACGACGCACCTCATAGGCGCCCAGCTGCAGCACCCCGGCGGCCGAGACCGCCCCGGAGATGGTCTGCCACAGCCGCTCGTTGCGCGTGCGCGGCGCGCTCTCCAGCACCGAACCGTTGCTCTTCGCCGCCGTGTCGATGCGACCCCACCCCACCGCGGCGACGGTGGCGATCCGCAGCATCCCGTCCGCCCCGGGGAACACGCCACCCAACGCTGCGACCACCGCGTTCGGCCCGTAAGAGATCGCCCGCTCCAGATCCCGGGTGTGTAGCGGGGTGCCCCGCGCCAGATCGACGGCCAGCCGCCCCACCGAGACGGGCAACAGCAGCGCGTCGATCCGCTCGCCCACCGCCGCCTCCACCGCCTGATACGCGGCGACCGAGGAGATCACCCCGCCCTTGAGCACGTTCAACTGCACACCCAGGCCCACCAGGGAGGCCGAGACCTCACCGACCCGAGCGAGCAGCGGGGCTCCCGAGGGAGCGGACCAGGTGACCAGCGTGGCCGCCGCGCCCCAGCCGGCCACCCTCGCGCCCAGCAGCTCGGCACCGCTGGCGCACTCGTCCAACAGCATCACCCCGCGCTGCAGTTCCTCGGTGTTCGCGTGCAGGGTCGCGTGACCGCCCAGCACGGTGGTCATCAGCACTGCCCCAGGGTCGCCACCTGAGCCACCGCGGTTTTCGCCGCCGTGATCAGCTCCCGCGTCCGGGCCATGCGCCGCTGAATCTCCTCCAGTCCGGCCTGGGCCAGCGCCGCGGACTCCGCCGTCTGCTGGGCCAACTCGTCCGCGCGCACCCGCACCCGCAACGCCTGCTCCGCGAAGGCGGCGCCGGCCGGGGACCGCCAGTCCAACTGCGACACCGCCACAATCCGCTGGCTCATCGTCTCGATCTCGGACTGAGCTTCCCGCAGCCGCTGCGCCAGCACCCCGAGCTCGGCCAGCCCGGTCTCCAACATCATCAGCGAGCGCTCCCCCGAGGTGCTCGGCAGCGCCGCCCACGCCGCCATCGGCTCGCACAGGGCCCGGGCGGCCAGGGCGGCCGCGTGGATCGGCACCTGCCCCAGCTGCTGCTCAATCTCATGGAATGACGGGCCGATCATGGCTTCCTCCTGTGCTCTGCCACTATTCGCCCTCCAGCATCCGGGGTCGCGGAGTGCACGCGGCGTCGTCGTCTGGATGACTGTGGATGACGCGCCGCCGACCCTGCGTGCTCGCCACACGGTGGAGGAGTCACGCACACTGGGGAGCATGAGTCTGCCTGTGCACCGCGATCACGACCCGGCCGAGATCGACCCCCGCGAGGTGGGGCTGCTGCTGAAATCGGTGGTGATTCCGCGCCCGATCGCCTGGGTGGGGTCGGTCTCCACCACCGGGATCACGAACCTGGCCCCGCACTCGTACTTCACCATGGTCTCCGCCGATCCGCCGATCGTGTTGTTCGCGGCCACCCGTCTGGCCGGGCAGCTGAAGGACACCGCGGCCAATGTGCTCGCCACCGGTGAGTTCACCGTCTCGCTGGTGTCTTGGCCGTTGCGCGCCCAGGCGAATCGGTCCTCCGCGCGACTGGACCCAGAGGTCTCGGAATTCGACGACGCACACCTGACGCCGCTGGCCTCCCGGCGCATCGGCGCCCCCGGGGTCGCTGAATCCCCGGTGGTGTTGGAATGCCGGCTGCACCGCGCCGACGACGTCGGGGATGCGACCGTGCTCTATGGCGAGGTGGTCCACGTGCGAGTGGCCGAGCACACGCTACGCGCCGACGACCGGGGCCGCCAGCTGCCGGATGCCGCCGCGCTGGACCCGGTGACCCGGCTGGGACGCAATGAATGGGCCCGACTCGGAGAAGTTTTCCCGCAAGAGCGCCCATGATGGAACAATGTGGCTATGCCTGAATCTGTCTCCGCTGCCGCCGCTGCTTCCTCCACCGGTCGAGTCCGCCTCGCCGATGCGAACATTCCGCTGGGCCCCCTCGATGGTCGCTACCGCGCCGCCGTCGCCGATCTGAGCGACCATCTCTCCGAGGCCGCGCTGAACCGCAACCGCATCCACGTGGAGATCGAGTGGTTCATCCACCTCGCCGACCACCAGGTGCTACCCGGGCTGTCCCCCCTCACCGACGAACAGCGCGCCGGACTGCGCGCCATCGTCACCGAGTTCGGCCCGGCCGAGGTCGCCGAACTGGCGGAGATCGAAGCCGTCACCGTGCACGACGTCAAAGCGGTGGAGTACTTCATCGGCAACCGGCTCGACGGGTTCGGACTCGGGGCGCTAAAGCCGCTGGTGCACTTCGCCTGCACCTCCGAGGACATCAACAACCTCTCCTACGCCGTCGGGATTCGCGACGCGATCGAGCACGTGTGGCTGCCGGCCGCCCGCCAGACCGTGGAGCGCATCGCGGAGATGGCCCGTTCCGCTGCCGACACCCCCATGCTCTCCCGCACCCACGGCCAGCCCGCCACCCCCACCACGTTGGGCAAGGAGCTCGCCGTCTTCGTGCACCGGCTGAACCGCCAGATCTCCCGCGTTGAGGCTCAGCAGTACCTCGGCAAGATCAACGGCGCGACCGGCACTTACGCCGCCCACACCGTGGCCGCCCCCGACGCCGACTGGCCCCAGGTAACGCGCAGCTTCGTGGAGCACCTGGGGCTGAGCTTCAATCCGCTGACCACCCAGATCGAATCCCACGACTGGCAGGGCGAGCTCTACGCCGACATCGCCCGGTTCAACACCATCCTGCACGGCTACTGCGTGGACGTGTGGTCCTACATCTCCATCGGCTACTTCGCGCAGATCCCGGTCGCCGGAGCCACCGGGTCCTCCACCATGCCGCACAAGGTCAATCCGATCCGCTTCGAGAACGCCGAATCGAACCTGGAGCTCTCCACCGCGCTGCTGAACTCGCTGGGCTCCACCCTGGTGGAATCCCGCTGGCAGCGCGACCTCACCGACTCCACCTCGCAGCGCAACATCGGGGTGGCCCTGGGCCACTCGGTGCTCGCCCTGTCGAATGTGACCAAGGGCATGGGGCAGCTGCAGGTCGCCGCACCGGCACTCGCCGCCGACCTCGACACCAACTGGGAGGTGCTCGGCGAGGCCATCCAGACGGTGATGCGCGCGGAAGCACTCAACGGCGCCCCCGGCATGGACAACCCCTACGAGCGGCTCAAGGAGCTGACCCGCGGCCACCGCGTCGACGCCGAGCGGATGCGCGAATTCGTCGGTTCCCTCGGCCTGCCCGAGGCCGCCGAGCAGCGCCTGCTGGCCCTGACCCCCGACACCTACACCGGCCTGGCCGCTCGACTCGCCCACGAGCACACCGCGGGCTGATCCGGTTGCGCGGGGACTGACCGGTGGACGTCGAGCTCATCGCCTCCTACCTGCCCAGCGCCCTGCAGGTCGCGGACCTGCTGGGTGTGCTGTTCTTCGCCGTCTCCGGCGCGCTGTTGGCCGCGCGGCGCCGCTTTGACGTGGTCGGGTCGCTGCTGCTGGCGTCGCTGGCCGGGCTCGGCGGCGGCGTGGTGCGGGATGTTATTCTCGACGACGGCGTGCCGAACGCCTTCGCCCGCCCCATCTACCTCGTCCCGGTGGTCATCGCCGTGCTCGCGGTCTACCTGCGCGCGGTGCGGCCCAACCGGCTGCGCCGCACCCTGTTGGTGTTCGACGCGGCCGGGCTGGCGCTGTTCTGCGTGACCGGCACCCAGATCGCCCTCGAGGCCGGCGCGCATCCGGTCTCGGCAGTACTGCTGGGCACCACCACCTGCGTGGTCGGTGGACTGTTGCGCGACGTCGTCGCCAATCAGGTTCCCGATCTCTTCGACCCCCGGGGCGTCTACGCGGTGCCTGCCCTGGTCGGAGCCACCGTCGTCGCCGTCCTGGACACCGTCGGCTGGTACAGCATCTGGGCCGGAATCATCATTGTGGTGTTGGTCTTCACCGCACGCGTGCTCGCCCTGAAATTCCGTTGGCGCGTCCCCGGCGCCGCCCTCGGCCAGCATCGCACCGGCCCGCTCACCCAGCCCGTGCCCATCGTGGACCCACACGGCGATCAGCGCCGCAGTTGACGTGGGCAACATCACATTCGGCCCTGATCCGCGATCCCTTGCGAAATCACTGATGTTTCCGGGGTCATCCGACGAGACGAGTTGACGTCGTCCACGTCACATCGGCTAGAGTACTTCTCCAGTGAGGGCAATCACATCGTCCTCTGCAAGCAATTGCAAACGCTTGCATACTGCAGCACGCTCCGCCGACGCACGAGATCGCGGACCGCTTCAGATGCAGCCGCACGGAAAGCACGACAGATCATGAACGAGAACACCTCGTCGACTGCAACCGGTCTCAACGGGCAGCCGAGCAGCACCGACGCCACCTTGATGGCCGAGGACAACATCAGCGAAGCCGAGCAGGCCGAGCGCCTGCGGCGTGCCAAGAAGGCCGGCTTCTCCGCCTTCCTCGGCGCCGCCCTGGAGTACTACGACTTCTTCATCTACGCCACCGCGGCGTCCCTGGTCTTCAGCCAGGTCTTCTTCCCGGAGGCCGAAGGCCCCGTCGCCCTGGTCGCCTCCTTCGCTACCCTCGGCGTCGCCTATGTCGCCCGCCCCTTCGGCGCCATCTTCTTCGGCCACCTGGGCGACCGTGTGGGCCGTAAGAACATCCTGGTAATCACCCTGATCCTGATGGGTGCCGCCACCTTCATCATCGGCTTGATCCCCAGCTATGACTCCATCGGCATCTGGGCACCGATCATCCTGGTCGTCATGCGCCTGGCCCAGGGCATGTCCGCCGGTGCCGAGATCGCCGGCGCTTCCACCCTGACCACCGAGGAATCCCCGGTGGGTCTGCGCGGGTTCTTCCCGTCGCTGTCGATGTCCGGCATCGCCGCCGGCATCACCCTGGCTTCCCTGGCCTTCATCCCGGTTTCGGCTCTCGACGACGAGGCACTGCACTCCTGGGGCTGGCGCATTCCGTTCCTGCTCTCCATCCTGGTGCTCGCCGCCGCCCTGTGGGTCCGTACCCATCTCGAGGAGCCGGAGGACTTCCAGGAGGTTCAGGCCGAGCGCGAGGAACAGGAGAAGGCCGGCCAGAAGGAAAAGGCCCCCTTCCTCGTGATGATCAAGACCCACCCGGCCCAGTTCTTCCAGGTCTCCGTGATGGGCCTGCAGGCAGTGACTAACACCCTGGTGCAGGCTTTCGGCCTGGCTTACGGCGTCTCGCAGGGCGTCTCGGCCACCACCATGCTCTGGGTCACCGTGGTCGCCAATGTGATCGCGATCTTCACCACGCCCGCCGCGGCGCTGCTGTCGGACAAGATCGGCCGCAAGCCGACCTTCATCATCGGCGTCGTCGGTTCGGCCATCATGATCTGGGTGTATTTCTCCGTACTGGAGACGGCCAATGTGACGGGTATCTTCATCGCCACCATCGCCCTGCTGGCCGGCACCTACGTGATGTCCAACGGCGTTTACCCGTCCTGGTTCTCCGAGCTGTACAACCGCAAGGTCCGCTATTCCGGCATGGCCGTGAGCCTGCAGGTCGGCATCATGCTCTCCGGCTTCACCCCGATGATCGCCTCGGCCCTGGCCGGTGAACGCACCGAGGAGGCCCTCAACGAGTTCGGGGAGATGGAGACCATCACCATCATCGCCAACTGGCATCCGGCCGCCTGGCTCGTGGTGATCTGCTCTGCGTTGGCCTTCGTGGGCGCCATCACCGCCCGTGAGACCTTCAAGACGCCGCTGAAGGAACTCGGCAACCCGGTCAATGACGAGGAGATCGCCGCCGGGCTGCACCACGGCTCCAAGAAGTAACATCGCCGGCTCGGATCATCCCGGGCCCGCCGTCCCCACCATCAGGGCGCCACCGTCTTCACAGACGTGGCGCCCTGATGCGCTGCTATCGCGAAATCGCGGTACCGCTCTGGTGTGTTCTTGACGGGAACGTGCGACTCAGAGCCCCAATGAAGACACGAGATCAACGAGGAATGCACCGACGTCGCCGGTGATGCCGCCGACCAGAGCCAACACGTCGTTAAGAAGTCCAGAAATCATGGATGACACCTTTCCTCGGATGAGGTTCGAGAGTTGTGTTCGTTCATGCCTTGTCTTGCTGGCATGATTCGATCCTCACAGTCTCGTGTTTCCGCTGCGCGCTCGCGATGTGACGGACCTGTTAAATCACCCAAATCACCGCTACACCTATACCTATGGAGATAGTTATTGTAGGCTCGACGATGACAAGGTGACGCAGAGCACACCTCCCGCATGAGAAACGAGGCCCCCATGACCGCCGCCGTGATGATCGACCCCTCCCTGGAGATGACCGGCAAGGATGTCGACGCCCTAGCCGAGGCGCGCTCCGCCATCGCCCCGGGCACCCGCATCAACGTCACCTTCCTCGGCAACGAGGATCTGGAGATGCGCGTCACCGCTGCTGCCGCTGTGCGGGACGCGGGTTTCATCCCGGTGCCCCACGTCTCCGCTCGTCGCCTGAGCTCACAGGCCGAGCTGGAAGAATTCCTGGGTACTCTGCGCGACCGCGTGGGTGGCGAGCACATGTTTGCCGTCGGCGGTGACCCGACCGAACCCATGGGACCGTACGCCTCGTCGGCGGAGCTGATCGCTTCGGGACTGCCGAAGGAATACGGCTTCACCCAGATCTCGATCGCCGGCTACCCGGAGGGACACCCGGACATCACCGACGCTCAGCTCTGGGAGGCACTGGAGCAGAAGGACGCTTCTCTGAAGGAGCAGGGTCTCAACGGCACGATCCTCACCCAGTTCGGCTTCGACGTCGACCCGGTGTTCACCTGGATCGAGGAGGTCCGGGCCCGCGGCATCGACCTGCCGATCCGTATCGGCGTCCCCGGTCCGGCCGGAATCAAGCGCCTGCTGAACTACGCGAAGCGCTTCGGAGTCTCCACCTCGGCGGGCATCGCGAAGAAGTACGGCTTTTCTCTGACCAACCTGCTGGGCACCGCCGGACCGGACAAGCTGATCAACCAGCTCGAGTCCGGCCTCACCCCCGCCCACGGCGACGTCAAGCTGCACTTCTACACCTTCGGCGGCATGAAGACCACCGCAGAATGGATCAAGGACTTCCAGTCGAAGCACTGAGCACAGAGAATCTGCCGGTGCGCCAGCGGCGCAGCGCGTCCCACCTCTATACCAGGTGGGGCGCTACCCGATATCCAAGAAATTGGGCGTCGGAGCGAGCGCGGGCAAATCCGATTCACTCGGACGGTCGTGTAGATCCGGCACTGCGCCTATTCGATAACCCTTCGTCGAATGTGAGTCAGGATCCTATGCTTCCACCGAAGCGGCTCCGCCGGACGAACCTCCAACGAGCGAACATCAGCCACTAACTCGTTCTCCCACGACTGCCGGATTATCCGCGCCAACATCCGCTCGACCGGAACCCGACACACCCAGATAAGAGCCGATTCACTACAGTCTGGACCCTGTCGACGGTCGGCAAAATACCGCGCCTGACTTATGTCCAGCGTCCACGCGAGTCCAAATCTATTCTCCGGCGTAGAGCCCCTAAATACCGTCAATGCACGATTGGGCCTATCCGCAACTTCGAAGTCGACGGTGTATATACATCGACGAAGCATTTCTAACCACGTCCCGTAATCCAAGCTTGAAGACTCAGTCCTGTATCGCCAACACGCTGGGATCCAGTATGTTAGGAACTCACGTGACGGGGACTCTTCATAAAAGATTCGGGCCAGCTCATTCTCGCGGGCATAAGGATTCGGCACCTTTTGCGTTAGTCGAATGCACTGATCAAGGTCTCGCTCAGAGAGTCGAAGTCCGCGGCTTCGAGCAATCGATTCATGAATATTTCGGGTTATAGCTCGTCCTCCTGAACTGCACACGCGGAGTATGTATCACCCCCTGCGGGCCGTGGACAGCGCATCGATTGAACGTTCTGATACGGCTGCTGGATATCACTCTCTGCACTCTAATCTCATCAGCTCACCCATAATCAATACTGGAACTTTCATGATCATCCACCTCTGAGGTTATTCAAAGTCCACATTCGAGTCGCAATGCCAGGTGAACTTGAAGATCTCCAAGCTAAAACCGGTTTGCTCAAATGGTGCCCGGACTAAGTCTGCGGAACACGCCAGGCGTTCTAAGAATCGGAGTACACAGCGAAGCGCTCCACCCCTCACTTTGAGGGATGGAGCACTTCGTCGCAGATACGTGAGCTAGATCAGCTCTCGTAGTTGGTGCGCCAGCCGGTCTGGTACTGCTCGCGGGCGACCGCGGAGTACGGAACCGGGGAGACGGTCACGGTAACTTCGGTCTGCTGGTGCGGCTCGACGGTGGTCTTGGCTGTGCCGCCGTCTTCCTCACCCCAGACGACCTTGAGCTGAGCACCCTCGGGCACATCGTGGTTGATGATGGCCAGCGACAGAGCGCGCTTCTCATTCGCCGAGTAACCGGTGAACATCGAGAACCCGACCACGTTGCCGTCGGCGTCGACGACCTTGTCGTAGTTCGAGGAGCCGTAGTTGGCCAGCGGCAGGTCGAAGTACTTGTAGGGCAGTTCCTCGCCCACGTTGTACAGCGAGGACTGGATACGCTGAATATCTTCAGCATCCCAGGCCAGGGTGACCTTCTTGCGCTGGGTAGCCGGGTCGAGCTTCTCGAGTGCCTCACGGCCGATGAACTCGTGGTCGAACTTCACGAACGAGCCGTAGCCGAGCTCCCAGGGGGTGAGGTAGTAGTCCTCGATGTTGTCGGAGACGTAGGAGCCCGCCACCGCGTTGTTGGCTTCGTAGGAGTCGGCGCCGAGCCAGGCACGGTACTCGGCCATGATGCCGTCGCCCGTGTAGATCGCCGGCAGCGGGGAGGGGATCCAGCCCGATTCCAGGGTGTTGGAGGGGTAGGCGCGGGAGCCCACAGCCACGATGCCGAATTCCTCGCCGGCGGCCATGATGGCGTCGCGGATGCGATCGTAATCGGCGTAGGGACCCCAGATCTCCAGACCCGGAGCACCGGACATGCCGTGGCGCAGGGTGCGGACCTGAGTGCCGTCGATGTTCATCCACGACATGTTGAAGAACTTCAGCTTCTCCAGCTCGCCGCCGTGCAGCTTCTCGATGATCTCCCAGGCGCGCGGGCCCTGGATCTGGAAGCGGTAGTACTCGCGGTGCACGGGCTTGCCCATCGGGCGCGACGGGGAGCGGCGATCCTCGATGATCTCCAGGTCCTGGTAATCGTTGCGCTCAGCGTTGAACAGCAACCAGTTGGTCGACGGAGCACGGCCCACGTAGACGATCTCGTTCTCTTCCTGGCGGAAGATGATGCCATCACCGATGACGTGACCCGACGGCGTGGTCGGGACGTACTGCTTGGCCTTGTCGACCGAGAAGTTGGCCACCGAGTTGATGGCGGTGTCCGAGATCAGCTTGATCGCGTCGGCACCGCGCAGGATCAGGTTGTCCATGTGGTGGGACTGGTCGAAGAGGACCGCAGTCTCACGCCAGGCGCGCTGCTCGGAACGCCAGTTGGTGAATTCGGGAGCGACCACGGGGTAGATGTAGGCGCCGATCTTCGAGTTGCGGAGACGCTCGACGACGTTGCCGGAGGAGTCCAGAACGTCCTGCAGTGACTGTGCCATCTGCGGTTCCTTTCATGAGGGTGGATGGAGCGCAGAATCAGTGATGCGCGCCACGGTGTTCATGACCGAGCATATAACTATGTCCTTAGTTATGTCGAGAGGTAGATCACACTGATTTTTCTGTGCGGCCCGCGGCACAGGTTCCGAGATGGGATATGGCTCGTGAAGCGGTGCCTCACGAGCCATATCCCATCATCAAACCGGGTGAACGCACCCGGTGCGCTCAGATCACCAGGAGGTGACCTTCGGCAGGCCCATGTGCTTCAGACCCTCCACACCGAATTCGAGGCCGAACCCGGATTCCTTCACCCCGCCGAAGGGCACGCGCGGATCGATCGCCCCGTGCTTGTTGATCCAGGTGGTGCCTGCCTGCAGCCGGGCGGCAACCTGCTTGGCCGCGTCGAGGTCGTCCGACCACACCGAGGAGCCGAGTCCGACGTCGACCCCGTTGGCCCACTCGATGGCCTGGTCCAGATCCGAATAGCGGATGATCGGCAACGCCGGGCCGAACTGTTCCTCGGCGACCAGTGGATTCTTGTTGTCGATATCAGACACCAGCGTGGTCGGATAGAAGTAGCCGGTGCCGGAAGCGTCCGGGTCTCCCCCGGTGAGGATGGTCGCCCCGGAATCGCGGGCGGCATCGACCAGTCGGGCCACGATGTCGTACTGCGCCTGATTCTGCAGGGGACCCAGCACGTTGTTCTCGTCCAGGCCCTCGCCCATGGGCATCTTCCGGGCCACCTCGACCAGCGCCTGGCAGACCTCCTCGTACTTGGAGTCGGGGACATAGAGCCGCTTCAGCGCGGCACAGGTCTGGCCGGTGTTGATGAACGCACCCCAGAAGAGGTCCTCGGCGTGCGCGGCGACGTCGAAGTCCTCCAGCACGATGCCGGCGTCGTTACCCCCGAGTTCCAGGGTGATGCGCTTGAGGTCATCGGCCACCGTGCGCATGATCGCCTTGCCGGTCTCGACCGAGCCGGTGAAGGTGATCTTGTCGATGCCGTCATGGGTGGTCAGCGCCTTGCCGAGCTCGCCCTCGCCGACGACGGCCTGCAGCACACCTGCTGGCAGCACCTGGTTCATCACGGTGACCAGTCCCAGCACCGACAGCGGGGTGTATTCGGAGGGCTTGAGCACGATGGTGTTGCCCATGCGCAGCGCCGGGGCGATCTGCCAGATGGAGATCATCATCGGCCAGTTCCAGGGACCGATGCCGCCGACGACGCCGATGGGCTCGTAGGTCAGCTCCGCGCGGCCGGACTCGTCGTCGACCAGGACTTCCGGTTCGAGCGGGAAGGCGGCGTTGGCGCGGGTCCATGCGGAGCAGGCGCCCACTTCGAAGCGGGCATTGGGTCCGTTCAGGGGCTTGCCCTGCTCGCGGGAGAGTAGCCCGGCCAGCGCCTCGGCCGAGGCCTCGATCGCATCGGCGGCACGATTCAGCGCTTCGCTGCGCTCCTCATGCGAACGGGCCGCCCAGTCACGCTGAGCCAGGCGGGCGGTCTCGACGGCGTGGTCGAGATCGTCGGTGGTGTGCACCGGGGCTTTGCCGACGAGCTGGCCGGTGGCGGGGTTGAGCACCTCGCGGCCGCCGTCGTTATTGAGGGCGGCCAGGAGTCCTTCATAGGTGGTCAGGTCAGTCATGATCATCCTTTCGATGGGTGCGGTTGTGTACAGGTTTGTGGGCTCACCCCAGGGCGCCTCCGGAGCCGATGCCCGCATACACGCGGGGGCGGCGGGTGCGCAGCCACCAGGCCCAGCCGGTGCCGATGATCCCGGGGACCAACACGACGGCGGGCAGCAGCCAGGAAAGGGTGGTCGGCTCCTCGGTGCCGATGAGCACGTTGAAGTTGACGACGATGGTGACGAACAGCGCGGCCAGCCCCAGCGCGGCGGCCCCGGGGGCGATCAGCCGGGTCCACAGCGAGTACTCGGCGGCGTGGGCACGCAGGAATCCGACGACGGCGAGTGCGGTGAGCGCCATGAGCAGCACCAACCCGAAGGCGCCCATGTTAGTCAGCCAGGTGAAGAGGGTAACGACCGGGAACAGCGGGTCGTCCGACCCCGAGCCAACCACGGCGAAGACCAGGATGATCACCAGGGCCAGCCCGGACTGGGCGAGCGAACCGGCCACCGGGGCGCCGGTGCGGCGGGAGGTGCGGGCCAGGGCTTGTGGGAGCACCTGTTCCCGGCCGAGGGCGAAGAAATAGCGGGCCACGATGTTGTGGAAGGCGAGCAGGGCGGCCAGCAGCGAGGTCAGGAACAGCAGGTTGGCCAGTTCCACGAACCAGCCCGGCGATCGCTCGACCAAAAAGACGAACATCAGGTCTGGCCCGAATTCCTGGGAGCGGCCGATCACGTTCCCCGGCCCTTCGGCCATCACCATGGCCCACGCGGAGAAGGCGTAGAACACGGCGATCAGGCTGACGGCGATGATGGTGGCCCGCCCTGCGGTGCGCCGCGGATCCTTGACCTCCTCGTTGTAGATCGCCCCGGATTCGAAGCCCATGAACGCGGCGATGGAGAAGGCCAGGGCTGCGCCGACGCCGCCGGCGAACAGCTGAGTGGGCACGAGCCCGTCGGCGGAGAGACCCTCCGGGGCGTGACTGAGGCCCACGACGTCGTAGACCACCACGATGAGGAATTCCGCGAGCACGATCACGCCGAGCACCTTCGCGTTGAGGTCGATCCGGTTCACGCCCAGCAGCCCGACGATCACCCACCCGACCAGGGCGCACAGCCACCAGGAGATCTCCAGCCCGAATTGACCGGCCAGGAAGGAGGAGAGCACGAATCCGAACATCCCGGCGATGCCGATCTGCATGGCGTTGTAGGCAACCAGCGCGGTCAGCGAGGCGCCCACCCCGGCCGGCTTGCCGAGCCCCTTGGCGATGTAGGCGAAGAAGGCGCCGGCGTTGTGCACGTGGCGGCTCATCGCTGCGTAGCCGATCGAGAAGAGCACGAGCACGATGCCCAGCACCACGAACGACAGCGGGATGCCCACCAGACCGGTGACGGCGAAATTGGACGGCACCCCACCGGCCGCTACGGTGAGCGGGGCCGAGGCCGCGATGATCATGAACACCAGGGCGGCGGTGCCGATGCGGCGCGAGTCGAGACTCTGCCGGTCGTCGACATCCGGAGTGGAGCGGGGATCGTGGGCGCCGGGGGCGTCGTGAAGAGCGTGCGTGTTCATGTGATCCACCTGACATTGTGTGTGAGCTTGTCAGTCAGGATCCCCCGCCACCGGTGGCGGTGTCTTGCATCTGCGCGCAGTCCGGGTTGCCGTCCCGCGCAGAGTCTCACGCCCCGTGCACCTGCTGCCGATACTGGGCTGGCGATTGCCCGACGGCGGCGCGGAACAGCCGGGAGAAATGGGCCGGGTCGGCCAACCCCCAGCGGGCGCCGATCAGGGCCACCGGCACCTCCAGCTGCAGCGGGTCGGCGAGATCACGACGGCTGCCCTCCACCCGACGCTGTCGGATCAGCCCGGACACCGTCTCCCCCGAGCCCTCGAAGACCCCGTGCAGGGAGCGCACCGACATGAAGTGGGCGGCGGCGATGGAGGCCGGGGTGAGCTGGGGATCCGCGAGCCGGGCCTCGACGTAGGCGGTCACAGTGGCGCGCAGCCGCTGCTGCTCGGTGAGCTCCTGGCCCTCGCGTCCGGCCAGCTCATCGGCCATCACGGTGGTGAGCAGGTCGACCACGTTGCCTGCCAGGCGGCGTCCCACCCCGTCGCTGAGTTCGGGCAGCACCTGCTCGGTGCGGGCGATGAGTCGCCCCACGACGTCGGCCAGTTGATGTTCCGCACCGAGCCGGGTGGCGGTGAGCTGACCGACGAGGCGCGGGTCCAGGCTGATCTGCTCGTGCGGGAACATCAGCACACAGCTGGAGAACTGCTCGTCGAAACTCAGCGTGTAGGGGCGGGAGGTGTCGTAGATCGACAGGGTGCCGGGTTCGAGGACCACCTCGCGACCGTCTTGGACGAGCAGCCCGTGGCCTTCTAGCTGCAGGCTGACCTTGAAGAACTTCTCCGCGGCGGAATCCGCGAGCGCCTCGGTGCGCACCACCGCATGGGAGCGCGCCTGGACGCAGGTCATCACCACGGCCCCGCAGTCCTGGACGTCGATGCTGCCGGTGAACGCACCGGGAGACACCCGCTCAGCCTCGAGCGGAACGAAAGACTGCGAGACGGTGTGCCGCCACTGATCGAAGTCGGCGGTCTCGCTGCGCTGATACATTCGCACCTCCGGCGCCCGTGTGACCGATCTCACTGCCCACCACTGTAGTACCGGCACCCGGCAAAGTCACTCCACCGATACTGCGCTCATCCGCCCCGAACGCGCAGCCCGGCCAAGTGCTGGCGCACCATCCGCCCGATCGCCTCGAAGGTGAAGCGCTCGCGATCCAGGATGCTCATCGGCTGGGCGCCAATCGCCAGAGTGAGAAGCACGTCGGCCTGAGCGTCGACGTCGAGGTCGGCCGCGACTTCGCCGTCGTGCATCGCCTCCGTCAGCCAGCCGCGGATCCAGTCCCGCCACTGCTCCATGGAACTGCGCGACACCTGGAGATGCTCCGGGTTCTGCGCCACCTCGCCAAGGAAGGCCAGAAACACCACCGCCTCCTCGCGCAGGGCGGGGCTCACCGGTAGCACTTCGCGGGCGAACCCCTCCAGTGCCTCCACGCCACGCAGCCCTCGGGTGCTCCTGCGCACCCGAGTATTCGTTGCTTGGTAGATGTGCACGTAGGTAGCCAGCAGCAGGTCTGCTTTCGACTGGAAGTACGGCTTGATGGCACCGTTGGCGAAGCCCGCCTCGCAGGCGATGTCGCGCATGGTGGCACCGCTGAGCCCGGAGCGCACCACAATGCGCAGCGCGGCCTGCACCAGTTCGGTGCGGCGGTGGTCATGGTCCACAATCTTGGGCATTCGACTATCTTGCCACCTTCGGTTCCACTAGGAAGAAGACAGCGGAAGCATCCGGAGGCCGAGAAAGCGAAACGCCTCGACCACCTCCGGAGATTCCCGTGAAAGCTCATGAGGTTCCAGCGCAGAGAGGTGCGGACTTACTTGACCGTCCTCACTTCTTTCGAAAAGTGCCCACAGAACAAGGTCGTCGCCATGGCGCGAAAGAAACTCGATACCGTCGCAGAAGTCCTCGCCGTCAGTGGTGCGAGAACCCCAGAGAAACTGCGATACCGCTTGAGTGAGTTCACGTGGGCGCGCATCCTTGAGTGCGGCAGCATCGAAATCGTGGAGGCCATAAACTGAAACGGCTGTCGCATGGAATCTCGGCCTGAGTCTAGCGATCGTCCCTGCAGCCGTGACCACACAGAAGTGCACCCTGAGCCGCGCAGAGCCAGCGATCCGATTCCTCACCCAATCGTCGACGTCGACCGTGCCAGCCATCACGGTCGGATGGTCAGCCACATCGTCAGGATCCGCCGAAATCTGGCTCATCGCATCCACGATTTCTGAATCAGGCCGAAAGGGCGCCAACAGCTCTACCAAGCAGGCGAACAGGCTTTCACCAGCGTAGACAGTGCGATAACGTCCAACGCATCCCAACGCCCAGTGAATCGTCCAGCATCTCCGGCCCAGCGCCAATCAGCCCACTCCCACGGATTCGGGCGGTATCCAATGCGCCAGACGCGTTGATCGATCTGCCGAATTTTCATCCGATGCGAGCAAACGCACGGGCGGCGGACAAGACGTTCGACCCCATAGCGTCCAGGTCACCTTCACGAAGGATCCGAGCCGGCGACTGATCCTCCAACTGTGGGTTCATCCCCTGGAACCACGCCTGAACGATGTTCTCGGAGTTCTGTGATTCCAGGAGCAGGCCCGCCACCTGATAAGCCAAACGCAGCCGCTGAACCACCGCATCGCTGGGGACCCGCTCCCCCGAAGCCCACTGACGAACAGCCCGGGTTTCCTTAACTCCACCCAAATATGCGGTCAACTTCGCACCCAACATGGAACGAAGCCCACTGACAAGCTCCGGGACATGCAGGATGACCGAATCACGATAAGCGTCTAATCCGGGAGAGGAGCTCGGCATTGCTGTCATGCATCCCATTATTCCAGAAAATGTGAGGATCCCATAGAGATCACAGGTGAGATCACATCCAATTACGCACTTCTCCATCCACCGCCACCATGGCACAAAGGGATCATTCACGTCGAAGTCAACCTCCATCACAGCCACCCCCTTGACTTGTTTCTCTACGCCTGTAGATTTAAGAGTGACTTGGATCACGAATGAAAAGGCTCGCCATGACCATCACCGCTTTCACCCTGCAGACCGCTGAGGAGATCGAGAGTGTGCGCGAGATTCTGCGCGCCGCCGATCTGTTCCCCGACACTGCCCGGATGGCCTACATCGGCCTCGTCGACCCGCCGCGCGGCGCGGCGCGCGATCCGGAGTACCGCACCGATCGCCGCTTCCGAGTGAGCGTGCTGAACGAGGGCGTCTCGACCGACGTCGTCGTCTCCGTGACCGACGCAAAAGTGCTGAGCGCCGTCGTGCTCGACACTGCCGTCGACGGTGAGTTCCCGGTACTGGAGGAGGAGTTCGAGGTGGTCGAGGCCGTGCTGGCCGAAAACGAGCAGTGGCGGGAGATCCTCGCCCGGCGCGGGCTGCCCGTGGAGCAAGTGCGCGTGGCGCCGCTGTCGGCCGGGGTATTCGAGTACCCCGAGGAGAAGGGGCGGCGGATTCTGCGCGGACTCGCGTTCCAGCAGTTCCACGACGCCGATTCCGCCTGGGCGCACCCCATCGACGGACTGGTGGCCTATGTGGACGTGACCAACCGGGTGGTCGAACAGATTCTCGATCTTCAGGACGTGCCGGTGCCGCAGGAGCACGGGAACTACACCGACCCTGAACTCACCGGGCCACTGCGCACCACACAGAAGCCGATCGAGATTACCCAGCCCGAGGGGCCCTCATTCACGGTGCGCGACGGCAACCACGTGGAGTGGGAGAAATGGTCGCTCGACGTCGGGTTCGACATGCGCGAAGGGCTGGTGCTGCGCAACATTAGCTTCACCGACGGCGAGCGCACGCGCACCATCCTCGACCGGGCGGCCATTGCCGAGATGGTGGTGCCCTACGGTGACCCGTCGCCGGTGCGCTCCTGGCAGAACTACTTCGACACCGGGGAGTACCTGGTGGGCCAGTGGGCGAACTCGCTGGAGCTGGGCTGCGACTGCCTGGGCGACATCACCTACCTCTCCCCGTGGATCGCGGACAACCGCGGAAACCCGCGCCAGATCACCAACGGGATCTGCATGCACGAAGAGGACGCCTCCATTCTGGCGAAGCACTCGGATTTGTGGTCAGGGGTGGCCTATACCCGCCGGAATCGCCGTCTGGTGATCAGCTTCTTCACCACCGTCGGCAACTACGACTACGGGTTCTACTGGTACCTCTACCTCGACGGCACGATTGAGTTCGAAGCGAAAGCGACCGGCGTCGTCTTCACCTCTGCCCTGCCCGAGGGGCCCACCGATTTCGCCTCCGAGTTGGCCCCCGGGCTGGGGGCGCCGTTCCACCAGCACCTGTTCTCGGCGCGGCTGGACTTCGCCCTCGACGACGGCGCCTGCCGGGTGGAGGAGGAAGAGGCGGTGCGGCTGCCGGTCTCCGAGTCGAATCCGCGCGGCAACGCATTCTCCCGCCAGCGCACCGTGCTCGCCACCGAGCAGCAGGCGGCCCGGGACTCAGCCCAGGAGCGCGGCCGCACCTGGGTGGTGTCCTCGACCGAGCACCAGAACCGGCTGGGGCACTCGGTGGGCTACAAACTGCACCCCGAGGGGCTGCCGACGCTGCTTGCCGCGGAGGACTCTTCGATCTATCGCAGGGCCACCTTCGCCTCGAAGTCGCTGTGGGTGACCCAGTACCACGAGGACGAGAAGTACCCCACGGGCGATCACCCGAACCAGCACTCCGGCGGGGCGGGAATCCCTGCGTGGATTGCGCAAGACCGCTCCGTGGACGGTACGGACCTGGTGGTGTGGCACAGTTTCGGGCTCACGCACTTCCCGCGGGTGGAGGACTGGCCGATCATGCCGGTGGACCGGGTGGGATTCAAGCTGCGTCCGGAAGGCTTCTTCGATCGCTCGCCGGTGCTGGATGTGCCGGCTCCGGCCTCGGGGCACTGCGCTACTGACGGGGCTGAGTCCGGTGGCAGTTGCCACTGAGGCTCCCCGCCGACCGCCACCCGTCGTGCTGGCGGTGCTCCTCACCGGCGCCGCCAGCACGGCCGGGCACGTGTGGATGCTCCTCGCGCACCCGCACGGGGCCGGGCTCACCGTCGTCATGGTGGCGATGACGCTGTGGTGCGCCTACTGCACCGCGGAACTCTGGGTGCGCCCCACCGTCCACTGCCTGCGCCGACTCTGCCTGATGTCACTGGCCATGGTGGCGGTGCACGCCGTCTTGGTGGCGGGTGTTCCCGGGCTGGGTGGGATCGGCGGGCACGCCCACCCTGCGTCGGCCGGTGGCGCCGTCGCGTCCTCCACCGATCACGCCACCGCGATGCTGCTGATGATCGTCGTCGAACTCGGCGTCGCCCTCACCGCCGGCCTCGCACTGCGGCTGGACGTCGCACCCCGATGTATCGCTGCCCAGACAGAAACACGGCGAAAAGTTCCCGATCCTGTCTGCTGAGCAATACATCCGCCCGCACCCGCCCAAAAACCCGCACACCCTGCCGACAGGAGACCCACCATGAGCACCGCGACGAACACGACACCCAGCTCTGCCAGCTTCATCCTCGCCCACGGCACCATTTACACGGCCGACCCGCAGCACCCATGGGTCGAGGCGATCGGCGTCGAGCAGGGCCGCATCGCCGCCGTCGGCACCCTCGAGGAGGTCCGCGCGGCCTTGCCAGGCGACGTCGAGATGGTTGATCTCGAGGGCCGGTTCGCGATGCCCGGACTGGTGGACGTGCACGCCCATCTGGGGCTCGGCGGCCGCCAGATTGCCTTTGAGCTGCCCGTACTGCCCACCGACACGGTCACCGAGATCCTCGCGAAGGTCCGCAACTGGACGCCCACCTTAGACGAGGGCACCTGGGTGATCGGTGGGATCGTCGGTTCCACCGTCATGGATGACCTCACCCACGACGACCTCATCGCCCTCGACGAGGCCTCCGCGGGTCACCCCGTGATGCTGCGCGACGATTCCATGCACAACCGTTGGGTGAATTCTGCGGCCCTGCGCCTGCTGAACGTGGACGAGACCACGCCGAACCCCGAGGGCGGCTCCTACGGTCGCGACGCCAGCGGCCGCCTCACCGGGGTGCTCGAAGAACTGGCCGGTAGTCCTGCCGAAGCGGCGGCGCTGAAAGCCCTGCCCGATCCCGACGCCTACAACGCCACCGCGCTGCAAACCGCCGTCGACACGCTGAACTCCTACGGGGTCACCGCCGTGCAGGACGCCGCCACCATGGACTACGCACTGCGCGGGCTCCGGGACCTGGACACGGCGGGCCAGCTCACCGCCCACGTCGTCGCCTCCATGCCCTCACGCCCGTTCATCGAGCACGGAATCACCGGTCCGGAGCTCTACGACATCGGCGAGACCACCGCCTCAGCTCACGTGCACCCGACCTTCGCGAAGTACGTGCTCGACGGCGTGCCGATGACCCGCACCTCGGCCATGCTCCGCCCCTACCTGTGTCACCACGATGCCGACACGGACCCCAGCTTCACGGGCGAGCCGCTCTGGGAGCTCGACGAGCTCGTGTCCTCCCTGCGCGCGCTGGTCGATCGCGGGCTGCATGCCAAGCTCCACGCCACCGGAGACGCCGCCGTGCGCAGGATCCTCGACGCCGTCGAGCAAGTCCGGGCTTCCCACGGTAGCGCCCCGCTGTTCCACATCGCGCACGTGGAGTACATCGACGACGCAGATCTGCCGCGTTTCGCCGAGCTGGAGGTGGTCCCCGATGCCTCCCCTTACCTGTGGTTCCCCTCGGTGATCCAGGAATCGATCGCGAAGCAGATCCCGGCGGACACCCTGGCGAAGTCCTGGCCGCTGAAAACGCTGATCGACAACGGCGCGCCGGTGTGCGGCGGCTCGGACTGGCCCTGCGCCGCCCCCACTCCGGACCCGTGGACCGGACTCGCCACCCTGATCACCCGTGCCCACCCGGACCCCGCCGTCGCCGGCTGGCTCAACCCCGACGAGGCACTCACCATCGAGCAGGCCATCGCCGCCTTCACCCGGCATCCGGCCGCCGCGATGGGCCTGGGCGACGTGACCGGCATGCTGACCCCGGGGCTCTCCGCCGACCTCATCGTGCTGGACCGCAACTTGTTCACCGCCGAGCCTGCGCACCTGCATGAGACCGCCGTGCTGCGCACCTATTTCGAGGGCGTCCTCGTCCACGAGCGCTAAGCACACCACCGCGCCCACCCAAGGTCACGCGTCGGTAACAATCGAGATCCGGCGTTCATGACCGGTTGAAACCCGTCGCAGAACCTCCGTAGTGTGTCTCACAGCCTGCCTGGCAGGTGACACACATCACCCAAATGAAGAGGATCAACGCGCCGGTCTCCGGCTGCGGCGCTCATCGACAGGGCTCGTGGCGGGTGCGGCGTGGCGAAGGACGGTTGACCCATGACCCGCATATCGACACCCCTGAAAACCGCAGCATTCGGCTCCATCGCCCTGCTGGCCCTCACCGGATGCGGAGGCAACGGCGACGACGGAGGCGACAACGGCGAGGCGGGTGACAGCATCACGGTCGGCATCGCTGGCGAAGTCCCCTACTCCTACCTCAATGCCGACGGCGACCCCGAGGGCGCCACGGTGGCCCTCGCTGAGCGGATTTTCGGCGATATGGGATACGACGTCGAGGCCGAGCTGGTCAATTGGGACAACCTGATCCCCGGGCTCAACGCCGGGCGCTATGACGCGATCTCCGCGGGCATGTCCATCACGCCGGAGCGCTGCGAGGAAGCCGCCTTCGCCGAGCCGGAGATCATGTACACCACCGCGCTGCTCGTCGAAGAGGGCAACCCGCACGATGTGCACACCCTCGACGACGTCCTGGAACTGCAGGAGAACGGCGAGGACATCACCCTGGCCACTCTCACCGCTGGCATCGAAGCCGACTACTCCACCCAGATGGGGCTCGACTACAACGGGGTCGGTAGCGCCGATGAAGGTCTGGAGATGGTCCAGGGCGGCCGCGCCGACGTCTTCGCCCTGACCGCCATTTCCCTCTCCGAGATGGCTGGCGACGCCGAGGGCCTGGAAGTCACCGAGCCCTTCGTTCAGGAGGTCGACGGCGTGATGCAGTACGGCGCCGGCTCCACCGTGTTCCGTCAGGACGACACCGAGCTGCTCGACGAGTACAACGAGCACCTGGCCGAGCTGAAGGCCAACGACGAGCTGGGCAGCATCATCGGCGAATTCGGGTTCACCGACGCCGAGGTCCCGCCGGAGGATCTGACCGCCGAGGCCCTGTGCGCCGGCGATCTCGAGTCCCTCCAGGACATCGAGCAGTAATCCGCTCGCCCCGCATCTCGCTGTGAGTTATCTCGACGCACTCTCCGTGCACGCGCCCCGCCTGTGGGAGGGCATGCTGGTCACCATCCAGCTCACCCTGATCAGCGGCGTCCTGGCGTTCGCGGTCTCGATCATTCTGGGCCTGATGGCCGGCAGCCCCCGCAAGCTGCTGCGCATCCCGGCCCGGATCATCATCGAGTTCTTCCGCGGCACCTCCCTGATCGTGCAGCTGGTGTGGCTCTACTATGTGCTCCCGTTGTTCGGCCCGAGTCTCGACGCGTTCGCCGTCGGCATCTTCGCCCTCACCGTCAACTACGGGGCGTACGGTGCCGAGGCGGTGCGCGCCTCGCTGACCTCGGTGCCGAAGGGCCAGTGGGAGGCCACCGTGGCGCTGTCCATGTCATGGCCGCACAAGATCCGCCGCATCATCTTCCCGCAGGCGTGGGCGCTGATGATCCCGTCGATGACGAACCTGTGGGTGCACCTGCTCAAGGGCTCCTCCATCGTGTACATCATCGGACTCAGCGAGTTCACCTTCGAGCTCATCCAGCTCAACCGCACCACCGACTGGTTCTTCGCCCTGGCCGTGGTGGGCCTGATCGGCTACTTCCTATTCGCCCTCGTGCTCACCCAGCTGATGCGCCTGGTCGAGGCTCGCGCCAAGTCCCGCCTCGGCCAGGGTCCCACCCTGAAGGAGATCCTCTCGCCGGCCCCGAAGATCTCCGTGTCACCCGCTGACGACGTTCCCGCAGGAGGTGCCCGATGAATCCGACGACGCTCAGTCTGCTCGCCACCGTCGACACCCCCGACATCGAGGACCGCACCAGCTTCTGGCGGTGGGACTTCGCCCTCGAGATCTTCCCGCAGATGCTGCAGTCCTTCCTGCAGGTCACCCTGCTGGTCACCGTCGTCGGCACCCTCATCGCCGCCGTGCTCGGACTGGTCATCGCCGTGCTGCAGCGGGTGCTGCCAAAGCCGCTGGCACTCATCATCACCTGGATCGCCAACTTCATCCGCATGACGCCGATCGTGGTGCAGCTGCTCATCCTGTTCTACGGGTTCGTGTGGATGGACCCACTGACTATTGCGCTCATCGTCTACGGTGTTCATTATTCGACCTACATGTCGGAGGTCTACCGCGCCGGCATCGAATCCGTGCCGAGGGGGCAATGGGAGGCGACGACGGCGTTGTCGATGGCACCGGGCCGCACCTGGCGCCGCGTCATCATCCCGCAGGCGCTGCGCTCCACCGTCCCCTCGCTGGGCAACTACGCCATCTCCATGTTCAAGGACACCCCGTTCCTCATCTCGATCAGCCTGATGGAGATGGTGAACACCGCACTGGAGGTCGGCGGATTCACCTACCGCTACATCGAAGCGATCACCATCGCCGGGTTCATCTTCCTGGTGGCCAGCTACGTGACCGCCATCCTCGTCAACCGATTGGAGAAGCGTCTTGCCTACGCCCACTGATCCCGCCGCGGCGCCTACCGCGACACCCGCCGGCACCGACTCCGATCGCACCCCGGTCATCGAGTTCCGCGACGTCGAGAAGCGCTTCGGCGACAACGTCGTCCTCAAGGACCTGAACTTCTCGGTGGCCCGCGGCGAGCGAGTCACCCTCATTGGCCCCTCAGGATCCGGAAAGACCACCATCCTGCGCCTGGTGATGACCCTGGAGGAGCTCACCGGTGGCTATATCTACGTCGACGGCGAACCCCTGAGCCACGAAGACCGCGACGGCAAGCGCGTTCCGGTATCGAAGAGCCAACAGAAGCGGCTGCGCACCCGCATCGGTATGGTGTTCCAACAGTTCAACCTGTTCCCCAACATGACGGTGCTGGAGAACATCATCGAAGCGCCCGTTCACGTGCTGGGCATGTCTAAACGGGACGCCACCGACAAGGCCCACCGCCTGCTCGAGCAGGTGGGGCTGCCCGACAAGGCCAACGCGCATCCGACGTCGCTCTCCGGCGGGCAGCAGCAGCGCGTGGCCATCGCCCGCGCCCTGGCCATGGACCCGGAGATCCTGCTGCTCGACGAGGTCACCTCCGCCTTGGACCCGGAAGTCGTCGGCGACGTGCTCGAGATCCTGCGCGAGGTCGCCGAAACCACCAACGTGACCATGCTGATCGTCACCCACGAGATGGGCTTCGCCCGCGATGTCTCCCACCGGGTGATGATGTTCGACGGCGGGCATGTGATCGAAGACGGCCCGCCGGAGAAGATCTTCAGCAACCCGGAACACGAGCGCACCCAGCAATTCCTCTCCGCCGTGCTCCGCGACTAACCTCCACGCACAGCCGAGGCCCACCCGGTTCAGTCGGCGCGCACCAGGTCGGGCCGGATGTTGCGGGCACCGAAGACCAGCACCCCGGCTAGCAAAATCGGCAGACAACCGGCCACCACGCCAGCGGTGATCCAGCCCTGTCCGGCCGACAGGATCGCCGTCACCAGAATGCCCGCGAAGATCGCCCCGACCTGCCCCATCGCATTGACGAGCGCGGCCCCGGTGGCCCGAGTATCGACCGGGAAACTCTCGCCGGTGAAGAACAGTAGCGCCGAGAACGGACCGATCAAGAAGAACAGTCCGGCGCTGTACAAGGTCACGATCAACGGGAAGTTCCCCTCGGGCGCGAACAGCATCGCCGCGAAACACAGGCTGCAGGCGATCCACGCGAGACCGATCGTGTTGCGCCGTCCGATACGATCGCCGAGCCAGCCGTGGAAGAGGTACCCGATGAACGCCGTCGCGTTGGAGATCACCAACACCGTCAGGGCGCTGTCGAAGCTGATGTTCTTGCCGGCCGTCAAGAAGGACGTCCCCAGAATGGAGAACGAGAGCACCCCGAACCAGTTGAGCATGAACGGCAGCCCAATGAACACCGTGGACCGCAGCGACTCACCACGGAAGACCTCGAGCATGGAGGTGGAGTCCTCTTCACTCGCCCGCTGCGCGGAGAATTGCGGGCTCTCCTTCAGGTAGCGTCCGGCCCAGAGAATGAACACCACCGGCAGCGCTGCGACGACGAAGCACAGTTGCCATCCGCCCACCGGCATCAGCAGATACACCGATCCAGCAGCCAAAACCGAGCCCACCGGCCACCCCGATTGCACCAACGAATAGATCAGGCCACGACGACGCGCGCGCACCGGGTCGTCAGCTTGTGTGGCGTACATTTCGTTGAGATAGGCGGCGTTGATGGCCTGTTCCGCATAGCCGAGGCCCGCCAGGGAGCGCACCAAGACCAAGAAGACGATGCCCAGCCCGGCCGAGATGCCAGCGACCCAGCCCACCGTGGCGGTGAGCAGCGAGGCCATCGCGGCACCGGTGACGGCGATCAGAATTCCCTTCCGCCGTCCCATGCGATCGGCGATGGGACCGATGGAGAAGGCCACCAGCGCGGTGCCCACGGTGACCCAGGTATTGATCTGGGTGGATTGCGGCTCGCTCCAGCCCAGGTCGGCCGCCAATTCCGGGAGCAGGTTTCCGAAGAGCACAAAGTCGTAGACGGCGCCCGTCCAGGCGAAGAAGCAGATCCAGGACGCGATGCGCACGTCGCGTGCGCTGATGTCCGAGCCGGCGGTGGGCCGGCGAGTGAGGGTGTCAGACATGGTGGTGATTCCTTTGTTTATGCCACGAGGCGACGCCCGAGAAGGAGTCCTGATGAAAGTGCTCTTTCTCTTGCGCCGCCTCGTTGCAGCCCGATGTGGGAGTGTTATTCAGTTGTGTTCAGTGACGACGACGCCGACGACGGAGGCAAACCCCCGGGTCAGCTCAGGGTTGCGGCCCGTGCCCCGGCCGCCGCGCGTGTCCGTTCCGTGGCCTCGACGTCGACCCGCAGGCCGGCGTCCGTGTCCTGGAGCACGACGCCGTAATCCCGCTCGGCCGCCGCACGAGTGGTGAAACCGTCCAGGACGTCGGCCAGCACCTTGTCGGGATCGCGGTCCCGCGGGTCACCGAAGCCGCCTCCGGAAGGAACCGTGATCTGTACGGAATCACCGGCTGCCAGCTGGCGTCCCGTGACCTTGGACGGCCAGTGCTCTTCACCCTCGCGTCCCGGGTTCTTCACCAGCGAGGCGTTCAGACCGTCGTGTCCGCCGAAGGCGCCCCAGGGCACGTCGGAATCGTGACGCTCCCCTTCACAGGTCACCACGGTGTCAGTCAGGAAGGTGTTCTCGCGGACGATGCCGATACCGCCGCGGAACTCACCGGCCGCGGCCGGTTCCGAGCGCAGCTCATAACGGTCGGTGCGCATCGGGAAGCGCCATTCCAGCTCCTCGATCGGGTTGTTGCGCGTGTTCGCGATGAGATTGTCCACGGAGTCTGGACCGTCGGAGGTCTGCCGGGCGCCATAGGACCCTTCGTTGACCTCCAGATAGACCCAGTATTCTCCGGCGCGCACGTCCCAGCCCGAGTAGGACATGAAGTGGATGTGCGCGGAGTTTCCGGCCGTCACCCGCTCGGGAATGACCGGCGTCAGCGCCCGCAACGCCAGGTCGACCGCACGCTGTACCTGCGAGAACCGGGAGAAGGTCGCCGCCGGATAGGTGGGGTTGAAGATCGTGCCTTCGGGGGCGATCACCTTCAACGGCTTGAGCATGCCCTCGTTCTGCGGCACGAACACGGGGAAGGCCACCTCGTCCAGGAACATCATGCGCGTGATGAAGGTGAACGCCGAGACGGTGGTTCCCTCGAAGGCGCAGTTATAGGCGGTCGGCACCTGTTCGGAGGATCCGGTGAGATCGTAGGTGATCTCGTCCCCCTCGACGATGACCTTGACCTTGATCGGCAGCTTCTTGCCGTAGTTGCGGCCGTCGTCGTCGAGATATCCGACCTCGGTCTCATAGGTGCCGTCGGGAATCTTCGCAATTTCCTGACGCAGCATCTTCTCCGAATAGTCGATCCAGGCTTGTCCCGATTCGCGAACCGCGTCGAATCCGTACCGTTCGATGAGGGCCAGATAGCGGGATTTCGCCAGCTCGCACGCCGCGATCATCGCCTGGAAGTCCCCCTCGTTGGAGGTGGGAGTGCGCGAGTTGTTCAGGATGTGACGGATCAGCGAGTCCTGCCGGACGCCCTTTTCGTAGATCTTGACGGCGCGGAAGATGGTGCCCTCGGACTGTACGTCCTGGATGTCCACCATCAGCCCGGAAAAGGCGCCGCCGTTGTCGATCAGCTGCCCCGAGGCGCCGGCGAAGCCGACTAGCGTGCCGTGATCGAAGATCGGCTCGATGATGGCGACGTCGGGCGAGTGAGTGGCCCCCAGATAGGGATCGTTGTGCAGGATCACGTCACCCTCGTGGATGTCGTCGCCGAGCACGGAGATCACACCCTTGACGATCTTCGGCATGGATCCCATGAACATTGGCGTGGAATCGGACTCCGCCAGCACGTTGCCGTCGCGGTCGAAGAGGCCCGCGCCCAAGTCCTCCGACTCACGGATGATCGAGGAATACGCCATCCGGAACAGCACCGAGGCCATTTCCTTGGCCGCGGAGTTCAGCGCTCCGCCGATGACGCGCATCAGAATGGGCGTCGCCAGGGTCTCCTCCGAAGACTTACTTGCCGGGCAGTCGATGACGAGGTTTCCGGCCTCGTCCACGGTCACGGTGAACCCGGGCGGCACCACCGTGGTGGAGTCATACTGCTCGACGATGGCGGGACCGACGAAGGTCGATCCGACGCCCAGCTTCTCGCGGTCGTAGAACGGCGTATCCACGGTCACGGCGGTACCGTCGCTGTCGAAGGTCACCGGACGCGTCTCTACCCATGCCTCGTCCAGGCCGCCGGTCGCGGTGGGAGTCGGGGTGGGGAGGTCGTCCATCACCGCGATGGCTTCCACGCGGATATTGATGACTTCGACGACGCCGTTGGCAAACCGGTGGCCGTACTCTTCGTAGTGCGCATCGTGGAACGCCGCTTCCACTTGGGCAACCCAGGCGTCATCAACGGGACCTTCCGGCACATCGAAACGGATCTCGTACCCCTGGCCCTCGTAGCGGGCGTCGGCGAGCCATCGCATGCGACGACGATCTGCCGGCACGTTCTCGGCGTCGAGCTGGGCTTTCGCCTGTGCTTCGAGCCGGTCGAAGTGCCCCTGGATCTCGGCCGGCTTGGCATCGGCGATCTTGAATCGAGAGGTCGCGACAAACTCGTAGGATTCGTCGGTCGCCAACAGACCGGTGGCCGCGATGATACCCGGATGCGCCGGGATCAACACGTGCGGAACCTCGAGCTCCGCAGCGATCTCGCAGGCGAACAACGCGCCCGCGCCTCCGGCTGCGACCAGCGTGAAATCGCGCGGATCGTATCCTCGACGCACCGAGTTCTGCTCGATGGCCTGCGTCATGCCGAACTTCTGGATCTGCAGCGCACCGAGGGCCGCTTCCTCGATGCTCATGTCCATCGTGTCTGCCAATTGTCCGACGGCAGACCGTGCCGCATCCAGGTCAAGGTCCATGCCGGATCCGGCGAGCATGCGCGTGGGGCGCATCCGTCCGAGGACGGCTTGAGCGTCGGTCGAGGTCGGCTGTGTTCCGCCCTTGCCATAACAGACGGGGCCCGGTGTCGCCCCGGCAGACTGTGGACCAACACGGAACACTCCACCCTCGTCGACATAGGCGATGGAGCCACCACCGGCGCCGATGGTGTCGATATCGACCATCGGCACCATCGCCTGATAGTCACCGATTTTCGTGTCGAGCAGATGACGCATCCGCAGCTCGCCCTGATAGGCGACACCGATATCTGCCGAGGTGCCGCCGATATCCAGCGTCACAACGTTCTCGAAGCCGGACTGCCGTCCTGCCCACATACCGCCGATCAGTCCGCCGACCGGCCCCGACATCATCAGGGTGACCGGGCGGATCGCGGCTTCCTTGATCGGCACCATTCCTCCGGAGGACTGCATCAGCAGGATCTCGCGCTGGTAGCCCATCGTCTCCACTTCGGCCTGCAAACGGTGCAGGTAGCGTGAAACCGTCGGTCCGACGAAAGCGTTGAGCGCCGTCGTCGAGAACCGCTCATACTCGCGGTACAAGGGAACGATCTCGTGGGAGAGCGAGAGGTACGCCTCGGGAAATTCTTCCTTCACGATGGCACCAATGCGCCGCTCATGGTCCGGATTCAGATACGAGTGCAGCAGGCAGACGGCAATCGCTTCCACCCCGGCAGCTTTGAGCTGACGAACCTTGTCCCGCACCTCATCCTCGTCCAGCGGAATCAGCACATCGCCGTCCGGGGCGGTGATCCGCTCTTTGACCGTCAAACGGTGGCGGCGCTTGACCAAGGGGTGAGTCTGCCAGGGCAGATCCTGCTGCAGCGAGAAGTTGTAGGGCTTCTTGTGGCGAGCGATGTGCAGGATGTCCCGGAATCCCTCGGTGGTGATCATGCCGACCTCGGCGCCGCGATGCGTCAGCGCCGTATTAGTCGCCACCGTCGTACCGTGGACCAGCTGGTCCACTTCAGACAGAGAGATGCCGGCCTTCTGGCTGAGTCGCTTCAGCCCATCGATCACGGCTTCCGAGGGATCATGTGGCGTGGAGGGGACCTTTTCGACCACTGCTTCGCGATGTTCGTCATCCGAATAGTAGAGGTCAGTGAAGGTTCCACCGACGTCGACACCAATGCGTTTCATGAGATGCTTCCTTCCGTGGCGTTGCATCCTGAGCCGCCAGCTGTTGAGGCGACGCTCTCGAATGCGAACGAGGGTTGGTTGTCAGCGTGAGGCTGGCGAAAAAGCTGGATCGGCCTCATGTCCATGGCCCATCCCGTTGCTTTCCGATCAATCTAGTTGCTTGCAAAGCAACCCACAAGGGTTTTTCGCCAGTTTTTGTGACTCTTCTCACGACTGGAACATGCCCGTAGCACGCAGGAAACATCCGGGCCGAAACGGGCCTCAGGCACGACGAATGCACCTTCCCCGACCGCGCATCTACGCAGCGAAGAAGGTGCCGTCGTCGGCGTCAGAGACTAGACGCCCTGAGTCTTGCCAGGCGCAGTGATCGCCCCCTCATCGGCCCCGACACCCAGGGCGCGACCCCGCGTTTCCGGGAGGAGGAGTGCGGCACAGAACGATCCGATCGCGATCACGGACAGATAAATGGCAGGGGCATAGGCCAGACCCGTCGCATCGATCAGCCAGGTGGCCACGAAGGGCGCCGTGCCACCGAAAATCGCGTAGCTGACGTTGTAGGTGACAGCCGAGGCGGTGTACCGCACCTTCGTCGGGAAGACCTCGGTCAACAGAACAGCGGTGACGACGTTTGCCATAACCGCGCCCAGCATGATCATCAACTGACCCACCAGCGCCCCGGCGAACGTCTCATTGGCGGCGATCAAATACCCGGGCACTGCCGTGAGGATGAGGAGAATCGCCGACGTGAGCATCGCCTTGCGCCGTCCGATACGGTCGCAGATCACTCCCATGAGAGGGGCCATCGCGGCGGCAGCCACGAGAGCGATCACATTGGAGAACAGGACCGACGCCGCATCGAGCCCCACCACTTCGCGCAGGAATGTCGTCATATAGGTGGAGAAAATGTAGAACGACAACGCCGTCAGAGCGATATAACCGCCCAGAATGAGCATCGGTCGCCCCTGCTCCGACAACGTGCGGCGCAATGGTGCATGCTCTGCAGCTTCCGCGCCCGACTCCGAGATCTCCTTGAACATCGGAGACTCCGACAGGCGACGTCGAATCCAAAACGCGATCAGCCCCAGAGGTGCCGCCAACAGGAAGGGGATACGCCATCCCCAGTCGTTCATCGCCTGCTCACTGAGCCCCGCGGCGAGCAAATAGCTCAAGAGCGCAGCCATGGCGAACGCGAAGAAGGTTGCCGTTGGCATGGCCGATCCCCAGCGGGCGCGCTGATGCGCGGGAGCATGCTCGATCACATACGTCACCGCACCGGCATATTCGCCGCCGGCCGAGAAACCTTGCACACAGCGCGCGACGGTCAGCAAGAGCGCCGCCCAGATCCCCATGGTTTCGTACCCGGGAAGCAGGCCAATGGCCGCCGTTGAGACGGACATGATGATCACCGTGATGATGAGCACCCGCTTGCGGCCGATCTTGTCACCCAACATGCCGAAGAAGGCGCCACCCAGGGGACGCAGTGCAAAGGCGACGGCGAACACGGCGAACGTCTGCAACAGACCGACCACCGCCGATTCAGACTGAAAGAAGGTCGTGGCAATGATGGGAGCCATGAACCCGTAAACGGCGAAATCAAACCATTCCACGACGGTGCCGGCGAAGCCGGCAAACGTCACTCGTCTCAGCGTTCGCGGCGAGGCAGCGGGTTCTGCGCCACCAGAGGGGTCCTGTTCAACGCGCCTTGGGTGTGCTCGCTCGTGAAGCTCGTGTGATTGTTCCATTGCTTTGCATCCGTTCTGCGGGGTGACTGCACCGAGTCCAAGACCTGGGCTCGACTAAAAATGGCGGGTCACCGGCGCCGATCTCATCGATCGGCACTGGCAACCCGCCATTGGGTTTGAACGTTTCACTGAAGGAGCAGACGCTCAGGCGTCGACCGGAACCGTGTTCTTCGCATCGAAGTCGACCTCAATCTGCGGGTCGGGGCTCGGCTTCGGAACGGTTTCGCCGAACTGCGGCATGGTGTTGAGGTAGTTCAGCACCTCCGCCAGGGGCTCAACATCGCCGAACTTGGAGTCAATATCAAAGAGATTCCACTGCACCACACCGGGTACGCGATCACCGATGGCTTCCTTGACCAGAATCGGACGATATCCATAGGCCAGGGCATCTTCGGCCGTATGGCGCACACATCCGGCTGCGGTGCAGCCCGTGATGATCAGGGTGTCAATGTGGTTGGCCGCCAGGAAGAGCTGCAAATCGGTACCGGGGAATGCCGATGCCCGACGCTTCTCCAACACGATGTCGTTGCCCTCCGGGGCAATCCGGTCGTCGATCTGCGCCCAGTATGAGTCCGCAGGCAGCGACTCGACGGGAATCTTGGAGTGCCACAGACCCATGTCGTTCGGGACGGACGAGTCCGTGATCTCGTAGACGTTCGTCGTGTAGAAGATCGGCACCCCTTTCGCACGAGCGGCGGTGTTGACCTGCTGAATCGCATCGATCAGTCCGTCGACACCTCGACAGGTGAACGGGTGGCCCTCACGCGTCCAGGCATTCGCCATATCGATGTGCACGATCGCCGGACGGTTGCCGTAGCCGACACGGCGCTTGAAACCGCGCTTGTAGTACTCTTCGGCACCGACTTTGAAGACCTTGTCCAGCAGGACCTCGAGCTGTGCTTCGAGCTCTTCGGGAGTTTCTTCAGACATGTTCATTCCTCCTTGAGTCGCGGAATTGACCCGCCGCTATGTTGCTGTGCCATCAATTTAGTTTCTTTCCCAGCAACCCACAACCCCTTGACCCAGAAATCCGTGATTCGTATCACGGCGGAAACAAACCAGTAGCATGGGTGAAGCATTCGCCCCCCTGGCGACAGAGCCACGATCGACTGGAGGACAGCCGTGACCGAACGCTCCACCCCCGCACCGCAAGGTGCCGCAGCGTCGCTACTCAACGGCCTAAATGTCCTCGAAGCGTTCACGCCGGCACACCCCGTCCTCGGCGTCACGGAGATTTCCGAACGCGTCGGACTCCATAAGTCGACGGTGTCGCGCATGCTCCAAGGATTCGCCGAGGCAGGGTACGTCCAGCGAGACGAAACCACCGGACGCTACCGCCTCGGACTGGGGCTGCTGGGACTCGCCGCACCTCTACTCGCCGACCTCGACGTCCGCCGCGCAGCCCTGCCACATCTGGAGCGTCTCACGGAGGCCACCGGTGAAACTTCGGGCCTGTCGCTGTGGAACGGGACCGAAGCCGTGGTGGTCGAACAAGTCGACAGCCCGCATCAGGTGAAACACTCCGCGCATATCGGCACCCGCTACAACCGCTGGGCTTCCTCCTCGGTCCGCGTCTTCCTCTCCACCATGGACATCGACCAGGTCCATGCTCTCGTTGCTTCGGGCGACATCATCGTCTCCGATCACGATCGCGAGAACGGCGGGTTCGCTGCCCCCGAAGAGCATCTGCGGCAGGTCCATGACGACAATCTGGCCATCAACGACGGCCAGACGACCTACGAAGAATTCGGTGTGTCCACTGCGATTCACGACTACCGCGGCCGCCTCGCGGGCTGCATCACGGTCTCTGCACCACGTTCCCGAGTCCAGCACCTGGAACTCAAAGATCTCTTGGTCGACTCCGTGCGAGCCGCCGCCACAGCGGTGTCAGCGCGCCTCGGCGACGAGGCCTAAGCACCACGCCAACGAGGGATACTCGCGTCACCCCTCGAGCAATCTAAGCTCCCACCCGCCCTGCACTCTCAGGAGTACTCGGGCACCAAGGGGACTAGCGTTGCTCAACCTTTCCCGTTGCACCGGCTGAACCTCGCGGACAGGTGAGGGTAATTCAGCACGACTTCACTCCTCCACAGAGCCCTCTTGTGGACAATTTTGGCCACCCTTGTCGGAAATCTGTGGATAAAACGTCTGTACCATTTTTTGCGCATCAGTTATACTAAAGTTGTCGCAGTAATTAGTACTGTAGTTCCGGTTACGGGTTGAGGAGGTGGCGCGCATGGCACAGTCAGTGCTCGAAGACCGCCATTCTGAGCCCGCCCTCGACGAGCTCTCCCTCGGTGAGGTGTTCGACCTCGTTCACGAGGGGCTACGCCATCTCTCGCAGCGGATGTCGTCTCCGGGCGCGAGCAGAGAGTTCGCTCAGTTCACGCCATCCAAAACCGCCTCACCCGACGACGACGCGCAGCCCAGCCGGATCTCTGGCGATGTCCGCGACACCCTGCCAGCCCTGCTGCAGGCAGCCCAATCCGCCACACAACTCATTGCCGGGGTACAGGCGCGACTCGACGGATTCACTAACGACGTCTTCGCCCGCCCGAAAGAGCGCGCAGCCCTGCTCGGCCTCCCCGAGAAAGGCAAACTGGCTTACCGCGATCCCAGCGAATTCCTGCAGGGTGCCACCAACATCTCGCGCCACGAGGCGAAACGGCGCTCTCAACACGCTCAGGAGTTCCGCCCGCACGCGAGCCAACCTGGCAGCGAAGACACGCCTCCGCCCGGCACCGGACGGCTGGCCGCCCTCCTCCCAGAGGTCGCGGCCGCCTTCGCCAGTTCCCTCATCGCCCCGGGACGGCTCTCCCTCATCACCTCGACGATCGACAAACTCGAGAAGGCCATCGCCACGGCGGGCCTGCCCGCAAGCACTCTGCATCAGCATCTCCGCGAGGCCGATGAGCGCCTTGCGCTGCGCGCCAGCGCCGAATCCCACGACGAGTTCCGCTCCCACCTCCAACACTGGCGCGAGGGATTGCTGCGTCTGATCGCCGATGACGCGGTCACCTCAGCGGAGAAGCAGGCCCGCGACAACCGCAGTCTCGTCTACATGGGCCAAACCGGGGAACTACACGACTGGCTGGTCCGCACCACACGTGAAGGCCACGAAACGCTGCTGACCATCAAGTCCGCCAGCTCCAATCCCCGTCGGCGTACCTCCTGCGATTCCGACGACGGCACGGAAACGGAGGCTGCGGACGAGTCCGTGGAAACCAACGACGGTCGTTCTCCGGTGCAGCGCGCCCACGATGGTTTCTTCGGGGTCGTCGAGGCCGTGCTGCGCTCCACCGACAACAACTTGCCGGACCAGGGTGGCGGTCGACCGCAGCTGATCGTGTCCGCAGGGATCACCACCCTGCTGAAAATGGCCCACCAGGATGGGCTGCTGCCGGACACGTTCGACCCGTCCCTACTGAATGCCGGTTCCACCGAGGACCTGATGGTCTCCGCCGGATACTCCGGAGCTTCGGGCGCCGGAATCCTACGGCGAATGCTGTGCACCGCGGAGGTGACGCCCGTGGTGCTGGGCACCAAATCTGAAGTGCTCGACGTCGGGGACAAGCATCGGCTCTTCACCCCAGCACAACGGCGCGCACTGGTGGCGCGCGACGGCGGATGCGCCGCGCCCGGCTGCACCTTTCCCGCTGTGTGGTGCGAATCGCATCACATTCAACCGTGGTCGGAAGGCGGCGCAACCTCCGTCGACAACGGCGTGTTGCTCTGCAACCATCACCACCATGCCGTGCACGAAGGTGCGTGGACCATCCACGTTCACCACGGTTCACCCTGGTTCACGCCGACCGACAAGCTTAATCTTTTCACTGTCGACCGCACCCCTCGGCGCAATAACTATTGGCACCCAGATCGGGAATCGCCCCCGCCCGACGTCTCGTTGGGCCCGCCCGATTCTGCGTCCGGCCCGCCCGAAGCACTGCCGATACCACTAGGCTGACAGCATGGCTGAAAACTCACCGCACACCCAACGCTTGTCCGTGCTCGACGACGGCATGAACTTCCATACCCGCAAGTGGGTGAAGCCCGAGGACCTCAACGCCAACGGGACGCTCTTCGGCGGCGCTCTGCTGCGCTGGATCGACGAGGAAGCCGCCATCTACGCGATCCTGCAGATGGGCAACCACCGCGCCGTCACCAAAATGATGTCGGAGATCAACTTCGTGTCCTCCGCTGTGCAAGGCGACATGATCGAGATGGGGCTGAAAGCCACCCGCTTCGGCCGCACCTCCGTCACCATGCGGGCCGAGGTGCGCAACATGATCACCCGCCAGCTGATCCTCACCATCGAGCAGATCGTGTTTGTTTCGCTCGGCGACGACGGCAAACCGGTCCCGCATGGTTACACCGACATCACCTACGACCGGGACCGCATGCCCACCCGCCTCCCCGGTTCCTGATGACCGATGGGCCGCAACCCCGCTGATCAGCGCACCGTCACCCACAAGGTGCTCAGTCTGCTCACCACCTTCGAGTCACCACGGCGCAATTTCAGCCTGAGTGAGCTCGCCGAAGCCACGTCGCTACCGCTCAGCACGGCGCACCGACTCGTCAACGAACTGGTGGACTGGGGGTTCCTGGCCAAAACGCCCCAGGGCCGATACCAACTCGGGCTCCGGCTCTGGGAAATGGGCCAATACGTCGGCCGCCAGCTACGCGAGACCGCCCATCCCTTCATCCAGGACCTGTACTCCCTCACCGGCGAGACTTCGCAACTGGCCATTCGCGATGGCAGGGAGGTCCTCTACATCGACCGCGTCTACGGGACCGAGCGCGTCCCCCGCTCCTCGCGCGTCGGCGGACGACTCCCGATGCACTCCACCGCCGTCGGCAAAGTGCTGCTCGCCTTCGAGGAGCCCTGGATCCGCGACTCCTACCTCCACCAGGAGCTCCAGCCCATCGCCTCGCGCACCGTGATCAACCCCGCCACCCTGGCTCAGCAGCTCGCCAAGATCCACGACGACGGCTACGCCATCACCCTGGAGGAGCAGCGCGTCGGTGCCTGTTCGATCGCCGTTCCCGTCTTCCATACCGGCAGAGTCGGCGCCGCCCTCGGCCTGGTGATCGCCTCCGAAAAGGTCGATACCCTCACGAAGCATCTGCCCGCCCTGCGCGGGATCAGTCAGCGCATCGAGAGGGCCACCGCACACATCCCTCTCGAAACACTTCTGGAGTCGCACCGCGGCCCGCGCCGAAGCTAGATCTCACTTCCATCTAACGGAAGCTCAGCCACGTCTCGCCGTGACAGACGGAGCATGATGGTCATCACAGCCATCGTGACCCACATCACAGGAGATGTCATGACTACGCACTCGCCCGCCGCGTCAGGTTGCCCCGTCGCTCACGGCGGAGACAGCCACCACGGCTACCAGCCCTTCGAGATGAAGGACCCGTTCCCGGCCTACCAGCAACTGCGCCGGGATGAACCGGTCATGTTCGACGAGCGGATCGGCTATTGGGTGGTCACCCGCTACGACGACATCAAGTCCGTCTTCGAGAACTGGGAGACCTTCTCCTCTGAGAACGCCCAGGCTCCGGTCCGCGAGCGCGGCCCGCTGGCCACGCAGATCATGAAGGACGGCGGATTCACCGCCTACTCCGGCCTCTCAGCCCGGGTTCCCCCGGAGCACACCCGCATCCGCGCCATCGCGCAGAAAGCGTTCACGCCCCGTCGGTTCAAGGTGCTGGAGCCCCAGATCCGGGAGAACGTCGTCGCCCGCCTGGAGACCATGCTCGCCCGTGATGACCGTGAGGGGGACCTGTTCCAGGATCTGGCCTACGAGATCCCGACCATCACCATCCTGACGCTGATCGGCGCCGACGTCGCCCAGCTCGACACCTTCAAGACGTGGTCGGACTCCCGAGCCGCCATGACCTGGGGCGATCTGAGCGATGAGGAGCAGATCCCGCACGCCCACCACCTCGTCGACTACTGGCAGGAATGCCTGCGCCTCGTCGAGCAGGCCCACGAACACGGCGGCGACAACCTCACCGCCGACCTGGTCCGCACCCAGCAAGAGGGTGGCGAGATCTCCGACCACGAGATCGCCTCGCTGCTGTACTCGATGCTCTTCGCCGGCCACGAGACCACGACGACGCTGATCGCCAACTGCTTCCGCGTGCTACTGGCCCACCGCGACCAGTGGGAGACCATCGTCAACGAACCCAAGAAGATCGGCACGGCCATCGACGAGGTGCTGCGCTACTCCGGCTCCATCGTCGGCTGGCGCCGCAAGGCTCTCGACGACACCGAGGTGGGCGGCGTCGCCATCAAGGAAGGCGACGGACTCCTGTTGCTGATGGGATCCGCCAACCGCGACGAAGCCCGATTCGAGAACCCCGAGGAATTCGACATCACCCGCGGCAACGCCCGCGAGCACCTCTCCTTCGGCTTCGGCATCCACTACTGCCTCGGCAACATGCTGGCCAAGCTGCAGGCGAAGATCTGCCTCGAAGAAGCGGTCCGCCTCGTCCCCGAGCTGCAGCTGGTCGACGGCGCCGACATCACCTTCCGAAAGAACCTGTCCTTCCGGGTTCCCGAGCTGGTCCCCGTGACCTGGTAACGGAGAACATCATCATGACTGCCACCCCGTATGTTCAGAAATTTCACGACGACGTCGAACCTCAGCTTCAGACCCTCGGCGGCAAGGGCGCCTCGCTCGTCACCATGACGGCGGCCGGTATGCCAGTGCCTCCCGGGTTCGTCATCACCACCGCCGCTTATGACGCGTTCCTGGAGGAATCCGGTATCGCCGAGTACATCCTCACCGCGCTGCAGCATCTCGACACCGACGACACCGCCCAGGTGGACCGGGTGTCGGCCGAGATCCGGGAGCGGCTCACCAGCGCCCCCGTCCCGGAAGGCGTCCGCACCGCCACCCGCGAAGCGCACGAGAGCCTGATGGCCCAGTGCGGCGGCGAGGTCCCGGTGGCGGTACGGTCCTCGGCCACCGCGGAGGACTTGCCGGAGGCCTCCTTCGCGGGCCAGCAGGACACCTACCTGTGGATCGCCGGGTATGGCTCCGTGACCGAGCACATCCGTCAGTGCTGGGCCTCGCTCTACACCTCGCGCGCCATCATCTACCGGCTGAAGAACGGCATTCCGGATGAGGGCCTGTCGATGGCCGTCGTCGTCCAGAAAATGGTCAACGCCCAAGCCGCCGGCGTGGCGATCACCATGAACCCCGCCAACGGCGATCGCTCCAAGGTGGCCGTGGACGCGTCCTGGGGTGTGGGCGAGACCGTGGTGTCCGGCATGGTCACCCCGGACAACATCCTGCTCGACAAGATCACCCTGCAGGTGGTCACGGAGCACCTCGGCGACAAGCACATCGAGCTGGTGCCCGGCACCGACGGCCTCGTTGAACAGCAGGTTCCGGCCGACCGCGCCGGGGTGCGCTGCCTCAGCGATGCCGAGCTGACCGCCGTCGTCACCCTCGCCAAGCGCGCCGAGAAGCATTACCGCTGCCCTCAGGACATCGAGTGGGCGCTGGATCGGGATCTTCCCGACGGCGAGAACCTGCTGCTGTTGCAGTCCCGCCCGGAGACCGTGCATTCGAGCAAGAAGCCCGCCGCGGCCACCACCACCGACACCGGTGCTTTCGACCTCAGCGCGATCACCCATTCCCTCACCAAGATCACCGGCTGAACGCCGAACGAGAAGTTGGAGCCAGACATGAGCATGAAGTCATTCCCTCGCCCCTCCGATCTGCCCGTGCCTGAAGGGGCCGAGGGCTGGGAGCAGATCTACCCCTACTACCTGGTGTTCCAGGATGAGCTGCGCGATCTCGAGGATCAGAAATTCTGGTTCTGCGACTCCCAGCACTGGCCCACCGTGTTCAAACCCTTCGAGACCATCGGCGGCGAGTTCGCGGTGAAGTGTCTGGGTCAGTACAACGCCCGGCACCTGATGATCCCGAACGCCAATGGCATCGATTTCCGCATTCACCTGGGCTACCTCTACATGTCGCCCATCCCGGTGCCGGAGGACCAGATCGCAGCCCGCGTGCCGGAATTCCAGGCACGGATCGGCCACTACTTCGCGAACTGGGACACCCTGCTGGACCAGTGGAAGACGAAGGTCCGCGCCACCATCGACGAGCTGGAGTCCCTGGAGTTCGCGCCCCTGCCTGAGATCGTGCCGATGGACGACATCGTGTCTGGCAAAGCGATGGATGGTTCGGAAGTGCTGATGGAGAACTATGACCGGCTCATCCAGCTGGCGTATCAGAACTGGCAGTACCACTTCGAGTTCCTCAACCTCGGCTACATCGCCTACCTGGACTTCTTCAACTTCTGCAAGGAGATCTTCCCCGACATCCCGGACCAGTCGATCGCGGTGATGGTGCAGGGCGTGGATATGGAGCTGTTCCGTCCTGACGACGAGCTCAAGCAGCTGGCGGTCCTCGCCGTCGAGCTCGGCTTGCAGCAGCATTTCGCGCAGACCGACGACGCCGCCGCGGTGCTGGACGCGATTGGCGCCGCCGAGGGTGGGCGGCGCTGGCTGGACCGGTGGGCCGAGGCCCAGGATCCCTGGTTCAACTTCACCACCGGCAACGGGTTCTACGCCCACGACCGGTACTGGAAGGAGCACCTGGAGATTCCGCTCGGGTTCATCGGCGACTACATCCGCCGTCTCGATGAGGGCCAGCAGATCATGCGCCCCACGGAGGAGCTCATTGCGGAGAAGGACCGCATCGTGGAGGAGTACCGGGAACTGCTCGACGGCGACCAGCTGGCCCAGTTCGACGCCAAGCGACAGCTCGCGGCCACGGCGTACCCGTACGTGGAGAACCACAACTTCTACATCGAGCACTGGACGATGGGCGTGTTCTGGCGCAAGGTGCGCGAACTGGGTCGCACCCTGGCCCACCACGGAGTTTTCGCCGAGGAAGGCGATCTGCTCTACCTCAGCCGCAACGAGGTGCGCGACGCGCTCTTCGACCTGGTGACCTCCTGGGGCGTGGGCGCCCCGCAGGGTCCGATCGCCCCGGCGTACTGGCCGCCCCTCATCGCCGAGCGCAAGCAGATCGTCACCGCACTGAAAACCGCCCGCCCTCAGCCCGCACTGAACACCCCTCCGGAGGCCATCACCGAGCCGTTCACCCGCATGCTCTGGGGCATCACCACCGAGCAGGTGCAATCGTGGCTCTCGGACGACGACGGCGAATCCGGGCTGAAGGGCATGGCGGCCTCCCCCGGCGTCGTCGAAGGTATCGCCCGCGTGGTGATGGACGCCGAGCAGATCCACGAGGTGCAGCAGGACGAGATCCTGGTGGCGCCGGTGACCGCACCTAGCTGGGGGCCGATCTTCGGCAAACTGAAAGCCACCGTGACGGATATCGGCGGCATGATGAGCCACGCCGCCATTGTCTGCCGCGAGTACGCGCTGCCCGCCGTGACCGGGACCGGCAACGCCTCCACCACGATCCGCACCGGCCAGCGGCTGCGCGTGGACGGCACCCGCGGGGTGGTCGAGATCCTGGATGACCTGGGTCCGGGTGCGCACAGCCACGACCACGGCGGTCATCCGGCCGATGCTGACGAAGCAGTCGCGCCCGCCGCCACAGCAGGACAGCCGACGTCATGAAGACAGCACGCACTGTCCTGATCACCGGGGCCGCGGGCGGACTGGGCCGGGCCTTCGCTGAGGCGTTCGCCGGGCGCGGGGACCGCGTTGTCGTCGCCGATGTGAATGCCGAGGGTGCCGAGCAGACCGCTGCCGCGCTGCGGGCCACCGGGGCCGAAGCGCTGGCGCACCCGGTGGACGTCACCGACCGGGCCTCCACCGACGCGCTCGCCGCAGCCGCCGCGGAGTTCGGAGCGGGCAGTATCGACGTCGTCGTCAATAATGCAGCCATCTATGCCGGCATTACCCGCAGCCCCTTCGAGGAGATCTCCGAGCAGGAATGGGACCTGGTGATGGGGGTCAATCTGAAGGGTCCGTGGCAGGTGGCCCGGGCGGTGAACCCGTACCTGCCCGCCGGCGGGCGCCTGGTGAACCTGTCGTCCGCCACCGTGATGTCCGGGTCCACCCAGTGGGCGCACTACGTGGCGTCCAAGGGCGGGGTGATCGCCCTGACCCGGGTGCTCGCCAAGGAGCTCGGGGCGCGCGACATCACCGTCAACGCGATCGCCCCCGGGTTCACTCTGACCGACGCCAGCTATTCCCTGATGGACGACGCCGAGAACTACGGCGTCGACCGCGGAGCCATCCAACGATCGAGCCAGCCCGACGACATCGTGGGTGCTGCCCTGTTCCTCGCGTCGCCCGACGCCGGATACATCACGGGCCAGACCCTCGTCGTCGACGGCGGGCGCCAATTTATCTGAGGAGAATCATGCCGACCATTCACTTCACCGACGCCGAAGGAACCACCCGCGACATTGAGGCCACCCCGGGCGACTCCGTGATGGAGACCGCCGTGCGCAACGGCGTGCCCGGCATCGTCGCCGAATGCGGGGGCTCGCTCTCCTGCGCCACCTGCCACGTGTTCGTGCGCGAAGACCAGGTGGATGCGCTGGCCGAAACCAACGAGATGTCCGAGATGGAAGACGAGATGCTCTACGGCACTTCCGAGGACCGCGAGGACAATTCGCGGCTGTCCTGCCAGCTGAAAGTGTGTGCCGACACCGATCTGCACGTCACCACCCCGGAAACGCAGGTGTGAGATGAGCCAGCAGACAGACCCGCGAGTACACACCGGAATGCTGATCATCGGCGCCTCCCAGGCGGGCGTGCAGTTAGCGATCTCTTTGCGCGGCACCGGCTACACCGAGCCGATCACCCTGCTCGGGGAGGAGGACCACCGCCCCTACCAGCGCCCCGCCCTGTCGAAGGAGTTCCTGCAGGGCACCGTGGACAAGGAGAAACTGATCTTCCGGACCGCCGAGTACTGGCAGGAGCACGACATTTCGCTCGTCAAGGGCGCCCGGATCGCACGGGTGGCCAGCAACGACGACGGTTCCGGGGTGGCCGTGGCCGCCGATGGCACCGAATACGCCTATCAGCGGCTGGCGCTGGCCGTCGGTGCCCGCGCGAGACCGCTGAAGGTGCCGGGCGCGGATCTCGACGGCGTGGCGTATCTGCGCAGTGCCGATGACGCGCTCGCCCTGAAAGGTCGGTTGGACGATTTCTCCGACGTCGTCGTCATTGGGGGCGGCTTCATCGGGCTGGAGGTGGCCTGCTCCCTGCACGGGATGGGCAAGAACGTGACCGTGCTGGAGCACGGACCCCGGCTGATCGGGCGCGCCGTGGGCGAAGACACCTCCGCGTATTTCCTGACCGAGCATCGCAAGCGCGGGCTGCGCATCGAGCTGAACGCGCAGGTCGAGGCGCTGGAAGCAACCGGCAACAGCGTCTCGTCTGTCCGTCTGGCCGACGGCCGGCAGCTCCCCGCCCAGCTGGTGATCGTCGGGATCGGGGTCATCCCCAACACCGAACTCGCCGCGCAGATGGGGCTGCACACCGACAACGGCATCGTCGTCGACCGCTATGCCCTGGCCTCCGACGGCTCCACCATCGCGGTCGGAGACGTGGCAAATCTGCCCAATCCGCTGCCCGGTGCCCCCGAGGGCGAGCGGATCCGCCTCGAGAGTGTCAATAACGCGATCGAACACGCCAAGGTCGCGGCGTATTCGGTGATGGGCCGACGCGAGGAGTACGCGGGCATCCCGTGGTTCTGGTCGAACCAGGCCGATATGAAGCTGCAGATCGCCGGGCTGTCCACCGGGTTCGATACCACCGTGGTGCGCCACCCCGGGGAGGGCAAGTTCAGCGTGCTCTACTACCGCGACGGCCAAATCATCGCCGCCGACTGCGTGAACGCACCCCTGGATTTCATGGCGGTGCGCAACGCCCTGGCGAAGAACCAGAACATCCCTGCTGAGGCAGCAGCTGACGCCGCGATGCTGAAAACCATCGCGGTGGACCGAGAGGAAGCACGATGACGAAACAGTACCCCGCTTGGGCCGAGGCCGAGCGTTCAGACCACGCCGAGGATCCGCGCGCCCTGCGCTTCGCTGCCGACTACCCGCAGCGCCCCATCCCATCCAGCGCAGCCAGCACGGCCAGCACAGCCACCGGCTCCATCTGCGCCGACCCCTCCACCGGTTTCGATGCGCTGTGGCGCGCCGTCGAGCCCGAGACCCGCACCCGCGCCAACGACCTGCACCTGCCCGTCTCGACCGCCTACGCGCAGCGACTACTGGCCGCCTACCCGGAGGCCGACGCCGAGCTGGTCACCGTCGCGATCATCCTGCACGACACCGGCTGGGCGCACGTGGACGAGTCCCGCATCATCTCCGAGGGATTCGGGGGCGACTGGCGCAAGGCGGCTATTCGTTATGAGCACGAGCGCGAGGGCTGCGCGGTGGCGCGCCGGGTGCTGCCGGAGCTGGGCTACGACGACGAATTTATCGACCGGGTGTGTGAGATTATCGACGGCCATGACACTCGCCCGGTGGCGTACAGCATCGAGGACGCCCTGGTGCGCGACGCCGACCGGCTGTGGCGCTTCGACCGGGCCGGCATCGCCATGTCCTCGCAGTGGTTCGGCATGGACATGGCCACCTACACCGACCGGCTGGAGCGCGAGATCATACCCGAGCTCATCACCCAGTCGGCAGTGGAGATGGCCCGCGCCGACTTGGACCGCAACCGCGCCCTGCTGCGCACCGAGGTGATCCGATGAACGCCCTGCACCCTGACCCAGCCGCGGCGACGCTGCCGTATACCCACGTCAGCGACCACTTTATCGACGGCGCCTGGACCACATCCCTCGACGCCGTCCGCAATCCCGTGGTCAATCCGGCCACCGGCGAGCAGTGGGGTTCGGTGCCCGCCGCCACGCCCGCCGAGCTGGATAGTGCAGTGAGTGCAGCCCGCACTGTCCTGCCCGGCTGGTCGGATCTGACCGCCGCTGAGCGTGCCGGATACCTGCTGCGCATCGCCGACGAGATCGAAGTCCGCGCCGAACAGCTGGCGCAGACCAACACCCGGGAGAATGGCACCCCGATCTCCGAGACCCGTGGGGCAGCAGCCAACGCGGCCGGGATCTTCCGGCACACCGCAGGCCTCGCCTCCTGGATCGATGACGACGACGTCCGCCCCTTCCCTGCCGACCCGCATGCTTACTCGGTGGTCCGGAAGGACCCGATCGGTGTCTGCGCTCTGATCGCGCCCTGGAATTTCCCCATCAACCTGGTGGTGGTGAAGCTCGCCCCGGCGCTGCTGGCCGGCTGCACCGTGGTCATCAAACCGGCCTCCATCACCCCGCTGTCCATCCGCTTCATCATCGACGCCGTCCACGCTGCTGGGGTGCCCGCGGGCGTGGTGAATCTGCTCACCGGTCCCGGCCGCTTCGGTGACGCCCTCGTCAAGCATCCGGGCGTCGACAAGGTGGCGTTCACCGGGTCCACCCCGGTGGGCCGGCAGATCGCCGCCGCGTGCGGGGAGCTGCTGCGCCCGGTCACCCTAGAACTGGGGGGCAAGTCCTCGGCCATCGTGCTGCCCGACGCCGATCTGGACGCCATGTCGAAGGTGCTCATCCGCTCCTGCCTGCGCAACACCGGCCAGACCTGCTACATCTCCACCCGCATCCTGGCCCCGGCCTCCCGCTACGAGGAGGTGGTGCGCATGGTCGCCGACACCATCGGTTCCGCGCCCCAGGGCGACCCGCTTAACGAGTCCACCGTGTTCGGCCCGGTCGCTTCGGCCGCTCAGTTCGACACCGTGATGGAGTACATCGCCTCCGGCACGGCAGAAGGCGCCCGGCTGGTCACCGGCGGCGCGCGCCACGGCACGGTCGGACACTTCATCCAGCCGACGGTCTTTGCCGACGTGACCGAGGACATGCGCATCAGCCGGGAGGAGATCTTCGGCCCGGTCATCTGCATCCTGCGCTACGACGACGGCGACCCGACGCACCCAGATGTCACCGAGGCCATCCGGCTGGCGAACAACACCGAGTTCGGGCTCGGCGGGATTGTCTTCGGCGCCGATGCCGAGCGCGCGCAGTCCGTGGCCGAGCAGATGGATACCGGCTCCGTGGGCGTGAACTTCTTCGGCTCCAACCACTCAGCACCCTTCGGCGGCCGCCACGATTCCGGCCTCGGAATCGAGTACGGGATCGAAGGCCTCAGCCAGTACGTCACCTATCAGTCGGTGCACCGCCGCCACTGAGCGCCGTCGCGAAGGAGAGACTTCTCACATTCTCACCCTCGATCCGCATGATTGTGGGCCAGCTCATTGCAGAGCCGGTCAACATGGCCGTAGTGATCCTCACCCCTGGTTAGGCTTCTCGGGCGCCGTCGGTACATCGGCGCCACCACGAGACCCTGCGGAGGCATCACCACCATGACCGAACCCGATACGCTGCTCACCGCAGTCGGGCTGTCCATCATTGTCGTCACCGTCGGCCTGCTGATCTGGGGCAAAGTCTCCCCCGTGGTCGCCATGGCCGCCGTCCCCGTGATCGGGGCACTCACCCTGGGCTTCGGTCTGGCCGAGATCCAGGAGTTCTTCAGCTCCGGGCTGTCCTCGGTGATGGAGGTGGTGGTGATGTTCATCTTCGCCATCATCTTCTTCGGCATCCTCTCTGACGCCGGGATCTTCGACCCCATCATCAGGGCGCTGATCCTGATGACCAGGGGGCGGGTCATCCTGGTGGCCATGGGCACCGTGCTCATCGGCGCCCTGGCCCACCTCGACGGCGCGGGCGCGACCACGTTCCTGCTCACCATTCCCGCACTGCTGCCGCTGTACAAGGCGCTCAACATGAGCCGCTATCTGCTCCTGCTGCTGGTCTCCCTCTCCGCCTCCATCATGAACATGGTGCCCTGGGGCGGCCCGCTGATCCGCGCCGCCTCGGTGATCGGCGAGGATCCGGGCGAGCTCTACCAGCCGCTGATCCCGCTGCAGGGCGTCGGACTGCTCATGCTGCTGGCCCTGTCCGTGGTGCTGGGTCTGCGCGAGATCCGCCGGATCAACAAGCAGGTGTTCGCCGGCACCATCGAGGCCGCCGAGCATGTCAATGTGCGCACCATCGCCGATGATTTCACCGCCCGCCAGCTCGAGGACCGCAAGGACCTGCAGGGCAAGATCAACGCGCACCGAGTGGTGTTCTGGATCAACATCGTGCTGGTGCTGACGGTCATCACCGTCATGCTCGCCGGCTGGCTCTCCCCCGCTCTGACGTTCCTGCTGGCGGTGGCGATCGCGCTGCCACTGAACTTCAACGCCGCCCAGCTGCAGATGGAACGAATGCGTGCCCACGCCCCCAACGCGCTGACCATGGCCGCCGTCATCATCGCCGCGGCGGTGTTCCTGGGCGTGCTCAACGAGTCGGGCATGCTGGAGTCCATCGCCCTGTCCCTGCTGACGGTGATCCCGGACTCGGTGGGCCCCTACCTGCACCTGATCGTGGGCTTCTTCGGTGTCCCACTGGACATGCTGACTTCGACGGACGCCTACTACTTCTCGGTGCTGCCGCTCGTGGAGGCCACCGGTGCACAGTTCGGCATCGACTCCGCCTCGACCGCCTACGCACTGTTGGTCGGCAACATCATTGGCACCTTCGTCAGCCCGTTCGCCCCCGCGGTGTGGCTGGCGATGGGCCTGGCCGAGGCCAACATCGGCAAGCACATCCGCTACTCGTTCCTCATCATGTGGGGCTTCAGCATCGCTCTGCTGCTCGTGGCGGTGCTGATGGGCATCATCCAGGTCTAGCTGAATGGACACCCCGTTCCTCGGGGTCCCAATCGCACCGTTTGGAAGCCCAGCTCCGGCATTCTCGTCGGAGTTGGACTTTCCATCAGCATGAAGTCATGCTCCACGATCAGGTCCAGAGCGATCCGAATGACCCCTCGGGCGAGGTGCATGCCCACGCATTGATGCCGTCCCTTGCCGAAACCGAGATGGTCTTTCGCGTTCTCGCGGTCCAGCCGGAACGCGTTCGGTTCCGAAAACTGCGCTGGGTCTCGGTTGGCCGCGGCGTAAGACAAGGTGATCGGCTCTCGGGGGTGAATCTCCCGGTCCCCGACCGTGATGACACGGCTGGCGGTCCGGGCGAACCCTCGATAGGGCGAGTACAGGCGAATGAACTCCTCAACGGCGGCAGACCTCAACTCAGGTTCCTGCTGCAAGCGACGACGCAGACCAGCGTCTTCTGCCAGGTGCGCTGCGATAGAGCCAATGAGCAGCGGCGGGGCGACCATACCGACCACGAGCGACTGACGAAGCGCACCGACGATGAGCTCCACGTCGAGAGGAGCACCGTCATCGATTTCTGAGAGCAAGGACGACGCCGGGTCCACCCGCGTGTCACGTGGTTCGCGCTGCCGGTCCTCGACCAGCCACCGGGCCACCTCGTACATCCGCTCGCTGTATCTGGTGACCTCCTCGCCATCCTGGCGCCGCCACGCATCGACCCACAGGGTGGCGGTCTCGGCCAGCCACGCCGAACGCTCGTCTTCCAGCCCGAGCCACAAGCAGGCCGCGGCCGCCGGGAGCATCGTTCCGAACCCCTTGGAGATATCGGCTCCGCGCGCGTCTCCTCGGCGACATTCCTCCAAAAACTCCTCGAAGAGGACCTGCGCTCTTGGACGTAACTCGTCCACGATGTCGGCGACCCGCGCAGACGTCATCGTCCGTATCAGCGCCCTCCGAAACGGTGTGTGCCTCGGAGCATCGAAATTCAGCGGAGGACGACGGATCCCTCTCGGGTCACTGGGAACCACGGCCTTGACCGACGAAATGAACGTCTCCGAGTCCAAGGCAGCGTCCCGGACATCGGCGAATCGCGTCAGTGTCCAATAGCCGCCTTCATCCTCGGTGTATGCAGCTGGCGTCTCGGTCCTCAGCCGGTCGTAGATACCGAAGACATGGGCCGGTTCATCGTTGCCATCGAGACTAAAGTCCGGCGCAGGCTGACGTGGTTCCATCGTTACCACCCCTCACAGTGCAATGAATTCCAAAGGAACCGAGTTAGTTCCCCACTCCGCCCATTTCGCCATTCCGGGGTTGCCGGTCAACGCGAATTCGGAGCGGGAGAGCGCTTCCTGCAGTGTCACGCGGAGCATGATGCGGGCCAACGGTGCACCAGGACAGCTGTGCGTGCCGCGGCCGAAGCTGATGTGGTCGCGAATATTGGGACGATCCAGCACGAAATCATCCGGGTTCTCGAATACTCGAGGATCCCGGTTCGCGGCCGTATAGACCAACGCGATCGGATCATCCTTGAGGATCTTCTGTCCTCCGACTTCGGTATCAAACCGTGCGGTCCGCGCCATCCCTCGGTACGGGTTGTAGAGCCGCAGGAACTCTTCGACAGCAGCCGGGATCTTCTCCGGATCGTTGCGGAGCTCGTCCTGCAGCTGCGGATCGCGGGACAGGTGGACGAACATATTCCCGATGAAGACCGACGGGGCCACCATTCCGGTAACGATCAGCTGTCGAACGCATCCCAGGATCATCTGCGGAGGCAGCGGCTCACCCTGGTACTCCGCATCGAGCAGTGCTGCGGTGAGGTCCTCCTCAGGGCTGTAGGTTCCCGAGGCCCGCTCATCGATGATCTGCTGGGCGATCGCGTATAGGCTCCCGCTGAGCTCTTTGACCGTGTCGTGATCCAGCACTTGAATTGCATCAACATATCTGCCGCTAACGCGCTTGATCTCACTGCTCGTCTCGACCGAGAGATTGAAGAATTCCGCAAACACGTGCGCGGGTAGCTTCTGTGCATACTCGGTGGCGATATCGACGTCGCCGCGCGCGATGAGGGGCTCGAGCAGCTCACGGGAGCAGCGTCTCACTTTCGGCTCGATCTCACGCATCTTCGGCGGGGTAAAGAAGCGGTTGATCACGCGTCGATAAGCCATGTGCTCGGGAGGATCCAGATGCAACGGCGGACGCACTCCTGTGAAGGCAAACGACGGAACGGCGTTCTGCTTTCGGGTGGTGAACCGATCAATGCCGGTAATCACTTCGAGCAGTTCCGGATACCCGAGCATGGCCCAGAACCCGCCGAACTCCTGGCTTCGCGCGACGGGACAGCGAGAACGCACCTCTGCGAGCTCCCGATGTGCGCTGTCGAAATCCTCTGCTTTCGTCGGGTCGAAATCGTGTCGTTCTCGCGCGGGGCAGCCGTGTATCTCTTCAGTCATCGATGCCTCAGTTCAATCCGAGCAGACCGCGAATGGCGTCTGCATCACTGGTGTCGATATCGACAGTGCGTGTGAATGTCGCAGCAGCCTCATCGTCGAAGGGCGAGATGCCGTCCGTCTCGTCGTTCAACAGCGAGTTGCCTTCTTCACTCATCAAGAAGGCGGCCATGAGGATCGCACCGGCCTGGTTCGGCGAATTCGCGGAGATCCCGATTCCCGCTTCCGGTCCTGTCGTGGGTGTGAGGCTCACCCGCTCTACGGGTGCTCCCTGCTCCACCAGGTTATTGACGATGGCTGCGACCCCGGGGTGACCGACCTGGCCTTCGCCGGCAGCGACTGCTTGGGTCACCGGAACCGCACTGTCCAGCCACAGGGGATCGTTGTCGGCGATGGCCTCGAGGAAGTCATCGCCGTAGGTTTCGCGCATCAGACTCCAGAAAGCCAGGTTGGCTGGCGAGGAATCCGGCTCCGCGAGCAGCAGCTGATTGCGGTACTCCGGCAGGGCGTAGTCTTCCCAGCTCTCGAGACCGTCTCCAACCTCATCGGTATTGACCACCGCGTCCGTGGGCACCAGGGAGACGATCGGCGTTGCCCCCTCGTCCATCCAATACTCATTGGCCAGGGGCTCGTCTTCCACGGGAATGTCGAGTCCTTCGGCGGAAGTGATCCACTCCTCCTGCAGCGCTTCCGCGAAGAAGGGCGAATGGGTCATCAGAATGAGGTCGGCGACGGCGGTGCCGGACGCGGCCTCGGTGGAGAAACGCTGGGTCAGATCACCGGTCACCAGTCGCACGGGGCGGACGTCGATGCCGTAGCGCTCGGTGAACCCTTCCGAGACAGTGCGCAGCGCGGCCTCGTCGATCATGCTGTAGAAGGTGATCGAACCGGCCTCCTGCGCTTCGTCGATCAGCGCTTGGACCTCCGGGCTGTGCTCGATGTCGTTGGCGGCACCGCCACCGCCGCCGTCATCGGATCCGCCGCCACAGGCGGTGAGCAGGAGCGCTCCGGTGGCGACCAGGGCAAGGGTGAGAGTGGAGTGATGCTTTTTCATGATGACTTCCTCTGGGTGGATGCGGGTGACGCTATGACTTGACTTTGGCGACGCCGAATTTCTTCGACAGGACGATGACGAACAGCAGCACGGCACCGGTGATGAGCACCAGCGTCGCGGACAGGGCGGCCAGCAGGGCGTAGGATCCGCCGTTGAAGACCTCCAAGATGCGGAAACCGATCACCACGTTGTCGGTTCCGGAGAGGATCGCCGAGGCGGTGAGGTCTCCGACGATGCGGATGAAGAGCAGGGCCCAGCCGCCGACCAGCCCCGGGAGCATCAGCGGCAGGTAGATCCTGAAGAAGGTTTTCCAGTCCCGTGCTCCGGAGACCACGGAGGCTTCCCCCAGTTCCTTGCCAACGACGGCGACGGCCGCGTCCGAGGCGATGGACGCCTGCGGCAGGTACAGCGCCAGGTAGCCGATCAACAGAATCAGCCAGGTGCCTCCGAGATTGAATGGCGGTCCACCCAGCAACAGGAGAATTCCGACCGCGATCACCATGTTGGAGATCGATGCGGGCAGTTTGATGGACATGTCGATGCCGCGGGAGAGCAGGCTGCGTCGTCGGCTGACATACATCGACACCAGCGCGGCTGCGACGATGCCGATAAAACCGCCCACCAGACCCAGCCCGAGGCTATTCAGTAGCGCCTCCTGTGTGGACGGGTCTCGGAACAAAACGGTGTGGAACGCCTCAAAGCTCAGGCCGCCCCAGTTGATCTTCGGCGTCCAGTAGCCATTCAGCGCCACCAAGAATAGACCGATCATCGGCAGCACCGTCGAGACGAACACGTAGATCAACACCAGTCCGCGCACGACCACCCGCCAGCGTCCCAACCGGATGACACCGTTGCGACCGCCCTTGCCGCCGATGCTGGAGAACCGGGATTTCTGCAGAATGCGCATCTGCATGTAATAGGAGAGCCCGACGAAGACGACGATGATCGCGCTGAGTCCCAGCGCCAGATCCTCTTCCGGCGGGTAGCTGAAAGTGAGCAAGTTGACGATGCGCACCGCGATCACGTCAATCTGGGCAGGTGTGCCGATGATGGCGGCGATGGAGAACATACCGAAGCCGAACCACAGACTCAGTAGGAACCCAGCGCCCACGGACGGGGCCAGCGAGGGCAGCGTGATGCGCCGCAAAGTGGTCAGATAGGACGCTCCCGACAGCCGCGATGCCTCCTCGAGGCTGGAGTCGAAGGACTCCAGTGCCGCCGAGACGTTCATAAAAACGTAGGGCACAGCGTAGATCGTGTAGACGAGGATGAGCCCGTACCAGGTGTTGATGTCGAAGGGACCCGACTCCAGGTGCACCCCGAAGAGCTCGAAGAAATCGCGGATCCACGAGTTCAGTAGCCCAGCCCGTGGCGAGAGCAGCATCGTCCAGCCAACCGCGCCGGCCACCGGCGGCAGCAGGAACGGGAGGTAGGGCATCACGTCGTTGAGGATGCCCATGCGGGCGTCCGTGCGTTGATTGGCCCAGGCCAACAGGAAGCCGATGATGACGGCACACACGCTGGAGACCAAAACGACCACGAGCGTGTTGAACACCAAGGCGCCCAGATCAGGAATCGCCAGCGTCCGGCGGAATCCTTCCAGGGTGAACTGCCCGTCTTGCCAGACCATGTCGATCGCGACCTGGACCAGGGGCAGACAGACCACGGCGACCAAGACACCGGCGATGACGAGGGTGACCAGATCAAACGAGGACGGTCGGCTGCGAAAAGACGGCCCAACCTCACGGGTTCGGCGCAGTCGGGTGAGCATGCTCATGCGCTACGCTCCCATTCCACCGGCTCGGCCGCGTCGAAGACCATCAGGTCGGACGGATCGATTTGCACCCATGCCGAGTCACCCTTGACCAAGTTCTGAGACTTCGAGGCCAGCACGCGGAACCTGTACTCGCCGCACCGCAGGACGAACTCCAGGCTCGTACCGAGGAACAGCACATCTAGCACGGTGCATTCCAAGGCGTTGGGACCGGTAGGACGCTCGCGGCTCAGCGTCCCGGACTCGGGGCGCCAGAGCAGGTTCACGTCGACGCCCGATCGGTCCGAAGCGTCAGCAGCCACGAGCGGGCCGACGCTGGTTTCAAAACCCTTGCCGGTCCCGGTGCCGTGCATCTCGTTGGTGGTGCCGATGAATTTCGCCACGTACTCGGTCGCCGGGCGCAGGTAGATCTCCGAGGGTGCGCCAACCTGTTGCACCTTGCCCTGATCCAACACCGCAATCCGGGTCGCCAACTCCATTGCCTCCGACTGGTCGTGGGTGACAAAGACGGCGGTGAATCCCAGGCGGCGTTGCGTGGCCAGCAGTTCAAATCGGAGCTGCTCGCGCACCTTGGCATCCACATTGGACAACGGTTCGTCAAAGAGGACCACGGGTGAGTCATTGACCAGCGCCCGAGCCAGTGCCACGCGTTGCTGCTGACCACCACTGAGCTGACCGGGATACTGGTTGCCCAGATCGCCAATACCGACCGTGTTCAGCACCTCCGAGACGCGCTTATCCATCTGCTTGCGCGGTCGCCGTCCTCGATTCTCGAGGGGGTATCGCACGTTCTGGTGAGCGGTCATGTGCGGCCAGAGCGCATACGACTGGAACATCATGCTGAGGCCACGGCGATCCGGCGGCAGTAGCACTTTCTCCGAGCTGGAGTACACGGTGGTGCCGCCAACCTCGATGCGCCCGCTGTCCGGAGTCTCTAAGCCAGCGATCGAGCGCAACAGCGTGGTCTTACCGCATCCGGAGGGGCCGAGCAGCACAACGAACTCCCCCGGTTCGATGGTGAGGTCGGCGTTGTCGATAGCGTTAACGACGGCCCCGTCGCGGCGGACAAACCGCTTGGTTAGCCCTGCGATGTCCACTGAATACTGCATTGTTCTCCCCTGCGTGCGAATCTGCGAACGATCCGCTTGGTGAGAGCTGGATCACATCTTGTGATCTATTGTTGTCAAAATTCTGTAGTGCTCAAGAGATTGACAACAATAATCGCGTACTCTGGTTTGATGGCGCGATTCACTACAGCGGAAAGGTCCCCAATGCCTACCCACCTCCTGGAATCACTACGTGCCGAGCTCCTCGACGGCCCGCGCCCCCGCCAAATGCTCGTCACGCTCTTCGCCGACTACTGGCTCAACGACGGTGCCTCGGTGCCCTCAGGGGCGCTCGTCGATCTCATGGAACACTTTGACGTGCCCGCCAGCGGCACGCGAACCTTGCTCAGCCGCCTCTCGCGCGACGGCCGCCTCGCATCGCACAAAGAAGGACGTCGCACCTTTTACTCGCTCGCAGAGACGCCGCACCGTCAGCTCCGACAGGGCTTCGACTCAATGTCTGCCTTCGGTCGAATTCCCGATGCCGACCCGCCGCAGTGGACCTGCCTGACCTTCACCATCGTCGAGAGCCAGCGCGCCCAGCGCGCCAAATTGCATCGGGGGCTAGGCTGGCTGGGCTACGCACCGCTGTACGACGGTGTCTGGATCAGCCCTCGCCCCAGCAGCGCTGCGGTCCAAGGATTACTCGAGGACCTCGGCGTCGAGCACGCCACGCTCTTCGAGGCGACGGCCCGCCGGGCGGGCCGCAGCCACGGGGCGCCAACGGACGCCTGGGACATCGAGCACATGCAGTCCGTCTACACCCGCTTCCTGGAGCAGATGGAACGAGCACACGACTATGCCCACTCCGGACAGATCACTGCACCAGAATCGCTTGTTATGCGCACGCAATTGATCAACGTCTGGCGCGCTTTCCCTCGACTGGATCCAGGCCTCCCCTTGAGCATGCTCCCTGATGCCTGGCCGCGCGCCGAGGCTGCCGACGCATTCCGTTCGCTCTACAACACCCTGGAACCGGCCGCGACCAGCGTCGTGCGCGACACCGTCGAGAGGCACTCCCCGTCGCATGTTGGCGAAGTGCAGTCGCACCAGGTTCCACAGGAACAACCAAGCGCCCCTCACTGGAAGCCATTACATTTCAGATACTAGACGCGCGTCATTAGTTTGCGATACATTTACGGGACCCCGATCGCTGCACCGCCAGCGGCTCACCTGCGACTGGAGGCCCCACATGCGTCGCCCCTTAGCTGGCTACACCGTCATCGACCTCACGACCGCGCTCGCCGGCCCCTATGCCACCCTGTTGCTCGCCGGACTCGGGGCACGCGTGATCAAAGTAGAGAATCCGGCCAGCGGCGGGGATCCTGCCCGCAATAACGCGCCATACGCCACCCCCGACGGACTCAGTCTCAGCCGCACCTCGGCGCAGGATCAATCCCTGTCCCACCTGGTCCGGTCCCGGAACAAAGAGAGCATCGTGCTCGACCTGAAGTCCGACGCCGGTCGGCAGGCGCTGCTGGACCTCTGTGCCGAAGCAGATGTATTGGTAGAGAACTTCAGTCCCGGCGTCACGCGGCGGCTGGGCATCGACTTCGAGACCGTCCGTGAGGTGAACTCCACGCTGATCTACACCTCGATCAGCGGGTTCGGCGCGCAAGCCACCAATGACCGCGCCATGGACACCATCATCCAAGCACTCAGCGGCCTGATGATGACGTCCGGCGAGCCAGGCGGAGAGCCGGTCCGCGCAGGAGTCCCCTTCGCCGACCTGCTCGCCCCGATCTACGCTGTGCTGGCCACCGTAGTCACTCTGCTCGACGGCGAGCGCGGCGCCGCCCGTGAGGCGAGGCACATCGACGTTTCAATGCTGGGCGCCCTGACGCATCTGGTGTCCTTCGAACCCTATGAGGCGCTCGAGGAACTCGGGGTGCCTCTGCGCACCGGGCAGTTCGTTCCACGGCTCGCACCGTTCGGCTCCTTTCCCGCGGCAGATGGGTGGGTGGCGATCTGCGCACCGCTGGACAAATTCGCCGAGGCCCTGCTCTACGCCATGGACGATGACGGACATCCTCGGCGCGGGGATTACGCGTCCCGGGACGCGCGCGTCCGCCACGCTCAGCTGCTCCATGAAGACATCGCCGCCTGGACCGCCACCCTCACCGTCGACGCACTGCTGGATCGGCTGACTCATGCTGGAGTCCCTGTCGCTGAGGTTCGCTCGCCAGAAGCCGCGGTTCGGGACGAGCGCGTGCGCGAACGCGAGGACATCGTCGATGTCGGAGCCCTGTCCGGCATGACGCGCGACACCGTGCTCGGGCCGGGCATCCCCTTCACGGTCAGCGGCTTGGAGGTCGGGTTCGACCGTGCCGCCCGTCCTCTCGGCGCAGATACCGCAACGATCCTCAGCGAGCTACTTGGTTATAGCCCCGACCAGGTTGCCACCGTACTCGGAACCTCGCATGAGGCCTGATGGTCGGCCGCTCATCGGCGCGCTGGGCCCCGATACTCCCACCAACCTGATCCGGCAGGCCGGAGTGGAGACCGTCGACCTGTTAGATCTCGTCGCACACGCGCCTGTGGCCCACCACGACGCCCAACTTCGGGCGCGACGCGCACTAGGCGCGGCAGCTGATGAGGACAGCGTGTCCGTCCTTGCACTGCTGATCAGCGACCCCCCGGTCTCGGTCCTGGTCGTCTCCAGCGCTTACCAGGCGCACCTCTGGGTGCATCAGGTGCTGCAGCAGTGGCGGCGCGAGGACCCTACACTTCCCGAATCGCTACTAGTCGACCTGAAGCACAGCGGACGGCCGTCAACACTGCGCTACAACACCGTCCAGTTGAGGAAGATGCAGGCACAGGTGAAGCGCTGGGTCGACAACACGGCCGTAGCTTCCCCAAAGGCACCCGCGCCACTCCCCGACGCCGACGGCCATGACCGCTCGCCAGCCGAGCACACGGTTCCGTTGGTGCTCTCCGGCTCGCAGGTGCGGGACCCGGAACTCCGCCGGGCAATGGCCGCGCAGGGCTATCGGATTGTGGCGGAGGATCACGGAGGTGATTTTTGGGACACCGTCACCTTCGACGACGCCCTCGACCCCGTGGTGACAGCCGCCCGTGCCCACGCGCTCCGTCCGCCGCTGGCGCCTGCGGCCTCCCCCACAGACCGATCCGAAGAACTGCTACGCATCCTGCGGCGTCAAACCAAACCGGGACATGTTCTCTTCTGCACCCGCACCCACGACGACGCTCCGTTTTGGGATCGGACTCCGACCCTCCGAGCACTCGAAGCCTCTGGGATCCCCTGGTCCTGGTCGGGCTGGTACCGCGACGATGAGCAAGATCCAGCAACTCAGCACGCCGCCTTGCGAGCCGCACTGCCTCGAACCGAGGACCGCCGATGACTCCCCTGAGGCAGTTGGCCCGCGCCGCCAGCCAACACCAGAAAACTTGGTTCGGCGAGGTCCAGCATCGTGTCGCAGCCGGTGAGCCCTTTGCCTTGGTCAACGCCGATGCTCCACAAGAGATCCTTCGCGCTCTGGACGTCCCGTTCGTCGTCAATCAGTGGTGGGCGTCCGTGGTGGCCGCCACCGGCCGTGCACCCGCCGCGCTGCAGGCGCTGCGCGACCGTGGCATTCCGGATCAGTCGCGCCAGTACGATGCGCTAGCCCTCGGGTCGTTGCTGATCGAGGATCCGCCCTGGGGCGGACTTCCGCACCCAGAGATCGCCGCGGTCGAGTCGTCCGGGGACGCCAGCCGCAAAGTTTTCGATGCCTTGTCCGACGAGATGGGCGCCGACGTCTTCATTTTCGAGCGCACCCACGCCGATACCGTCCCCGAACGCTGGTGGGAGCTCGTTCCGCACCAGTGGGAGAGAGCCTTCGGTCGGGATCGGGTGGATCTGGTGACGTCGGAGTGCCAGGAGTTCATCGAGTTCCTGGAGGACCGCACCGGTCGGCGACTGCATCTCGATCGTCTCGCCGCCGTCATGAATCTGGTCAATGAACAGGCCGAGCTGAATCGCAGCACCCGGGATCTGATTGCCTCAGCCCGCCCGACGCCACTGAGCCTCCATGACTCGATCAACAGCGTCATGATCCCGCAGTGGCATCGCGGCACACCGTGGGGCGTGAACCATGCGCGAGAGTTTAACTCCATCGTCCGACGCGCGGTGGCCGAACACGTTGGGCTGGTGCCCCAAGAGCGGCACCGGCTGATGTGGATCGGGAGGGGACTGTGGCACGATATGCGGTTCTACTCGAGCCTGCACGAAACTCACGCCGCCGTGTTCGTCTGGAGCATGTACCTGGGCATCGCCGCCGATGGCTATGCCCGCTACGGAGACGATGTCCTGCGCACTCTGGCCTCCCGCTACGTCGGCATGACGGACCAGCTATACCGTCCCGGGTGGGCCGCACCCTGGTATGCCAAAGAAGCACTGAGTCATGGTGTGAACGGAGTGGTTCACCTCATCGCCGACGACGTCCCCGGATCGGGGTTCGTCACCGAGAAGCTTGAACAAATCGGTATCCCCGTCCTGGAGATTCGCGCCAACAACGCTGATCCTCGTTCCCTGGCAGGTGATCAGCTCACTGGCCTGGTCGGCGAATTCGTTGACGCTCGCCTGCAGCCTCTCGGCTGAAAGCCAACGACCAGATTCGGCCAGACCGAGGCTAGGTCATGCCACACTGTCGGCGCTGCGGAATTTCTCATAGGCGATCTCGAGCAGGTCCTGACGTGGCCGTTCGCTCCTCGCTGTGGGGAGGGCGCGAAGCTTAGCCCCGTGCATTTCCTGAAGCCCATAGCGCAACATCGGTCCGTCGACTTCGTCGAGCAAGTCTTTCCGGATTTCAACGACTAGGTCTGGCCGCACTCCGAGGAACCCGGAGTCGAAGGCTGCGTGGTGGATCTTGCACAGCGCCATGCCGTTGACGACGGACGCGATCCCCAGCTCGTGCCGGTCGGGGACGATATGCGCGGCATCCAGCAGTTGGGCGTGGGCCAGGTTGCAGACGGCGCAGTGGTTTCGATAGGCCGCCAACACTGTGGAGCGAAACACCGGTTGGTGCAACCGGACCTTGTTCTGTCGCGTGATGTAGCGACGCATGGACGCTTCCAGTGGCGAGCCGTCCACGATGGAAGGAAAAAGCTCGGTCTCCTCAACCGGCGTGAGCACGAAACGGTGTTGATCGTATTCCTCGGCGACAATGAACACTGGAGCGATGACTTGAAAGCGCGCAGGACTCATTGCAACACCGACAAACCAGATCAGGGGCAGGCGCTGATCCATGGCCCGCCGAAGACCCCTGTTCTCTGGATGCCCCGGATCGTCACCGCGCCAGGCGTAACGGATCAGGCCGTCGGACCCGATGTCGTCTTCATAAGGACGTTTGGCGCCAGGAGCGCGGTAAACGGTCTGAAAAGACAAAGCAGCGTCCCACCCAGCTGGCTTCCTGATTCCCTGCTGACCCGACTGGAGCAGAAACCGCTCGCCGTCGAAGTGGAAATCTTGGATCTCCTCCCGCGTGAGCGCTGTCAGACCCTCATCCGTGCGTATCTTCAGCCATTCGATCGCAGCATCTCGGAGTCCTGGGGGCTCTGCCATGTATAGCAGCCTATCTCAGTGCCGGCGAGCTCAGCTGAAGCCTCATTCACGGGTAGGGCAGCGGGTGTTCGACCAGGTCGTAGTGGCCCAGTTCTGGGGTGCTGAGCTGCTCGCGGGCGCTGCGCAGCCAGGTGGCCAGGTGGTGCATCTCCTCGGACTCGTCGTCGGGATAGTCGCGGGCGAAGCGCTCCGGATCTTCCAGGGCCAGCACCTTCTGCAGGTACCCGCCCGGGCCGCCCGAATCCTCCGGCGGGCAGTCGCCGTCGATACTGAGTAGCTCAGCATCCTCGCCAGCCACCCGTGTGCCCACCGGGCTGATGAGCATCTCCCAGTTGTCCCCGTAGTCGTAGGTCAGCAGCAGCGTCGCCCCGGACTCGCGTAGTACCTGGCCGACCCGCAGCTCGGCGGCCAGCGGGGTGTCGGTATCATCGGCGATCCCCTCGGAAGACACAGCCACCTGCTGACGTCCATCGGCGACGTCGAGCTGCCACAGATGGGTGAGCTCCCAGCCGAACATCACCAGGATCGTCTCGATGGCGGCGTGCAGGTTCGCGTCCAGTGGCACCGACATGCGCCGGCTCACCGGATCCGGCATGTTCTGCAGCTCGATGGTGAACTCGACGTGTTCGACGTCGTCGCGTTCTTCCTCGTCGACCGTGTTCTCCTCCATCAGTTGGCGCAGCAGCTCCTCGGGGGAGGTGGCGGCCGCGCTGATCAGGCTGTCGGCGTAGTCTTGCGCGGACTCGTAGGCGACGGTGGGGCTGAGGCGGTCCAGCACCGCGCCGTCGGGCCCGTGGCCCTGCACGTAGCCGGAGCGCAGCATCCACCCCAGCACCGCGGTCTCCACGGAGAAACGGCGCCATTCGTGGCTGGACTCCACCAGGGGCGCGAATCCCTCGGCGACGACGGCGCGCTTGTCGGCGATGCGGATGAGCCCGGTCTCGCGCAGAGCGGCCCAGGCTTCGTCCACCAGGGGCAGCTCCCCCGCCTGCAGCACCGGGGCCTCGCCGTCGGTCTCATCGTCGGCGTCATGCTCCGGCTCGTCCGGATCCCCGTGGAGCTCGACCAGCCAGGGCGATTCAGCGGCCAACCGGCGCAACTCGGCCACGGGCATCCGCCCGGTGGCGGTGGCGGCGACTGGCTGCCAGGCAACGAAGCAAAACACTTCGAGGGCGACCGTGGTGAGCGGGTACTCGGCGTGCAGGGCGGGCAGTAGCTCGGCCGCCCCGGGCACCAGTCCGTGGGTCACGGCGGCCAGGGTGCCCAGGGCGCGGGCCTGGGCGATCTGGGTGAAGGGCAGCTGCAGGGGCTCCTCGAGGTGGACCAGCACCTGCTGCTCCAGCGGGGTGAGCTGCTCGCCGTCGGAGGCTTTGAGCAGCACATCGATCTCGGCGGCGCTGTGCAGCATGGGGATACCGAAGGGGTCGACGGAGACGCGCACCGGGGACCCGGATTCGCCGTCGGCGTCGTCGTCGAGGTGGTGATCAAGGGTCAGGCGTGCCCGCCAGCCGCGGGCCGGGTCGATCTCGGCGTAGAGCTCGGCGTCGGGGCGGAACAGCTGCGCGAACTGCAGGCGGCTGAGGTCCTGGACAGCATCTTCGTTGGAGGTCTCGCGCCAGGCGGCGGCCACCCCGAAACACACCGGATCGGCGCCCTCCCGGGTGAGTAGTGCTGACTGCTGAGGCTCCATCCCGGCGGCGGCCCACAGCACGTACATCACGTGCTCGGCGGGCAGGGACACATCCAGCTGCACGCGCACCGTGAGCGGGTGCTCCATGCCGGTGGTGGCCAGCTGCACGGTGCGCACCGTGGCCTCGGGAACCGGATCGGGGGTCAGGCGGGCGTCCAGCTCGCGTTCCCATTCCTCGATCTCGTCCGCGCCGTTGCGGAGGTCTGCCTCAGTCATCTCGATCCCCACCTTCGGGTCGGCCCGGAGCCGCCCGGGCTTTACCTCAGCGTAGCGCCCGCGCGGCGTCGTGTCAGTCCCGACGGTGCTCTAGGGTGGATCCATGTCCCTGGTGATGCTGTGCGCCGTGTTGATCGGACTGGCGTTGCTCGATTCCGCCACCTACGGGACCCTGCTCATCCCGCTGTGGCTGCTGATGCGCCCAGGACGGCTGCGCGTGGGCCGGATCGTGCTCTATCTCGGGATCGTCGCCGGCGGATACTTCCTCATCGGGGTGCTGTTGCAGCTCGGAGCCGCCGCCCTGCTGGAGGCCTACCGGGAGATGCTCACCTCGCCGACGGCCACGCTCGTCCAGTTCTGGGGCGGGTTAACGCTGGTGCTGTTGGCCCTGATCGCTCCGATGTTTCGACGACGACGAAAGCTGGACCGGGCCGACCGGCTGGAACCGCCACAACGGCCGGGGCTGCTGGGTCGGATCCGCCAGCGGGCGGTGGGCCCCGACGCCGAGCGGGGGCCGGTGCTGACCACGATCGTGCCACTCGCGCTGCTTGCCGTGGTGCTGGAAGTGGCCACCCTGTTCCCGTATCTGGGGGCGATTGGACTGATGACGCAGCACGGTCCCGGGTTCCCCGGAACGCTGGTGCTGCTGGCCGGGTACTGCCTGATCATGGTGGCGCCAGCCGCCGCGCTCACGGGCGCACGCGCGCGATGGGGTCAAGAATTCGAAGAGCCGCTGCGCTGGATCGAGGCGCAGGCGGGCTCCGCCACCGCCCGCTCGGCGAGCCTCTGGACCCTGGGGGTGCTCGGCGCGGTGCTCGCGGGCAGTGCCGCCTACACGCTGTGGTGGTGAGCGCGCTGGGTGCGCAGCAGCTCGTTGGCGCGGCGGGCGACGTCGCGATCGCGCTGGGCCAAGGTGTCCACGAGCCGCTGCACGTAGCGCACCCGTGACTCCCAGTCCTCGCCCCGCTGTTCGCGCCGCGGCAGATCTTCCAGGGTCTGCACTTCGCGCCAGGCGGTGACCAGGGAGGACTCGTAGAGTCGCTGATCGGCCACCTCGGCGTCGCCGTCGGACTCCTGCCCCAGCACCGCCACCATGTCGAGGCGGGAGAGATCCAGTCCCAGGGCGAGCTGGTCGAGCTGATGGCGCAGGTCCTTCAGCTGGGCCCGGGACGCCCGGGTTCCGGCGCGGCGGCGTCCGCCCTCGACGACGGCGACGCCCACCAGCACCAGGGTCTGGGCGCCGGCCCAGAACGCCAGGGCCACCGTCCAGAAGATCCCGGACGTGTTCTCCGGCCCGGTCTCCTGGTGGTTGTACTCCATGATCCGCCCGAGATCCAGCAGATCGAAGGACACCAGTTGAGCCGGGAAAAGATCGGTGTCGGCCGGGCGCCGGTACGGCTCGGTGTAAGTGAACGAATAGTTGCCCAACCGCGAATCCACCCCGGCGCTGATCTCCCCGGTCAGGATGCCGCCGACGGCCCAGCCGCCGTCGTCGAAGGTCCAGATCGGCATGACGGCCTGCCCGAGCGTCACTTCCCCGGTCACCGGGTCCAGCAGCTCAGGGTTCTGTACCGCGACGTCGGTTTTGAGCTGCTCGTGCGCCTCCAGCATGTCCCAGTACCCCATCTCGACCCGCCCCTCGCCACGATCCAGGTACTCGGGGCGGTCCTCGATGACCGCGTAGTCCGCGTAGTCGTCCAGGGGGACCACCGCCACCGTGAGGTCGACCGTGTCGGGCAGCAGGGCGCGATCGTCGGAGGAACCCACCGAGCGTTCCATGCTGTAGCGCAGAAACTCCAGGGTCAGTTCGGGGGTCATCAGCGGACTGCCCTCGCGCTCTGGGGGCGCGGCCGGGAGCAGGTCCGCGTCGCCGTAGATGCTGAGGCTGTGCAGGGGCTGGTCGCCCACCAGGGTGCGGCCGTAGCGAGTGTTCGTGTCGGCGTCAGCAACAGCAATCCAGCCGGCGATCAATCCGATGGCCACCGGGGCGATGACGCCGAGCCCGATACCCACCGATGCCACAGGGCTGGTCGATGCGGCCGGGTTGGTGGAGGTGTCGGGCGCTGCCTTCGATGCTGCTCCGGACGCTGCTCCCGATACTGCACCGCGGACGGCCAGCACCCGTTCCAGCGCTTTCAGGGGTCCGGGGGTGCTCAGTCCGAGCAACTGGCGCAGCCGGGTGAGCGAGTCGGTCTCGCCGGCGGTGATCGAGCGCAGCCGTTCCGTGCTGCGTTCCTCGGCGGCCGCACGGAGTTGGTCGTCGGTGAGCGAGACGAGCGAGGAGCGCCGTCCTGTCTTCTCCAGCCGTTGCGCGGTGGCTTTCAGCCGGGTCTCGACGTCGTTCCAGCGGGTCAGCAGCTCGGCGTGGTGCTCCACCAGTCCTGCCGCCGCGGTGTCGTCCTGCTCGTCGTTCTCCTCTGACTCACCGGGCTCCCCTGTTGCTGTCGCCGCTTCCTGCAACAGTTCCAGCATTTCGGCGCGCAGTCCGCGCAGCTCGGCGTCGTCGTCGCGAATCAGCACCTCATCGAGCGCCTGCACCACGGGGGTGGCCAGCCGATCGAGCACGGTACGCGATCCGGCGTGCCCGGAATGCAGCTCGGCCGCGGCCGCCACGGCTTCGGCTCGACGGCGCAGGTCCAGCGTATCCGCCTCGAACTTCGTCAGCGTCTCGTCGTCCTCGGGTTTCAGCACCGCCCACTGCGCCAGCTCCCGCTCGGTGCGGGCCAGATCCATGCTCCGTCGGCGCACCCCGCGCCATTGGTTGCGTAGCTTCTTCTCCGCCGACACCACCTGCGCTTCGAGGGTGTCCACCTCCAGTACGGAGCGCGCCAGCCGCAGTCGACCAGTGTCGAAACGGCGCTTCCGCTCGCGTTCGGCCCGCCGATCCCGCAGCCACAGGTACATCACACCGAGCGCGGCGAACAGCGGCAGCGCGGTGAGCGACCCCCAGAACACGGTGGAGCGGTTGCCGCCGTCGAAGTACAGGTCGGAGGCGGTGGAGGCCGCGCCGACAATGGCACTCGGGCCGTGGCCCAGGGTGCGGTTATTGATGAAGGTCGCCCGGATTTCGGTGGAGACCCGGTAGTGGTCCCCGGAGTCCTCGCCGTCGAAGGCGACGCGGGTGAAATCGGAGAGAAAGAGATCCGGATCCTCGACGTCGTCTCCGATGGACATCAGCACATCTGCGTCCCCGGTCTCGCCTCGGTAGTGCTCTGCCCATTCCAGGTCACGTTCCACCACGTGCAGCGTGAACGGCTCGTACACACGCAGCCCCCGCTGCTCGGCGGCGTACTCCACCGATTCCTGGGTGATGCCGTAGGGCAGGTCGTCGTCGATAATGAACTCGACCTGATGCTCGGGCACCACGGTGATCTGTCCATATCCGACGACGCCGAGGCCGACCGAGAGTCCGGCGAGCGCCAGGGCGCCCCAGACCGAACGCCACGCCGCGCGCAACGTCTTCCGGGGTGCCTGCGGGGGTCGCTGCTGCTGGGTGGATGACGTTTCGGCGCTCACGCTACATATCGTAAGCGAACGCCGCCTAAGAGCCCGGTGTGAGCTGGACTCAGCGACCTTAGGCGAACGCGGACTTGCCCGTCAGGTCGCGGCCGATGAGAAGCGCCTGCACGGATTCGGTGCCCTCGTAGGTGGTGATCGCCTCAATATCAGCCATGTGGCGGATGACCCCGTGCTCGATGAGGATGCCGTTGCCGCCCATCAGGTCGCGGGCCTCCACCGCGATGCGGCGGGCCAGCCGGGTGTTGTTGTACTTCGCCAGCGAGGCTTGCGTCGGGCGCAGCTTTCCGGCGGCTTCCAGTTCCGCTAACTGGGCGCAGTAGAGCTGCATGGTGGTCAGTTCGGAGAGCATCCGGGTGAGCCGCTCCTGCACCAGCTGGTGCTGGGAGAGCAGTTTGCCGAACTGCTTGCGCTGGTTCGCGTAGCTCAGCGCGGCCTCGAAACAGCCGGTGGCGTGACCCAGTGCCGACCAGGCGACGCCGAGCCGGGTGGCGTAGAGCACCGTGGAGGCGTCCTTGAAGGTGTGGGTGCCGGGCAGCACCGCATCCTGCGGGAGGGCAAGGTCGGTGAGGGTGATGTAGGCCTGGTCGATGGCCCGCAGGGATGCCTTTCCGCGGATCACCTCACCGTGGTATCCCGGGGTCTCCTGTGGGACGGCGAAGCAGCGCACCCCGCCGTGATCCTCGGCTCCTTCGGAATCGACCCGCGCCCACACGAAGGTCACCCCACCGGCGGCACCGTTGCCGATCCACTTTTTGGTGCCGTTGAGCACCCAGGAACCGTCTGCTTGTCGGGATGCCGTCGTTTCCAGCCCGGCCGAATCGGAGCCGTGGTCTGGCTCGGTGAGGGCGAACGCGCCCGGCATGGTGCCCTGCGCCAGCGACTTCACGTAGCGGTCCTGCTGTTCCTCGGAGCCGAATAGTGCCACGGTGCGCAGCGCCAGCCCGCCCTGCACGGCGAGCACGGTGCCCAGGGAGCCGTCGATGCGAGAGAGTTCCATGTTCACCAGTCCGGCCGACAGCGGTGAGAGCAGTTCGACGTCGGGGTGCTCCACGCCGTCGCCCATCAGCCCAGCGGCGCCGAGACCCTCGACGACGTGTAGCGGGTAGCGGTACTCGTCCCAGGCCTGGGTGAGCTCCTCCTGCACGGATTCTCCATAGGCGCGGGCGCGTTGCCAGACCTCGCGATCCGCGGCTGGAATGTCGGCGAACACCTCGTAGTAGTCGATATCGAGGGCGTCGGTGACACGGTATGCGGGCTCAAGATGGCCGGGGAGGCCGGAGGGTGTGTTCTGAGTCATACCTCATACTCTACGTCTCGGTAATCTCCGCGCCAAGAGGAGCCGAGAGCAATCCGTTGCGATCGAGTTGCATGCCAACCTCCCGGCCCGCCTGCGACGGGGCGGCTGTCATTGAGCTACATATCCGCCGTCAACGGACCACGTCGCCCCGGTCACGAAAGAGGCGGCGTCGGAACACAGGAACGCCACCACCTCGGCCACTTCCTCCGGCGTCCCCAGCCGACCCAGGGGCATCCGGGCTACCATCTGCGAGCGCACGTCCTCGTCCAGGTTCGCCACCAGCGGGGTGTCCACATACCCCGGCGCGACGGCGTTGACCCGAATGCCCTGGTCGGCGTAGGTCAGCGCGGTGGAGCGCACCAGGTTCGTGATGCCAGCCTTCGCCGCCGAGTACGACGTTGAGTTTGCTTGTCCCACCAGCCCCAGGATGGACGACAGCGCCACCACAGATCCCGCGCCCGTACGTTGCAGGTGCGCCAGCGCGTGCTTGAAGCACAGCGCGGTACCGGTCAGGTTGACCTCGAGCACCCGCCGCCACCGGTCCACGTCCAACTCATGGATCGGCGCCTTCGGTTCGGCCACCCCGGCGTTGGCCACCAGCACATCCAGTCGCCCGGTACGCTCCACGGCGTGGTTCATCAACGCCGATACCGAGTCCTCGTCGGTCACATCGGCATGCACGGCGACGACGTCAAACCCCGCCCCGCGCAGACCCGCAGCGGCCTCCTCGGCACGAGCGTCGACGTCGCCAATCACCACACTGCACCCCTGCTCGCCCAGCTTTCGCGCCACGGCGGCACCGATGCCGGAGGCGGCACCGGTGACCACTGCGGTGCGAGTCCGGCCGACACCGTCGGCGTCGTCGCTCATCCGCCGCTGACCTCCGCAGCCCGCTGAGCAGCCTCCGCCCGCGTCGCGCTGCGGGCCAGTTCAGCGATATCGCGACCCATCCGGTAGCCAAACACCAGGGCCGGGCCGATGTGCGAGCCGTAACCGGGGTAGCCCCCACCGAACACCGACACCGCCGAGGCGCCCACCGAGTAGAGCCCCTCAATGCTGGTCCCATCGGGCCGCAGCACGCCCGAGTGGGCGTCGACATCGATCCCGGCGAAAGAACCGAGATCACCCATCTGGATCTTTGCCGCGTAGTAGGGCGCCTTGTCCAGCGGAGCCAGGTTCGGGTTCGGCTGGTGCTCGGGGTCACCGCGGAAGTGATTATAAGCAGTGGAGCCGCGCCCGAACGCCGGGTCCTCGCCGCGTTCGGCGCCGGCGTTGAAATCGCGCAGGGTGCCCCGCAGGTTCTCCACCGGTACGTTGATCTTCTCGGCCAGCTCCTCCAGCGTCTCCCCCTTCACCAGGTATCCGGTGTCGTAGAAATACTTGCGCGGGATCGGCCACGGTTTCGCGTAGCCGATACCGTATTTGTGCATGCATTTCTCGTCAGCGATCACCCAGGCCGCGGTGGCCCGAGAGTCCTTCTGGTGCTCCAGCAGGGCGCGACCGAAATCGTGATAGCTCAGTGCTTCGTTGCCGAAGCGCTGGCCGTTCGGATCCACGGTAATCATGCCGGGCAGGCCGATCTGGCGCAGGTGCGGGAACAACCGCTGGGTGCCGTTGAGGTGTTGGAACACAGTCACCGGCGCCCAGGATCCGGGGGTGAACACGTCGTTGTTGATGGTTCCTCCCGCCGCGATCGCCATCTCAGCACTACTGCCGTCGTGGCCCTGGGTGGGGGTGAAGTGGTTGTCACCGTTCGGATCGTGCGGGAAGTACCGCTGACGCAGTTCCTTGTTGCCGGTAAACCCGCCGCCGGCGAGCACCACGCCCAGCCGCGCATGCACGGTGCCGGAGTGCTTCCCGCCCAGAACCGCACCCGTCACCCGGCCTTCGTCGTCCTGCACCAGCGTTTCCACCGGCGCCGACGTCCAGATCCGCACCCCTTTGGCGAGGGCGGAGGCGACCATCCGGGTGATGAGCGCGGAGCCGTTGGTGCGTTTCAGCGGCTGCTGCGCCACGGCTTTGTCAGCCCAGGTCTTCAGCAGTTTCCGCGCCACATAGCTGAACGACTTGATCGACTGATTGGCATGGAAGAACTCGTTCAGGTCTGGCCCCACCTGCGGCATGTAGCCGAACACGGTGTAGGAGGACAGGTAGGGTTGCAGTTCCTTGCGGCGCTCCCCCAACATGCGCACATCCGCGTCGTCGGGCAGGATCGCCCGGCCACCCAGCCGCGCACCGGGCAGGTCCATCTGATAGTCGGGCGCTTTCTCCGGGTAAACAAAGTTGACGTCGGTGTTCTCCTCGAAGAACGTGATCGCTTCGGGGACGGTGTCCAAGAACGCCGCCACCCCGTCCGGATTGTAGGTGTCCGGGGCGAGTTCCTTCAGGTAGGCCTCCACCTCCTCCCGGGTGTCCTCGCTCTGCGCGGCCCCGCGCGGGTTGCCCGGCACCCAGGCCCAGCCGGCGGAGATCGCCGTCGTCCCGCCGAAGTGCGGGGCTTGCTCAGCAACGATCACGTTGAGACCCTGGTGCGCGGCGGCCAGGGCGGCGGCCAGGCCCGAGGCTCCGGATCCCACCACCAGAACGTCACAGCGGTGCGTGGGTGCGGAAACAGATCGATCAGGCGTAGAAGTCATCAAAGTACTCACTTTCGAAGAATCAGACGAGCGTCTTGCTGGTCACGTTGGTCTGGCTGGTCGGGCTGGTCGAGGTGGACGGGTTCGCCGGGACAGCTGCCGCTGCTTCGGCCGCATCCAGTTCGTCCCATTTGCCGGTGGCACGCAGATACGGTTCACCCAGGCGGTGAATCGGCGTCTTCGCGGTCTCGCGGGCGGTGAGTCCGGCGACGACGGCGATCACGGCACAGGTCGCGCCGAAGATCGCGACCGGAACCCAGCCGAAGGTCCCCTCGGTCATCAGCAGTCCGCCGATCATCGGGCCAAAGCCCGCCACCAGCAGGCCCAGCTGGTTGCCCATGGCCATCCCGGTGTAGCGCACCGGGGACGCGAACAGCTCACCGAAGTACGAGGTCCATACCCCATTGAACCCGGAGTAAGCCACCGTCATGAACAGCACCGAGACCAGGAACACCAGCCAGATGTTGCCCGTTCCCAGGGCGAGGAAGTAAACGAAGATCAGGGCCGCGCAGCTGATGAAGGATCCGAGCATCAGCGGCTTGCGCCCGATGCGGTCGCTCAGCGCTCCGGCCAGCGGCATGATGAACATCGACAGCCCGATCGCCACGGCGTTGACCACCAGAATCTGGGTCCGCTCGAACCCGGCGTTCGTCGTGGCATAGGAGAGACCGAAAACGGTGAACACGGTCTGCATGACCGAGAAGATCGACATGCACAGCACGCGCAGCACATCGGTGCCCTGGTAGGCCAGCACATCCTTGGCTGGCAGCTTCTTGATCTCGCCGGCTTCGGCGACGTCTTCCTCGAACACGGGTGTTTCATCCAGTCGGGTCCGCACCCAGAAGGCCAGCGCCAGAACGGCGACGGAGAGCCAGAACGGGATCCGCCAGCCCCAGGACATGAGCTGTTCCTCGGGCATCGCGGCGATCGGAATGAACACCACGGTGGAGAGCACCATGCCCGAGGCATAACCGGTCATCACAAAGGAGGTGAAGAAACCGCGCCGATGCTCCGGTGAATGCTCGATCGTCAACGACGACGCTCCGGCCGACTCGGCTCCCGCCGAGAACCCCTGGGCCAGACGGCAGATCACCAGCAGGACGGTGGCGGTCACCCCAATCTGCTCATAGGTCGGCAGCAGGCCGATGCACAGGGAGGCGATGCCCATGAGCAGCAGCACGAACAACAGCACGTTCTTGCGGCCCAGCCGATCACCGAAGTGACCCATCACGAGTCCGCCCAGCGGACGGGCCACGTAGGCCACACCGAACGTGGCGAACGCGGCGACGGTGGCGACCACCGGGTTGCCGCCGGGGAAGAACAGCTGCGGAAACACCAGGGCGGCCGCGGTGCCGTAGATGAAGAAGTCGTAGTACTCCAGGGTGGACCCGAGGAAGGACGCGAACGCTGCCTTCTTCGGGGTGCGCTTGTGCTCATTCCCCGACCCGGTCGGAGACGTGCTCGCACCAGGTTCGGCGACGGTGGCGGGGTGGATGGTGTGTTTCACGGGGTCACGCTCCCAAAGTGAAGTCGACGTAGGCCAGCTCGGCTACGTTCGGCAGTGAATAGATCTTGATGGCCTCGTGGGCCGGATGGGTGTTGTACACCTCGATATCCTCGACGCGTTCGAAATCGGCGACGATCACGTGGTCCCACGACTTCTCCGTGTGCAGCAGGTCGGCGCCGTGGACCAGGCGGATGAGGCCGGGGATCTGCCCGACCATGCGCTCCAGACCCTCGACCCACTGGGCGCGGATCTCGTCGGTGAAGGTCGGCTTCCAGCGGAACATGACCACGTGGCGGATCATGCGCTCGCCCCCACGGCCTCCAACTCGTAGTGGGCCTCGTGTCCGCTCATCGACCGTCCCGCCAGGTAGGCCATGGTCATCAGCGGCCCCAGGGTCGCCCCCGCCCCCGGATAACCGGCGGCATAGGGCGATTCGGAGACGTTGCCGGCGGCATACAGCCCCGGAATCGGGACCCCGTCGACGTCGAGGACCTGGCCGTTGCCGTCGGTCGCCACGCCGCCGCAGGTGCCGAAGGCCCCGTTGACCACCTCCATCGCGTAGTACGGGCCGTACTGCAGCGGCGCCAGGGACGGGTTGGGCCAGGCATTGTCCGCATCGCCCCAGTACCGGTCGTAGGCGGATTCCCCGCGACCGAAGTCCTCGTCCGCGCCGCGTTCGGCCATCGGATTGAACCGTTCCACCGTGGCCACCAGCTGCTGCGCGGGCACACCGATCTTCTCGGCGAGACCTTCCAACGTGTCTGCAGACTGCAGGTAGTCGGGCAGCGGATCACCAGCCCGGTGTTCCAGCACGCCGTAGCGCTCCAGATACGACTGGTCGAAGACGACGTGGGCCGGGGTGTTCAGGGTCTGGTTCTGGGCCGAATCCCAGGAGTGCAGCACGCGAGCCAGATCGTTGTAGTTCTGCGATTCGTTGGCGAAGCGCTGGCCGTGCCGGTTCACCATGATGGATCCTGGCCCCTGGCGCTCGAACCGCAGCAGCGATCCGACCGGCTCACCATCACGCAGCGTGCCGGTGATCGACATCGGCGCCCACCAGGCTTCGCGGGTGCCACGCACCGCCGCCCCCACACGCTGGGCCATCTTCAGTCCGTCGCCCGTGTTGGTGGGCGGGGAGCACATGGTGAACAGCCGCGAGGCGAGCATCGAGTCTGCCAGGTCGCGATCCCATTCGAATCCGCCGCTACCCAGCATCACGGCGGTGGTGGCGGTGAATTCTTCGCCGGTCTCCAGCACGACGCCGGTGACGCGAAGGCCCGAGGTCGATTCCGATGTCGTCAGGCGCTGCACGCGGGAGTCGACGGCGAACCGTACGCCGTTCCGCACGCAGGCTGCCACCAGGCTGGCGACCAGGGCATGTCCCTTCGCTGCGTAGCCGTCGGCCTGCCGCTGCTTCAGTTCGTCCCAGGGGAACCGGGTGAAGGCGCCCCATGCCTCGTATTCCTGCATGGTGAAGGGCAATCGGCCATCGGTGCGGATGTGCTCGAGCAACTCGCCGAGGTGCTCACGGGCAGGGTAGAGAGCGGGTTCGATGGTGCGTCCTCCGGTGGCCGCGCCGGGCAGGTCCTGGCGATAGTCCGGGAAGTCATCGAGGAAGAGGAAGTCCAATCCGAGTTCGCGGTCCACGAAGCGCAGCATGTCGCCGCCATGATTCAGCGCAGCATCCCAAAGTTCGGTGCGCCCACGAGAGCGAGCGACGGCTTCCACATACGCTCGGCCCGCCTCCTTGGAATCGTCGAGGCCGGCGGCGCGGGCGTAATCGTTGTCGACCACCCAGAGCATGCCGCCGGATACCGCCGAGGTGCCGCCGAGCAGCTCGGCCTTCTCCAGAACGACGACGCGCAGACCGGCCTGGGACGCGGTGGCCGCGGCAGTCAGCGCGGCCGCACCGGATCCGACGACGATGACGTCGACGTTCTGCGACGCGGACGAAACATCAGCGTCGGAGTGGTACTGCGGAGTTGAGAGGAATTTCATCGGGCCTCCAGTGATCGGCGAGGAGAATTCCCCACAGCGTGGCCCACGTCACACTCAGCACCTAGAGGGTGATCCGTTCAACTGAACACACTGCCCCGACCAATGGAACACCCAGGCGTCACTCCGCAGAGGACCGGCGCATCTTCGGCGTCTGCAATCGGATACCCAAGCGACGGCTCGTGGCTCGCGAGGCGAAGCGTAGCTGCGGCACCACGACGTTGAGGTGCTCCTGCCCTCGCGTCGTGATGACGGTCAAGGCCGCGATCACGGAGCCGCCGTCCCCAAAAACGGGTACCGAGATCCCGCTGGATTCGGGCACGATAATGCCCTCCATCGCGGCGAACCCCTCATGCCGTATCTGAGCGAAGAGCTGCCGCAGGGCCTCCGGTTCCACCACGGTGGTGTCCGTCAGCTTCTCGAGTCGACGACGGAGCATAAGCTCCTGCTGCTCCGCAGTACCGAACGCCGTGAGCACCAGCCCTGCCGAACAGGCATGAGCGGGCAGGCGCCCGGCCACCTCGGTGATATTGACGACGAGCTCATCCGGCGCCAGTCGCTCCACATAGAGCGCATCACTTCCATCCAGCACCGACAGGGAGATGTGCACGTGCAGCGACTGCAGCAGATCCTCCATGGGCGGCAGTGCGGCTTTACGCAGGTCGGACGCCTCGGCCCCGCGCGAGGCGATCTCCCAGAGGCGGTTGCCGTGCATCCATCGGCCATCCAGATCGCGGACCATCAGCCCCTCGGCCTCCAGCTCGGTCAGCAAACGGTGCACCGTTGAGACGGGGAGTCCGGTTTCCCGGGCGACGTCGCGCAGTCCACGGCTACGCGACCCCGGAGTGAACACGGAGAGAATGCGCACGGCACGGTGGATCACCGATTCGCCGGATGATGAATTGGCCACACTCGCCTCCTTCCCGTCAGCGTACCGCGTTCGCCAGGAACTTTGTTCCGATGAACAGAACAGCTCTCACCCGTAGGGTGCAGCTCCTTCTACCGTCATCGTCATGACCTCTTCCACTGATTCCGCCGCACTCTCCGCACCCTCCGCATCGAACCTCGCCCCTCAGGGTCGCGTCGCCGGGAAGGTCGCGCTCATCTCGGGCGCCGCCCAGGGCATGGGCGGCTCCCATGCCCGGGTCTTGGCGGGCGAAGGCGCCATCGTCGTGATCGGCGACTTGCAGACAGAAGCGGCCCAGCAGCTCGCCGACGATATCAACGCCGCGCACGGCCGCACCGCCGCCCTTGGAACCTTCCTCGATGTCACGGACGTCGGGTCGTGGCAGGACGCCGTCGCCACGACCGTCAGCACGTTCGGCCAGCTGGACGTGCTGATCAACAACGCAGGAATCTACACTCCAGGGTCCGTGGAGCACGCGGAGATCGAACAATGGCAGCGCACGATCGACATCGACCTCACCGGCACGTTCTACGGCATGAAAGCCGCCATCGGCGAGCTGAAGAAGCGTCCGTCGTCGTCGATCATCAACATCTCCTCCATCGCCGGACTGGTTGGCTTCAAGAACCGCGCCGCGTACTCTGCCGCCAAGTGGGGCGTCCAAGGACTGACCAAAACCTCGGCCCTGGATTTCGGCGAATTCGGGGTGCGCGTCAATTCGGTCCACCCCGGCTCGGTCACCACCCCGCTGACGGCGGGCCTGAAACGCGGCTACGGGCAGATCCCCGCGGGACGGGCGGCCGAGGTCGAGGAGATCAGCGCGTTGGTGCTCTACCTGGCTAGCGACGAGTCCCGGTTCGTGAACGGAGCGTCCATCGCGATCGACGGCGGGGAGACCGCGGGCAACCATCTGCGCCAGGACAGCTGATGACGACGGTTTTCCTCCCGGCTGAATCACTCACCCTAGAGTGATTGGAACGTGATGGGGCACACTGGGAGCATGACGCTTCTTGATTCCTCCCTCTGGTCCGACAAGATCTTCACCGGCAGCTGGACGGACGGCTCCGACACCCCGATCAACATCCTGAATCCGGCCGACGGCACAGTGCTGGGTCGCACCGGCATGGCTTCCGCCGACGACATGCGCGCCGCCGCACGTTCGGCCGCCGCCGCCCAGAAAGAGTGGGCGAAGGCCAAGCCTGCGCAGCGCGCCGCAGTACTGCGCCGGGCGGGCCAGATCTTCGAGGACAACGCCGCCGAGCTCACCGGCTGGGTGCAGCGCGAGACCGGCGCGATCCCGGCCAAGGCCGGACTCGAGATCCACGTGGCCGCGAACGAGTGCTTCGACGCTGCCGCACTCCCCCACCACTCCATGGGTGATGTGCTGACCTCCGACGAGGATCACTGGTCGTTCGCGCGCCGGTTGCCGGTGGGGGTGGTCGGGGTGATCTCCCCGTTCAACTTCCCGCTGATCCTCTCGATCCGCTCCGTGGTGCCTGCCCTGGCGCTGGGCAATGCCGTGGTGCTGAAGCCGGATCCGCGCACCCCGGTCTCCGGTGGCGTGATGATCGCCCGGGCCCTGGAAGAAGCCGGGCTGCCGGCGGGGGTGTTCCAGATGCTGCCGGGCGGGGCCGAAGCCGGTGCCGTGCTGACCGAGGCGCCGGAAATTTCTGTCGTCTCCTTCACCGGGTCCACCGCCGCAGGCCGTAAGGTCGGCGAAGCCGCGGGCCGGAACCTGAAGCGCGTGCACCTGGAGCTCGGCGGCAACAACGCTACCGTGGTGCTCCCCGGTGCTGACGTGGCCAAGGCCGCTTCGGCCGGCGCATTCGGCTCCTTCCTGCATCAGGGCCAGGTGTGCATGACCACCGGGCGTCACCTGGTACACGAGTCGATTGCGGACGAATACGTGGCAGCCCTGAAGGAGAAGGCCGAGCACCTGCCCGTGGGAGATCCAACGCACGAAAACATTGCACTCGGACCGATCATCGACGAGAAGCAGCGCGACAATATCGACCGGATCGTGCGCGAGGCCAAGGACGCCGGTGGCAACATCGTGGCCGGCGGCACCTACGAGAACCTGTTCTACTCCCCCACCGTGATCACTGACCTCACCGAGGACAACCCGGCCTGGGCGGAGGAGATCTTCGGCCCAGTCGCCCCGGTGCGCACCTTCTCCACCGTGGAGGAGGCCGCGGAGATCGTGAACGCTTCCGAGTACGGTCTCTCGGTGGGCATTCTCGGCGACGTCGGCGAAGCAATGAAGCTGGCGGATCTGGTGCGCTCCGGCAAGGTGCATATCAACGAGCAGACCGTTTCGGATGAGTCCAACGCGCCCTTCGGCGGGTTCGGGGATTCCGGCAACGGCTCCCGCTTCGGCGGCTACGGTGCCAACATCGAGGCGTTCACCGAGATCCAGTGGCTCACGGTGCGCCCCGACATTGCCCCCTACCCGTTCTAAGCCGAGGCGTCGTCGTCGTGGTTCTCCTCGCGGGTGTAGCGGCGCTGGCGCTCGCGCTGACCGTGGGTGATCCGGCGCAGGTCGGTCTCGGAATCGAAGCCTGAACCGAGTGCGCCGGCCACCGTGCCCATGGCCGCGGAGAGCCAGGCGATGTCGAGATAGTTGCTGAACCGGGCGTCTTTCCCGAGGATTTCGGACATGAACCCGGGGTCGATCACGATGAGGGCGCCCACCAGGATCACCACCACCAGCAGGGCGTAGAGCGCGAACATGCACAGCGCCAGGGTGAGCACCGTGGAGAGATTGTAGTAGAGCACCACCCGCGAGAGGCTCTCCCGCTTCGGGCGGTCCCACAGCCCGTTGCTGAGAATCAGCCAGGCACCCATCGCGGTCATGGCGGTCAGCCCGATGGCGAGCAGCCGGGTGGTGCTCAGCGCATCCGACATCTGCCAGATCGAGTGATAGAAGATGCCGAAGGCGCCGGTGGCAGAGGCGGCAGCGAGCGCGCGCGAGAGTTTCGGTGCGGTGCGCCAGGGGTCGTTGGCCATGGTCATTCCGGCCACGGTGCGCGGAGCTCCGGTGAACGTGTGCGCGTGCAGGGCGTAGCTGCCGTCCCTGCGTGACCACTGGCTCCAGCGCAGCGTGTAGCGGCGCGGGGTCGGGATCCGATCGCCCGGGGCGACCCGCAGCACGGCGTCGACCAGCACCCGCAGCATCCGCCGCTTCGTCACCCAGGCCCCGAAGGTGGGGCAGGAGAGCACCCCCACCCGATGCTCGGGGAAGATCTCCGCCATCAGCGGCTTGGACTCGCTGTGGCGGGGGATCTCGGTGAGCAGCAGGATCACGTCCACGTTCTCGTATTCCTCCGCGAGGGCGTGGGCGTCGGAGTACTCCAGCACGTTGTCGGGGTCGATCCGGATCATCTCGGTGCGCGCGGAGACCTCGGCGTCGCGCCCCAGCAGCTCGGTCAGCGTGGCCTCCAGCTGCGCGCGGATGCTGGTGGCGCGACGGGTGGGCAGCCCCGGGTCGGCGACCAGCAGCACGTGCAGCGGCGCCGGTGCAGCAGAAGATCCCATGGGGAACGAGCCTAATGTGCGGATCTAACGTCGTACAAGAGCTCTCGCCCGGGGGGGGATCTACACCGGGTCTTTAGGTCGCTTACCTGCACATTGCCCCGCTGATGCGCCACAGAGCCCTAGGCTGAGCGGGTGACCACCCATGACGACGCCGCCACCTACCGCCGCCCTCCCCTCGCCATCTCCCTGGCCGCACTCACCTCCAGCGTGGACCGGTTCGGCATCTCCCCGCTGCTGATGTTCATCGCTGTCGATTTCGGAGTCTCCCTGGCCGGATCCGTCGCCGTCGCCTCCGTGTACTTCCTCTGCTACGGGCTCAGCCAGCCGGTGTGGGGCCTGCTCTCCGACGCCCTCGGCCGGCTGCCCGTCATGCGGATCGCGCTCATCGGCGCCGTGCTCGGCTCCCTCGCGTCGATCCTCGCGCCCGGGCTGCTCACCCTCACCCTGGCGCGGGCAGGCACAGGCGCGTTCTTCGGTGCCGTGGTCCCCGCCTCGATCACCTACGTCGGGGACACCTCGACGCCGCGGCACCGGCAGTCCGCGCTCTCGGATCTGATGGCCGCCATCGCGGTGGGCACCGCCCTGGCCACCGCCGCGGCCGGGCTGGTAGGCCAGTGGCTGGACTGGCGCGTGATGTTTGCCGTCTCCGCTGGACTCGCCCTGGTGAGTCTCGTTCCGCTGCTGCGGCTGCCGGAGCCGGAGCGCGAGCCTGGGGTCTCGATCGCCCGGGGCATGGCGCTGTTCTTCCGCGAACGCTGGGCACTGCTGGTCGTGATGCTGGCATTCGTGGAGGGGGCACTCGTGCTCGGCCTGCTGACCCTGTTGGCTCCGGCACTGGAGCACCAGGGCGTGTCCCCCGGCGCCGCGGGACTCTCCGTGGCCGTGTACGGCCTGGCCACCATCCTCGTCAGCCGCGGAGTGCGCCCGCTCACCGCGCGCTGGTCACCGGCCCGGATCATCGGGGCGGGCGGAACCTGCCTCACCCTGGGACTGGGGGTGGTGGCGCTGCACCTGTCTGTGCCCACGGTGATGGCCGCGGCCTTGCTGTTCGGCGCGACCTGGGCGCTGATGCACACCTCGCTTCAGGCGTGGATCACCGAGGTCGTTCCGGCAGCGCGCGGGCTATCAGTCGCATTTTTCGCCGGATGCCTCTTCGCCGGCAGCGCGGCGGGTACCGCCCTGGCCGGCCCGCTGGCCGAAGCCGGTCACTGGAGCCTGCTCTTCGGGGCAGCCGCCGTATGCGCCCTCGTGCTCACGGTTGCCGCCACCATCGCCCGGGCCCGCTACCGGAGGGACTGACCAGGATCAGTTGGCCCCGGTCGATGACATCAGGCGGTATGTAATACTTGTATTACGTAGTAGACAGGAGGGATGAGATGCGGCTCAACAGTAAAGGCCAAGTAACCATTCCGGCGTCGCTCAGACATCGATACGGCTTCTTCGAAGGAGATGAAGTCGACGTCATCGAAGATGGAACCACACTGCGAATAGTGCACTCATCAGGTGAGACGACTCGCGGTGGCCGCTTGGTTGAACGCATGCGGGGTCGAGCCACGACGGGGCAGACGACAGACGAGCTGATGGCATTGCTTCGTCATGAGTGAAGTGACACTCGTCGATAGCAATGTCTTGCTCGACGTCCTCACCGATGACCCGACCTGGTCCCCTTGGTCCAGTACGACGCTTCAGGAAGCCATCGATCACGGTCCAGTCGTCATCAACCCGATCATCTACGCCGAGATCTCGATTGGCTTCGACCGGATAGAGGATCTCGACGAAGCCGTGCCAGCACACTACTTCACTCGCGAGCCTCTCCCCTGGGCCGCTGGATTCATCGCAGGTAAGGCCTTTTTCTCGTACCGTCGAAACGGCGGAATCCGCCTGAGCCCTTTACCTGATTTCTACATTGGAGCCCACGCAGCCGTCTCTGGTCATCGACTTCTTACCAGGGACCGTGCTCGATACGAGACTTATTTTCCCAGCGTCGACCTCGTTACACCGTGACAGCGCTCCAAGCTTCATCTCTCCTCACCCCTGAAACGCGATGATCCTCTCGATTCCGGCGGCCACCGCGTCGTAACCGGCTGCGAAGGAGACGCGCACGTACTCGTTGCCGCGGGCCGTGTCGAAGTCATCTCCCGGCGTCAGCGCCACGTGCGCCTCCTCCAGCAGGGCCCGGCAGTAGGCCCCGGAGGATCCGTAACGGTCGAGCATGGGTTGCGGGATACGCGCGTAGAAGTAAAAGGCACCGTCTGCGGGTGCGGCATCAGTCCACCCCAGCCCCGCCTGATGTTCCAGCATCAGCGCTCGGGTGCGTGCGAATTCGCGCACCTGTCCATCGCATTCGGCGTAGGCCTCGGGGCTGAATGCCTCGATCGCCGCATACTGAGCCGCAGCCGGCGGGCACAGGGACACCGACCCGCTCAGTGCATTGACCGCCGGGGCCAGATCGTCGGGCATCAGCATCCACCCCACACGCCACCCGGGCATGCCCCAGTATTTGGAGAAGGAGCTGATCACGATGGCGTCGCGCCCGAATTCCCAGGCGCAGTGCCCACGCCCTTCTCCGGTGTAGGTGATGCCGTGGTAGATCTCGTCGGACACCAGCCGCACCCCACGCGCCGAGGTCCATTCGGTGAGTTCGCGCAGGTTCTCCGCGGTGATCATGGTTCCCGTCGGGTTATTCGGCGACGCCACCACCACGCCCGCCAATTCGCCGTGTTCGGCGACGGCGCGGTCCAGCATGGCACCGGTCAGCTGGAATCCCGTCTCCGCACCGGCATCGACTTCCACCACCTGGCAGCCCAGCGCGGTGAGGATGTTCCGGTACGCCGCATAGCCGGGGCGAGCCACCGCCACCCGATCGCCGACGTCGAAAGCCGCAAGGAAAGCAGCGACGAAAGCACCCGACGAACCGGTCGTCACCGCCACATGCTCAGCCCGCACCCCGGTGTCGGAATCATCGAATCCGTACCAACTGCGGTAGTGCCCGGCAATCGCCTCGCGCAGGCCGCGCACGCCCAGTACCGGCGTGTAGTTCAGCGCCCCTCCGGCCCCATGAACCGCTGCGGCACGTTCATTCACCGGGGTCGGCGCACCGCCACCCGGTTCTCCCGCACAGAGCGACACCACGTTGTGGCCCTGGGCCCGTAGCTCGGCCACGCGCCCTAGAATGTCCATCACCTGGAACGGGGGTACCTGCGAGCGCTGCGAGGGGCGAAAGGATGAACCAGTCATGCCCTGATCCTAGACGCCCGCCTACCGCCCCGTCAGCGGTGCGAGACCGAGTCGAGAAAGCTTCGCTGAGGCGTTGTTGGCCGCATGGCTCGTTCTCGTAGTCAGACCACTGCACGCGCTTCGGCTGAAGAGCTGGCCCGTTTAGCCCAACCCTTCAGGGTGAAATCCGGATCATCAACTTCCTGCCACCGCAGTGGACGTCGTTCAGGCCGCAAAAGTTTACGGGCGGCCATATGGTCAGCTGCGGAGTTCAGAGATTCAACGGCTACCAGCGTGTCCTCCGCGTCGAAATGCAGAAGTGAGAAACGTTCTTGGTGGGCACCCTCGATTCGCCGTGACTTAACAGCAGCATCCATCAAGCCCACGATCTGTATCTTGTGGGGACCCTGAATGGTCCAGAACCATGGCACGGCTTCGTAGGCTTCTTGCTCACCTAATATTGACCGCGCAACATGCTTTCCTTGATCGGAAGCATTCTGTACGGATTCATGTCGAGTTCCGTGCTGTTCTCGCCCTAAGACGCGCGCGCAATCACCAATGGCAAAGATGTGCGGATCGCTTGTCCGCAGTGTCTCATCCACCATTATTCCGTCGTCAACGGCGAGGCCTGCCGCCGAAGCAAGCTCGAGGTCGGGATCAGCGCCGATTCCCACCACCATGAGGTCGGCTTCGAGCGCGGTGTCCTCACTGGTTGTCGCTATTAGTCGTCCATCGATGGTCGTTTCGTCGACTGGCTCCACCGAAACAACACGATGGTTGAGCAAGAATCTTGTTCCTTGAGCTCGATGCCAATCGACCGTCCAACTCGACATTTCCTCGCTAAGTGTTCGACGAAGTGCACGGGCACCGGGCGTCACGACAGTCACCTCAATCCCTCGCCGAACGGCTACCGCAGCAAATTCCAGACCGATAAACCCACCACCGACGACCACAGCTTCGTGGCAGTTCTTCAGTGATTGGCTCAGGCGAACCGCATCGTCGAAGGTACGGAGATAATGGATTCTCGCTTCTGAAGGGTGACGCCCGTCCAGGACCAACCGACGTGTTCGCGATCCCGTGGCCAACACCAAGTACGTGTACTCGATGACCTCGTCCGCGAGATGCACGAGTTTGCGACACCGATCTATGGATTCAACGCGGGATTCGAGACGCAATTCGATGTTTCCAGAAGCAAAGAACGACTCAGTACGCAGAGGTAACGGCGATAGCTTTTCCTGCCCGACCAACAGGTCCTTAGATAGTGGAGGCCTCTGGTAGGGAGCCCTCGACTCATCAGACAGGATAATAATACGGTCGTCGTATCCTGCCGACCTCAAAGAATCGGCAGCCTGCACGCCTGCCTGCCCTGCCCCAACAACGACGACTGTCATGACTAGATCTGTTCCTCAGGAACGTCGACTTCAATGTGCTCCAGGTCGGCCGTCACGGCAATCTGACAGCCGAGGCGACTTCGCTCTTCATCCCTCTCAGACGCAGTCACCTCAAGCATTTCCTCCTCGTCTTCGCTCACGGGCGGCAAGCTCGAAAGGAAAGAATCACGCACGTAAACATGGCAAGTAGCGCACATAGCTTGGCCCCCACACTCACCGATGATCCCTGGGACGCCATTTTTGAGCGCTTCTTGCATGAGCCTTCCACCAGGTTCGACAGCGATGGTCTGCTCGCTGCCATCTGGCTGGTGATAAGTAATCGTCGGCATCCGGTCCCCTCTTGATCTTGTGCTGTAGAGCTTTCTCTCACTCATACTGTGCACTACCTCACATCGAAGCAAGCGACTATATATGATGAATATCATCGATATAATCGAACTAAGAGCGGAATCGGCAGCGGACAAGTTGAAGAAGCATGCACAGCGAAAAATCAAACGAAACACCCTCCATCCCCTTCACCTTCAGGCAACTGGAGATCTTCTGCGTTGTTGTCGAGCAGCAATCAGCCACAGCGGCCGCGAAACAGCTACATGTTGCGCAATCTTCCGTATCGGCTTCCCTAGCCGAACTTGAGCGCCTCGTCGGACGTCAGCTCCTAATGCGGAAACAAGCCCGCGGCACTTGGCCAACAGCCGCAGGGAAACAGCTGTACCGCGAAGCCACAGTCCTCCTTCACGCTGGCCGCGAGATGCACGGTCGATTACAGGAGCGTGATGGGCAGATTCGCGGCCCTTTGACCATCGGCCTCTACCGGACACTCGCCCCCTATATAGCACCGCTCCTTCTCACCGAGTTCGCGCAGGCGCACCCAAACACGAATGTCACCATTGTGGAGGGGGACCAGCCCGAACTCTTCGATGACCTCAATGCCGGCAACCTCGATGCAGCAATTACCTACCGAACCCCAACATCAAGTGGAATCGCAGGCGCCTTGGTCACCGCGCGCCGACCGCATGTTCTCCTCTCGGCCCAACATCGATTCGCGCAGCAAGAAGCTCTCACTCTCCAAGAGATCGAAGAAGAACCGCTCGTCCTATTGGCCGACACTCCGAGTCGAGACCACACACTTGAATTACTCGGCATCTCACTCGACAGCCCTCGCATCGCTCTCACGGCGACGTCAATGCCGCTGACTAGGGCACTCGTCGGCCACGGCCTTGGCGTAACCATCCTTGTTCAGCCCGACGCCTCGTCGGTCACCGTCGACGGGATGCCAGTAGTTGAGATTCCGCTAAAAACAAACGCAGCCCCAACCGCTACCCACCTCTACTGGCGCACGTCGGCTTTGGAACGACGCCCTCCCCGACGAGTAATGACTCTTCTCAGCTTCTGCAGGGAAAGACTGGACGTAAACCGGGATCCCTGAGGTTACTTCGACACAGCCAGCCCAACAGCCGTGAGCCTTGTCACAATGAACAGGACATGAGACTCTAGTTGCAATTGCAACTCTTATGCTCGGTCTTCACAGGAGTCTCCATGCCGACGTCTACTGATCGCATCACGCGACTTGATCTAAACCCGTTTTCCGAAGGATCCCTGACGGATCCCTTCCCGGTTGAAGATCAGATTCGCGAAGCAGGACCTTTGGTTTGGCTTGAGCCTCTCCAAATCTGGGCAACAGGACGGTACTCACTCGTTCAAGATGTCTTCTTAGACCACGAACGATTCATCTCTTCGCGCGGGACCGGGCTCACGAATACTGCGAAGGAGAAGAACTGGCGTAAACAGAGCGTCATCCTCGAGCAGGATCCACCGGAACATGCCCACACCAGGAAAATTATGTCGAGTGTTCTGTCGCTGAAAACGGTCAAACAACTCAAGGATTCCTTTCAATCCGTCGCCGATGCGATGGTCTCTGAGCTTTGTGAGCGCGGCGAGTTCGATGCCGTTACCGATCTCGCGGAGGCCTTCCCACTCAAAGTTCTCCCCGATGCTGTTGGCCTAGCTCCGGAGGGTCGGCAGCATCTACTCACCTATGCCAATCTCAATTTTCAAGCAATGGGTCCCAAGGATGCGCTCTATGAGCGTGCCGTTGAACAAGCGGCGCAAGCTTCAGAGTATGTGGAGTGGCAGATGCGGCGGGAGAACCTTGATGAGTCCAAACTAGCCGGGCGGCTTTTCGCAGCTGCCGATGAAGGTGAAATCACCGAAGAACAGGCAGGGTTACTTGTACGCACATTCCTCTCGGCTGGTCTGGACACAACGATGCTCGGCATTGGATTGTCCATTGAGGCACTCGCCAATCATCCGCGCGCATGGCAGCTACTCACTGAATCTCCGAAACTTGCACGAACGGTATTTGAGGAGACCCTTCGAGCGTACGCGCCCAGCCCATTCATCGGTAGAACCGTCAAGGATGACATGGAGTTCGCCGGGGTGATGCTTCGCAAGGACCAGAAGATCATCACGTGCACCAGCGCGGCTAATCGAGACCCACGACATTGGGACCGTCCCACCGATTTCGACATCGAGCGTGATGTTCGCGGGCATGCATCCTTCGGATACGGAATTCACGCCTGTGTCGGGCAGATGATGGCACGCATGGAGGCCGAGTCTGTCCTTCGCGCGCTTGCAGAACAGGTCAAGTCGATCGAAGTCACCGGATCTCCGAAAAGAAAAATCAACCACTGGCTCCGCGGCTATGAAAGCCTGCCCGTCAAAGTGAAGCCTAAACGAGCCAATTCGCAAGTACCCGCCAGCGGTCATTCCGACTAGGACGACTGTTGCAGCAACGGGCGTCGCTCGGGTGCAATCCCCGGCTGACGCCCGTTGCTATTTCGACTCACCCTTCGCTGACGGCCTCCCTTACGGCGTCCAACAGCAGATAGATCGCGTACGCACCCGGATCGGGATAACCTAAGACACGCTCCCGGACATAGGACGATCGTCCACGCTTCGCGATCATTTGAGCAGTCGCCTCGGCTCCTTGCCGGGCAGCTTCCACCGCGCGGTTCAATACATCTTCCAACGTGTCTCGTTCAGTGCTGGAGGACAGAGCCTCTACGGCTGGCGCCAGAGCATCAATCATGGTGCGGTCGCCCACTTGCGCCCCGCCTAAGTTCTTGATGCCAGTCAGGCCGCCTCCCAGTGCATCTGCCCAAGAGTGCAGAGACAATGAGGGTTCAGAGTTCTCTGTAGCCAACCTTTCGGCCATGCGAAGCAACATGACCGCATACAAGGGACCAGAGGTTCCACCAACGGACTTTCGCACCGTTGCCGAAAGCCGCGCAAGCGTGTCAGCCCATGAAACAGGAAGCGAGTCCACCGTTTCACCGATGGCTTCTGCGCCACGTTTGAGACTAATCCCGAGATCACCGTCGCCGACCTTTTGGTCCATATCTGTAAGCATCGGCTCAGCCCCGATGATCTCGGTCAGAATACCCTTCAGTCGCTCCCGGTCGCGATCGCTGAGAAACAGACCATTACTCCGACCTACTTCTTCTAGTAGCCCCTCATCTTCCTCCACGACCATTTCGCGATTGACCAGTCCACCTTCATTGGCCCACGCGAACACGTCAACTGGTCGGTCGAGCAGTCGGACTAGTTCGTCGTCGACTCTCAGTACAGTCAATGAACAACCCGGCATTTCCATTGACGTCAGAAAGGTTCCGCACCACATGCGGCTCACGTCAATCTTCCTCACTTGAAGTTGGCGAATAACTTCACCAGCGACAAGAGTCATCTCCATAATGGATGTGCCACCCAGGTTGTTGAGCATGACCGCGACTGAGTCATCCTTGACCAGCGAGGCGGATTCGAGGGTCTTTGAGAGCAAACGACTCACGGTCTCCTGAGCACTCATCACTTCAGAGCGCTCGCTCCCTGGCTCACCATGTATTCCCAGTCCCCACTCGATCTCAGTGGTTCCGAGTTCAAAGCTGGGAGCACCTGCGGCTGGGACAGTGCAGGCGCCCAAGGCAATACTCATCGTCGCCATGCCATCGGCCGCCGCCTGAGATCTCGTCGCGACTTCGTTCACCGAAGCGCCTTCTGCGGCAAGCGCCCCCGCGATCTTATGGACGAACACCGTTCCTGCAAGGCCGCGGGCACCTGGCCCGGATCCCGCACTCGCGATCGCCACATCATCTGCGACAGTAACAACAGCGGTCTCAATGCCGTCCACACGCGCTATTTCTGCCGCTAGCCCAAAGTTCAGGACATCACCCGTGTAGTTCTTAACGATCAGCACAACCCCCATACCCTGATCAACGGCTCGAATGGCTCTCAATACATCGTCTACCGAGGGCGATGTGAACACCTCCCCAGAGACGGCACCAGCCAACATGCCCGACCCCACATAGCCCGCATGGGCCGGCTCGTGTCCAGCACCCCCGCCCGAAAGCACCGCGACCTGAGGTTTAATCGTGCTGTCAGCGGGCAAGTGCAGAATCGTGTTACTTCCCCCGAGTAAGCGCAGATCTGGGCGCAAGGCGACGATGCCTTCAAGAGATTGGCGGACAACGTCTTCTGGCTTATTGATCAGTTTCTTCACATCATTCTCCTTGTTGTGATGGACCTTGACCATCGCCGTAACGAGCGATGATTAGATGGGGACATGGAAGATTTCGAACCAATCCGTGAGCCATTGCGTCGCACGATCCAGCGGGAGAGCTTTGCGCCTGCCTACATCGCGCTTGTTGCCAATGCTCACGAATGGGGTGGATCAAGGATTTACGAGGAGAATTTTGGTGTCACCTCGCCAGACTTCGCGATTCTTTCGACCCTGTCGAACAACCCTGGTTGCCAAGCGGTCGACATCACCGAAATAGTTGCTTTGGACAAATCTGTCGTCAGTCGACGCCTCAAACGGCTCAAAGACAAAGGCCTCGTAACCTGGGAACGAGAAGACAGTCGAAGACGATTGTTCCTGACGCATCGGGGCGCAGAAGTTCACGATCGCGTTCTCCCAGTCGCACTTGAGCGCGCCAAACGCATGACACATGGATTCTCCGATGAAGAGCGGAACCAACTCCACGACTTCTTAATGCGTCTCTTTGAGAATCGAGAACTTATGAACTCCACGGATGATCTCCCCTTGTCCTAGACACAGGTCATTACTCAGGGCCATCTCAACTGACCCCTTGCCCTATTTTATGTGACCTGCAACACTTGTTGCAATTGCAACTCCGCAATTGTCGCATCAGCTCACGCGTTCGCGAGGCGCACTATGAGGGGTATCGATGAGAAAGAGCACCAAAACACTGATCGCTTCGGCTCTCGGAATGTCACTTCTCTCCGCTTGCGGGAGTGGCTCTCCTAGCGAAGACACTACGGGTGATTCCTCACCCGAACCGGTCAGCCAGACCGGAGAACTAACCACAATCCGACTGGCCGCTGTTCCTGTCGTGGACGTGGCAGCGTTGTATTTAGGCCAGGAAGTCGGAATTTTCGAAGACCATGGGCTCGAACTTGACATCCAGTTCACTCCTGGAAGCTCGGTGGCAATTCCAGGAATGCTTCAGGACGAATTTGATGTCGTATACACCGGTAGCGTCAATGCTTTCCAAGCCCGTGAGGTGGGGCTTCCCATCGTAGCGATCGCCGAAGGCGGACGTACCACCGGCGAGGCAGGCAAAGATCATGGCGGGATCATCGTGCCAGAAGGGTCAGACATTCAGGACGCAGCCGATCTGGAGGGTAAGCAAATTGCGGTAAACGCGGTTAGAGGTTTGCACGAAGTTGCCGTACGCCAATCGGTCATTAAAGCCGGAGGTGACCCCGACAAGGTCAATTTCCTCGAGCTACCCCTTCCGGACATGGGTCCAGCTTTGGAGAACGGTCAGATTGATGCAGCATCCGTCGCGGAGCCGTTCCTTGGCTTGGGTGTCGACGACGGCAACCAACTCATCGCCGACCCGTACCTCGATATTGACCCAGAGTTCATCACGGCAACCTACCTTGCACCGGAGGATCGAGTCGAAGGCGAGCGCGAGCTCTACACATCCTTCGTCGAGGCCGTGAAAGAGTCTCAGGAGTATGCGGTAGAGAACCCTGGTGAATTCCGTACCGAACTTAGTAATTTCACGGAGATCGATCCTGAGGTTGCCGAAACCATGATCCTCACGGAATTCGGTTGGGGATTCCCTGAAGAAGCCGTCATGCGCGGGATCGAAGCCACTGCCGAAGCTGGCGTTATCGAAGATGTCGACAAAGCGCGCGACGGATTGATCGTGAACCTTGTCCCATAAGTCCAGCAACTGCCGATGACCTCGTTGCGGTCTGATGCCACCGTCAATTCTTGAGATTCAGGTTTTGGGACACCATTCGACAGCGCGAAATGGCTCGTGAGGATTCACCTCACGAGCCATTTCGCATCACTCAGCGGCTCTGGTCCGCCGATTTGTCCGTTTCACCACTGTGTTTCTCGGTGTCGTCCCCATCCTCGAGGTCGTTGCGGCCGGCGTCCTCGTCAGAATCCTCGTCGTCCTCGGATTCCTCCTGTTCGGCTTCGTAGCGCGCCATTTCCTCGTCGATGTCTTCTCGCGCGTGCTCTAATTCTTCGGCACCTTCGCGGTCGGACCATACCTTGATCACGCTCCAGGCCACGGCGGCCAGCGGCACGGCTAGCACCGCACCCACGATGCCGCCGAGCACGGTGCCGCCGGTCAGGGCCATCAAGATGACCAGTGCGTGCAGGTTCAGCGTCTGGGCCATCACCACGGGCTGCAGGAAGTTGCCCTCGAGCTGGTTCACAAGGATCACGGCACCCAGCACGATCAGCGCGACGATCGGCCCGTTGGCCACCAGGGCGATCAGGGTGGCGAGGATGCCGGCGATGGTCGCACCCACCAGCGGGATAAACGACCCCAGGAACACGACAACGCCCAGCGGCAGCGCCAGCGGCACCTGCAGGATGAACAGCGCCGTGGTGATACCGATCGCGTCGACGGCCGCGATGATCGCGGTACCGCGGATGTACCCACCGAAGGTGTGCAGTGCCCGGTCACCGGACATGATCCACTTGTCGCGGAAGTGCAGCGGGGTCCAGGAAACGAAGAACGCCCAGATGCGGTCGCCGTCCTTGAGCATGAAGAACAGGATGACGAGCAGCAGCACCAGCCCGGTCACGAAGCTGCCAGCGGCGCTGATGGTGTTGAGTGCGCCGGTGCCGAACTGCGAGCTGGTGGCGAACGATGTCACCGTGTCAATAGCGGAGTCGATCTGCTCCTGGTCGATGGTGATGCCCATGTCACCGACCACGCCCTCGACCAGTTCACGCAGTTCGTTGAAGCCCTCGACCGCCTGATCCACCAGTGTTGACCATTCGCGCATCACCGAGAAGACAAGGCCCGTGCCGATACCGCCCAGCACGAGCAGAGAACCGAGGAACACGCTCCAAGCCGCCAGTATCGGCGACATGACCTTCCGGGCCTGCATCACCAGCGGCCACAGCGCACAGGAGAGGATCAGCGCGATCAGAGTCGGAATGACGATCACGGTCAGCCGCAGCATCGCGATGACGATCATCCCGACGACGGTGCCGATGATCAGCAGCTGCAGCGCACGAATGCCGAGTCGGCCCATCGTGTCGGTCCAGAGACCGCTGACGGAGAAGTTCGGTCGCTCGGTCTGCTGCTGGCCCGACGGTGCAGCGATCGCTCCGGTCCCTTTCACAGGGCCCGACGATTCGGCACGACGGCGTAAAGACATGGATGCTCCTAGTGGCGGTGTGCGGTGAGAGGTCTGTAGCTCATGCTACGCCTCCACCCTTGTACCCCTCTATGACGCACCAGCCACACCTCCCTCACGAATTACTTGCTACAGACGGCCTTCAGTAGACTGACGATAACGTCGTCAACGAGTGTTCCGGCCCGAAAGGCAGACCATGCCCAAGCCATCGCAGCCCAATATCCGGGCTGTCGAGCGCGCCGTGGCAGTCCTCCAGATCCTCGAGCGCGCGGAACGACCACTGCGCCTCAAGGAAATCAGCGACAAAATCGAACTTCACGGGGCTACGGTCTCACGCATTCTCGCCACCCTGGCCGATTCGAACCTCGTGGTCGAAGAGGACCAGCGCTACCGGCTCGGGTCCGCCGTTCTGCGCCTGACCCACGGCTACTTGGTCAACGATCCGTTAAGCCAGTTCGCACGCCCCATCATGCAGCGCCTCACTCGCGACACCGGTTTGACGTCCACCCTCCATCTCCTCACCGATTTAGAACGGGTCTTGTCTGTTCGCGTTGATGGGTTCGAGCCCATGCAATACCAGCAGCCGATCGGCCGCTGGCTCCCCCTCTATATTGGCTCGGGGAAGACCATCGCCGCGTTCATGCCCGCAGATCAGCAACAGCGTGTAGCCGAACTCGGCGATGGCAAAACAACGACGTCGGGGCATGAGATCACGGCGGAGGAGATCCTCGAGTCCTTCGAAGAAATCCGCGAGAAGCATTTTCTGGTCTCCGTCGGACAGCGCGACGCCAGTATCGCGTCGATGTCGGTGCCCCTCATGATCGACGGCGCCATCACCGGTTCGCTCTCCGTGACGGGACCCCGCGACAGCACCACGGAAGAACAGCTCCTCACCGTGCTCCCCGCGCTGAAGTCGGCTGCGCAGGAAATCGGTCGGATGAAGAGCTACGGCTGAATCGTCGCCACAGCTGCTCGCCGCAAGATCGTGTTCGCTTTCGCCACAAAGGGCTTGTCTACGAATTGTCCGTCCTCGAGCATCACGGCACCATCGCCACGTTCCGCGCTGAGACGATCCGCCTCGACCACGCGGTGCGCCCACTCGATTTCGTGGTTCTGTGGCTTGAAAGCCTCGCTGACGACTTCTAACTGCATGGGATGAAGAACGGAACGACCATAGAAACCCATCTCCCGCATCCGAAGACAGTCAGCCCTCAACCCCTCAAGGTCCTTGATCTGGGGATACACCGACGCGCAAGGAGCAGATTTCCCTGCTGACGCCAGAGCTATCACCAGGTCGCTGCGAACGTGGTCAAGCAGGACATCGCCTTCGAGGTTGAGCTCAGCACGCAGGTCGCTCTCGCCAATCGAGACCGACGATGTGCCTGGTGATTCCACGATGTCGTTCATGGTCCGCAGGCCCCGAGCCGTCTCGACGAGAGCTTGTAGCGACTTCGAGGTCCCCACGATGTCTCGAACTTGCTGGACTTGGGCCGGAGATTCGACTTTCGGCACTCGAATGCCCTCGACGGCGTCCAAGGTCGCGACGGCTTCCAGATCTGCAGAACCCCAGGGGCTCTCCATTTCATTCACGCGCACGAAAATCCGCGAACCCTCACGGGCCGTTCTCGACGCGAGAAACTCGACAAGAGCCGATCGCGCATTCGCTTTCTGGTCGGCATGAACAGCATCTTCCAAGTCGAAGATCACCGCGTCCGCCCCACGATGCAGAGATTTCTCAAGTTTGTTGCCGCTCGAGGCAGGCGTATAGAGCCAGGTGCATAGTTCCTCCGTCATAGGATCACCCCCTGCTCGCGCAGGTGGCTGATCTGAGATTCAGACAGCCCCATATTCGCCAAGACGTCGTCCGTGTCGGCGCCATGCGAGCGCCCCGTCCAAGAGACATGACCGGGCGTTTTCGACATGCGGAAAGGGACATTGAGCATTCTGAGTTCCCCCAAGTCCGGATCGTCCATGGAGATGACCGATTCCAACGCCTGGTACTGCTCATCATTGATAATGTCCTCTGCGCTATAGGCCAATGACGCTGCTGCCTCAGCCTCACGGAAACCCTGCAGCGCCGAATCGGAGGTGCGACCACGCACCCATGACGCAACGGCCGCATCCAGCTCGTCAGCATGCTCAACCCGCCCCTTGGCCGACTGGAACCACTCCCGTTCAGTGACGTCGCCGCGGCCGACCAGGTGCATCACCCGTTCGGCGATGGACTGCGACGACGTTGAGACAGCGAGCCAACGACCGTCAGCAGTCTCGTACAGATTGCGTGGAGCATTATTCTCGGAGCGGTTGCCGAGACGTCGCGGCACGACCCCCAATTGGTCGAACACGGTGACCTGCGGACCCAGTGCAGACAGCATCGGCTCCAACAAGGACATGTCGATGTGCTGCCCCTGGCCATCCCGGGAACGCGCCTGGACCGCCGTCAGCACGGCGAAAGCTCCCATGATTCCAGCGATGGAATCGGCGAGAGCCAAAGGAGGCAACGTCGGTGGACCGTCCGGTTGTCCCGTCATCATGGCGAATCCACTCATGGCCTCGGCCAAGGTCCCGAATCCCGGCTCGGAGGATTTGGGCCCCGTTTGGCCGAACCCCGTCACGCTGAGCATGATGATGCCGGGATTGATACTCGCCAAAGTTTCGTATCCGAGTCCCCACGAGGCGAGGACTCCAGGGCGGAAGTTCTCCACGACAATGTCCACATCAGCGGTCAGTGTCTTGATGATCTCCGCTCCCTCAGGGGACTTCAGATTGAGTGTCACGGCTTTCTTGTTGCGACCGAGTGTCTTCCACCAGAGGCCGACCCCGTCTTTCTGAAATCCGTGTCCGCGTGCAGCGTCCGGTCGTCGCGGGTTCTCGATTTTGATGACGTCCGCACCGTAATCGCCCAGGAGGGTGGCTGTGGTGGGTCCAGCGAACAAGGTGGACAGATCAAGGACTTTCAATCCGTTGAGCGCACCGTGCTGTTGTTCAGATGACAAAGCTTCTTACTCCTCTTCTTCCGGCTCAGCGCCGGCCTTGTCGAAATACATGAACGCGAACGCCAGCACCCCGGCCACCGACGCCAACACGACCGCGGGGGCATTGAGAGTTTCGGCGCCCCAGGTCACGAGGCCGGGATTGGTCACGATCAGACCCGCGATCTGCGAGAAGACCAGGACGAACCCGGTGGCCAGAAATGCGACGAAGACGATGACGAACAGGGCCCGGATCACCCGGGCGACGGGATTGAGCGATGTAGTCATATTGAGGTTCCTAACCTTGAATCGGGACGGGGAGTACCCCGATACCCACCAGGACGGCAATGACGAGAACCGGCGCCAAGTAGAAGACGATCAGGGGGATGAAGGTCGATTCCGGCTTGGCTTTCACGATGCCCGAGGCAATGAAGATCGGCGCCGAGGCGGGCGGTGAAGAGCCCTCCGTCGATGCCGCGATCAGCACCACGGTGATGGCCAGGACCGGATCGATTCCGATAGCGATCATGGACAGCATGGACACCTGCCCGACGGCCGACACCGTCGCCGTGGACGAGAGTGGACCGGCGATCAAAGCGACCAACACGGTCACGATCACGACGATCAGCCACGCAGGAACGTCAAGACTCTCCAAAGTGGCCTGGATATCCTCAGCGAGGCCCAGGTCCGTGAGCACAGAGCTGGCCGCAATAGCGAAGAACAAGAGAACGCCGATGGGTGCCAGTCGCGGAATCGAACCGGCAATCAGGTCAAAGAATCCACGAGGGGTCCGCGGCAGCTTCCGCCAGCCGATAATGACGGCGAAGAAGATGATCAGAATCGGGATCCAGGTAATGATCGAAATGTCCCCCATGGATTCACCGACAGCAGTCGAGTTCTCCAGGAAGTTCGCCAGCGGTCCGATCGTCACGAAAATCGGGATCAGAGCACCAAGGTAGATGAGGATCGGAACACGTCCGTGCTTCCAGGCAGTTGCCCGATCCAATACTCCGCTTCCGTCGCCGGATCGAATGTTGTCGCGCCAGACGAAGTACGCGATGAGAAGGATCCGATAGAACAACTGGTACAAGCCGCTGACCAGCAGTGCCATATAGACGGAGCCGGTGGAGGCCAAACCGCCGGCGAATCCGAGCATGATCACCATGGAAGTGCTCGGTGGCAGCGCGGCACCCATAGCCGAGTTGCCCGCAATGATGGTCGCCGCCCGGGCCGGACGCCACCCCTCGCGAAGCATCCAAGGACCGGTGATAGCACCGGTCGAGGCAGCGTTCCCGGAATTCGATCCAGAGAGCGCTCCCATGATGCCGGATGCAACCGTATCAACGTAGGCAGGCCCACCACGGATCCGACCGAAAAGTGAGTTCAGTAGATCGAGAATCTTCTGCATGATCCCCAGGCGGTCAATCAGATACGTCATGAAAACGAATCCGAGGGCCGCATACACGACCTCATTGCTCGTCGTGGAAGCAATACCGTCCCACGCAAGCGTGAGCGCGTTGGCACCTCCGAAAAGACACGTCGCGACGAAGCCGACGATCATTGCTTCACTCATGGAGCGCTTGAACCCGACATTCATCACGATCAAGATCGCAATGAACACCAGGAGCGCGATGAGGGCTATAGGCATGGCTCTCCCTTTTCAAGCCTAAACTGAATTGCACTACATGCAATTAAGACTTACTTAGTGCGCTGCTTTTGCATGTGATGTAGGCTACGTGATGCTAGTCATGTATGCAAGACCCCTCGTTGAACGGAGAAAAATGCGCGTTGGAATTCTGGGTTTAGGCGAAGCAGGACGTACATTCGCATCGGCATTCTTGGAAGCAGACTGGAGTGTTCACGGCTATGATCCGGGACCCGTTGACACGCCCGTGGGAGTCATCCGGGAATCCTCGGTACCGGACGCCGTAGCCCACGCCGATCTCACCTTGAGTTTCACCACCGCACGGTTCGCCGTTGATGCGGCACGCGAAGCCGCTCCAGCCCTAGGCGCAGACTCACTGTATGTGGATCTCAATGCAGCCACGCCGTCGATCAAGTCTGCGGCCTCAGAAGCGATCGGTTCGGCAGAAGGATTCGTCGACGGCGCCGTCCTCGGCTCGGTTCTTCAATTCGGTGCGGGCGTTCATATTCTCTTGTCCGGTGGCGGAGCCGAGCGGGCCAGTACGCTTCTCAGGCAGGTGGGCGCGCAGACAGATGTCGTGGGCAATGCCATCGGCGCCGCGTCACAGCGCAAACTCATTCGGAGTGTCTTCGTCAAGAGCCTCGCCGCATTGCTCGCCGAAACCATGGACGCAGCGCGCGCGAGCGGCGACGAGGCGTGGCTCAAGCACCAGGTCGCAGAGTGGCTTACCAACGGCACGGAAACCATCGAGCGCCTCGACCACACCACACGACTTCATGCGGAGCGACGAAGCCACGAGCTCGTGGACAGCCTCTCGGTCCTGAATACCCTCGGCGTGCAGTCCAGCGTGGTGGCCGGTGCGCTTGATACCCACCTGAGGTTTGCTCGCGAGCAGGCTAACGCGGGAGATCTCGCAGCAGCACTGGCAGAAATTCCCACTCCGGCACTCGGCGACGCTCAGTCGCGCCGCGGCCTCCTGCATTCAGCTGTTTCCCCGGTGTGGGATGCCCCGCGGGTGGCGGGTCGTGCCTTCACCATCGAGACTCGCCCCGGTGACAACCAGGCGATCCATCAGGCCATTGCCGAGATCAAGCCGGGAGATCTGGTGATGATCGACGGCGGTGGCCACACAGAGCGAGCGTTGATCGGCGATCTCATTGCCGAACGCCTGCGAGATGCAGGAGCCGTGGGAGTGGTCCTCGACGCAGCAGTCCGCGATCCTCGCGGCATTGCCGAAGTCGGGCTGCCCACCTTCGCTCGAGCCGTCACTCCTGCTGGCCCCTACCGCAATGGCCCCGGGCGCCATCAGATTCCGATTTCGGTTGGCGGGGTGGTCTGCCAGCCTGGAGACTATGTGGTGGCTGATGAGGACGGAGTGATCGTCATTCCAGCACTGCGGGCAGAGCAGGTCCTGCGTGGTGGACAAGACAAGATTGCGGCCGAAACACGTCAGCGGGAAGCGCACCAACATCGACAAGCGTCTACAAGCTAGGCGGAGTCCAGGAGTCGTTTTAGAATCACGTCGACCAGAGTGTCTTTGTCAGTCGTTGGCAGCATTGCGAGCGACTGGCAAAGCCAGTCTTCAGCTCGGTCCCTCCTTGTCCCACGCCTTCATTCGATGCAGCACCAAACGCTCATCACCAAGCCGTTCGAACGTTGTCATTGTAGGACTTTGCCCCGAGATTCCGGGGCCCAAGCTTGCGTGATGACAGCACCGACAAGACAGATCACCGCCGCGATGAGCATGGTGCCAGATGCGCCCAAAGTCGTCATCGACCACGGCAAAAGGAACGTGCCCACACCGGCACCAACGCGGCTTACTGCGGTGGCGAATCCTGTGCCAATAGAGCGAATCGCTGTTGGGAACACCTCACCACCCATGAAAGCTGCTATCGCACTGCACATGGCGTTGGAGAAGGCAAAGAGCATAAAGCAGGTCAGGACCAGAATGGATGAGACGTCGGCTAAGAGACCGATCGCAGCAAGCGCCGCCGCACAGATCCACTGAGTCGGGATGATGATTTTCCGTCGCCCGACACGTTCGATGAGGAGGACTGCGACGAGGATGCCCAGAACAGCAATTCCGTTGATGCTTAGTCCGCCGGTGATTCCTGATCCGAGTCCGTATTGCGTCAAGACATCCGCCGCGAACGTTGCGATGGCGAAGTAGGGCGTCACCGCGCAGAAGAAGAAGATGGCTGTCACAGCGGTGAGTTTTCGGTGCTCTTTCGTAAACAGCGAGCTGAAGGTTCCGCGGGGCTGTTCAGCCTGGTGGATCGACAGCGCACCGCGTGGGTCTTCGAGATACTTCTCCGCCACGGCGGCGGCTTCTTCGCGCCGCCCCTGACTTGCCAACCACAGCGGGGATTCCGGGATACCGATGCGTCCGACCAGCAAGATAACAGCGGGAATAGCACTCGATGCTGCAACCCAGCGCCACTCACCGCCGAAATTATGACTCAGCAAATACCCGGTAACGAACGCGACCATGAATCCGACGTACCAACTCATTTCACCGGTGGCGAGCAGACGACCGCGGATCCGAGTGGGGGCGAATTCAGCAAGTAATGGTTTTCCCACCGCATAGTCCGAACCGATCGAAATACCCATCAGCAGTCGCAGCAGAAGAAGCTGAGCAACGTTTCCAACCGCGAGGAGTAGCAGCGACGCCGCCAGCGTGACGATAAGGTTCGCCGTGATCATCTTCTTTCGCCCGAATCGATCAGACAACCACCCACCCAACGGCGCACCAACGAGCAGACCGATGAGAGACGCTGCGCCGATCAGACCCTGCCAAATGATGCTGGCATCCAGATCGACGGCTATTCTCGCCATGATCGGGCTCAAGATGCCGAGAATGTACCCGTCAAGAAACAGTACTCCGGCAACGAAGACGGCGATACGCCGGTGCCCGGTGCGAGGGTTGGACTCTCCTTGGTGGAGCGAAGCTCCGGCAATTGTCGTCATCTCAGTCGAGATTCCTCTTCGGTCAAGGCGAAACTGATGCGGTCAGGGGGTATTGCAGAGCCGACCGTCTTCAAATAGTCGACACGGTCGGCTCTGCAAGGTCATCTTGGTGGCGTTAGGGCATCCGATGGTCGGGGAACCAGTCAGACACAACCGGAGTGAGGTTCTGGTAAATGTGCTTCGGTTCCTGGTATTCAGCCAGACCCGTTGGCCCGAGTTCTCGACCGATTCCCGATTTCCCGAATCCACCCCACTCCGCCTGAGGAAGGTAGGGGCCGTGATCGTTGATCCAGACGGTCCCGTGACGAAGACGTCGGGCTACGCGCTGTCCGCGCCCCGCATCCTGGCTCCATACCGCGCCAGCCAGCCCGTAATCCGTGTCGTTGGCGATGGCCACCGCCTCGTCCTCGGTCCTGAAGGTTTCCACAGTAACCACTGGCCCAAAGGCCTCCTCCGCGGTGACCGACATACCTGGGCGCACTCGGTCCAGCACCGTCGGCAGATAGTAGAAGCCCTCCTCGAGAGCCCCCTCGCCGAATCCACCACCGCAGCGCAGTCGCGCACCTTCCGCAATACCGTCCTGCACATAGGCATGCACGCTGTCTCGGTGTGCCGCGGAGATAAGCGGACCGGTTTCTGCACCTTCGTCATCCAAACCGCCGAGACGAATTCCTTGCGCTCGGCGGACGAGCTCGTCGACAAAGTCCTCGGCGATCGATTCTTCAACGACGAGTCGTGCCCCTGCCGAACACACTTGACCGGAATGCAAGAAAGCTGCGTTGAGCGCGTGATCGAGAGCGACATCGAAGTCAGCATCAGCGAAGATAACGTTCGGGTTCTTGCCGCCCAGTTCCAGGGCGACCTTCTTCACTGTGCCTGCCGCGTTGGTCATGATCCTTTGGCCGGTGATGGTGCCACCCGTGAACGACACCAGGTCAACATCCGGGTGGGTCGAGAGCGGGTTCCCGCAGACCGATCCGGTGCCCAACACCAAGTTCCCCACCCCAGCCGGTAGCCCAAGTTCGTCCAGCACCCGCATCAACAGAATCGAGGAATGCGGCGTCAGCTCCGCTGGCTTCAGCACGAAGGTGTTACCCGCGGCCAGTGCTGGCGCAACTTTCCATGCGGCCTGCAGCAAGGGATAGTTCCACGGCGCGATCAAGCCGCACACACCTACTGGTTCATATTCGATGGTTGAGGTGACGTTCGCATCACCGGTGTCGACGACCCGCCCGGTATGTTGATCAGCGATCTTGCCGTAATAGTCGAAGCAACTGATGATGTCGTCGATATCCAGCCGCGCTTCGGAGAACCTTTTCCCGGTGTCGAAAGCCTCTGCCCGGGCAAAATTCTCTCGTTGATCACGCATCAGCTGCGCCACACGAAGCAGAAAATCTCCGCGTTCTCCGGCAGGAAGGCCTGACCAGACACCAGAGTCGAAGGCTCGGCGCGCAGCGGCGATTGCGTCGATCGTGTCGCTCTCCTCAGCGCTCGCCACGACGCCCACCAGCTCACCGTTGGCTGGGCAACAGATTTCAGATGTGCCTCCGGCGTTGGCCTCGCGCCAGACACCGTCGATGTACAGGGTTGCTGACATGGCTGTCCGTTCCTTTCTGGTCTTACCGCTACTTCTCAGTTATGGCGTCATCGGTGACTTCCCACGGCGGGGTCCAATCGCCCTCCAGCCGGAATGACAGCCCACTTTCGTCTTCCAATCGTTTCGCCACGAAAAGTTCCGGGGATCCCGGACCGTAGGTTTCCTTCGCGCCTTCAAAGACACCACGAGCTGCATTCGTCATCGGCAGCCCCGTTCTCACTTCGGTCTGCAGTTCCTTGATGAGACCCAAATCTTTGGCGCAAAGATCGAGTGTGAAGGACGGATCATAGTGTCCGGCAAAGATCGACGGTGCATCGTGTTGGGCCACAAAGGAATCACCGACCGACTGCTGGATCGCTGACCACAGCACCCCGATGTCCACACCGTGACTCATACCGAGGGCAAATCCTTCGCCGATGGCCGCGGAATGGATGAACCACAGTTGATTCGTCACCAGCTTGACGACGTTTCCGGTGCCGAGCCCACCGCAGGGGATCACCGTTCCGAGGAGGTTTAGTAACGGCAGCACCCGCTCTTGCAGTGCTTCCTCTCCACCCATGAAAAGCGTCAGCCGTCCATTGCGTGCGCCATCAACGGCACCGGTCACTGGCGAATCAACGACGCCGACGCCAGAGGGGGCCTCCGCGGCTAGTTCAGCGACAAGATCCTTGCGATTGGTCGTGAGATCGACCCACACGGAGCCCTGCTCGAGAGCGGCGAGCGCACCGGCATCACGCATCACGGCAATCACGTGGTCGGGGCGGGGCAGGGACGTCAAGAGGAACTCAACACCCGCCGCAGCGTCGGCGGCTGACGATGCTGCGGCGCCGCCGGCGGAAACGGCCTCGGCGACCTTTTCTTCGTTCATGTCAAACACCCGGACGTCATGTCCGGCAGCGATCAGGCGAAGACACATCGGTCCGCCCATATTGCCCAGTCCGATAAATCCAATCCGCGCCAAAGCGGCCTCCTAGAAACGAGTTGAGGTGACGATCTGTGATCTCGGCAACGTTCTGTACTGCCTTTCGCTCAGGCTATGTCTGGTCGAGATGGCGGAGCAATCCGATCTTTCCTAGAAAACCCATAGGATGTATCTATGGCTTTGACGCTGCATCAGTTGGACTGTTTCCTCGCGACCATGGTTCGCGGCTCTTTCACCGCCGCCGCCGAGCACCTCGGGCTGTCACAACCGTCTTTGTCCGAGCAGATCCGTCAGCTTGAGCGTCACCTGGGCACCCAGCTCTTCCATCGACTGGGCCGCGGGGTAGCACCAACCGATGCGGCGCAGGAATTCGAAGGTCACGCGCGGGCGGCGCTTTCGGCGGTTCAGGCGGGAACTCGGGCAGTCGTTGGAGCGGGAACCGTGATGTCCGGAAGCATCAAGTTTGGGCTGTTCGGCGCCGCCCACCTCTACCTTGCACGTGATCTGGTTGCTTCGGTTCTCGCCGAGCATCCAGATCTGCAGATCTCCCTGATCGGTCAGAACTCACGTGATGTAATTGCCGACGTCGTGGCCGGTCGTATCGAGGCGGCTCTGGTCGCGCTTCCACCCGAGCACCATGATCAACTAGTGGTCCGCCCCGTCGCTCGAGATGAACTCGTCTATCTGAGTAGCGACCCGGAACGTGTTCGATCATCCATCACTCCGGAACGACTCATCGATGCGGACCTGGTGCTTTCGGAAGTGACCTGGCGTGACGACGATTTCACCCGGCAGCAGTTGATTCGCCTTGCCCAATCTGTGTCGGGACGACTCCGTCCCCGGATCGAGGTCGAGAACGTGGAAGTCGCGTTGGAACTGGCTGCCAGCGGCTACGCAGATACCATCACCGCACGAGCCGTCGCAGCGCAGATGGCAAGCCAATTGTCGGCACCATTGCACAGCGCTCCCCTGGCGCCGAGTGTCTTCGATCAGTTTGCCATCGTGCATCGTGTGGGAACCGTACTGAGTGCACCGACGCGGGTCATGATTCGCCATGCAACCCATCTCATCCGCCAGGTCACGAGCGAGCAGAACTAGGCCCCCAGACGTCAAGCGCGGCGACGCGGAACGTCATAGATCACCTTTAAGGCGCGTCTGGCCCGGATTCGCACGGCAAACACCTCAGCGCGACAGAGCATGACGGGCGAGTTCTCCGCGGCCCCGTTGCCGCCTACTGTTGCGCCATGATCACACTCGAGAACCTGACGAAGGTCTACGGACAGGGCCCTGACGCGGTCACGGTGCTGGACCGTCTCAACGTCGACGTCGCCAGCGGCGAGATCCGCGCCATCGTAGGCCCCTCCGGTTCGGGCAAGACCACCCTGGCGCACTGCATCAGCCTGTTGGAGCGCCCGACGTCGGGCTCCATCACCGTCAACGGCGAGGAGCTCTCCGGCCTTTCGGAGCGCAAGCTGCGCCTGGCTCGACGACGCATCGGCACCGTCTTCCAGTCCGCTTCACTACTCTCCCGCAAGACCGCGGCAGACAACGTCGCACTCCCGCTGACTCTGCTCGGGGTGACGCCCGCCGAAGTGAAGTCGCGTGTGGGCGAGCTGCTGGAGCGCGTGGGACTGTCGCACCGGGCGAATCATTTCCCACACCAACTCTCCGGTGGTCAGCAGCAGCGCGTCGGCATCGCCCGTGCCCTGGCGCTGCGTCCCTCGGTCTTGCTCTCGGATGAGGCCACCAGCGGCCTGGACCCGGACACCACGCGCTCCGTGGTGAGCCTGCTGCGCGAACTGCGCGACGACCTGGGCCTGGCGATCGTCTTCGTCACCCACGAAATGGACACCGTACTGCACGCCGCCGACAGTGCCGCCCTGTTGGACCACGGGCGCATTGTCGAGCAGGGCACCCTCTCCGCGTTGCTCCGCGATCCCGCCTCCGCGCTGGGCCGCGCTCTACAGCCGCATCTGCCGGCCGCGTCGACGTCGTCAGATGAACAGGCCTGGCAGGTCATCTTTGCCTCAGCCACCGTGCGCGGGGATTGGCTCCAGGAGCTCAGTTCTCAGGTGCCGGGCGGGGCGAATCTACTCTCGGCCAGCATCCAGACCGTGGGCGGCGGCACCACGGGCAGCGCCACCCTCGGCTTCCGCGCACCGGAGGAGACCATCCGCCGGGCACTGCACAGCGTCGGACTGGAACCGGTGAATCAGCACGCCGTCGAGCGCTCCGCAACACTGCAGACCGACCAGACCCAACCCGACACAGCGGCGCCGGGCCTGCAGCTCGACGAGGCCGACCTCTCGCTGCTGGACCGCACCCCCTTGGCACCTTCGGAGGCACGAGCATGATCACCATCGCGCAGGCCACGTCCTACAACACCGCGCTCTCTGACATTCCGGGGCTGCTGCTGCCGGCCCTGGGACAGACGCTGGCCATGGTGGGTATCGCCATGTCGGTGGCGGTGCTGCTCGGCACTCCCCTGGGCGTGCTGCTACACAACCTCGCCCCGGGCGGACTGTTCACCCATCTCACCGGATACACCGTGATCAGCTGGGTGGCCAATATCGGCCGCTCACTGCCCTTCCTCGTGCTGATGGCGGCGATCATCCCGTTCACCCGCTGGGTCACGGGCACCAATATCGGCATCGCGGGCGCGGTGGTGCCGATGGCGATCGCTGGCACGTTCTTCTTCGCCCGGCTCGTACAGAACTGTCTGCGCGAGGTGCCGGCCTCGGTCACCCAGGCCACGCGCGCCTCGGGTGGGTCAACCTGGCAAATCATCCGCACCGCGCAGCTGGGCGAGGCTATCCCCGGCCTCATCGGAGCGCTGACCTTCAACATCATCGCCATGATCGAATACTCGGCCATTGCCGGCACCATCGGCGCCGGCGGACTCGGTTACGTGGCCATCACCTACGGCTACGCCCGCTTCGACAATGCGGTGATGTTCTCCACCATCATCGTGCTGGTCCTACTCATCTCGGCCGTCCAGCTCATCGGCGATGCGCTCGTGCGCGCCACCACCCCGCGGCTGCGCAAGAAGTACCGCATCGTCTCCGGTTCCCCCGCATCATCCACTCCATCCCCTGACGACGCGCTGGCTCGCGCCTGAACACGTCGTTCCCCACACCTTCCAGAAAGGCACCACCCATGTCCAGCACCGATTCCACACCACCCGCCTCCGGCCAGGAGCACGGCTTCACCGTCAAGAAGCGCAAGAAGTGGCCGATCATCGCCGGCGGAGCCGCTCTGGTTCTCGTCGCCGGCGGCCTAGTCGGCTTCCGCGTCTTCGGTGGGGCTGAGTCCCCGAACGAGATTGAGGGCGCCACCCTGCAGGTCGTCACCGCCGAGGGCAACCATGCCGAGCAGGCGCTCGTCGAGTACGTGGCCGAGGAGATCGCCCCCGACTACGGCATCACCATCGAATTCCGCGGGCTCGAGGATTCCACCACCCTGAACCGTGCGGTGTCCACCGGTGAGGTCGCCGCCACCGTCTACCAGCACGAGCTGTGGCTCGCCCAGGTGCTCGAAGCGAACCCCGATTTCAGCCTGGAAGCGGCTACTCCAATCTTCCGCTGGGGTTTCGGGATCTACTCGGAGGACTATGACTCGGTGGAAGATCTTCCGGACGGCGCCACCGTCTCGCTGTACAACGACCCGGCCAACGAGGCCCAGGGGCTGTGGCTACTGGAGACCGCCGGACTGATCGAGCTCGATGACAGCATCGACAAGTGGCAGGCCACGCAGGCCGATATTGTGTCGAACCCGAAGAACTTGGAGTTCCTGCTGCTCGATTTCGCCGCTCAGACGCGAGCCCTCTCCGACGTCGACGCCACCGTGGGCTACACCGAGTACTACGCCTCGGCAGGTATCTCCACGGATCTGCAGATCTTCGCCCCGCCGGCACCGGATGAGTTCGCCGGTCAGCTCACCATCGGCTCCGACTACAAGGACACCGAGAACATCCAGAACCTGGTCAAGGCATTCCAGGACCCCCGCGTGCAGGAATTCCTGGCCGAGGACCCGGAGGTCAAGGGCCTGGTTCTGCCCTACGACGACTGATCAGGAGACCCTGATCGGGCCCCACCGATCAACCACGACGGCGTCTGCGCGACGCTCGCGTACGGTAGCGACTTTGGCCTGACTTTTGGACAAATATCGGCAAGGACCACTCGCGTATCTCTGCTTCGGCTACTATTTGGTATCTGAAACTTCTAGTTCGACGATGACCTCGTCAGCATGAAAAGGGTAGTTCTGTGCGCTCCAAAAAAGGTTTAGTCGCGGTTGTCTCCGGATTCGTAGCATTAGGCACATTAAGTGCCTGCGGAAGCACCGATAGTGACTCTGCCTCAGCCTCCGAGCTATCTGGCACGGACGCGGTGGAGTACATCGAATCGAACACAGACGCAGCGAACGTAGTCGTGGAGTCACATCGAAATCAAGGGCGCAGCATATACATTACCTTCGACTTGTCAGATTCGAAGACTAATAATGATCTGTCAGCAGGAGCCCGAACCGACACGTTCGAACTTCTTAAGTCTGTTGATGAAACGTCCCTCGACGTTGATCGAGTACTAATCAAGGGTAGCTACTCCGTCGAAGATGTTTATGGGAACGCGGATTACACTGTCGTCGTTGACGTCTCCTATGAGCAAGACACTATTTCATTAATCAACTTTGATAATCGGTCTGTCATCGACAATATTTGGCGGATTGCTGACAAGGCTAAAATTCATGCCGACCTGTAAATTACTCAGGTTAGGAAGACGCAATTACGTCTAGATTTACTTACTACTGATCAACCACGACGGCGTCTGCGCGACGCTCGCGCACGGAAGCGGCTTAGGCTTCTTCCGCGGCGAGCTGGCCGCAGGCGCCGTCAATCTCTTTGCCGCGAGTGTCGCGCAGAGTGGTGGGCACCCCGGCGTCGTTGAGACGGCGCACGAATTCGGCGGTGACATCGGGTTCCGAGGCGGTCCAGATCGAGCCCGGGGTCGGATTCAGCGGGATCGGATTGACGTGCACCCAGCCGCGACCGCGGGCGTTGAGCTTCTTCGCCAGCAGGTCGGCGCGCCAGCCGTGATCGTTCATGTCCTTGATCAGCGCGTACTCGATAGACACGCGGCGGCCCGTGGTGCGGTAGTAGTTGTACGCCGCGTCGATGGCCTCGTCCGCCTTCCAGCGGGAGTTCACGGGGATCAGCTCGTCGCGCAACTCGTCATCGGGAGCGTGCAGCGACAGCGCGAACGTCACCGGGATGCCCTCGTCGGCCAACTTGTTGATGGCCGGGACCAGTCCGACCGTGGAGACGGTGATGTTCCGTGCCGACATGCCCAGGCCCTCGGGGGCGGGGTCCACCATGCGGCGCACTGAGTTGATGACCCGCTTGTAGTTGGCCAGCGGCTCGCCCATTCCCATGAATACGATGTTGGAGACGCGCTCCACGGGTGCGCTCGGGTCGCGCTGGCCCCGGCGTCCGCCGAGCTCACCGGCGGCGACCACCTGGTTGGCGCGCACAATCTGCTCCACGATCTCCGCCGTCGACATGTTGCGGGTCAGCCCGTTCTGGCCGGTGGCGCAGAAGGGGCAGTTCATGCCGCAACCGGCCTGCGAGGACACGCACAGGGTGATGCGGCCGGGGTAGCGCATCAGCACGGACTCGACCAGGGCGCCGTCGAAGAGGCGCCACAGGAACTTGATGGTGTCACCGGAGTCGGTGGAGAACCGGCGCACCTCGGTGAGCAGCGGCGGCATCATCTGCTCGACCAGCTCAGTGCGGCCCGACTGGGGCAGATCCGTCATCTGCTCCGGGTCGGAAGTGTGGTGCGCGAAGTAGTGGGTGGAGAGCTGCTTGGCGCGGAATCCGGGCAGGCCCAGCTCTTTGAGCTTGTCCTGACGCTCGGCGAGGCTCAGGTCGGCCAGGTGCGTCGGTGGCTGCTTCACGCGGGGCTGTTTGAACTGCAGCAGCGGGCGGCCTTCCGAGTTGGTCCGCTGGGTCCAGCCCTCGGCTTTGGGGCGGACCTGTGGGCGTGCGGCATCGGCCGAACCGGTCATGTTCCGGGATTCGGCGGGCGAACCGTAACCGTGCTTCTTCAGTCGGTCGCGGTCTTCGGCTAGTTCGGCCAGGGGGCGGGCTTCGACGTCGACGTCGCGCTCAGGGGTTTCCAGGGCGATAACGTCAGACGGAGCAGAATTCTCAGGGGTGCGGTGCTCAGACATGGCTCTCTTATTCTCCCACAACGGCGCAAATCGGCCACTGCGCTCCTCGCGGGGGAGGCGTACCGTAGAGGGGACAGCAACCTGAACGCATAGAGAAGGTGACTGTCATGACACCGAAGACAACACCCGAAGAACCCTCGGAGACACCCGGTCGGCTTGGCTTCTTCGCCGTACCGGTCGAACTGCTCGGGGTAGTCATCGCCCTCAGCGCCGGAGTACTGACGGTGATGACCCCCGATCAATCCACCGCACTCGGCATCGCGATGCTCGTCGTCGCGGCCGTGCTGCTCATCGATGTCAGCCGACGTATCTGGCGGCTGGCCACCGGCCGCGAGCACTACTGACCCTTGCGACGGAGCACTCACTCATGAATGCTGATTCAAATCCGACGACACTCGTGCGGCTGTTTCCGGACTATGCCAACACCGTGCTGTGGTTCGTCGGACCCGTTCCCTACAACGAATCCGGCCTCACCACAGACCTGGTCCGCGAGCTCGAAGAGTGGGAGCAGTCCTACTACGCGTCGCTGACACCGGAGTACGAGTGGGCCACCGCGGGCGCCGCCCACGCCTTCTACGAGGAAGGCACCCGTCTTGCTCAGAAGGTGGCCGACGAGTTGGGTCCCGACTTTGAGATCGAGCTGAGATCCAGTGTTCCCACGACTCCCCCACGCCGTTTTCGTGGAGTGTGCCCGGCGACGAATCCTGCGGCCGCAACCGCGTTCGACGCACTGGCAGCCAGGTACGCAGCAGAGCGACCAAGAGACGGAGAATCTGCACGGGACCCTGGCGTCGAGATATCTGGCTGGTTTGCACACACGCCGCGGACAGGCGAACGCTTCACACCGGACCGATAATCAGTCGAATCTTCCCCGCCTGACCCGACCGAGGGGGATGTTCGGGCGCCCGCGGGTCAGCCTCAGATCAGAACGGGGTGACGCCGGTGATCGCGGCGGCGGCCTTCTCGCCGATCAGCACCGACGGGGCGTTGGTGTTGCCGGTGATCACCTGCGGCATGATCGAGGCATCGGCCACCCGCAGCCCTCGCACCCCGTGCACCTGCAGCGTCTGCGGATCCACGACGGCGTCGTCGTCGTTGCCCATCCGACACGTGCCGACCTGGTGGTGGTACGTGGTGGTGGTGTTGCGGATGTACTCGATCAGCGATTCATCGTCGTCACCGATCTCGGGGCCGGGATATAGCTCGGTGGCACCCCACTCCTCGGCCAAGGGTGCCTGCACGGCAATCGAGCGGCACTGGCGCAGCGAGAACAGCATCGACTCCAGATCCGCCCGCTCGGCATAGGCGTTGAGATCTACCCGCACCGGGTCCTCCGGATTCGGCCCCGACAGCGTGAGCGAGCCACGGGATTCCGGGCGCACGATGCCAGCCAGCAGCGAGAACCCCTCTTCCGGACCTTCCATCAACATGCCCGCGGTGTTGGTGTACATCGGCACCGAGAACAGGATCGGCTGGGTGTCCGGCACCGGCAGCGACGGGTCGGATTTCGCCCAGAAGTGCACCTGCGCGGCGGCCACTTCGGGCGGACCCTGCGGCTTGTCGGCCGTGCAGATCACCGGAACCAGCAGGTGGTCGTGCAGGTTCTGGCCGACGCCGGACAGATCGTGGTGCATCTCGACGCCGACGTCGTTCAGGTGTTGCGCCGGGCCAATGCCAGAGCGCAGCAGGATCTCCGGGGAGCCCAGCGCTCCCGCGGTGAGCACCACCTCGGAGGCCTCCACCGTGAAGGTCTCCCCGGCGGCGTCGACGAATTCCGCACCGGTGACGCGCAGTCCGTCGGAACCGTCCAGCAGCAGCCGCCGCGCCGTGGCGTTCGTGATCACGGTCAGGTTCTCGTGCCCCATCAGCGGTTTCACGTACGCCCGCCAGGTGTTGAGCCGCTTCTGATCGCGCATCGTGAGCTGCATCCAGCCCACACCCTCGACGTCGCCGGAGTTGTAATCCGGGTTCTCGGGCACACCCTCGGCGACGACCGCATCGTAGAGTCCCTGCTGGATGGGATGGTGGGGGTAGCCGTCCTCGGTGAGATCGAGCAGCCCGGTCGTGCCGCGCCCCGGACCGCCGGACGAATAGTTCTCGATCGCTTCGAAATAGGGCACGACGTCGTCCCAGCCCCAGCCAGAGCACCCCTGGGCGGCCCACTGGTCGTAATCCCAGCGATCGCCGCGCACCCAGATGGTGGCGTTCAGCGCGTGGGAGCCGCCCAGCACCTTGCCGCGGGGCAGGTGGATCTGCCGGTCGTGGAGTTCGGTCTGCGGGGTAGTGAAGTAGTTCCAGTCTTCCTCCGAACCCCACAGGAATCCGAGCCGGGAGACGTCGTCGATGTTGGGGTTGGTGTCCTCGCCACCGGCCTCCACCAGGGTGACTCGATGCCCGGCATCCACTAGACGTCGCGCGAGCACACAGCCGGCGGATCCGGCACCGATGAGCAGATAGTCCGTGGTCGACATGGCAGCACTCCTGTTTCCCGAGAAGGTGACCGATCGGTCAGTTGATGTGTCTCCACTGTAGAGTGAGCCCCCTCACAGGGACTTGGCTTTGCGTGCAGAATCCTTGATTTTCCCTCCCCAGCCCGGCACGATACCCCATGGGGGTACCTACGATTCAGGAGGCGAGACGATTGGGCCACAGCCACGGTCACGACCACGGGCACTCACATCAGCACGGGGCCGGCAGCACCCGCGCCCGGCTGGCGGTCGCCTTCGGGGTGACCTCCCTGGTGCTCGTCATCGGGGTGATCGGCGCGTGGATCACCGGGTCGCTGGCACTGCTGGTCGATGCCGCCCACATGCTCACCGATGCCGGCGGATTGCTGGTCGCCCTCATCGCCGCCACCCTGGCCCTGCGTCCGGCCTCGGGTCAGCGGACCTGGGGATGGCTGCGCGCAGAGGTGCTCGCCGCGGGCGCCCAGGCCACCGTGCTACTCGGGGTAGGCATATTCGCCCTGGTGGAGGGGGTGCGCCGCTGGCAGGATCCACCCGAGATCGCCGGGGGCGAGCTGCTGATCTTCGGCATCATCGGCCTCGCCGGCAACCTGGTCTCACTACTGGTATTGCTCTCCGGGCGCAACGCCTCCCTGAACATGCGCGCGGCGTTCCTCGAGGTGCTCAACGACGCTCTGGGCTCGGTCGCCGTGATCATCTCCGCCATCGTTATCACCACCACGGGCTGGACGCGGGCCGACGCCGTAGCCGGTATCGCGATCGCCCTGCTCATCATCCCGCGGGCCTTCGTGATCCTGAAGGAGGCCGGCTCGGTACTGCTAGAGACCGCGCCGAAAGGGCTCGACGTCGAGGCGGTGCGTGAGCACATGGAGCGCAAGGACGGGGTGATCGAGGTGCACGACCTGCACGCCACCCGCATCGACACCCGCACCGTGGTGGTCACCGCGCATGTGGTGATCGAGGCCGAGCGCTTCCACGACGGCACCGCCCCGCAGATCCTCGACGCCCTGCAGCATTGCCTCACCGAACACCTCGGCATCCCGGTGGATCACGCCACCATCCAACTGGAACCACCGGAGCATCAGGGCCACGAGCCCGAGCTCAGTCACTGACCTCAACGCCAGCTGAACAGCGGCGAACAACTCGCTGGCAATCGCGTCCACGCGCCGTTCAGACTCTGGTCAGACGGCGTGAACATCTGCCTACTCTGATGACCTCTTCCGAGGAGCCCCACCGGCACCCTCCCAACTGAGAGGCACACTCCATGTCACGCACGACCTCAGCACTGAAGAAGACTCTGGCTGGCGCCGCGGCGTCCATCGCACTGGTCGCCGGAGGTGTGGCCGTGGCCGCACCCGCCCAAGCGGGCCCCATCAAGTCGACCTTCGTCACGGTCACAGGTCCCGACACCTGCTACGCCGCGACGACTGCGAAGGTCGCACAGCTCACCTGGCAGAAGCAGGTCGTCGATGTGAAGTACTGGTGCAAGAAGGTCGAGATGCCGCTGTCGGGCGGTGGACATTACTACAAGTATTCGTCCTACATCACCTACCACGACGGCAAGGGGCACTCCTAAAACTCGCCCGGCACCGCTGCGCAGCGGCCGACAACCCAGAACTGACCAGTCAGTTCTGGGTTGTGGTGGTACGGCTCAGATACACGACGAGCCCGCCGACCGCCACACTGCTGATCGCGGTGAATGCTGTGTTGCTCTCGGTGGACCCGGAGACGAGCCACACCACCAGGGTGGCCGTTCCGAGCACCATGGCCAATCCCCCGAGCACCGCCGCTGTCCGCTGTCTCGCGTTCTGCGCCATCAGTCGCCTCTCTCCGCCGGGGCCGGAACATCGCGCAGGTCTTCCAGGTTTTCCATGTCGTGCCGGTCGTGCAAGTCCGACACTATGGCATCCACGGTACGGATGAGCACCACGAGCCAGGCGAAAATGATCCCGGCGAACGCCAGCTCCAGCGCGGTCAGGTTGTAGTACCCCAGCGGCTGCCACAGCACGACGGCGACCACCCCGAGCCCCAGCATCAGGTAGCTCATCGCGTAGAGCGCGGCCGGCACTCCGGGCAGCCAGATCGGGATGGTCAGCAGCATCAGGATGAACACCACCGCCAGCACCTGCACGAACGCGGTGTGAATCGGATCGTTCACGTTGATCTGCACCCAGGACAGTCCGATCATGCACACCCCGATGATCATCATCCCGCCCTTGAGCACCCGCACATGCGCCCGGCGCCCACCGGTCGCGCGGCGATGCTCGGCCCAGGCGTAGAGGTCCTGGGTGATGAAATTCGCCAGGGTAATCAGCATCATCCCCGAGACGGTGATGGTGGTGTTGAACGTCCAGAACGAGAGCACCCCGGCCTGCCCGGTGCCCAGCTCCGAGAAGAACGCATGCCACCAGTAGGGGTTCTCGGCCAGCAGCATCGAGGCCAGCATCCCCGCGCCCATGAACAGCGCGATGAGGATAGACAACGACGACGTCGACGCCCGGGCCGCCGAGTTGAAGCCGAAGTACGAGGCGGCGGCGCAGACGACGGCGAGCATGACCGTCGCCGCGATCGCGTCGACTTCGAGCCCCTGGAACGCCTGCTGGAACAGCCGGAACGTACTCAGTGCGGCGAGGGTGGCGATGGCGGCATGGATGATCACCAACCCGATCAGGTCGATCATCCACCAGACCCAGAGTCGACGACGCATCCAGCCCAGGGTGCCCAGCCGCGGACCGGTCACAATCAGCAAACCGATCAGTGCGGCGATGCCCGCTCCGAACGCGGCCGACCAGCCGGCCACGGTGCCCACGGAGAACGACGCCGACAGCGGCGTGAGCTGACCTCGGAAGAGCAAGGCCCCGAGCCCCGCCGCCAGCATGGCCGCGGCGATGGCGACCCAGATCGCCCAGGACTCCAGTCGGGAGGAGGATTCGTGGGTGGAGTGCGCCGTGGGCACGGCCCGGTCCGGGCCGCGGTAGCCGGCAATGTGCTCGGTCTCGGCAGGCGTCGTCTCCACGCCCTCCATCCTAAGACCTGGCCTCCGAGCCACTTCAACCCCCTGGTCACACCCGCTCGACTTAATACCCCCTAGGGGTATACGATGGCGGCATGAGCACCACCGAACCCGTCCCACCGCATGGCTACTCCCCTACCAAGGACGCCTACCTGAAGCGGTTGCGCCGCATCGAGGGCCAGGTCCGCGGCATCTCGCGCATGGTCGAGGAAGATCAGTACTGCATCGATATCCTCACCCAGGTCTCGGCCGCAACCAAAGCACTGCACGCCGTGAGCCTCGGCCTGCTCGAGGACCACCTCGGGCACTGCGTCACCGAAGCCGCACAGCAGTCCGCCGCCAGCGGCGACGACACCCTCATCGCCGAGAAGATCGCGGAGGCCACCGCCGCTATCGGCCGCCTGGTCCGCTGACCTCTGTCCATACCTTGCACCCGCATCCCGAAGGAGCACCATCATGAGCACCCCCGCCACCCAGACCCTGTCCATCACCGGCATGACCTGCGGCCACTGCGAGCGCGCCGTCACCCAGGAACTCTCCGCCGTCGACGGCGTCACCGACGTCGCCGTGACCCTGGTACCGAACGGCGTCTCCACCGCCACCGTCACCTCGCAGTCCCCGGTGAGCCAGGAGCAGCTGCGCGACGCCGTCGCCGAAGCCGGCTACGCACTGGCCTGACACTTTCTTCCCTTCCGAAAGGTAGGTCTTTCACGATGAGCACCTCCACTCCCAACCCTGAGACCAGTCCCGAAACCAGCCGCCGACTCACCCTCGACATCACCGGCATGTCCTGCGCCTCCTGCGTGCAGCGAGTCGAGCGCAAGCTCACCGGACTACCCGGGGTCGAGGCCTCCGTGAACCTGCCCCTGAACCGCGCCACCGTCACCGCCCCGCCCGAGACCAGCGATGACGAGCTCATCGCCGCAGTGGGCCGCGCCGGCTACGACGCCCGGGTGGCCCCGGACCCGCATCACTCTCACGGCGCGCACCACGGCCAGCATGACGGCGAACACACCGACCACGCTGCACACGACCAGCATGAACACCACGACCCGCACGACCACATGAATCATGGCCCATCGGCGTCGACGCTGAAGCCGCGGCTGATCGTCGCCGGTGCGCTCACGCTCCCGCTGTTCATCATCTCGATGTTCCCCGGAGCCCAGTTTCCGCACTGGGCCTGGGTTGCGCTCGTACTGGCGACCCCGGTGACCTTCTGGGCGGCCTGGCCGTTCCACCGCGCCGCCGCCAAAGCGGCCCGCCATTTCTCCTCCACCATGGACACCCTGGTCTCGATCGGTGTCACCGCGGCCTGGCTGTTCTCCACGGTTGAGCTGGTTCTCGATCCGGGCATGACCGCCCATGCCGGGCACCACACCGGAGCGTGGTGGGACATGTCCGCCATGGCGCACCACCACCTCTACTACGAGACGGCGGCCGTGGTCACCACCTTCCTGCTGCTCGGACGCTGGCTCGAAGACCGAGCCAAGACCCGCGCCGGCGCCGCCCTGGATTCCTTGCTGAAGCTCGGCGCCCAGACCGCCACCGTGCTGCGCGACGGCGTCGAGACCACCATTGCCGCCTCGGATCTCACCGTGGGCGAGGAGTTCATCGTCCGCCCCGGGGAGAAAATCGCCACCGACGGCACCGTCGTTTCCGGGAACTCCCAGGTCGACGCCTCGCTCGTCACCGGGGAGTCCGTGCCGGTCGACGTCGCCCCTCACGACGAGGTCATCGGCGCCACCATCAACACCTCCGGCCGACTGGTGGTCCGCGCCACCCGCACCGGCGCCGACACCACTCTGGCCCGGATGGGCCAACTCGTCTCCGACGCTCAGTCCGCGAAAGCCCCGATCGCCCGGCTGGCCGACCGCATCTCCGCGGTCTTCGTGCCCATCGTGCTGGTCATCGCCGTCATTACCGTCATCGCGTGGCTGGTGTTTTCCGGCGATATCCACTCCGCCTTCCGTGCTGCTGTCGCGGTGCTGGTCATCGCCTGCCCGTGCGCCCTCGGCCTCGCCACCCCCGTCGGCCTGCTGGCCGGCACCGGGCGAGCCTCCCAACTGGGCATTCTCATCCGCGGCCCCGAGGTCCTCGAGGACACCCGCGCCGTGGACACCATCGTGCTCGACAAGACCGGCACCGTCACCGAGGGCGTGATGTCCGTGTCCGAGGTGCTGGCGCTGCCCACCGACGGCACGGTCCAGAGTGCTGAAGAGCCGGTTCACGACGACGCCACGGTGCTCACCCTGGCCGCCGCCGTCGAGTCCTATTCAGAGCACTCGATCGCCCGCGCCATCGCCGAGGCCGGACGCGAGCGTACTACCCCCAGCCCCCTGCCCGAGGTCCGCGACTTCACCTCCACCGCCGGTGGCGGCGTCGTCGGTACCCTCACCCTGCACGGCACCGAGCACCGGGTCGCGGCCGGGCGCTCCACCTTCATCGCCGAGCAGCTGAACGACGGCGCGCTCACCGATGCCCACCAGCGCACCCTCGCTGAGGCGGAAGCCCGCGGTGCCACCGCCGTGTGGGTCAGCGTCGACGGCGCCATCGCCGGGATCATCTCCTTGCAGGACACCATCAAACCCACCTCGGCCGGCGCCATTGCCGAATTCCGCGAGCTGGGGCTGCGCCCGATCCTGCTCACCGGCGACAACGAGACCGTCGCCCGCCAGGTCGCCGAAGAGGTGGGGATCCACCCCGACGACGTCTACGCTGGGGTCCGCCCCGAAGACAAGGTCGCGAAGGTCCGCGAGCTGCAGGAGGCCGGGCGCGTGGTGGCCATGGTCGGCGACGGCGTCAACGACGCACCCGCACTGGCCCAGGCCGACCTCGGTATCGCGATGGGCTCCGGTACGGACGTGGCCCGCGACGCCGCCGAGATCACCGTGATGGGTTCCTCGCTCACCCAGGTCGCCCAATCCGTGCGGCTGTCGCGCAAGACCCTCGGCGTGATCAAGACGAACCTGTTCTGGGCGTTCCTCTACAACACGGCCGGTATCCCGGTGGCTGCACTGGGCTTCCTCAATCCGATGCTAGCCGGGGTCGCCATGGCCGCCAGTTCGGTGCTGGTCGTCGCCAACTCCCTGCGCCTCACCCGCTTCGGTCGGGGCTGAGCCGCCTGTGAACTCAGCCCCGGAGTGGGATCAGACTACGAACGGATAGATCACGAGAGTCATGGCCAAGCCGGTCAACCCAACTAGCGTTTTCATCACAGTCCAGCTCTTCAGCGTGTCCGAGACGCTCATCCCGAGATAGCGATTCGCCATCCAGAATCCCGAATCATTCACATGCGAGAACGCTGTTCCCCCACTCGCGATGGCGATCACGGTTAGTGCTGATAGCGCTGGTCCAACCTCCATGACCTGCAGTATGGGTGCCGTGAGCGTAGCTCCCGTGATCATCGCGACGGTACCTGAACCCTGAGAGATGCGAATGACGGCGGCGGCCAGGAAACCGAACAACACCACTGGCATGTTAATCGCCTGCATTCCGCCCGCAAGAATTTCGCCCATACCGGAATCGACCAGCAGCGATCCAAAAACGGCGCCGGCGCCCGTGATCAGAATGATCAATCCGGCCGGAGCGAGGGCCGCGGAGGCCAGGCTTTGAAGCTCAGTTCCCGGAATTCCTCGCCGCACCCCGAAATACCACAGCGTGAACAGAACCGTGATGAGCAGAGCAACCACCGGATTGCCCAAGAATCCAACGACCTGACCTGCCGCTGTGTCTTCAGAGAGGAGCACTCCTCCAGTAGTTCCCAGCAGAATTAGCACCAAAGGAAGAAGCAACGTCAAGAAAACGGAAATGAACGAGGGCAGTGGCTGGACTTGAGAACCTTCTTGTGGATTCTCGTCTTCAAATGGTCCTTGCATGGACCCCCCAGTAGAATCATTCGCCTTTTCAGCACGAGCCATCTCCAGGGGGACAGGCACGAACATCTTCTTGCCAATCCACTTGCTAAACAAAGGTCCAGCAACTGCCATAGCAGGCAAACCACAAACTGTCCCAAAGAGAATGACCAGCCCCAGATCCGCCCCGAGAATGCTCGCTGTGGCGATCGGTCCCGGCGTCGGAGGAATGAACGTGTGGGTCACACTAATACCCGCCCCCAACGGGATTGCGTAGTAGAGGAGTGATTTACCCGTTTTGCGCGCGATCGCGTAAAGCAGCGGGAACAGGATGACGATCGCCACGTCGATGAAGACAGCGATAGAGACCAGAAATCCTGCCATCCCCAAGGCCCAAGGAAGCACCTTTGGCGAAACTTTCTCAGTCAGCGTCCGAGCAAGTTGATCAGCCGCCCCTGCGCGCTGAAGCACTTCTCCAAAGATTGCACCTAGCCCGATGACCAAGGAGACCTGCCCCAACGCCCCACCCATCGCGTCGACAATCTCGTCTACGAGTTCCAAAGGAGCAGTTCCGGTAATCAAACCGAAAACGATGGCTGCTAGAAGTAGCGCCACAAACGGCTGGAATTTGAATCGAATGATCGTCGTCAGCAGGAAAACGACGGCCAGGATGGCGGCGCTTACGATCCACAACGTATTGTCGCTCATGCCAGCTTCCCTTCCGTGCTCTGCAGCTTCGAGCAGCCGCGCGGCACTAGTCCGTTATCTTCTACAGCCCGCAAGAAGTCGAAGTCGGCGCCACGCTCCGCCTGGTTGACGGTCTCCTGATAAAGCTTTTGGTATCCCCGGAGGCGGCGCGTCTCGGCCTCAGGCAAGTTCTTACGCGTCCTCAGCCGCCGTTGGATTTCGTCGTCCGACACCGCGAGATGGATTCGACGCTGTGGGGCATCCAGTTGGATTCGGTCGCCGGTTTCGACGATGGCAAGTGGGCCACCTATGGCAGCTTCGGGGGACACATGCAGCAGGATCGTGCCTGACGCAGTCCCGGACATTCGTCCATCCGAAATGCGCACCATGTCCCTAACACCCTCTCGGGCCAACTTCTTGGGTATCGGAATGTATCCGGCTTCCGGCATTCCCGGTGCCCCCACAGGACCGATGTTCCTCAAGATCAAAACATCGTCGGCGGAAACATCAAGATCATCTGAGTCGATCCTCGCGGTGAGATCGTCGAGTCCCTCGAAAACGACAGCACGGCCTTCATGACGCAGCAAGGAAGCACTGGCAGCCGATTGTTTGAGGACAGCTCCACCAGGAGCAAGATTTCCCTTCAATACCGCTATGCTGCCTGATCCGAAGATGGGTGAATCCACCGGTCGAATCACGTCCTGATCGAAGGGCTCCGGGAATTCATCCATCTCGTCTCCCATCGTTCGCCCCGTCACGGTAACGGCTTCCGGACGCAAAAGATGGCGCACCTCTTGCAGCAGACGTGGAACACCGCCAGCCGCATGGAAATCTTCCATGTAGTGCTCTCCCGACGGCTTCAGATTGACGAGCATTGGCGTTTCCGCACTGAGCCGGTCCAATTCGAGCATGTCAAGTGAATAACCCAATCGTCCTGCTACGGCGGCGAGATGAACGATTGCATTCGTAGAACCACCCATGGCGAACAGGACACGGAAGGCGTTCTCGAAGGCTGCCGACGTCATAATCTGGCTCGGCACCAAACGTTCTTGCGTGAGCGCAACAGCACGTGCGCCCGTCTCTTCCGCGACACGTACACGGTCAGACGTGACCGCGGGCGGTGTCGCACTCCCGGGCAACGACATTCCCAACGCTTCAGCAACGCAGGCCATTGTGCTTGCCGTTCCCGCTACTGAACATGTCCCAACGCTGCCCACTAGGCGCGAGTTGATCTCATTGATCTCCTCGTCGTCAATAACCCCGGCACGATGCTCACCCCAGAAGAAGCGACAGTCAGTGCACGCTCCGACGCGCCGGCCGCGATGAGAACCTGTGAGCATGCTGCCCGTAACAAGCTGGATCGCTGGCTTGTTCGCTGAGGCGGCACCCATGAGCTGTGCGGGCACGGTCTTGTCACAGCCACCGATCAACACCACCGCATCGACGGGAAGTGCTTTGATCATTTCCTCCGTGTCCATCGACATCAGATTCCGTAGATACATGCTCGTCGGAAAGCTGAACGATTCGTGGAGTGAGATTGTGGGGAACTCGATCGCCAAGCCGCCTTTGAGCTCCACTCCCCGCCTGATGGCGTCTATCAACTGCGGCACATTGCCATGGCACGGGTTGAATCCGCTTCCGGTATCGACTACGCCGACAATCGGACGGTCCAAAGCGTCGTCGGTATACCCGGCTCCCTTAATGAACGCCTTGCGCAAAAACAGCGCGAATCCGTCGTCTCCGTATCTGGTCAGTCCTCCGCGCAGACCCAGGGGATGATCGTTGTTCATTATTATTAACCTCATTATTCATAATCCGAGTGATACGCGTCTCACTATACTGAGCATGTGCCCGGCTGCCAACCAGTAGAATCTGGTTCTGACGCGAATACTGAGGGAAAGTGCCGGATGTTAGATCAGAATCCCCAAGAGGACGCCCACCCTCCGATCAAAGGTGCGGTCATTGCCGATCGGCTAGAGGAGCAGATCCTCGCTGGCTCGCGATTCCCTAAAGAACGCCTCGTCGAAGATCAACTCATCGACGAATTCGGCGCTAACCGGTATGAAGTTCGCAAAGCACTGACGGAACTCATCTCCCGTGGACTCGCCGAGCGAAAAAAGAACGCAGGTGCCTTCGTCCGCCACTACTCCGAGAATGAAGTCAACGATCTGTACCAGATACGCACGCTGCTTGAAGGAGCCTGCGCCGCGTCAATCGTCACACCTGTGGCTCAAGAGCGGTTGAACGAATTGATCAATCGGCAAGTGGACCACGACACGGCGGTCCAGCACCACGACCTGTCACGAGTCATCGAAGCAAATCTGGCTTTCCACCGCACGCTCTACCGCCTATCCCCCAACCGCCTGCTCGTGGACGCAGTAGAGCACTACGCGAAAATGAGCTACATCATCCGCTCGGCACCATTCAAATCCAGAGATGCCCTGGAACACAGTCGCGAAGAGCACTGGCAGATGATCAAGTGCCTAGAGAACGGTGACACTCAGGAACTCGCGCGCATCTGCCAACAACACTTGGTGCCTTCGCAGAAAGCCTACCTGCGGGCACGACGCGGCAGCTTCGATTAAGGGCCCCGCCAACTCCCTGCGCCTCACCCGCTTCGCGCGATGAGAGCGTGAGCAGCTATCCGGCGGCGCCCACCGCCGTCGAGATCAGGCGGGCCGCGATCCGCGCGGTGCGGGCGTCGACGTCGTAGCGAGGGCTCAGCTCGGCGACGTCGAGGTGGCGCAGCTGGCCCGAGTCGGCGCATTGCCGCACCACGGCGTGGATCACCTCTGCGCTCACGCCCAGCGCGGCCGGGGCACTCACCCCGGGAGCCACCGCAGCCGGCAGCACATCCAGATCGATGGTCAGATACAGGTCATCCACCGAGTCCAGGAAATCCGCAACCCACGCCTGCACCTGTTCCAGCTGATCGATCCGGCACCGTTCATCTTCGAGGTAGCGCACCCCGAGAGCGTCCGCGCGGTCGAAGAGGAAGGTGGTGTTGCTCGGGCGGCTGATCCCCAGAGCGGCGTAATTTAGCACTCGCCCCTGGGCCTGCTCATCCGCGGCGATCTGAGAGAACCCGGTTCCCGAGGTGGCCCGTTCCTCCACCCGCAGATCGAAGTGCGCGTCCAGATTCAGCACGCCCAACGTACGCTGTGTCCCGCCTGCTTTTCCCCGGTCGGCATGGCGCGCACCGGCAAGCCCCAGGTAGCTGGCATAGGTGATCTCGTGCCCGCCGCCCAGGGCCACGGTGAAGTGCCCGCCACGCTGCGCCGCGGCGATGATCTCGCCCAGGGCCCGCTGCCCGGCTTCCAGGTCCTGATCGTCCGGATCGACGACGACGTCGCCGACGTCGTAGACGCGCCACGGTTCCGTGCTGTCACCCACGCCAGCGCCGCCCGGACCCTCGGCGCCCGACCGGTGCGCGGCCAGGGACGACAGCGCCGCGCGCAGGGCAGCCGGAGCCTCCGCGGCACCGGTGCGACCCTGATTGCGTCGCACTCCCTCGTCGCTGGCGAAGCCCACGAGTACCACGCCCGGAGCGGCTACCCCCTCCGACAGCCGCTCCGGGGTGGTGGTCTCAACGGTGGTGTGCCAGCGGGCGTGCTCGGGTCCGGGGCCGTCGTCGCGTCCCGTCCACTCCTGCGGTGCAGACCATCCGGTAGTGCGTTTCATCCTCGTCGTCCCTTTCGTCCTGCTCGTCCTGCTGGCTCTGCTGGTTCTATTGGCGCTGACTACTGCCGCACGCCCCGGCGCCACACCGCGTGGGTGAGCGGCATCCCGGGACGGTACGCCAAATGAATGGCTGCGGGCGCCTCGAGCAGGTGCAGGTCGGCCCGTTTGCCCACCTCGATCGACCCGACCTCGTCCTGGGCGCGCAGCGCCAGCGCCCCGCCGTAGGTGGCCGCCCGCAGCGCCTCGTGCAGGGAGAGCCCCATCTGTAGCACCGCGGTGCCCACGCAGAAGCTCATCGAGGAGGTGTAGCTGGTTCCTGGGTTGCAGTTGGATGCCAGCGCGATCTCTACTCCGGCGTCCAGCAACTCCCGGCCCGGTGCCAGCGGCTGTCGGGTCGACAGGTCGCAGGCGGGCAAGCAGGTGGCCACCGTGCCGAGCTCTCCGGCTCGCGCCTCCCGGTCCCAGTCCGACCAGGTTCCGGCCAGCGCGCGCAGGTCCGCTTCCTCGAGGTAGTTCACGTGGTCCACGCTCGCCGCGCCCAATTCCACCGCCAGCCGGACACCCTCGCCCGGGCCGAGCTGGTTTCCGTGTACGCGCACCCCGAGCCCGGCGTCCTGACAGGCGCGCAGCACCCGCTCGGACTGCTCCGGCGTGAAGGCTCCGCGCTCACAGAACACGTCGGCCCACTGCACCCACGGACGCACCTGCTCCAGCATCGGCCCGACCACCAGATCGGTGTACTCCTCGGCGTCCGCACCGGCGGGCACCAGGTGCGCCCCGAGGAACGTCACCGCATCGAGGAGACCCTCGTCCACGGCCGCCGCGGCGATCCGGGCATGTCGCGCCTCCTCGTCGACGTCGAGCCCGTAGCCGGTCTTCGTCTCGAGGTAGGTGGTGCCCCCGGCCACCGCCTCGGCGATGCGGCCGCGCAGTAACCCCGCCAACTCGGCATCGCTGGCCTCACGGGTCGCCGTCGTCGTCACTCCGATCCCTCCGGCGGAGTAGGATTCCCCCGCCATCCGCGCCTCGAATTCCGCGGACCGATCGCCCGAGAAGATGAGGTGGGTGTGGGAGTCCACCCATCCCGGGATCATGGCTCGCCCATCGGCATCCACAACCTCCACGCTCGCGGCCAGTCCCTGGCGTTCCAGCTCCGACGACGCCGCACCGGCCTCGCCCAGCCAGGCGATGCGGCCGTCGCGGATCAGCACCGCGGCGTCGCGCAGCACCCGCGCTTCGGCGTCTTGCGTGGTCAGCTCCCCCACGTTCGTGATGAGCACAGTGTCAGCCATGATGTCCTCTCAGCGGTTTTCGGTTCAGTCCGCGGTGTTCAACGGTGTTCAGTGGCGGTTAGGCGATGATGTTCGGTTCCATCGGGACCCGCACACCGCGCTCGTGCGCGACCTCGTTGGCACGAGCGTATCCGGCGTCCACGTGGCGCAGCACGCCCATGGCCGGGTCGTTGGTGAGCAGGGCCTCGAGCTTGGCGGCCGCCAGCTCAGTGCCGTCCGCCACGCCCACCTGGCCGGCGTGGATCGAGCGGCCCATGCCCACGCCACCGCCGTGGTGGATGGAGACCCAGGTGGCCCCGGAGCTCACCGCGGTCATCGCGTTCAGCAGCGGCCAGTCTGCAATCGCATCCGAGCCGTCCGCCATGGCTTCGGTTTCACGGTACGGGGAGGCCACCGAACCGGAGTCCAGGTGGTCGCGACCGATCGCGATCGGGGCCTTGACCTTACCCTCGGCCACCAGCCGGTTGAACAGCAGGCCCGCCTGCTGGCGTTCGCCGTAGCCGAGCCAGCAGATCCGGGCCGGCAGCCCTTCGAACTCGACGTGTTCCTGAGCGGCATCGATCCAGGTGTGCAGGTGCTCGTTGTCCGGGAACAGTTCCTTGATGGCCTCGTCAGTCACGCGGATATCCTCCGGGTCGCCCGAGAGCGCCACCCAGCGGAACGGACCCAGACCCTCACAGAACAGCGGGCGGATATAGGCGGGTACGAAGCCCGGGAACTCGAAGGCGCGGTCGTAGCCGGCGGTGCGTGCCTCGTCGCGAATGGAGTTGCCGTAGTCGAAGACCTCGGCGCCGGCGTCCTGGAACTCCACCATGGCCTGCACTTGGGCCGCCATCGAGGCCTGCGCCTTGCGGGTGAAGTCCTCCGGATCGGCCTGGGCTGCCGCCTCCCACGCGTCGATGCTGTACTCGAGGGGCAGGTACGACAGCGGGTCGTGGGCGGAGGTCTGATCGGTGACGACGTCGATCTCCAGCTCCCCGGCCCGGTGGCGGCGCAGCAGTTCCGGGAACACCTCGGCCGCGTTGCCGACGTAGCCCACCGAGAGGGCGCGCTTCTCGTTCTTCGCGGCCACCACCTTCTCCAGGGCAACCTCCAGATCCGTCTCCACCTCATCGAGGTAACGCTTGCCCTGACGACGACGCAGCCGCTCCTCGGAGACGTCCACGATCAGCACGGCACCGCCGTTGAGGGTGACCGCCAGCGGCTGGGCCCCGCCCATGCCACCGCAGCCGCCGGTCAGGGTCAGGGTTCCGGCCAGGGTGCCGTTAAAGCGCTTGTGCCCCACCGCGGCGAAGGTCTCGAAGGTGCCCTGCAGAATGCCCTGTGTGGCGATGTAGATCCACGAGCCGGCGGTCATCTGGCCGTACATTATTAGTTCCTCGGCCTCGAGCTTGCGGAACTCGGCCCAGTTCGCCCAGTCGCCCACGAGATTCGAGTTCGCCAGCAGCACGCGCGGTGCCCAGCGGTTGGTTTTCAGCACGCCCACCGGCTTGCCGGACTGCACGAGCAGAGTCTCGTCGTCGTTCAGGGATTTCAGGGTCTCCACGATGGCGTCGAAGGCCTCCCAGCTGCGCGCGGCGCGCCCGGTGCCACCGTAGACCACCAGGTTCTTGGGGTCCTCGGCCACCTCGGGGTCGAGGTTGTTCATCAGCATGCGCAGCGGGGCTTCCGTCTGCCAGCTCTTCGCCGAGAGGTCGGTACCTCGGGGGGCGCGGATCTCGCGGCTCTCATCGAATCGGGTGAAGGTGTGTGACATGATGTTCGTCCTTTCGTTCTCTTCAGGCTGTCGTTCTGTTCAGATCAAGATTCAGTCTTTTCAGGGTCGGGCCTAGTTCACAGCGCCACCCGTTTCTCCAGCGCGAGCGCGTACTTTCTGACGAGGTCGATCAGCTCGCGCTGCTTCGTCTCTGACGTCCGTTCCCCGGCGAACGTCAGCGTCATGGCGGCCACGGGCCAGCCGTGTCGATCGCTGACCGGGGCCGACACCGAATCCAGGCCCTCGGCGACCTCGGAGTGCTCCACCGAGTATCCCGCGGCGCGGATCTCGTCCAGCCGCTGCTTCAGCCCCGCCACCACGTGCTGCTGCGAGGCGTAGACGGCGTCCAATTGGCTTTCGGTCAGCCGCGAGAGCATGGCCCGCCCGGAGGCGGTGGCGTGGGCCATCAGCCGGACACCCACACTGGTCACCAGCGGTGGTCGCCGCGCAGCGCGTTCGGCCAACAGGTACACGGTCTGGTGCCCGTACAGCGTGGCCAGGTGACCACTCTCCCGTGCCTCGTCCACCATGCGTGCCACCAGCGGGGCGGCCAATCGCACGATCGGCTCCTGCCGCACATAGGCCGACGAGAGTTCGGCCGACTGCGGCCCCAGGCCGTATTTGCTTTCCTCGGGGTAGTGCAGCACGAACCCCTGGTGTACGGCGACGTTGAGCAGGTGGTAGACCGTGGAGCGGGGAAGCTCCAGCGATCGGGCGATCTCCTGAGCCCCGACCGGTCCGCGCTGGACCGAGAGGTGCGTCAGGATTCTGAGGATGCTCTCAGCTGCCGGGACTTTCGACGACGTGAAGGAGTCCATGAGTATTCACCCCGCCTACATCAGCCAGACGATCAGGTGGCACAGCGGACCGGCGATCAGGATGCTCAGCACGACCCGGAAGAACCAGATCACCACCAGCTGCCAGATGGAGATCGGGATCTTGGTGGCCAGGATGCAGGGCACGAGGGCGGAGAAGAAGATGACCGCCGACACGGACACGACGCCGATCAGTAGGCGCAGGGCCAGATCCTCATGGCCAGCCACGATGGTGGCCGGGAGGAACATCTCCGTGATGCTGATGACCGCGGCCTTGGAGGCCAGCCACGGGTCGGCGATCTGGATGATCCACATGAAGGGCCAGAAGATGAAGGCCAGGTAGTCGAAAATTGGCGTGTAGTAGGCCAGCAGTAGCGCCAGGGTGCCCACCGACATGATGGAGGGCAGGATCGCCATCGACATCTTCAGCCCGGTGTAGAAGTTCTGCCACAAGTTCACCGGCAGGCTGGGCGCGTCGGCGAGCGCCACCTGCGCGTCCTTCCACGCCACCTTCAGTCGGCCCGAACGCACCGGAACCTCAGGTTCCGCGGTCGCGCCTTCATAGATGGTGTCGGGCATCTTCCGCAACGGAGGCAGCCGGACAATGATGGCGCTGACCACAAACGTCACCACCAGGGTCAGGAAGAAGTAGGTCAGCCACAAGTCCATCAGGCCCAGGGTGTTGGCCACCACCACCATGAAGGTCACCGAGACGGTCGAGAACCCCACCGCGATGATCGCGGCTTCCCGCCCGGTGTACTTGCCCGACTGGTACATCTTGTCGGTGATCAGCAGCCCCAGTGAGTAGCTGCCGACGAAGGAGGCCACTGCGTCCACGGCGGAGCGGCCGGGGGTGCGCCAGACGGGGCGCATGACCGGCTGGACCAGTACCCCGATGAACTCCATCAGGCCGTAGCCGATCAGCAGGGCCAGGAAGATCGCGCCGATGGGCACCAGCAGCCCGACACTCGTGGCCACACTGTTGTAGAGGAAGGGGGCGATGTCCTCGTTGAGAATCCATGACGGACCCCACCCGAAGACCACCATCGTGGTGACGACCAGGCCGAACAGCCCGAGCAGCGAGAAGACCACCTGGGTCCGCGACGATTTCCAGCCCCCGGTGATGAAGGGGACGATCGCGCCGGCCACCACGATCAGCAAGATCACGTAGGGAGTGATCGGGCCGAGCAGCGTGCGGAATCCGGTCACGAGGTGGTCCAGCGGGATAGTCGATTTCCCGCCGATGGTGATGGGAACGAAGAAGAAGAAGATCCCGATGCCGCTGTACAACCAGATGCGCCAGCGGCCGGCGACCTGAGCCTGTGACTCAGCCAGAGTGTTCGCCATGGTGGTGTGCCTTTCCATTCGTGTCCCGCGTCGGGTGACGCCGGAACCTCGTCGTGATGGGTGCGAAGCCAGCCTCCGCATCGCTCGACGTGACATTCATTACACCAGCGGAAACACCGCCATCCTAGGGAAATCAAAGACAGGGTGTCTGGAATCCCAGACATGCGGGCTCGAGGGTCTTTCGCGTTCAACACCAGCTACCAGGCTCGAGAGACAATCAGAATCCACCGCGACGGCGCAATTTCATTTCAGCACCTTGTGGTCTGACCACAGAGTGATATGATTCCAATCACACCACGGGAGTTCCACGTCAAGGAGGCCGTCTTCACCATGATTCGTCGTCAGATCCCCCAGCCCAAGGAGCTTCTCGAGCTCATGCAGTTCAAGAAGCCGAGCCTGGACTTCACCGGCAACCGCTTGCAGAAGGCGCAGTCCATCGCCGACTTGCGTCGCATCGCCCAGCGCCGCACCCCGGCCGCCGCCTTCGACTACACCGACGGCTCCGCCGACCGCGAGATCTCGCTGACGCGCGCTCGTCAGGCGTTCGAGGACGTCGAATTCCATCCGAGCATCCTCAACGATGTCTCCCAGCTCGACACCACCACCACGGTACTCGGCAAAGAATCGGCACTGCCCTTCGGCATCGCGCCCACCGGATTCACCCGCCTGATGCAGACCGAGGGTGAGATCGCGGGCTCCACCGCGGCCGCCGATGCGGGCATCCCCTTCACCCTCTCCACGCTGGGCACCACGTCCATCGAGGATGTGAAGGCCGCCGCTCCGCACGGTCGCAACTGGTTCCAGCTCTACGTGATGCGGGATCGCTCGATCTCCTACGGCCTGGTGGAGCGCGCTCGCGACGCCGGCTACGACACCCTGTTCTTCACGGTTGACACCCCGGTGGCCGGAAACCGCATGCGCGACGCCCGCAACGGGTTCTCCATTCCTCCACAGCTCACCCTCAAGACGGTGCTCAACGCCGTGCCGCGCCCGTGGTGGTGGATCGATTTCCTGACGACGCCGACCCTCGAGTTCGCCTCGTTGCAGTCCACCGGCGGCACCGTCGGCCAACTGCTCAACAACGCGATGGATCCCTCCATCAACTTCGGTGATCTCAAGGAGATCCGTGCCCTGTGGCCGGGCAAGATCGTGATCAAGGGCGTGCAGAACGTCGAGGATGCGAAGACGCTGGTCGATATGGGCGTGGACGGCATCCTGCTCTCCAACCACGGCGGACGCCAACTGGACCAGGCCCCGGTGCCGTTCCACCTGCTGCCTGACGTCGTTCGCGAAGTCGGACAGGACACCGAGGTGATGGTCGATACCGGCATCATGCACGGCTCCGACATCGTGGCCGCCATGGCGCTCGGTGCGAAGTTCACCTTCATCGGCCGCGCCTATCTATACGGCCTTATGGCCGGCGGACGCCGCGGTGTGGATCGCACCATCGAGATCCTCAGCGGCGAGATCGAGCGCACCATGAAGCTGCTTCAGGTGGGCACCATCGACGAGCTGGAGCCACGCCACGTCACCCAGCTACGGTCACTGACGGCGGTCGAACGCCGCATCGGCGAAACCTCGGCACACTAACCACCGCCAATATAGAGACAACGACGCCGCATCGCAGTGCACTGCGATGCGGCGTCGTCCTCGAGATACCCCTCGTACCCGAGGTCTTTTAGAACAGGTACCCGCTGGGAGGTACCAGTTGCGCCCACTCGACCAAGAGGACGAGTGCGCCGACAATGCAGGCGCTGTAGATCAGCGTCGTCCACCAACGCATGCGCGCCACGACGAGAAGGAAAATCAGAGCGTACAGACCTGATCCGACGACCATGCCGAAGATGAAAATCATCCAGATATAGGCGAGAATCCAGAGAATCGACTTCCCCACGATCGCGAGACGCGACTTCCAAGCGTCGCTGAGACGACCAGCCCCGCCCTCCTTCTTCGTGCGGACCAGATCTCGGATGAGACTGACCACTGCCAGCAAGATGCCTGTCAGACCAACAGCGAGGGGGAAGAGTCGCCCGTTCTGTGAAAATTCCGACGAGAAGGCGATGGCAACCACAAAGAAGATCAAGGCGAGAACCGAGATCGCCACATCCATGAACGGTGGGATCTCCAATTCAGATTTCTCGGACACCTGCACGGCCTCTACATCACCGCTGTTGCGTCGACGCAGCTTCCGATACAAGGGCACCAACACGGCAGCCAACAGGATCACCAGGATGATCACCACGAAGGGTCGCGTGAGCCATACCTGCGGCGGGAACGCGTTGACCGTCAGGAAGTAATAACGCTCCAGCGGCTCCGCCAGGACGAACGCGATCAAGAACGGAGCGCGTGGGATATTGGTCATCTTGCAGATCCAGCCGATGATTCCGAGTATCAGCATCAGGTAGAACACATTGAGATTCAACGGCTCTTGGAATCCGCTCATGAACAGGATCGGGATCAGCGCAGCAGCGAGGATCGGGAACGAGACGAAACTCAGTCGAGCCAATGGGCGCGCCATGAAGAACGCCAGAGCGGCTCCAACAACGCTCGCAATGGCGAACGCCCAGACGATGAGATACACAAGGTCAAGGTCGTTAGTGATCAGACTCGGTCCGGGCTGGATGCCGAAGATGAGCAGCACACCGAGGAGCAAAGCGAACGGAGCAGCCCCCGGCACTCCGAAGAGCAGCGTGGGGATCAGGGCCCCAGATTCAATGCCGTTGCTGGCCGCGGACGGCGCGATGACTCCGCGGGGGTCCCCCTTGCCAAACATGGAGTCGCGACGACGGCTTGCGAACGCCTGCGCCTGCCCGTAGGCGAGCCATGAACCGGCGGTTGCACCGACGCCGGGCAGGACACCCACGCCGACGCCGACCGCTGAACCACGCAGCACGTCTCCCTTGTAAGTGAAGACGTCTTTCACACCCTGGCGCCAACCTCCGCTGATGGAGATCGATCCACTCGAGATGGCGCCCTTCTTGGCCACAAGATCGATGATCTCGGAGAGACCGAAAATACCCAGTGCCGCGGCGACGAGCCCCACCCCGTCCGTCAGAAACTCGGAGCCGAAGGTGTAGCGATACTCTGCCGAAACCGGCGAGACACCGATCAAGCCCAGTGCCAACCCGAAAGCCGAGATCAACAGGCCTTTGACAATGTTTCCTTTCGACAGCATTGCCGTCAGGAAGACACCCATGATGATCAGGGCGAAAATCTCTGGAGATCCGAACGCCGTCACGATGGGCTGCGCAATCGGAACGACCAGCGTCAAGGCAACGATGCCGACGAGACCACCCAACATCGAGGCGATGAAACTCATCGACAGCACGCGACCAGCCTGGCCTTTTTTGGCGAGTTCGTGGCCATCAAGAAGGAAGACCGAGGCGGCGGCCGAACCCGGTATCCCCAGGACGACGGACGTGATCACGTCTGAGGTGTGAACGACCGCCACCGCCCCGATGATCATGGCAATAGCCTGATTGGGCTCCAGGACGAAGACGAACGGCAGTAGCACGGCGACCGCCCCGGTACCACCGAGTCCGGGAATGACCCCGATGATGAGCCCGACGACCACACCAACACCGAGAAAGAGGAGCATCGTGGGCTCGGTAAAAGCCGCCAACGCTTCCAATGCAGCGTCTAACATGTTCTTCTCCTCTTCCTAGTCCAGAACCGCGTCATACTTCTCGACGAGAAGCGTCTTAGTGAATTCAAGAACTTCATCGTCCATCTCTAAAGCGGAGCGGAAATTCTCACGGGCATCGGCTCCAGCGATCAGGTCGTAACCGCCCAGAGCACTCGTCGATTCCTCGAGGAACTGTTCATCATCATTGAGCTCATGAACCATGTCGGCATAGGTGTCGATCACGTCAGCGTCGGTTCCCGAGTTGGCCCAGAGACCCTTTTGGTAGAAGAATCCGGGAACCACGAAGGCCTGGTAGGCCTCGTAAGCAAGTCGCTCATGTTCCGTCTTGCCGCCGTAACGCTGGTATAGCTCTTCGAAAGTAGGAATGTCATCGGGCAGATGCGGATCGCGAACGACTTCGCCATCTTCCAGCGCGCCAATGGCGAACAACGGCATAGCGTCACCGTCGTCCACGAGCGGCTGCACCTGTGAGAGGTATGTTGCCGTGGTTTGAAAGTCGAGGTCTGACTCACCACGCTGGACGGCCAACCGGGTCGGCCCGCGCCCTTCCATGCCGAAGACTCCACGCACATTCGCACCAAGCGCCTCCAGCGCCAAGAGAGGGACCAAGTCCAGTCCGGATGCCGACATTCCGCCGTACCGGAACGGTTCTTCGTTCCCCACTAGATCTTCAATCGAGTCGATACCGCTCTCGGCACTCGTCCAGAGCACGGCTCCGGTGCCGTTCAGTGCGAGAGGTTCCATTTCGGCGAAATCGAAATCGACAGCGCTTTGACCCAGCATGCTCTGGAAATATGTGGTCGCGGAGGACACCAGAACCTGTTGGCCCGTGGTCACGTCTGCCTCAACGTAGGCGTTGGTGCCGGTAATGGATTCACCGCCGGGGATGTTCTCGATCTGGTAGCGGTTGACGTCCCTCTGCTTGTTTGCGAAGTAAGGCGTGATGAAGCGTGCCCACGTGTCGGTGCCACCTCCGGTGCTATACGGGATAACGACATCCACGATTCCCTCACCGGAGGGGTTGTATGCGGTTTGCGCGGGGGCACATCCAGCGAGCGCCACGGCCACTGCGGCAACGCCGGCGCCAAGTACTGTGCGGCGTGAAATCATGCGGTTCACAGAATTACCTCCTGGTGGAGTCCCGATGACGCTGCGACGAGCTGTCCTTCAGGAACGGGGAGTACGGCATCGGCCAGTGTTCGCGCGGTGCGCTGTACGCCAACTGTTTGCCCCAACGTGGTCTGCTCGGTGAAGGTGGACAACACTCCCACTGGAATACGAATCTTCATCTCGTCCGGAACCGGAGCAGAGAGCGCAGCGGCCACAACGGTTCCTGGGGTTCGAGCCGCAATAGTAACGCCAACACTTCCAGTAATGGGCATGGCCGGATGTGGCTTTCCCATCGACATCATCATGATGTGCAGATCGACGTCCGTGCTCGTGGCCGGGCCGACCACGCCGATCTTAGGAATGGCCCGTTCAGCCGCCTCATGGCTTTCCGCAAGCCCCATCAGAACAGCGGCTTCACGCCGAAGCTCCTCGAGCGCAGTCAGCTCAGCGGACGCATGAATCATCCACTGCTCGTAGTGATCAAGGGGGAACCCAAGGTCTTTCGCATTTGCCACGATAATAGGGGCGCCAGCGTCCAGCATCGTGACGGCAACGTCACGACCGTCTCTGAGCGTCAGTACCTGTTGTGGGGTTCCCGAAGGAAGCAACTGCCCGGTCGTTCTTCCCTCAGGGTCCAGAAATCCAAGACTCACCGGGTGCCCCGGGAAAACGACACCGGGAATGCTGTCCGTGGGGTTCGAGGGTAGAGCTCCGCCCGGGGTCGGTATCGATTGAACGATGACTTGCCCCGTGTTGGTGTTCAACGTACGGATCACCGTGTCCTCTTCCTGCGCCGAAACCCAACCCTGCTCGATGGCGTAGAGACCCACAGCGGCAGAGCAATTCCCGCAGTTACTGCCCCAATCAACTCGTGCTTCCTCAATGTCTACTTGAGCGAAAGTGAAGTTCACGTCAATATCTTCACGCTCACTACGTTCGACGATCAGCGCCTTACTCGTGGTTGACGTCGCGCCGCCGACACCATCCAGCTGGCGCGGGTCGGGGGAACCAAAAACTCGAGGAAGCACCAAGTCAGCATCGAAACCTGTTCGCCTGATCTCGTCCTCTTCGAATACCCAGCACTTACTCGTGCCGCCCCGCATCCAGCGAGCTTTGATCATCATCAGCTGTTACTCCTGCCACAATATCCGTTCGTCGAATCAATTGTGTGGAGCATCACCCTTAAGCACAATGTGCACTTTCTTCCGTATACGTAAGCATTACTTCACTCAATGGGCACGATTGCAGCTCAGTCCCAACGTTCTATCGCTAGCATCCCTGTGATTCCATAGTTTTTGATGCGGGACGGATCAGTGCGTGGCTTTAGCTACACTGAAGCCTATGACGCATTTCGATACGAAAAGACTCGAAGTTTTCGTCCAGACCGTGGAGAGTGGATCCATCACGGCCGCGGCAGACGAGCTGGGATACACTGCGTCGGCTGTTTCTCAACAGTTGCGTCGTCTCGAACAGGAGGTGCGTCAACCATTGCTGCGTCGACGCCCGCGAGGGGTTGTCCCGACGGAGGCCGGAATGGTGCTGGCGGCACATGCGCGAAAGATCCTGCGGCAGATGGACGCCGCCCAATCGGACTTAGAGGATCTCACGACGGGCAAGCGAGGAACCCTGGTGATTGGCGCCTTTCCAACGGTTGCCGCGTCATTCTTGCCACTGGTCATTGAGCGATTCTCAACGCATTATCCTGCCGTTGAGCTCTCCATTCGAAGCACACGCATCGACACTTTGATCGCAGAGCTCGAAAGAGGCAAAACCCACATTAGCCTCTTGTGGGATCACCCTTGGCGCCCGTTCCAAGCCGAGGGGATCAAGACGGAGGAGCTCTTCCGCGAACCCTTCGTCCTGCTGGTCTCGCACCACCACAAATTGGCGGGGTCGACCTCCGTGTCCATGTCGGATCTGCGTCGCGAATCATGGGTCGTTCGCGCGGCGGAACACCCAGTTGTTGAAGTGCTGGACCGCGCAGCGACAGCCGCTGGTTTCAGGCCCTCAATCTCCATGTACGCCAATGACTATCAGGAGGCTCAAGCGATGGTCAGCGCAGGAATCGGGGTTGCCTTGGCGCCAGAGAGCGCCGTGACGATCAAACATCCTGGGGTGAACGTCTTGAGCCTCGGTGACGATGCCCCGCTTCGACGCATCATGGTGGGACAACGAGAGGAACGCGTCTACTCACCTGCCGAAGTTGCGTTCAGGTCAGTCCTCATGGAGACGGTCAGGTCGATGGAGACGCAGTCCGGGCAGCGGTGACGAAGGCGCGGATCTTCGCGTGGTCCTTGGTGCCGCGCTCGGCTTCAACACCGGAGGACACGTCCACGCCCCAGGGCCCGGCCTCGGCAATGGCTTCGGCGACGTTCTCTGGGTCAAGCCCGCCGGCCAGCATCCACTGACCTGTGGGGGCGGACTCCAGCCGGCTCAGGTCCCACCGGGATCCGGAACCGGGCGTGGCAGAATCCAGCAACAGTGCCTCTTCGCCCAGCGCACCGACATCCAGGCGTCCGTGATCGATCGAGGCGGCGCGCCAGACCCGCGGCAGTTCTTCACTGGCACGACGGACGTCCTGCTCGGAGTACCCGTGTAACTGGACGACGTCAACCCCGGTGGCCTGCGCGGCAGCGATAACGTCGTCAATGCTCAGGTCATGGACCACCAGCACAGTGGTCAGCTCAGGAGTGCCCTCCGCGATGAGCTCCCGGGCCGTCTCTTGAGAGACCGCGCGCGGACTCGTCTGCGAGAGCACCACACCCATGGCGTCGGCCCCGGTTTCGCGGACGACGCGCACATCGTCGAGCGTCTTCAGCCCGCAGATCTTGATGAACATGTTCCGAGTTTAGGTCAGGACGTCAGCCTTAGGCGAAGGGGGCGGAAGCGGCGTCGAGGCGGGACAGCTCGTCGTCACTGAGCTCGACGTCGACCGCAGCCACCAGGTCGGCGAGCTGCTCAGGGGTGCGTGCGGAGACGATCGGGGCGGTGATGCCGTGGGCGAGCTGCCAGGCCAGGGCAATCGCGGCGGGCTGAACTGAGTGCGCCTCGGCGACGGAAACGAGTTCGGAGACGACGTTCAGACCCTGCTCGTTGAAGTAGCCCTGCACCATGCGGGCACGATCGGCACCCTCGAGGTCGGCCTCGGTGCGGTACTTGCCGGTGAGGAAGCCGGCGGCGAGGGCGAAATAGGGGAACACCGCCAGGTGGTGCTTCGCGGCGATCTCGCGGTAGCCGGTCTCGAACTCCTGGCGGAACACCAGGTTGTACTGGGGTTGCAGGGCCACCGGCTTCGCGAGGTTCTCGGCCTCGGCCACCTCCAACCAGGCGTTCAGCCGCTGAGGCGAGTAGTTGGAGACGGCGACGTGGCGGATCTTCCCGGCGGTGACCAATTCGTCGAAGACGCGGGCGATCTGCTCGATGGGAGTGACCTCGTCGTCGCGGTGGGCGTAGTAGAGGTCTACGCAGTCGGTCTGCAAGCGCTGCAGTGAGGCATCGATGGCGCCGCGGATGTACTCCGGGTTCTGGGTCTTGTGGTCCGGGTGATCACCGACTTTCGTGGCCAGCACGATTTGATCGCGATTTCCCCGGGCGGCCAGCCAGGTGCCGATGATGGTTTCGGACTCGGTGCCGGTGTTGCCGGGAACCCAGGCGGGGTAGGACTCGGCGGTGTCGAGGAAGTTGCCCCCGGCGGCGACGTAGGCGTCGAGCACGGTGTGGGCGCTGGCCTCATCGGAGGTCCAGCCGAAGGTGTTCGTACCGAGGTTGATGGGGTATACCGCGAGGTCGGTGCCGGGAATCTGAACACGTGCGCTGGTCATGAAGGTCCTCCGTCGTCGAGTTTGATCGGCCGGTTGATCTGGCGTCAACCATGGCAACACCGATGACGGCGCTTCTATTTCTGCCGCCGCACCATCTCGTTGATCCACACCGGGGCGAAGGGGGAGGTGCAGTTCGGCGGGGTCGGGTAGTCCTTGAGCACCTCGAGCCGCTCACCGATATCCAGGGCTCGAGCGCGCAGGGACTCATGGTGGATCCCGATCATGGCCAGGGTCGAGTTCATCTCCCACTGTGGGCGTTCGTCGGCGTCGGCCATCTCGGCCTCGAGGGTGTCGAGGAGGCCGGGAAGATCGAGTCGGCCCGGGCGCTTCACCACGGTGTCGGCGGTGAGCGCCCAGCCGGCGGCGTACACCTCGGGGTGCTCGGGCTCGGACAACCAACGGGTGCGCAGCTCCTCGATATGGGCGGACTTCAGCACCAGGTAGCCGGTGAGCCAGGCGATGGTCTTCGCGGCACGGGATTCACGCAACATCGCGTCGAACTCGTCGGCGGTGAAGTCACGCGGGCGCACGATCAACAGGGCGACCAGCCGCAGCGGAGTTTCCCCGGTGTTCCAGAGGGCGAGGCCGACGTCGTGTACGGCGGCGGTGGCTGTCTTAGTGTTCTCAGCCTGACCTTTCACCTCGGCTTTGAGGTTCTTCGCCACGGCGCGCAGCTTCGTCAGGTTCACCCCGTGGTCGTCCCCGTGGCGCTCGTTCACGGCACGGATCTTCGGGTCTTCCAGTGCGGCGAGCTCATCGCGGGTCTGAGTGACGAAGTGATCGGTGTCGAATACGGTGCTCTCGGCCATTTCATAAGTGTAGTAGCCACTAGTTTGCAGGTCGCAGTAAACCGAAGGTACCGGGACGGAGGCTCAGAACGATTCGGTCTCCACGTAACGTCCCAGCTTTTCGCGCAGACGCGTTCGCTTACTCAGCGAACGCGAATGTTCTCGATCAAACAGTGCCCGAACATAGGTGATTCTGGCCTGATCGATGTGCTGCCTCAGCACACGCACCACGCCTGCGGCATCGATGGCATGAACACAGTCGACGATCTGCGCATGTTCGCACATTGACACATCCACTGCGTCGGCCTTCCACACGGAGAGGTGGGCACGCAGGGCCGCGACCTGGGTGGCAATGGCCGCATGAGCATCCTGCAGATACCTATTTCCGCAGTAGGTGAACGCAACAGCATGAAAGCGGGCGTCAAGGCGGTTGTACGCCGGCTGGTCCGCATCGGCAATCGCAGTGTTCATTTCCTTGACGACTTCGGCCAAAGCTGAGCTTAAGTCGTCCGGTGCCTGGCGAATGGAGTACTCCATAGCTCGAGATTCCAAATCCAACCGAAAATCGCACAACTCTTGCACTTGGTCAGGTGAAGGATCGAAAACGTAGGTGCCAGACTTCGGAACGATGTCGACGATGCCTTCAACCTGCAACGCCTTCAGCGCCTCACGAACCGGAGTCCTGCTAACCGAAAACACTTCCGCTAGAGCATCTTCGGACAACGGCTCGCCCAATTCGAATGCGCCATCGATGATGGACGCGCGCAAAGACGCAGATATGCCATATGCCAGCGATGACGATCTCACAGTGCAGGCTCCTTCTCCCCCATTCATCCTATCCAGAGGATTACTTGTATCCAAGATAACAACCATCTAGTATCCAAGTTACGAGTGATCCACTTCACATCGCTATTCGATTCAGCACGACGGAGAACTATGAACGCGGCATTGGCACTTCGAACCCTCATCGAACCCGGTCAACGACTAGTGACTGCACCCGGCGCCTTCGACTCCTTGAGTGCTCGGCTAGTTGAGCAGACAGGGTTCCCAGCCGTGTATCTCACCGGCTTCGGAGCTACCGCGTCTCGCCTTGGTCAGCCGGACATCGGTCTGCTCACGCTGACTGAGATGACCGATCATGCTCGGAACATGGTTCGGTCCGTTAGCGTGCCGGTCATCGCCGATGCGGACAACGGTTACGGAGGCCCCTCCAACGTTCACCGCACGGTCATCGAGTACATCCAAGCCGGTGTCGCGGCAATCCATATCGAAGACCAGGTAGCTCCGAAACGCTGTGGGCAAATGGCTGGAGTAACCCTGGTCGATGTAGAAATTGCCACCCGAAAAATCGAGACAGCAGTCACGGCCCGGGATTCCGACGATCTAGTGATCATCGCCCGCACTGATGCCTTGTCCGCCACGTCGCGCAAGGACGCAGTCGAGCGAATCCGCCGATACAGAGATGTGGGAGCCGACCTTCTGTTTATCGATGGAGTCAAGAGCATCAGCGATGTCGAGTTCATTGCTCACTCCGTGACAGAACCCAAAGTCGTATCCATCGTGGACGGCACAGAGGCTGCCAGTCTGACCTCCACCGATCTGGAGCATCTGGGATTCCAAGTTGCGCTTTACCCACTAACTGCATTGTTCTCAGCCACGGCCGCCGTACGGGATTCGCTTTCGACCTTGGGCACGAAGCAAACCGTGCCGTCGACAGGTCTGGACTACGAGCAGTTCTCGAGCATCGTCGACCTGTCCTTCCACCAACATCTGGACGAGACCTTCGGATAACCCGTCGCTCCTAGCTCACCCTTCGTAACCACGCGGCACCACCCAGAACCGAGGCAAAAATGCGCAAGATCGTCATCACCGACTATGAATTCCCGGACCTTGTACCCGAACGATCCGTCTTCGAAGGACACGACGTGGTTCTTGATGTTGGCCCGTTCCCCGATGCCTACGCACTTCGTTCGGCCTGCCGCGATGCCGACGGCATCATCAATCAGTACGTGCAACTAGACGCGGAGTTCATCCGCACTTTAGACCGCTGTCGGGTGATCTCTCGCTACGGGATCGGCGTAAACACGATTGACGTCGAGGCGGCCACTGCAGCTGGAATCATGGTCGCCAACGTTCCAGATGGTTCGCTGGACGAAGTGTCCGACCACGCCGCCGCCATGATTCTGTCGTTGTCGCGTGGACTGGGGATCTACGACCGCGCCCTGCGCCGAAACGAATGGAACTACGGTCAGGCGGTGCCGTTGCATCGGCTCCGGGGAACCACTCTGGGATTACTCGGGTTCGGTAGCATCCCCAAACGGCTTGCCACCAAGATGCAGGCGTTCGGCATGGACACGATCGCCTACGACCCATTCGTAGACGCGAACACAACGCAGCGTGAGCACGCCACCCGGCTAGTCGATATCGAGGAGCTGTTCTCTACAGCGAATTTGGTCTCTATTCATGTACCGCTCACCCCCGAGACTGAAGGTTTGGTCGACGCCCGGCTACTGGGGCTGATGCCTGAGTCGGCGCTACTGATCAACACTTCGCGAGGCGGGATAGTCGACGAGCAGGCCCTGGCTGCAGCCCTCGCCAACAAACAGCTAGGCGGTTCCGGCCTCGACGTCTTCGCCCAGGAGCCTCTCGGCCCAAACTCTTCTTTGACCACGCTGGAGAACACTCTGTTGAGTCCTCATGCAGCGTGGTATTCGGAAGAGTCAGAGCTGGAAATCCGGACCAAAACCGCACAGAACGTCCTCGACACTCTTCTTCAAGGACGTCCCAAGTATCTGGTCAACGGCCCAGTGGCTCCTCGCGTCATCGCCGGACTTTAAACGCCCATCTGAATCCACGCCATCGACTATCACCACACACAGGAGAATCATGTCTACCCGATTGACAAAGCACACACTCCCCTTCGCAGCGCTCGCAATCGCCGGAGCATTCGCCTTAAGCGCCTGCGCTAATAATCCAGGCAGTCAAGCCGCAGATGGAGAGGATTTCCCCAACGCTGACATCCGGCTCGTGGTCCCATGGTCACCGGGAGGTCAAGGCGATCTCACCGCGCGTACTCTCGCGCCGTTGCTCGAAGATAGCCTCGGCGTCTCCGTGATCGTCGAGAATCGTCCCGGTGCCAATGGATCGATCGGCTACTCGTGGTTGGCCGAGCAGGAACCAAACGGTTACAACCTGTCCATGATGGGTGTCGAAGTCGCTACGCTGCAGTTCATGAATTACGACGTTGACCCCGACGATTTCGCCCCGATCGGTCAGGCCATTGAAGGTCCCGGCGCCATCGCCGTCCCCGTCAACAGCCCCTACGAGTCGCTCACCGAATTGATCGAGGACGCCAGGAACAATCCTGGCGACGTTACCTATTCCTCCCCTGGAGTGGGGTCCGTCTGGGACTCACCCGCACGCGGGCTACAGGACATGACCGGCGTGACCCTCACCAGTGTGCCCTTCGACGGGTCATCGCCTGCAATCGCTGCAGCTGCGGCGGGCGATGTCGACTTCTCCATCGATGCCATGGGCAGTCAGAAAGCACAGGTCGATGGCGACGAGATGCGCTATTTGGCGATGCTTTCCGAGGAGCGTCACCCCGACTATCCGGACGTCCCGACCGCCGCCGAAGAAGGAGTCGATCTGCAGAATGCGTCCTGGGCCGGCATCATGGCTCCCGCCGGCACCCCAGAGGAGATCGTCAAGGTTCTATCCGACGCCATGGAGTCGGCCGTTGCCGACCCCGGCTACGTAGAGACGATCGAGAACGGCAATCAGATACCGACCTTCCGCAATTACGAAGAGACAGCGGAACTGATTCAGTCTGAGGCCGAGCGCTATGGTCCGTGGATTGAGATGGCACAGCAGGACCAGTAGAAGAATCACTCGTTTCCTGAGCCCTGGTGTCCGGCGTGCTCACTCCAGCCCGCGGGCCACCAGGGCGTCTCCGACGTCGTCGGCGTGTTTGAGGGTGAGCACCAGCACGGGCACCACCCAGGCACTGCCGAAACGCCACACCGACAGCTTCGCCCCGCGGGAGCGCTGCGCCATGCGCACCTGGGCGATCACCGCGGAGAGATGGCCGATGGAGGTCATGGCCAGGGCCAAGGCGAGCCCGACCTTCTCCGGGACGTGGGGGCGCAGCCCGACACGGTGAGCCCCTGGAATGCGGGTGAGCGGGGTGAGGATGCGCACCACGGTCTCCACCATCACGGAGACGCGCGTGGTGTGCGTGAGCAGCCCGGCCAGCAGCACGAGTCCGATGACCCGGGAGGTGTTGGCGGCGGCGTGCACGACGTCGAGGAAGATCAGCTGGGTGGCCAGCAGGAACGCGAGCAGGAACACCAGCTGGCGCAGGTTCAGCCAGAGGTGACGCAGCGGGATGCGGGCGATCGCGTAGCCGGCCACCGGCAACGCCAGACAGACCACGGCGGTCCACCAGGCGATGGGCAGCAGGGACACGGCGACGGCGATCAGCGCCAGGCCGAGCAGTTTCGCCCCGGCGGGTGCGCGATGCAGGGGCGAGTCCCCGTCTAGGTACAGCGACAGACTCATCGGATCACCGGGCTTCCCGGGCAAGCACCTGTTCGTACTCTGCGATGACGTCGTCGGGGGCGCCCTGGGCGGTGAGTTCGCCGTCGTCGATCAGCACCGCTTCCTCGCAGCGGCGTGCCAGCTCGAGATCGTGGGTGACAAGCAGCAACTGCGGGGCGTGCTCGAGCAGCCGGGCCGTGACGAGGCGAGCGTGCCGGGCGTCGAGCAGGCTGGTGGGCTCGTCGGCGATCACCAGGGACGGCTCCCCCACCCACACCGAGCACAGGGCGAGGCGCTGCAGCTGCCCGGAGGACAGGGAGAGGCAGGGGCGGTCGGCGAGCTCGGTGAGTTCGTGCTGGGCCAGGGCGTGCTCCACCCGCGCGCTGATCTCGGTTTTCGTGAGGCCACGGCCGCGCAGGGTGAGGGCGACGTCCTCGCGCACGGTGGGCATGATGACCTGGGCGGCCGGGGAGGCGAAGATGAAGCCCACCTCGCGACGCAGCTGCTTGGCCTGGCGCACCGTGTCGATCCCGTTGACGCTGATGCGGCCCGACGACGGTGCCTGCAAGCCGCCGATCGCGCGGGCAAGGGTGGACTTGCCGGAGCCGTTCTCGCCGATCACGGCGGTGGTGCGGGCGGTGAGCTCGGCCGTGACCCCGTGCAGGAGCTCGGTGGAACCGGTGCCGGAGCTGGGGTCCTCCACGGCGACGCTGAGCTGCTCGATCCGGATCATGACAGGGCCCCTGGTTCGCCGGGGTCGCTGGGTTGTCCGGATTCTCGGGGGTCCACGCGCTCAAGCAGCAGGGCCGCGCCCATGCCCCCGCCGATGGCGCAGGCGGCGAGTCCGAGGGTGCCGGGCGGGGTGTCAGCGAGTCGGTCCAGTAGCTGCACCACCGCGACCGCCCCGGAAGCGCCCCAGGGGTGGCCCAGGGCCAGCGCCCCGCCGTGCGCGTTGACGCGGGGATCAACGGCGTCGGAATGCTGCGGATCGGTGAGGCCCAGTTCGTCGAGACAGGCCAGGGCCTGAGCGGCGTAGGCCTCCACGATCTCGATCGCGGCGACGTCGTCGAGGCTCCGCCCGGCGGTGGCGAGCACGGCGCGCACGGCAGACACGGCGGCGATGCCCGGCAGGTCGGTGGCGGCTCCGGTGAGCTGGCTGGCCACCACCCTGCAGGACGCCCCGGTACTCGGTGCGGTGGTCAGTCGCGCGGCGTCGCGGGCGGGCAGCATCAGTACGGCGGCGGCGCCATCGGCGATGCGGGCGGTATTGCCGGGGGTCACCGTGTGGTCTGGGTTCTCGCCGAACAGCGGGGCGAAGCGGGCCAGGGTCTGCGGCGTGAGGTCACGGGGTCCGTCGTCGGCACTGGTGCTCGCTGTCTCCCCTGCCTGCCTTGTCTCCACCGTCTGCACTGAGTTCTGGGCGGCGCGGGCCAGCCGGTGGCTGCGGGCGGCGAAGTGGTCCTGCCGGGTGCGGGAGATCGTGCGGATCCTGGCCAGTTCGTCGGCGGCCGCGGTCATATCCGGGTCGGGGAAACCCTCGGGGGCGAAGCGGGCCTGGGTGATCGTACGGCCGGTGGTGACATCGATGCGCTGCGGGGCGGTTGAGGGGCTCTCCGCTCCCCCAGCGATCACCGCGGATCCGGTGCGCTGCACGTGCTCGAGCCCCTGCTGGATGGCCAACAGCCCGGAGCCGCACTGCGCGTCCACACCCCAGCCCACCACGGCTTCGCCGCAACCGGCACCCAGGGCCGCGAGCCGACCGATATTGCCGCCGGGTCCGGTGCAGTTGCCCAGGATCACCGCGCTCGGGCTCACCCCGAAGGCCGACACCAGCTCACGCACGACGGTCGCACCCAGCTGATCGGCGCGCAGCTCGGCCTGGGCACGCGAGCGTCCCGTGATCGAGGTGCGGGACCCCGCCACGATCACGACATCGTCATTCATCGGCGCTCCCTGACTGGTCGGGCTGGTCGGGCTGGTCGGACTGGTCTGATGGGGCGGTCTGGTCTTTAGCCGCCACCCGCAGCACCTTACCGGAGGCGGTGCGCGGCAGGGCATCGGTGAGTTCCCAACGACGCGGCCGCTGCGCCGGGGTGAGCCGATCCTGGGCGAACCGGCGGATCGCGCGCAGAATCTCATCAGGTGCTGCATCGGTCGCGGAGTCTGTCACGGTGTCTGTCGCGCCGCCGGAGCGCAGCTTGATCCGGGCACACACCCGCTGTCCCAGCACCGGATCTTCCTGTCCGTACACGAGCACTGCCTCCACCTGTGGGTGCTGCGTCAGTACGGCCTCCACATCCTCGGGTACCACGGTGGCCCCGGCGGTCAGAATCGCGCCGTCGCTGCGCCCCTGCGGAACCAGCGCGCCGTCGTCGTCCCAGCGCACCCGGTCGCCCACGCTCGCCCAGCCGAGCGCATCCGTCACCGGTTCGGCCCCGGCCGGAGTCACCCGGGCCAGGGCGCACTGCTGGCTGCGCACCCACAGCACGCCGTCGCGGTCGTCGAGCTCCACCCCGGGCCAGGCGCGCAGCCCGGAACCCTGATCCACCGCCACCAGCGACAGTTCGGCCGCCCCGTAATACGACACCACTTGTAGTCCGCGCCGTTCGGCCCGAGCCCGCAGCTCCGGTGCCAGCCGGGCCCCACCCACGAGCGCGACGCGCAGGGTGGTGGGCGCGCCAGAGTCCAGCGCATCCAGCTCGTCCAGAATCTCCCCGAGCTGCAGGGGCGTGCAGTGCACCGCGCTCGGGCCGCGCAGATCGGCGGCACGCACCCGGTGCCGTCCGGGCACGGCGACCTCCAACCCCTGGTGGTGGGCGTGTGCGGCGGCGAACAGCGCCATCGATGAGACCGGGTGCACCGGAATCAGCATGGTCTCCCCGGCGCGCACCCCGAGCATCCGGCTCAGCGGCGCGAACGCCACCTGCCACGATTCCGCGGTGCGCAGCACCACCTTCGGCGCCGCGGTGGATCCCGAGGTGAAACTCAGCCACGCAGCGTCGGCGAGCGCACCCTGTTCCCCGCCCGCCTGGTCCAGCCCGGCCCGCACCTGCGCCACCACGGCGTCCCAGTGTTCCGCGCTCCAGCGTTCGTCGCCGACCAGCGGCAGTCCGCCGTCGGCATGCACCTGCAGCGCCCGAGACAGCACCTCCCGATGGTCAGCACCGCGCAGCGGCACCAGCTCCAGAGCACTCACCGACCCACTCACACCCGCCGGAACGCCCGCGGGTAGGCCCGCCACAGCGCCATGGTCACCACCGCGGCGAGCGCCACCTTGATCAGGTCCCCGGGAAGAAACGCGAGCGAGGTCAGCGCGGTCGGTGCCAGGCCGAGCCCGGTCACCATCGCCTGCACCGGAATGCCGAACGCGTAGATCACCAGGATGCCGCCCACCGCGGAACCGAGAATGCTCTTCAGCCAGGTCGGGCGCACGGTCTGCGAGGCGCGCACTCCATGCACGATGAGCCCGACGACGACGGCGCCCGCGATCCAGCCGATCAGGTAGCCCACCGAAGGACCGACGAAGACGCCGAGTCCGCCGCGGCCCCCGGAGAGCACCGGCAGCCCCACCGCCACCAGGCCCAGCAGCAACACGACGGCGGCACCGCCACGCCACGGTCCGAGCACGGCTCCGGCCAACATCACGCCCAGGGTCTGCGCGGTGATCGGCACCAGCCCGGGCACCGGAATCGCGCCCATCAGCCCGAGCGCGGCAATCAGCGCCGCGAACACCGCCACCTGCGCTACCGCCCGACCCGCACCGGCACCAGCGCCAGCACTCTCGCCGACGTCGGGGACCCCCTGGGGGCCGTGAGAGTTCGATGTTGCCGGAGTCGCCGGAGAAGACGTCATGGATGCTCCTGGTCAAGATGTGGTGAAACGTGAGTGGAATCCACCGTTGCTGAACAGTGTTCAATGAACGGTGTTCAGTACACTGTAGAACCATGGCACGACACAGCACAACACCGGCGATCTCAGTGGAGTCCCTCGTCGGCACCGCGCTGCAGATTCTGCAGGACTACGGGCTGGCGGATCTCTCCATGCGCCGCGTGGCCGGCCAGCTCGGCGTCCAGCCCAGTGCCCTGTACTGGCACGTGCCCGACAAGCAGTCGCTCTTGGCGCTGGTCTGCGATCGGATTCTCGACGACGTCGCCGTCCCCGAACTCACCGGCGACTGGCGCGACGACGTCCGCACGCGCGCCCTACTGCTCCACGATGCCCTGCTCGTCACCCGCGACGCCGCGGAACTCACCGCTTCGGTCGTGGCGCTCGGCACCGGCGGACACCGGCTGCGCGAGCTGATTCACGACGCCGCCGGCGGGTCCAGCCAGCCCGGCCAGCCCGAAGAGCCCGAACAGCCCGAACAGCCAGCCGACACCGCGGTCCTCATCGACGCATTGGTCGCTCTCCTCCTCGGCGACGCCATGATCGCTCAGCAACGCAGCCAGGCGCAGCGTCTCGGGCTACTTCCCCCGGAACCCGAATTGGAGCACACCTCGGCCTCAGTCGACTTTTCCTCCCGATTCGCCCTGCTGCTCCGTTAGCGCCGGGGTCAGCACCGAGGCGGCCTGGTTTTCCGCGGAATACACCAGGAACCCGAGGTGCGCCTCATACCGGTCCAACACGTCGTCGATAATTTGCTGAACCGTCAGACCCATCAGGTCGTAGCCCTCGGATCCGGTCTGCGTGAACACCTCAACCCGGTAGTAGAAATCCTGGCCCGGGGCCATGCGGCTACCGAAGCGCGGCACCGGCGTCGCGACCGCCGCCACCCGGTAGGAGAAGTGCCGCTCCACGGCCATATCGACCCGCACCATGAACGTCGGCAGCTCGGTTTCCTCGTCCATGTCCCGATCCAGCGTCACCGAGTATCCCAGCTTGTCGAACTCAGCCGACACCGCGGTCAGCGCCTCGTCCACGTCTTCGGCAAGGAAGACGGCGACCTGCTTTTTCGAGGGGTACGAGCGCAGAGAGGCCAGCCGCTGCCGCCAGGTCCGCTCGGGCACGCCACCACCATGCACGGCACGAGTTTGACGACGACGCACCTGACCCTCTCGCTCGGCTCGCTCCATGCGCAGCACCTTCGAGAATGACGCCATCACCAGATAGGCGATCACCGTCACTGGCAGCGCGAAAATCAGCGTCGCGTACTCCATCGTGGTCACGCCGCCGGCCACCAGCATCGCCACGGTGAGCACTGCGGTCACCACAGCCCAAAAGATGCGTAGCCACTTCGGGCCGTCATCGGCCGGATCCGGTATCGAGGAGGAGAAGTTCGACATCACCATCGCCCCGGAGTTCGCTGAAGTCAGGTAGAACAGCAACCCGGAGAGCGTGGCCAGCCCCACCAGGAACATCGCGCCCGGGAACATCTCCAGCAGCTCATACCAACCCTGCTCCGGTGAGGCCATCGCTCGGTCCGCGAAGTCCATATTGCCGTTGACCATCACCTCGAACAACGCCGAGTTGCCGAAGACGGTCACGATCAGGAAGTCACACAGCACCGGCACCGTAATCGCCGCGATCACGAATTCCCGCAGGGTCCGCCCCCGCGAAATCCGCGCCAGGAACAGCCCAACAAAGGGGCCCCACGCCATCCAGAACGCCCAGAAGAACAGCGTCCAGCCAGACATCCACTCCGCGCCGTTGGTCTCATAGCCGAAGGTCTGCAGTGTCCGCCCGGGCAACGTGACAATAAACCGGCCGATGTTCTCGACGATCCCATTGAGGAGAAAAGCGGTCTGACCGGAGAACAGAATGTAGAGAATCAGCGCACCGGCGGACCAAAGGTTTAGCTCCGAGATCACCCGAATACCCTTGTCAACACCGGAGGTGCACGCAGCGATGGTGAGCACGACGGCGACGACGACGAGCGCGATCTGCAGCGGAAGCCCCTCCGGAAGGCCAAACAACGTGGAGAAACCGACGGAGAGCAGCACCACGCCGATGCCCATCGAGGTGGCCACGCCAAACACGGTGCCCACCAGGGTAATGATGTCCAAGGTGTCGCCCAGCTTGCCGCGAACCCGCTTGCCCAGCAGCGGATACAGTGCGGCGCGCACGCTCAGCGGCATGCCCCAGCGGTAGGCGAAGTACCCCATCGCCATCCCCAGCAGCGCATACATCGACCAGCCGGCCACACCGTAGTGGAACATGGTCCACACCACCGCATCATTCGCAGCCTCCATCGTCTGTCCCTCGCCGGTGGGCGGGGAGATGTACTGAGTGATGGGCCCGGTGACCGAGTAGAAGAGCATGTCGATGCCCACCCCGGCAGCGAACAGCATGGCCACCCAGGTAAAGAGCTTGTACTGGGGTCGCGACTGGTCCGGCCCGAGCCGAACGCTGCCTTCCTTAGACAGCGCCACCCACAGCACGAAAACGATCACGATCGTTACCGTGAGCACGTAGTACCACCCCAAATTCACGGCAATCCAGTCCACTACCGACTTCATGACGGTCGAGGCGTTGCCCGGGGCCACGATGGCCCAGGTGGAGAACGCCAGAATGACCAGCGAGGAGATGATCAGCACCGATTTATTGACCTTCGGACCGTGACCGCCTGTCCCGAGGTCCTCCGCCAGCTTCACCGGCCCCTTCGACATCTCGGTCGAGTCGATCGGAGGCTTATTCTCGTCGTTAGGCAAGGGACGACGGCGGGGCGTACCGCCGAATTGGCTCCGGTCGAAAGGCTGGTCGGCTGATTGAGTCATAAATCCTTGTCCTTGGGTGCATCGCGGCCGCGCCGCACACCGGCAGCAAGGCCGAAAGCGATTGTACAGCCATTTATCCGAAAAAGTACAATCCCTCAAAGACAATCTACAGTGATCTATTTCACAGTATTTATTGACTTTCTTTATTTCGTTCATCGTGAGTGTTTCTTGACGACGACGAACCACCCGACGCCCAGCCCCGTGATCTCAACCCAGCGAGCGCGCCGCCAGGACCGTGGCGTCAGCGCCCCACAGTTCGATACACCCAGCCGCCAAGACAACCCCGACCCAAAATTATTTCAAGACATGAAGTATCTCCGGTATTTGTTCACCGGCACCTTGCCAGCATCAGCCCGAGGCTCACGACGACGGCGGCCCCGACATGATCCGCAGGCCGGGTTTGCGCTGGTGCACCGTGAGATAGCAGAGCCCCTGGTCTCCCGCCTGAAACCCCCGCGTCGAGTGCCGAGGCAGCCACACGATGTCGCCCTCGACCAGCGCCACCTCCGCCGGTTCGTCGTCGATGTGCGTCAGCAGCACCCCCGCCCCGCGCAGCACCGTGATCAGCACGTCCAGCTCCGGCCCTGCGTGCGCCGCGATGGCGTCCCCCGGAGGCAGCACGATCACGTTGGAATCCAAATCCCGAGCGGGCCGGTCGAGGTTCCACGCCGCCCCGCCCTGGGGAGTCACGGCATTCGCCGCCTCCCGGTCATCCATGAGCTTCTTCGCATTCGTCAGCACCTCAGGAGTTTCGGTCGTTTCGGGACCTTCAGGGATCAAAGCCATATCTGAACCCTAGCCTCCACCCCCTAGACTGGCTCCATGCCTGACACCGACGACCGCGCGTCCGACCACGAGCACGAACCCGAGCACGAGCACCGCATCAATCCCGACACGGGCCTGCCCCAGACCTCACCCCAGGCCGCCTGGCCCGAGCGGGTGGAGGCCGGGTCCATGGCGATCAGTTACGCGATCACCGTGAACGCCAACGCCGACGAGTTGTGGCGCCTCCTCGCCGACCCGCACCGTCACCACGAGGTCGACGGCTCCGGCACCGTGAAGCCGAAAGTCACTGGCCCGCACCAGCTCAGCGTGGGCGACGAGTTCTCGGTGCACATGGTGATGTACCGGGTGCCCTACGTGATGAAGCTGGTCACCACCGCCGCCGAGCCCGGCCGTCTCATCGAGTGGAAGCACCCGGGCGGGCACCGCTGGCGCTGGGAGTTCGAAACGCTCGACAACGACACCAACGACGCCGAGACCACCCCCCGCACCCGGGTGACCGAGACCTTCGACTACAGGCGGGTGAAGCCCGTGGTGGCCCGCGGCTACCGACTGCTGCGCCGCACCAACGAGAACGACAAAGGCATCCGCTCCTCGCTCACCCGCCTGGCCGGTCGCTACCTCTAGCGTTGTGCCGGATCAGCACCTGGTCAGCACCGGCTCACCGCAGCAGTCCGAGTCGCAGAGCGCGCAGCACTGCATTCGTCCGGTCGCGGGCGCCGAGCTTGAGCAGGATCGCCGACACGTGGTTCTTCACGGTGCCCTCGGCCAGGAACAGCACCCCCGCAATATCCCGGTTGCCGTATCCCTCGGCCATCAGCCGCAACACTTCGAGTTCCCGGTCGGTGAGTTCGGCCGCCGGCCCGACGTCGTGAGCGCCCGTTCGCGTATCCGGAAGTTCCCGCAGCGCCCGTAGCATCCGGTCGGTGATCGAGGGTGCGATGAACGTTCCGCCGGCGGCCAGGGTCTCTACGGCGCGGGTGAGCTGCTCAACGGTCACATCCTTCAGCAGATAGCCGCGCGCCCCGGACCGCAGCGCCTGGAGCACCAGCGTGTCGTCGTCGAAGGTGGTGAGCACCAGTACCGGCAGCACCGGCTTCCCTTCGTGCTCCGCCCCGCCCTGTTCCCTCTCCGCCAGCTGTTCCAGCGTCCAGATCCCGTCGTAGCGGGGCATCCGCAGGTCCAGCAGCACCACGTCGGGGTGGGTCCGGTCGATCACGTCGAGGGCGACCTGACCGTCGTCGGCCTCGCCCACCACCTCGACGTCGGCGATGTCGAGCAGGGTGCGGATCCCCTGCCGCACCAGCGTCTGGTCGTCGACCACCACCACCCGCGTCATCGCGCCGGCACCCGGGCTGTCACCCGGAACCCGCCTGCTCCGCCTGTTCCATCCACGCTCACACTGCCGCCGAGCGCCTCGAATCGCTCGCGCAGCCCGCGCAGCCCGTTGCCCGGCTCGGGATGCAGGTCCCCCACGCCGTCGTCCTCGGCGCGCAACACCGTCTCCAGTTCACTCCGCCCTTCCGAATCCTCCGCCGTCACGGCGATGCGCAGCCGTCGCGCCTGGGCGTGCCGCAGCGTGTTCGTCAGGATCTCCTGCACGCCGCGCACCAGGGCGGTCTGCTGGGGCTCATCCACCCGCACCGCCTCGTCCACCTCAATTGTGACGTCGAGGTCGGGCAGATCGCGGGCCATGCTGCGCAGCGCCTCCGTAAGGTCCGATGGCGTCTGGCGTAGCTCCCCCACCGTGGTGCGCACGCTGTCGAGCAGCTCGCGGGCCACCCGGTCGGCACGGTCAATATGATCGACGGCGCGGTCGCCGCGGCGGTGCCGCGCCGCCTCCAGCTCGAGGGTGAGCACCGTGAGCTGGTGCCCCATCGTGTCGTGCAGTTCGCGGGAGATCCGCAGCCGCTCCTCGGTCCGCGTGGATTCCGAGAGCAGCACCGTGGCCGCGCGCAGCTCCACATGCGCCTCGGCGAGCTGCTGCCGCAGCGCCATCTCCCGCATCAAGGTGGCCGAGCTGAGCACCGTGGCCGCCTGAATGAGCAGGTAGAACCCAAGCAGCAGCCACCCCTCCAGCAGTGGGAAGCCGAACAGCAGCGACCCCGCCCCGAGCACCGCACAGTTCGCGACAATCAGCAGTGCGGATCCCCACAGCGGCACCTGCCCCACACTGACGGCGGCCGTGATCACCAGCAGAATCGGCACCAGCCCCATGCCCGGCAGCGTCAGTAACACCGCCCACGACACCACCACCGCCACCGCGAGTAGCACCCGCGCCGCCACCGGACGGTGACTCCAGCTCGCCGAGAGCCCCACGCACACCAGGTAGCCCAGGTACAGCACCACCCAGGCAGGTCGCGGCAGGAGGGGGTCGACGTACCCGAGCAACGCTGGCAGGCCCACCATGACGGCGACGACCACCATGGTCAGCCCCGCCCAGATCCCGGTCTTGGTTTCCCGCATGGCTTCGAGTCTAGGCCCGGCGCCCGGAAGCACGGGCAGCAGGCTCAAGGAACGGTTCAAGAAGTCCCGGCGCCGCCTGCCGGGCCAGGTCGAGGCTGTCTCGCGCATCGACGTCGACGGCGTCGTACCGGCCGTCGCCCGCCGCGGTCATCGCGGCCACAGTGCGCAGTTTCAGTCGCCGCTGGAAGAGCGATTCGCGGATCATGATCGTGCTGACGGCGGAGCGTTGCAACACCGCCGTCGTCCGATTCAGCGCCCCCGACCGGGTGATGAGATAGTCGTCGGTGAGCCGATGCCCCAGCGCCCGGTATCCGGCCACCGCCAGCAGCAGCCCGAGTACCCACACCCCGGCCGTCGTCCCGAACACCAGCGTCCAGTCCAGCCACGCTAGCTCCAGCACTGGTTCCAGCAGCACACCGACGGTCAACACGGCCAGCGCCACCATAGTGGCCCACACCAGACGACGACGCAGCGCCCGGACCGGATGCCTCCGCAGCCGCAGCGTCATCGGGTTCTCCCCACCGTCATCACCGCCATCTTCACCGCCGTCACCGCCGAGCACCTCGCCGGCCACCGCGCGCGCCCGCGACACCGGACCGCGGGGCAGCACCGCCGCCGGGTCCGCGAACGACCACGCATCCAGGCCGGTGGTGATCACGTGCGTATCGCTCACGCCCATCCAGCGCCACAGCACCGGCTCGGTGATCGCCACCCCGCGCAGCCGATTCTCGTCGCGGTTCACCTCGCGGGTGGTGAACAGTCCCTTGCGCGTGCGCAGCATGGTGCCGTCGCGGCTGGGGACTCGGGCCAGTTCGAAGCCCCAGTTCTCGATAACGTAGTTCACCCCCAGCCCGACCGCACCGAACGCGCCGACCGCGACGACGGCGATCGCCACCGTGGCCGGCACACCGATCGCCTCCCAATCCGCCAGCTGCATCACGAATCCCGCCAGATCGATGCCGACGGTGCTCAGCGCCCAAAGTCCGCCCCAGAGCACACCGAGGGCCAACACATACGCCCAGATGCTGAACATGTTGTAGATGAACCAGCTCGGCTCGAACCGGGCGAGAACACGTCGCGGTGCTTCACCAGCAGCCGCCTGGGCCGGGTCTTCCGCCGTCACCGCCACCGGAGCATCGTTCAGCAACCGTTGCTGCAACTCCAGCGCATCTTCGCGACCGAGCGCGTCCAGGGAGAACGCCGATTCTCCAGCCGCCGATTGTTGTCCGGCGCCGATGGCCACCACTCGGAGCCGAGCCACGCGGTGACGCAGCTTCGCTTCGATGTCCACGCTGCGGATCCGGTCCCGCTGCACGGAGCGGTGCTTCCGCACGAACAGCCCGGTCTTCAGCTCCACGTGCCGCGGCGACACCCGGAATCGGGTCACGGCCCAGCGCACGATGTCGGCGAGCGCGCCGAGCACCCCGAACGCTGCCAGCCCGATCAGCGGCCACAGTTGTCCCGCGCCTGCCTCAACGTCGAACACCAGGATCGCCACCAGGGCCGGGAGTAACGCGAGCACGCTGATCACCAGGTCGACCCAGATGATGCGGGGGCTGAGTCGCTGCCATCCGGAGGTCGCTCCGGTCGTCGCCGTCGTCATGCGGGTCGTCTCTGGGGCGCTCATGTCGCATCTCCGGGGGTCTGCTGGGTGATCTGTGTCAGCTCTTCGGCCAAGCGGGTCGCCGTGGCGTGGTCCAGTCCGCCGATGTCGATGGCACCGTAGGAGGAAGCGGTGGTGACGCGTAGCGTGGCCAACCCCAGCATCTGCTCGATCGGGCCGCGCACCGCGTCCACCGTCTGCACACGCGACAGCGGCGCCGCCCGCCATTCCTGCACCACCCAGCCGCTGCGGGCGTAGACCGCTTCTCCGGTGGTCTCCCAGCGATGCACCCGGTAGCGCACCAGCGGTTCGACGACGACGGCGACCACCAGCAGCAGCGTCGCCACGCCGATCGCGGCCAGCGTCCACGGCCGCCCGGCCTCCCACCAGAAGAAGACGACGACAGTCGCGGCGAGCAGCGGCACCATGAGGATCACCGACTGCAGCATCCACCAGCCGATGGCGCGGCGCTGGACCCGGTGCTCCGGTAGCCGCAATCGGAGCGCCACGCGCTGGTCATCGTGCTGATCTTCGCGCGGGTGTCCTGAAACTGTGTCGGCAGTGGTGTTCATGTTTTCACTCTAGGAATCCAAGCGCGCCCGCACAGGTGCCGCTGGTCATGCTTTCGTCGGTCGTGTCATCATGCTTTCGCACCGGACCGCCAGTAGGTGTTGCGGCGCGGGGTCTGCCAGGGGTCATGGTAGATCGGCGCCCGGAAGTAGGGGACGTCGTCGATGAACTCGATCTGCCAGTCGCCGCGATCGGCCAGGGCATGGTCGTGTCGGCACAGCAGCACCCCATTGTTGACGGCGGTCGCTCCGCCCTCGCGCGCGGGTTGATGATGATGGGTCTGGCACCAGGAGATCGGCGCCGTGCAGCCCGGCGCCGCGCAGCCGCCATCGCGAGCCGCCACCGCCGCCCGGAGATGCCCGTCGAAGAACCGCTTTTTGGACCCGACATCGAGCACCTGGCCCGCGCCGCCGAGCACCACCGGCATCAGATTCGCCTCCACCAGCAGCTCTCGGAGGTGAGCGGGACGGATCGGCCCCGTGTACTGCCCCTCGGAGAGAAACAACTCAGCCTTCCGGTATGGTTCGATCACCGAGAGGTCGAATCCGGGCGGCAGCAGGTTCGCCGCGTGCGCCTGGCGCATCATCGTGGCGTAGTCCATGGTGACCATGGCCACCGGCCGGGTGGTGCCGTGGTCGGGGAGCTTATTCGACGGCGAGCGCAGTCCGGTGTGGAGCACCATGAGCACGGCATGCAGGGCCCGCTGGCCCCAGGCGCGCCGGTCCATGCCACCCACCGGGTCGCCCTCGGCATTCTCCGCGGCGGCCGTCTGACCTCCGGGGATCTCGGGGGCTTCGGTGCCGTCGTTGATGAACGGGGTCTCCCCCTCGAGAGTCCGACCGGCCGGGTTGTTCGCGGCCTGACAGATGGTCTCCATCAGCTCGTGGCTGGCGTCGTCGAGGCTCATCTCCCAGTCGTGGTTGCCGTCGCGATTCCGGCCACGGTACCGAATCCGACACTTCTGCTCCCGATGCTCATCTTCGGGCAGCTCGCCATCGGGGTTGATGAGGTTCTCGGCCAGCTGACGCCAGCGCGCCGCGGCCTGGAAGAAATTGTCGTCGTCGAGATCGCGCGCGGACCCGGTGAGCAGCGCCTCGCCCTGTTTCAGCAGTGAATTCGCCTTGCCCCGGTCGTAGGAGACTTTTTCCGCGGTGTCAGCGGCCCCAGCCATCGAGATGATCACCGAGCGCAGGGCTCGCTCCGTGACCTCGCCCCGATGGAACGCCTGCGCCGCCGTCGACAGCAGGAAGTCCCGCGGGTTCGAGACATCATCGCGCGCCCCTTGGGCAGCATCTGCCGTGCCCATGCCGGCACCGTCTGCCGCAGCATCGCTTTCCGTCGTCACACCGGGATCACCCGCACCCTCAGCAGAATTCTCGACGGCGTGCGCAACGAGCAGCGCTCCGGCGGCGGGGTTCCGATACAGGCGGCGCGCCGTGTCGAGGCGCTGTGCGATCTCCTTGCCACCGACGTGGGTGAGATGACGCAGGTATGCAGTGTGGTGTTTGTACATCACCCGTCCGGCCGGCACCCCGAGGAACTCCGGCCGATCCGCCTCATGGTTGAAGGTGTCCGCGACCAGCCCGGTGAGCCGGATCTGCAGGGCATCGACCCGGCGCGCCATCGACTCGACGGTGCGCACCGCCTGCGGCAGCGACGCCTCCGGATCTTCACAGTGATACGCGGGAATCCGCGTCGGCACCGTCTTCTCCGCAAAGGGATCATCCGCTGGAGTCTCGTCAGCGTCCGCACCGTGAGTAGCGGCACCGTCAGCGCTCCAGCCGGTACCCCAATCCTGGGCCGAGGGACCGGAGTAAGCCTCACGAAAGACGGCGAATTCCCGTAACGCTTCCGGATCCACCAGCCGATCGGTGAGTTCCTGCAGCCCCACCGAGACCAACTCCAACAGTTCCGCGGTGGAGCGACCGCCCTGATCCCGAACCTCCGAGTCACGCGCATTGGCGTCGCGCCCCGACCGCGGTTCCGGCGCGGAAGGCAGCGCGTCGTCACTCAAGGGCAATGCCGCCACGCTCATCACCTCGCTCCACGATGCCGTATCACCATCGAACAACAAACGAGATCTTTGGAGATCTATCGTCAGCTATCCGTAATTCATACGTTCTATATCCAGGGTACACACATTCGCATTACGACACAAGTGGTCTCGAACATTTTTCGGACGCGGATTCAGAACAGCCAAATTCCGCGGCCCGACCTGGCACACAGCACAGGGCCCGGCCACCGCACACAGGCGGCAGCCGGGCCCTTGAACAGGCGGCGGAATCGCTCCCGACACCGTCGTCCGTCGTGATCAGTCGACGGTGTTCAACGCTCGATTAACACTCGATCAGTATTCGATCACCACGCGACCCTCGATCTTGCCGTGCTTCATCTCTTCCAGCACGTCGTTGATGTCCTCCAGCGGGCGCCGGTGGTAGGTCGGGTGGATCTTGCCCGCGGCGTAGAACTCCAGCGCCTCCACCATGTCCTGTCGGGTGCCCACGATCGAGCCGCGGATCGTCAGACCCTTGAGCACGATGTCGAAGATCGGCGCCGGGAAGTCGCCCGGGGGCAGCCCGTTGAACACGATGGTGCCGCCGCGACGGGTCATGTTGATCGCCTGGCCGAACGCCTTCGGGTGCACCGCGGTCACCAACACGCCGTGCGCACCGCCCACCTTCTCCTGGATCACCAACTCCGGGTCCTGCACATTGGCGTTCACCGTAATCTCGGCACCGTGCTTCTCGGCCAGCGCCAGCTTGTCGTCGGCAATGTCGACGGCGATCACGCGCATGCCCATCGCCACCGCGTACTGCACCGCGATGTGGCCGAGGCCGCCGATACCGGAGATCACCACCCACTGGCCAGGTCGCACCTCGGTGCGCTTCAGACCCTTGTACACCGTCACGCCAGCGCAGAGCACCGGACCCACCTCGTAGAGGTCCGATCCCTCGGGAATGATCGGGGCGTAGCGGGCGTCCACCAGCATGTACTCGCCGAAGGAACCGTCGGTGGAGTAGCCGCCGTTGAGCTGCTGCTCACACAAGGTCTCCCAGCCGGTCCGACAGTGTTCGCAGTGGCCGCAGGCGCTCCACAGCCAGGCGTTGCCCACCGTGTCGCCGACCTTCACCTCGGTGACGTCGGGGCCGATTTCCTCCACGACGCCGACGCCCTCGTGACCGGGCACGAACGGCGGGGACGGCTTGATCGGCCAGTCGCCCTCGGCGGCGTGCAGGTCGGTGTGGCAGACGCCGGTGGAGATCAGGCGGACCAGCGCCTGATGCTGGCCCGGCGTCGGGCGCTCGGTCTGCTTGACGTTCAGGTCGTCGCCGAAATTCTCGACGACGGCGGCTTTCATCGTGCTCATAGCGTTACTCCTGGGTGACGGGGATCGGGTGATCCGGGTGACTTCGGGTACTGGGGTAGTCGGTCGGTCGGTCAGATGAGTCAGGGGGTCAGATGGTCAGGTGCCGTGTCCGGGCACGCCCGGTTTTCGGGCGCGACGAACCAGCGGCAGGGTCGCGGGGTCACTGCCGGCCGGTGAGCTGGCAGCCAGACGGAACAGGCGGGACCGGGGTGGGCGGTTTAGAAGAAGCCCTGTTTGTTCTCGGTGTAGGAGACCAACAGGTTCTTGGTCTGCTGATAGTGGTCCAGCATCATCAGGTGGTTCTCACGACCGATGCCGGAGGACTTGTACCCGCCGAACGCGGCGTGGGCCGGGTAGGCGTGGTAGTTGTTGACCCACACGCGGCCGGCCTGGATCTCGCGGCCGGCGCGGTAGGCGGTGTTGCCGTTGCGCGACCACACGCCAGCGCCGAGGCCGTACAGGGTGTCGTTCGCAATGGACAGCGCGTCGTCGTAGTCGCTGAAGGTGGTGACAGAGACGACGGGGCCGAAGATCTCCTCCTGGAAGATCCGCATGTTGTTGGTGCCCTTGAAGATGGTGGGCTGCACGTAGTAGCCGCCCGCCAACTCACCATCGAGCTCGGCGCGGGCACCGCCGGTGAGCACCTGAGCGCCCTCCTGCTTGCCGATGTCCAGGTAGGAGAGGATCTTCTCCAGCTGGTCGTTGGAGGCCTGGGCGCCGATCATGGTGTCGGTGTCCAGCGGGTTGCCCTGCACGATCTTCTGGGTGCGAGCGACGACGGCGTCGAGGAACTGATCCGCGATGGAGTCCTGAACGAGCGCACGCGAGGGACAGGTGCAAACCTCGCCCTGATTCAGCGCGAACATGGTGAAGCCCTCCTGGGCCTTGTCGTAGAACGCGTCGTCCTGGGCAGCCACGTCCTCGAAGAAGATGTTCGGGGATTTGCCGCCCAGCTCCAGGGTGATCGGGATGATGTTCTCGGAGGCGTACTGCATGATGAGTCGGCCGGTGGTGGTCTCACCGGTGAATGCGATCTTGCGGATGCGCTTGTTCGAGGCCAGCGGCTTGCCGGCCTCCAGGCCGAACCCGTTGACGATGTTGATGACGCCGGGAGGCAGCAGGTCGCCGATCAGGTCGATGAGCACCATGATCGAGGCCGGGGTCTGCTCGGCGGGCTTGAGCACGACGGCGTTGCCGGTGGCCAGGGCGGGCGCCAGTTTCCAGACCGCCATCAGGATGGGGAAGTTCCAGGGGATGATCTGCCCGACGACGCCGAGCGGCTCGTGGTAGTGGTAGGCCACGGTGTCTTCGTCGATCTGGGAGAGCGAGCCCTCCTGGGCGCGAATGGCCGAAGCGAAGTAGCGGAAGTGGTCGACCGCCAGCGGAATGTCGGCGTTGAGGGTTTCACGGACGGCCTTGCCGTTGTCCCAGGATTCGGCGACGGCGATCTTTTCCAGGTTGGCTTCGATCCGGTCGGCGATCTTCTGCAGGATCCCGGCGCGCTCGGCCACCGAGGTCTTGCCCCAGGCGGGTGCCGCGGCGTGGGCGGCGTCGAGAGCTGCTTCAATATCTTCGGCGGTGCCGCGGGCGACCTCGCAGAACACCTGGCCGGTCACCGGGGTGACATTCTCGAAGTACTGGCCCTTCACGGGAGCGACCCACTGGCCGCCGATGTAGTGCTCGTAGCGTGACTTGAATTCGACGACGGCGCCGTCGATCCCGGGGTTGGCGTAGACAGTCATGGGGTCCTCCTGTGAGTCGGTGGCTGGTTGAGCTCGGTGACTTCTCTGGCACGGGGTCGCCTCGGAGCTGCGGCGGTTCTCAGAAGGAACGATGTGTGTCCCGCCGTGCCGCCGAGGCGACCCCGTATATATGTGAGCCTAGTCACAGTGGGGTTGCGCCGAGGTTGCGCCGGGACACGCAACACGTTGCATCAGCTGGTTAGTACCCTTAGCGCTGGGTGCGCAGGCGTTCCAGGGTGCTCACGACGAGTGAGCGGCGTGGGGACTCGGCGGGCAGCAGGCGCAGCGCCATCATCCACAGTTCCTCATCGTCTGCCGCTTCGGGGCGGGTGAGGTAGTGCCAGAGCTGGGTGGCGTCGGCGTCCTGGAGGACCGCTTCGCGCAGGGCACCGCCGAGTTCCTCGCGGATCTGCACAATCCCGGGGGCGTCGGAGTGCGGCAGTACGGGCCCGACGGCGGCGGCCAGGGCGTCCTGCACATCGCCGTCGCGCAGCGATTCCCGGGCCAGGGCGGCGTCGGTGCGGATCTCGCCGTCGAGCCGGTAGGGCCGCGAGGACACGGTGAGCGGGCAATCCTGCGAGCTCAGGGCCCGGCGCAGGCGGTGGATCTCGGCGCGCAGCGTGATGGCCCGCGATTCCGCCCCGGGGGCGATCTCCCCGTAGAGCAGCTCCTCGAGGGTGGCGCCATCGAGTCCGCCGCTGTGCCAGTCGAGCAGGGTGAGGATCTCGGCGTGGCGCAGGCTCAACTCGCGCCGGCTGACCCGCGGTGGCAGCTGGCCGGTGACGTGAATGACGGCGGACGACGGCGGCGTGGTCGAGGAGGTGGCCGCCGCCAGCGGACGAGCGGCACCGCGGGAGCCGGCGCGGCCCGGGCGCGGCGAGGCGGGCGCGGGGGCAGCGGTCCAGGTGGAGGCTCGGGCTGCGGTCCGGGCGGGAGTAGAGGTCGGGATGATCATCTGGTGCAGGCTCAGCCCGTGTTCCGGGTCGGTGCGCAGCTCTTCGGTGGAGAGCTGGTTCCGCCACAGTGATTCCACGGCGGTCACGGTGGCGCGTAGCAGCGAGAACGCCAACGGACTGACGGCGTCGTCGCCTCCCGTAACATCGATGACGCCGATAAGCTCCCCGGTGGCCGGGTTGCGCACGGGCATCGCCGAGCAGCTCCACGGATGCACCAGGGGGCTGAAGTGCTCGGCCCGGCTGATCTGCGAGGGTCGCCCGGTGGCCAGGGCCGCTCCGGGGGCGGCGGTGCCGACGGAGGTTTCCGACCAGTCGGCCCCGGGCACGAAGCCCATCAGCTCCGCTCGGCGCGCGGCCAGCTCGTCGCCCTCCACCCAGAGCAGGTGCCCGTCGGCGTTGCCCAGGGCGGTGATGAGCCCTGCATCAGCAGCCGGGTCGATGAGCAGGGTGCGGATCACCGGCAGGGCGGCGGCCAGCGCGTGCTGCCGGCGGGCGGCGTCGAGGTCGGCGCTGGGCACCGCGAACGGCACGGAGACCCGCTGCGGGTCGCGGTGGGCTTCCAGGGAACGTTGCCAGGAGGCGAGCACGTCGGGGCGCACCGATCGCAGGGCCTCCGAGGGTGGCCGGGGTGAGGTGCGAGACAGGGTGCGCAGGGCGTCGCGGGCCAGCTCCACACGGTGCTGGTAGGCGTCAGCCGAGGGCTGCTGGACGCTCACGGCCGGCTCACGAGGCACTCGAAGCAGGTGCAGTGGCTGGATCCTCAGCGCCAGTGGCGGTCGACACATCCATCAGCCGCGAGCGGATCAGGAAGCGCTTGCCCTCGGGTGCCTCCACGGAGAATCCGGCCCCGCGGCCATTGACGACGTCGAGCGTCAGGTGGGTGTGCTTCCAGTACTCGAACTGTTCCCGGCTCATCCAGAACGGCAGCGCACCGGTTTTCACCTCGGCATCCGTGTCCGCGGCGGGTAGTTCGAAAGTGCCCAGCAGAATGTCGGAGCCGCCGGTGCGGAAGTCCCCGGCCGGATAACACATGGGCGAGGAACCGTCGCAGCATCCCCCGGACTGGTGGATCATCAGCTCCCCGTGGATGCCGCGCAGGCGCTGGATCAACTCCAGCGCGTCCTGGGTCATCGCCACCCGGGAGACGGTCTCGCCCTCCACTTCGGGGCGCGCGTCAAGTGCTGAGCCGACAACGGGGTCAACAACAGTGTCAACAACGGGAGCGCGATCGGGTTCCATGCCGCCGAGGATACCAAAGGACTGTGTGCTGCGTCACTCTTGAGCGGCGACGCCGAAGAAGTTCGGCGCACAGCGCAACGGCCGCAACGGAACCCTGGAACATACAGTGTTCAGGGGCCGGTGCGGCCGTCGCTGTGGTGCTGTTCAGTCAGCACACGAGCCCATCAGTTCAGTCGGCTCAGTACGCTTTCTTGCGCTGCTCGACCACGAGGTGGATGAGCGCGAAGGTGCCGTCGTCGTCGATGGCTTTCAGCGCCGACTCCAGCGCGGCCGGGATCTCCTCGTCCTGCGTGACCTTCACACCGAATCCACCGAAGGCTTCCGCCATGCCGGCGAAATCGGGGTTCTTCAGCTGGGTACCGGACACGCGGTTCGGGTAGTCGCGCTCCTGGTGGGTTCGGATGGTGCCGTATTCCTGGTTGTCCATCACGATCACCAGCGGGGTGGCACCGTACTGGGTGGCAGTGGCCAACTCCTGGCCGTTCATCAGGAACTCGCCGTCACCGGCGATCGTCACGATCCGACGACCCGGGTAGTTCAGCGACGCGGCGACGGCCGAGGGGATGGAGTACCCCATGGAGCCGTTGCGCGCCGAGATCATGGAAGCGTAGGACTGGGTCGGGAAGTAGCGGTGCGCCCAGTTCGTGTGCTCGCCGGCGCCGAAGGTGACCATGGAGTCCTCGGGCAGCGCCGCCACCAGGTGCGCCATCATCGTGTCCATCTTGGCGGGACCCTCCAGCGGCTCGGCCGCAGGCAAGGCAGCGAACTTTTCCTGCTCGGCGCGCATCTTCGAGGTCCACTGCTTCCAAGAATCCTTCACCTCGAGGTCCATCAGCACCAGGTCGCGCACGAACACATCCGGCTTGGCCACGATCTGGAACGACACCGGGCCGGAGCGACCGCGCAGCGACGGGTCGATCGTGACGATGAAGTTCTTCTTGTCCCAGTTCTGCCGGATGTTGAAACCGTCGGTGATCACGTCGCCGGGCACGGTGCCCACGAACACGATCAGGTCGGTCTCCTCGAGCAGGTCATAGGTGGGCTTGGGTCGGCCGTAGCCGATGGGACCCACATACGACGGCGAGTCGAAGGGCACGGTGCCCTGGGTGCGCCACTCCGCTGCGGCCGGGATCTGGTGGTCCTCGAGCCAGCGGGTCAGTTGCTGCGCCCCCTCCGACGTCCAGTCGTTGCCGCCGGTGATGAACAGCGGCTTCTCGGCGGTGCGCAGCGCGTCGTGCAGGGCCTTCCAGTCAGTCACGGTCATGCCGCCGCCGGCGATCGGGATCTGCGGGTGCGGGTGGTCCTCCACCTCGACCTTGATGACGTCCTCAGGCAGCCCGACGACGACCGGGCCGGGACGACCGGAATTGGCAGCGAACATGGCTTCGGCCACGATTTCGGAGGCGCGCTCGGGGTGGTCCAGCACCATGACGCGCTTGGCACCGGTGCCGAACCAGGCGTGCGGGTCGAATTCCTGGAAGGCTTCGCGGTCGCGGTGCTCGAAGGGGATCAGCCCCACAAACAGCACCATCGGGGTGGAGTCCTGCCAGGCGGTGTGCAGCCCGACGTGGGCGTTGGCGGCGCCGGGGCCGCGGGTCACCATGGCCACCCCGGGGATGGAGTTCATCTTGCCGTCGGCCTCAGCCATGTAGGCCGCGCCGCCCTCGTGACGGCAGATCACGTTCTCGATGCTGGAGTCATGCAGTCCGTCGAGCACGTCCAAGTAGGACTCGCCCGGGACCGAATAGATGCGCTTCACGCCGTGGGCCACCAGAGTATCGACGATGAGGTGACCGGCCGACTTCTTCGACGGCTGGGCAGCGGACTCGGACATGAAATCTCCTTGGGGTGTATTTCGGCGCAGGTTTGGATCAACGTACACCAGATTCCGCCCCCGCCCCGTCGCTGTGGCGATGTGTGTCACAAAGCGTTTATGCTGGTTCCCAACGTCCACACCCGGACTCCTCGGGCCAGCCACCTTCGCTGGCCGATCGCGCCGATGCCGATCAGCATCTCGCCGCCGCCTTCTCGCGTGTCCCAGAAGTATCAGGAGTTCATTGTGTCGTTTCCCGTTGCCACCGCGGAGTTCACCGCAACCCCGGGCCAGAAGCTCACCGCCGACCTCGCCCGCTCGTGGCTGCTCGTCAACGCCGCCCAGCCCGAGCGGTTCGCCGCCGCCGAGGAATCTGCCGCCGACGTCGTCGTGCTCGACATCGAGGACGCCGTCGCCCCGCAGGGCAAGGACGCCGCTCGGGCCCATGTGCTGGAGTGGCTCAGCGCCGGACACACCGGGTGGGTACGCATCAACGGCTACGGGTCACGCTGGTGGTCCGACGACGTCGAGGCGCTGGCCGAGGTGATCAGCTCCCGGCTGGGCGGCCCCCAGCGTGAGGGCGGACTACTCGGGGTGATGCTGGCGATGGTGGAGTCCACCGATCACGTCAACGAGACCGCGGCGAAGCTTCCCGGGGTGCCGGTGGTCGCCCTGGTGGAGACCGCGCGCGGGCTGCAGCGAATCAACTCGATCGCCGCGGCCAAGGGCACGTTCCGCCTGGCGTTCGGCATCGGCGATTTCCGCAGGGACACCGGGTTCGGGGAGTCGCCGATGGCGCTAGCCTATGCGCGCAGCCAGTTCACCATCGCTGCGAAAGCCACCGGGCTGCCGGCTGCCATTGATGGTCCGACGGTGGGTTCCACGGGTGTGAAGTTGGCCGAGGCCACCGCGGTGACGGCGGAGTTCGGCATGTCGGGCAAGCTGTGCCTGACCCCGGAGCAGTGCGCTGCCATCAATGAGGGACTCTCGCCGTCGCAGGAGGAGTTGGGCTGGGCGCACGAGTTCCTGTCGGATTTCGAGGCCGATGGCGGTCAGATCCGCAATGGTTCGGACTTGCCGCGGTTGGCTCGGGCCAACAAGATCACCGGTTTGGCCGAGGCGTTCGGGGTGCAGTGGCGTCCTGAATCTTCCGGGGACGATCCCTCGACCGCGCCCTCAGACACGTTCCACTACTGACCGCTACTGACTACGACTGAGCTGTCGGATCTGATCCGTCGTCGTCGCGGCGCTGGCCGTAGGTGGGCTCGGCGTCACCCTGCTGACGGCGTTGCTCGGCCTCGCGCTCTTCACGCAGTTTCTGCCGCTGCTTGGCAATGGCCGCGCGGTGCAGTTCGGCGGAGGAGCGGTTGATTCCGGAGCCCTCGGAGAGGTGGTTCGGGTTGTCCTTCGAGGCCAGCTGCAGCATGGCGACCACCACGAGGGAGACCATGAAGAAGACACCGAAGGCGATCAGGCCAATGTCGATGCGCAGCGGCTTGTCGGTGCCGCCGGTGGTGGCCAGGGTGGCGACGCTGCCGCCGACCAGTCCGAGGACCGCGGAGAAGATCAGGGGTGCCTTGATCGTTGCGCTGAAGCCCTTCTTCTTCGAAGGCTGGCCCACGGTTCACGCTCCTCGGCTCGGCTGGGGGTGCCGGGTGCGACGGCACCTGACCAGTCTAGTCGTTGGACGCCGGTGAACCCTAAACGAGACAAGCCCGACACATCGGGCTCAGCACCGGCTCAGCGCAGCCCGGTCTGCTTCTTCGCCTCGGCGTGGCCGGCCTTGGCGGCGGCGCGGGCGTCGAGCCAGAAGCCCACGCCCGCCACCGCGGTGATCACGGTGATGATGAACGCCACAGTGCCGGTCAGCCCCATCACCTGGTGATCGTCGATCCGGGTGCTCCAGATCGCCAGGCCGAGCCCGGCCAGGGTGTTGACCGCGCCGGTGAGGATCTGGTCGCGGGCCGGGGCGAAGGCCCGGCGGTGGCGCAGCCCGGCCACCAGTTCGGCGAGGCCGCCGATGAGGTAGGCCGCGCCCACGGCGATCGCCGTCGTCCACATCGGCGCCTCGAACAGGTGCAGGCCGACGACGACGAACGCGCCGAGGCACCAGACCGCGCACGCCATCGACAGCGGCGAGCGCATGGCCTCGGGTACCGGGTCCCGCCGTAGGTACTCCCACATGGCGGTGCCCGAGAGCAGCAGGTAGAGGGCCACCCCGTAGCTGGTGACGGCGTGGCTGGGCTCCTGGATGATCAGCGCGACGACGCCGAAGATCAGCGACACTCCGGCGCGGATGAGCACCGGTTTGAAGAGGACGGACGAGATCTCGGGGTCAATTTTCGTTACAGCCACGGCCCCAGTCTAGTGGTCGGGATCAGCTGCGCCAGATCAGTTGTAATGGATCTCGGAATAGTACTGCGGCATATAACCGATGTACTGCTCGCCTTTGCAGTAGTTCTGCACGCTGACCGTGTAGCCGGAGGCGCGGTAGTGGGCCACGCGGTTGTCGGTGGCCCGCTCGCAGACCGTCCGGTTATTGAACCACTCGGCATGGGTGTCGGCCTGGGCCGGTGCGGCCATCGCGAGCATGCCCGCGGTCAGGCCGAGGGCAGCGGCTCCGGTGGTGATCGCTTTCTTGAATGTCGACATCGCCTACATTCCTTTCTGCAATATTCCCTTATTCCGGGTCAGCTCCGGGTCGGTCCCGGATCAAAACACCCACGAACCTCTCACGACGACGACGCGGGCCTCAAGTGCTCTTCCCCGCCGCAGAGTCCATGCTCAGGGAATTCACAGGTGGTCGGAGCCGAGTCGGATCCACTTCTCCCCGCGGATCCGCCACCACAGCGTGACCCCACGGGCGGCCAGGTAGAGACCGGAGAAGCCGAGCCAGAGCAGCCCCACCAGCGCCGGGGTGCTCAGTTGCACGGCACCGGCCCCGCTGTCGGTGGTGAGCCACCAGGCCAGCGCCCCGAGCCCGGGCAGGTACACCACCAGGTTCACCACCGAGGCCAGGGCGAGGTAGCGGGCGTCACCGGCCCCCATGAGCACGCCGTCGAGCACGAAGACGTAGCCGGCCAGCGGCTGGGTGACGGCGATGACCAGCAGTCCGGCGGTGGCGGCGGCGCGCACCTCCGGGTCGGGGGTGAAGCCGGCGGGCAGCACCCAGGCCAGTGCGGCGAGCACCGCCCCGGTGATCACGCCGAACCACAGGGACCAGCGGATCATCGTGCGGGTCAGCTGCCGGGCGGTGGCTTCGCGCGAGGCGCCCAGTTCGCGGCCGATCAGCGCCTGTGCGGCGATGGCCAGGGCGTCCAGGGCGAAGGCCAGGGTGGAGTAGACGATGAACACCAGCTGATGAGCAGCCAGCGTCGTCGTGCCCATCCAGGTGGCCATCAACACGGTGGCGAGGATGGCGGCGCGCATGGCGGCGTTGCGCACCAGCAACCACGAACCGAACTGGGCGGTGGCGCGGATCCCCGACCAGCGCGGCCGCCAGCTCAGCCCCGTCAGCCGATCGGAGCGCACCCGGCCCACAATCACCGCGAGGAACGCGATGAACATGCACCACTGGATCGCCGAGGTGCCCGCCGCAGAACCGGCCACGCCCCAGCCGAAGCCGTACACGAACAGGAAGTTGGTGCCGATGTTGATGCCGAACCCCACCCCGGCCACCACCAGCGGGGTGCGGGTGTCCTGGAGTCCGCGCAGCACCCCGGTGGCCGCGAGCACCCCCAGCATGGCGGGCAGCCCGAACATCGAATAGCGCAGATAGTCGACGGCGTGGTCGTGCACGCCCGTCCCGGCACCGGCGCCGAGGGCGCTGATGAGTCCGGGGGCGGTGAGCCAGCCGAGCAACCCCAGCCCCGCACCGAGCAGTACCCCGAGCCAGATGCCGTCGCGGCCACGGGCCAGGGCGTCGGCGACGCGGCCGGCCCCGACCAGGCGCGCCACGGCCGGCGTCGTCGAATAGGCCAGGAAGATCAGCAGACCGGTGGCGGTGTGCAGCACGGTGGTAGCCAGGCCCACGCCGGCCAGCTGGGCGGTTCCGAGGTGCCCAATGATAGCAGTGTCGGCGAGCAGAAACAGCGGCTCGGCCAGCAGGGCGCCGAACGCGGGGACCGCCAGGGCCAGGATCTGACGCGACAGCGAAAGGGCGTCGTCGTGCACCGAGGCCGGAATCTTTTCCTTCTGATCAGGCTGTTCCGGCTGGTCAGACACCGATCATCAGGCGCAGCGCGCTCACCACCCCGGGCAGCGTCCCATCGGGGAGCATGTCTTCGTACTGTTCGAGGAACGGGGACACGATGTAGAGGATCAACACGGACACCAGATTGTTGAACAGGTGCAGCGCGTAGGCGTAAGCCAGGGAGAACCGGAACGCCACGTAGGTCCCCGTGATCACCGCGCCGAGCACAAGGTAGGGCACCGCGGCGATGAGGCTGAAGTCGCCGGCGCCCAGGAAGTGGATGCCGCCGAAGATCAGCACCGACAGCGGGGCGGTCACCCACACCGTGAGGTAGCGGGAGAGCTTACCGACGAGCAGGTGGCGGAAGAGGTACTCCTCCACGAAGGGACCGAGCACCACGGTGACCAGCAGCATCAGCCACAGCGGCACCACCGTCGTCATACCCTCCAGCGCCGCCTGGTTCTCCGAGGTCACCGGCTCCCCGAGCGCGACCACGATGAAGAAGGTGAGGGTGATGCTAGCCATCCACAGCCCCGGGATGAGCAGCAACTTCAGCCCCCAGAGTCGCCGGAACGTGGCCAGGGAGTCGACCAGGTGCCCCCAGGAGGCCAGCAGCGCCAAGGCGGCGAGCAGCGAATAGTTGACGAGGTTGATGGCGAACAGGGCTGCCGACGACGACGGCGCCGCCGGGTCGGTGACCAACTGCGTGGGCGTGGTGGGCTCGGTGCCGGTGAGCCAGGCCGCGGCGCCCATGGCACCGGGGATCGCAATGAGCAGGGAGCCCAGTCCGATCATGAACAGCCCGATGTAGGCGAGCACGGTGATCAGGTCCCTCCAGAGGAAGCGTCCGGGGCGGACGTCCGGTGCCCACGGGGTTCCCTGCCGTGCTGGTCCGCCGCGCCCGGAGACCGGCGGCCAGCCCGCGGGCACGGCCGGCACGGTGGATCCGGTGTGGTTCAGCTGATGCGCGGGGGGCGTTGCGGGCGCGCCGTACTCGGGCGGGTTCGGGTGCGGAGTGCTCATCCGGCCATCCTATCCACCGGCCCTGAACATCCCCGACGTCGGCGGTTGGGGTCTCAGCCGAGGAACGGGTCGGAGAAGCCGCGCCAGGCCTCGGGACCGGCGGTGAGTTCGGCGTCGTTCAGCACCGCCTGGTCCAGCTCCGCGCTCAGCCCGGGGACGTCGAGCTCGAGCCCGATGAACGCGACGTCCTGCCCCCAGGCGAGCACTTCATCAGCTGCGACCACCTGTTGGTCATAGCCCAGGGTGCTCAGCGACAGGGAGCGCCCCGAGTACTCCCACAGTTGGGTGACGTGGCTGCGGCTGGCCAGATGGCAGAATCCCACCGAGCGCACCACGGTGCCGTGCTCCTCGGACGTGAAGATCCGCTCGAGCGCGGTTTTCAGCCGTTCGGGGTGGAAGGGGCGCAGCTGTTCGTAGCGCCACACCGTGACCCCGTCGTGTGTTCCCGTGGTGGGGTGCTCGTCGTTGAGCAGCCGGATCCAGCCGGCCCGATCTTGCACCGCGGGCAGGGACTCCCCGGGCACCAGCGACCCGTCGTCGTCGATCCAACGCAGTGTCGGATTCAGCCCGGCGAGCAGTCTGCGCACCCGCGCTCGTTCCCGGGGCGCCAGGTGGTCGTGGTTCACCACCACGGCAGCCGAGGAGAACTCGAGCAGCTCCACCAACGCGGTGGCCCGCTGCCGGCTCGTCCGGTCACTGTGCCGTGCGGGCGCCAGATCCGGCAGCAGATGGGCGGCGTCGATCACGCAGACCACCTCCTGCAGGCGGGCGCCGGAATCCGGGTCCGCGAGCTCCCCGATGAGCGCGGGCACACAGTGATCGTCGGGACATTCGACGACGAGACCGTCCAGCAGTCCCGTCATCGCGGCCAGTCCCAGGGCCCGCTCCACGGCCGAGGCATCGCGGGAGAGCTCTTCGGCCGGCACCAGCAGCCGCAGGTGCGCCAGCGCCGCGGACCGCGCATACTCCCGGCGCTCGGCCTCGCAGGTGCCCACCACGGCGATCACCGGCGCCGGACTCGCCCGCGGTGTTTCGACGCCGCTGCGCCCCTGACTGTCTGACATATCGCTCCTTCATCCCGTGCACCGGATCCGGTACAGTACTATGAGCTAATGATACTCATTCGCAATAAGGAGGAGTCAAGATGAAGGTCCGCAACTCACTGCGCTCGCTGAAGTCCAAGCCGGGATCACAAGTGGTACGCCGCCGCGGCCGCACCTACGTGATCAACAAGCTCAACCCGCGGTTCAAGGGGCGCCAGGGGTGATGACACCGGACCCCACGACACCGCGCTGGGATGTGGCCGTCATTGGCGCCGGGCCAGCCGGCCTCAGCGCGGCGGTCGCCGCCGGTCGTGCCGGCCGCAGCGTCATCGCCCTCGATACCGGAACCCCGCGGAACCGTTTCGCCACCACAATGCACACCGTCCTCGGCTTCGATGGGCGCTCTCCCGCCGAACTCAGCCGCACCGGACTGGCCGAGGCCCGCAGCTACGGCGTGGAGATCCGCTCGGTGGGCGTGACCTCGGTCCAGCGGCACCGCTCCGATAACGGCGAGGACGCGCCTGACACGCTGTCCGTTCACCTGGAGGACGGGACGCAGCTCATCACCCGCGCCGTCATTGCCGCCTCGGGCGTGACGGATGTACTGCCCGAGATTCCGGGCCTGGCAGAGCATTGGGGCAGCACCGTACTGCATTGCCCTTATTGCCATGGCTGGGAGGTGCGCGGTGGGCGCCTGGGCGTGCTCGGCACCGGCCCCCTGTCCCTGCACCAGGTCCAGCTGATCCGGCAGTGGTCGCCGCTGGTCGCCTTCTTCTCTGCGGCTTGCGGTGAACTGGATCTGCCCACGGTCCTGCGCCTGGAAGCACGCGAGATCACCCTCGAACCGGATTCCGTCGCCCGCATCGCGGGCGCCCCGGGCGGACCGCTCACCGTGCACCTACGCGAAGGCGCCCACCACGAGGTGGACGCCTTGTTTCTGGCACCGGACACCCGGCCGCGCGATGGTTACCTGGAGGGCCTGGACCTGGCCCGAGTCGAGACGCCCTTCGGCGCCGTCATCGACGTCGACCCGCAGGGCCGTACTTCGCACCCGCGCATCTGGGCGGCCGGCAATATCGTGGCACCGGCAGCGAATGTCGCCATGTCACTGGCCACTGGCACCCTGGCCGGGGCGATGGCCAATATGGCCCTGGTCGACGAGGACTTCGATCTCGCCGAGGCGACGCCCTACCAGCCGTGATCAGGTCGGGCCGGGATCGTCAGTGCTCGTCGTAGTGGTCGCCGTGGGCGGCATGTCGGTGACCATCGTGAACGTAGTCCACGTGATCATCGTGCGGGACGGCCTCGTGCCCGCAGTTTTCACCGTGCTGGTGATCAGCAACGGTGTGCTCGGCCGAAGTATGGTCGGCACCGGGGTTCTGGTCAGTCATGTTGCAGCTCTCCTTCAGTGGTCTTCATGGACGTGCACGACGGCGTCACGGATGACATGCGCGACGTGCTGATCGGCCAGGCGGTAGCGGACCTCCTTGCCGTGTCGCTGCGATGCCACGAGGCCAGCTGCCCTGAGGGTGCCGAGATGCTGAGATACCAGCGGCTGCGACATCCCTGTCGCTTCGGCGAGTGAGCCGACCGTCTGCGCTCCTGCTTCGAGCAGGCGCACCAACCGGAGGCGCGACACGTTGCCCAGCACCTTGAACAGCTGGGCCACGGGTGTCAGATCCTGATCCGCGTGCACGTCCTCATCCTGTCACACATATAATAGTTTTGCAATATGTTTATTCGTTCGCCTCGTCGACGTCGGCTGGACCGACCACGGGCACCGCGCCGGTGGCCAGGGCCTCCTCGTCGGGGTCCACGCCGTCGGTGAACTGCGACTGGTAGAGCCGGTAGTAGGCGCCCTGGCGCTCCAGCAGCTGGTCGTGATTGCCCTGCTCGACGATGCTGCCGGATTCCATCACCAGGATCAGATCGGCGTCGCGGATGGTGGAGAGTCGGTGGGCGATCACGAAGGAGGTGCGCTCGGAGCGCAGCGCACCCATGGCCTCCTGGATCAGCTTTTCGGTGCGAGTGTCCACCGAGGACGTCGCCTCATCGAGAATCAGCAGCGCCGGGTCGGAGAGGAACGCCCGGGCGATGGTGATCAGCTGGCGCTCACCGGCCGAGATCGCCTCCGAGTCGGAGGACACCGTCGTCTGGTAGCCCTCGGGCAGCGTGGAGACGAACCGATCCACATAGGTCGCCCGGGCCGCAGCCATCACCTCGTCATCGGTGGCATCGAGCCGGCCGTAGCGGATGTTGTCCATGATGGTGCCGTCGAAGAGCACGGCATCCTGGAGCACCATGCCGATCTGAGCGCGCACCACGGAGCGATCCAGGGCAGCGATGTTGACGCCGTCGAGGCGGATCTGCCCGGAGTCGATCTCGTAGAACCGCATGATCAGGTTCACCAGGGTGGTCTTTCCGGCGCCGGTCGGACCGACGATCGCGACCACCTGGCCGGGCTGAGCGACCAGGGAGAGATCGGTGATCAGCGGTTTCTCCCGGGTGTAGGAGAACGACACGTGGTCGAACTCGATGTGCCCGGCCACCGGGTCCGGCAGCACGGCGCCGCTGCGTCCCGCATGACCTGCACCAGCACCATCGGCGCCATCGGTGCCGAGTAGTTCGTCCAGGGCCGGATCTTCCTCGTCTTCGCCGTCGAGCAGCTCGTAGATCCGCTCGGCGGAGGCCACCGCGGAGATCACCATGTTGGACATGCCCGCGATCTCCCCGAGCGGCTGGTTGAACTCGCGCGAGTACTGAATGAACGCCGTGACCGAGCCCAGGCTCATCTGCCCGGAGGCCACGCGCAGCCCGCCCACCACGGCGATACCGACGTAGCCCAGGTAGGTCACCCACTGCATGATCGGCATGATCATGTTCGAGTAGAACTGCGCCTTGAAGCTGGCCTCGTAGAGTTCCTCGTTGCGCTCGTCGAAGCGGGCCCGCATGTCATCCTGGCGCCCGAAGACGGTGACCAGCTCGTGGCCGGTGAAGGACTCCTCGATGTGCCCGTTCAGTCGGCCAGTGTTGCGCCACTGGGCGGTGAACAGCTTCTGCGACTTAGAGCCGATGATCCCGACGACGACGCCGGAGATCGGCAGGGCGACCAGCGCGATCAGGGCCAACTGCCAGGACAGCCAGAACATCATGACGGTGATGCCCACCAGGGAGAGCGCGGCGTAGATGAACCCGGTGAACGCCTGCTGGAAGGCAGTCTGCACGTTGTCGACGTCGTTGGTGGTGCGGGAGAGCAGATCGCCACGCTGCCGGGTGTCGAAGTAGCTCAGCGGCAGCCGGTTGACCTTGGCCTCGATCTCCTCGCGCAGCCGATAGACGATGCGCATCACGATCTTGTTGATGAGCAGGCCCTGCAGGTACATGAAGATCTGGGCCACGAAGTACATGACCAGCACCACGCTGATCAGCCGGGCCAGCAGCGTGAAGTCGATGCCCTGCCCCGGAACGAATTCCATGCCGGAGAGCATGTCCGCGAACTGGTTCTCATCCTGGGCGCGCAGCCCCTCGATCACCTGCTCGCGGCTCATCTCGGCGGGCATGTTCGCCGCGATCGCACCGCCGAAGATCACGTTCATGGCGTCGCCGAGGATCTTCGGCGCCCACACGCTGAACACGACGGCGATCAGCACGAAGGCCACGGTGATGCTCAGCCCGATCTTCTCGGTGCGGAACTCCCCCATCAGTCGCTTGGCGGTGGGCCAGAAGGCCTTCGCCCTGCGCGGGGCTGCCCCATCGCCCCAGTCGTTGGAGATGGAGTCCTGCATCTGCAGGATCTCCTCCTCGCTGAGCTCCACGGTGGCGTCGCCAGCGGGGTTGGTCTGATTCTTCTGGTTCTTCTCGGTGCTCATGCCAGCTCCTCGGCGGTGATCTGGGAGTCGACGATCTCGCGGTAGACCTCGGAGGCCTCCAGCAGCTCGTGGTGGGTGCCGCGACCGACGATGCGTCCGGCGTCGAGCACCAGGATCTGATCGGCGTCGGTGATGGTGGAGACGCGCTGGGCCACCATGATGACGGTGGCGTTCTCGGTGTAGTCGCCCAGAGCGGCGCGCAGCCGGGCGTCCGTGGTGACGTCGAGGGCGGAGAACGAGTCGTCGAAGAGGTAGATCCGCGGCTGGCCCACCAGGGCGCGGGCGATGCACAGGCGCTGGCGCTGACCACCGGAGACGTTGGTGCCGCCCTGGGAGATCCCGGAGGCCAGCCCGTGGCGGGCGGCATCGCCGTCGCCGGTGGTGCGATCGCGCACGAATTCCTCCGCCTGCGCGGTGGCCAGGGCCGCCCACAACTGTTCTTCGTCAGCGCCCGGGGCACCGAAGCGCAGATTCTCTGCAACGGTGCCGGAGAACAGGTACGGCTTCTGCGGCACGTACCCCAGGGCCGCAGTGATCTCGGTGCGGGCCAGCTCCCGCACGGGCACGCCGTCGATGAGCACCTCACCCTCAGTGACGTCATGGAGCCGGGGGATCAGTCCGAGCAGGCTGGTCTTGCCCGCACCGGTGGACCCAATGATAGCTGTGGTGGTCCCAGCCGTCGCCGTGAAGCTGATGTTTTCGAGCACCGCGGATTCAGCACCCGGGAAGGCGAAGGAGACGTCACGGAACTCGACGGTGCCGGCGGGGCGTTGGCCGCCGGCCGGCACCTCGGGGGTGCGCGGGGTCTGCGGCTCCGCCATCGAGGGTGTCGTGTTGAGCACTTCGCCGATGCGGCGGGCGCACACCACGGCACGGGGGAGCATCATGAACATGAAGGTGCCCATCATCACGGCCACCAGGATCTGCAGTAGGTACTGCATGAAGGCGGTTAGCGCGCCGACCTCGACGAGCCCGTCGGCCACGCGGTGGCCGCCGAACCAGAGCACCGCGGCCGTCGCGCCGTGCAGGATGATCATGATCAGCGGACCCATCAGCACGAAGATGCGCCCGATGCGCACCGAGGTGTCGGTGAGTACGGCGTTGGCGTCGGTGAAGCGCTGGGTCTCGTGGGCTTCGCGCACGAAGGCGCGCACCACCCGGATGCCCATGATCTGCTCGCGCAGCACGCCGTTGACTGCGTCGATGTTGTTCTGCATGCGCTGGAACATCGGCAGCAGCATGCCCACCAGGATGGCCACGAAGATCAGCAGCACGGGTACGGACACCCACACCAGCCACGACAGCCCCGGATCCTCGCGCACGGCCATCACGATGCCGCCGATGGACATGATCGGCACCATCACCATGAAATTCAGCGCCATCAGCATCACCATCTGGACCTGCTGGACGTCGTTGGTGCCGCGGGTGATCAGGGTGGCCGCGCCGAAGCGGTTCACCTCGGCGGCGCCGAAACCATCGACGCGCCGGTACACGGCCTGGCGCAGGTCACGGCCCAGCCCCATAGCGGCGCGTGCGGCGAACCAGACGGCGGTGATGGCCGAGGCCAGCTGCACGAAGGCGACAACGAGCATGATGCCGCCGGTGCGCCAAATGAAGTCGGTATCGCCCACGGCCACGCCCTCATCGATGATGCGTGCGTTGAGGCTGGGCAGGTAGAGGGTCGTCATCGTGGCGACGAACTGCAGCAGCACGACGGCGAGAATCGATCCGAGGTAGGGGCGCGAATAACGGGTTAACAGGGTCCAGAGCATGGAGGGTCACTTCCGTGGCTGGGGTGGAGTCGCTCCGATGGGAGCGTGGTCCATCCTAGTCCCCCACACTCCAGGGCGCCTATGAGGATATCCCTACCCTTTCGCCGAACCGTCTCGACCTCGAGGGCTTCTCAGATTCGCAGCAAAAACCATAACAAGCAGACTGTATCTGTAACTGATTCTGCCGAACGGAGGCGGCGATGGACACCGCGCCACCGCCCGATCTCCTGCGTTACGACGGCCTGGGGTCACAGAATCTCACTCGATATGGCCTCGAGCGACTGCTGGAGACAGACGAGTTCGAGCGCATTGCCCCTGGTTCGTTACTCAGCATGGCCAAGGATTTCTCGAAGGCCCGCCCAGCTATCCAGCAAGCCCTGGAGATTCTCCGATGACCTCAAACCCTCAGCGCGAAGTTCCCGCCGACGACGCCACCTTGCTCTTCAAGAGCCCACCTGACTCAACATCAAAAAGACAATATGACGCTCTCAATCAAGAACAGGAGTGGAAGCTGTGACCTCGATGATCCACGTCAGCCACTCACGCGCCGCCGCGATGTCTGGCAATACGGGAGTCGTCCCGCCGACCTTAGTTTCAGCTCTCGCGTCAGCGTACGCGAGTTCCCAGCCATACATCGAACGCAACGGTAACGGCGGCCAGGGCTGCTGACGCCGCCAGTCGAACGTCCGCTCGCACAGTCTCCGCAGGACAGCAAGATCAGGATCGGCACCCCATAGCAGTTGCAGGTCAACGAGGTCGTGCGCTCGTTCGTAGGCGGGATCGGTGACGGCGTGGAGTTTTTGTGCGATCTGGTACTCCAGATCAACGAGCTCGACGGGTTGCAGATCCCCGAAACCGAAGTAGGCACCGAACTGCACCAGCTCACCGTCAACCTCCTTACGCGTGTGCGCCTCCGGGTCTATCTCAGGGTCGGAGACCTCGACATCAAGTGCGCTCCAGGCTCTGCCGAGGAACGCGACCGACACTCGGTACGGGTGCATCACATACTCAGGCCGGGCGAGCCCCGGATCGTGACGTTTCACCGCTCGAACGGCTGCGGTGAACGCGACGCGTTCTGGCGCATCTGGGTTACGACGCAACGCGCCTTTCGACGCCGGCACGCTTCCCCATCCCTTGGCCAGACGCGCGCGCGGAACGCTTGCCCGAATTCTTCACCGCGGTCGCGGGTAGACACATCGAGGTCGGTGGTGGCGCGCGTGCCGCGCTCCCCGAATCGCAATTTCACTCCCATGCCACCCTTGACGGAGACCGTCTCGGGAAGCATCTGCGACACGATCAGCGTGCAGAGCATTGCGCGCGCACGCGCGATCGGGATATTCAGTGTGGTGGCGACCTGCGCGAGCCTGGCATTGAGCTGCGTCACGTTCAGCGGTGGGGTTACTTCATTCACTTCGATACCGTCCTCCACGCATCTACGTCTTTCTCGTCGACCACGTCGCGCCGGAGCGCTTCATCGACGAGAGCCTCCCATCGGTCCGCCGGCATCCGATCACGCATGTCCGCCAGCGCCCGCCGGACAGTCGTCGCCGGGGCGCCCTCGTAATGAGTGAGGTCCTCGTCCGGCACGTCAGATCGCGTCTCCAGCTCCATCCACTCCGGCAGCGTGCGCCGCACGCGGCGACGCACGCCCACACGCACCTTCGGCGGATTGAACTGCCCGAGCCCCCGCAGATTAAGCACGGATTCACGGTGCAAAAAAGCGCCTTCTCCAGCAAGAGCCACGGCAATCGTCGGTTCAGTAAACGGGGTTATTGGCACGTCACGGTGCGCGTAAACGCCTTGCCCGTACGCTCGGAGCGCACCACGGGCGGCTAGCTTCCGCACCTCAACGGCTGGCACACCTGCGTCCTCAGCCTCAGCGACGGTCACCACACCGTTGCGCGAAGCTGCAACCTCCCACAGGTCTTGCCGATAGCCCATCAACTCACCCCTACGTCAATAGCGTACCAAATTCAGTACGGTATTGGCACCGCCCTCATGACGCAGTAGCTGCGAAAAGTTCAGCTGAGACAGTGAATTCGAGCCAGGAACCACCGATTCCTGCAAAGACGATTCGTCCGAAGCAGGTCAGCTGCGCGCCCATTCGTAGACCACGCGGTTGCGCAGCTCCACGAGATCGACGCTCATCTCCTCCAGCACCTTCTCCTCGGCGGTTTCCGCCTCCCACGCGGGCACTTCGCGTGCCTTGCCATCGGGGCCTGTCGACACCATCACCGAGACACCGTGGGCGAACGGATGCATTTCGCGGGTGGTGCGAGAGCCCGTGCGCGCCCGGATCACCACGTAGACCGAGCGCTTGGTGGTGTGCACCAACCGCGCTTCGATCTCGACCAGGTCTCCTGAGCGCACTTCGCGCACGAACCGCACCCCACCAGCGAACACGGCGACCACTGACGCACCCACCCAGCGGGCGGCACAGACATCGGCCGCGGTGTCGATCCAGCGCAGCACGGTGCCGCCGGGGACCCTGCCACCACGCGGCACGTCTCGAGTGGAGGCTACGAAGCGCAGGGTGACGATCTCGGCGGACGTGTCTTCGGGCTCCGGGAACACGGCAGTATCCAGGGCATCTTCGCCGGCTCGATGCTCCGCGCCCCGGCGCTCGGCCAGTTCGCGGCGGGCCAGCCCGCCTTCGGTGGAGGGCTCCCACGGTGGCACCGGGACCGGGTCTCCGGCGTCATCAACAGCGGTGTAGATGAGCACGCACTGAGTGGAGACGGTGGGCTTGCCGTCCTCGTCGAGCAGTTCGGGTAGCAGTAGCCGGGTCTGCACGTGCACCGTTTTCTTGCCGGTGCGAATCAGCCGGGCCTGCACCACCACGGTGGACTCCACGGGCACGGAGTGATGGAAACGCATATTGCCGACGTAGGCAGCGACGACGTTGGTGCCGGTCCAGGTGGCGGCCATCGCGTAGCCGGCCTTGTCGAGCCAGCTCATCACCGTGCCGGCATCGACGGCTCCATCGGGAAAATCGTAAGCTTCGGCTCGGAAGTTCAGGGCTATGGACGTTCGCGCGGGCATACTTAAGAAAATATCACTCCCCACCTTGCAGGAGGTTGCGACGGTGTTGCCTGAAAACGCCCCGACAAACGAGCCCGCTCCCCTCACGTCCGCCTCCGGGCCATCACCCGACCCGGTGGCCGTGCGCGTCGAGGACGCCGCCCGGAAGCTCGGTGCGAATCCCCTCATCGACTGGGCCACGCGACTGCTGTCGGGGACGGCTTCGCCACAGGACGACGGCGACCCAGACATCGAGTTACTCGGTGGGATGCCCGCGCTCGAGGACTGGATGGCCCGAGTCTGGGCCGCCCAGGTGCTGCTACACCGTTGGCATCACGCTGCCGCACCGGCCGTGCTGGCCGGGCTGAATGATGAGGCGTGGCAGGTGCGCTCGGTCTGCGTGAAGGTGGCAGCGTTGCGGGGGATCACCGAGGCCGAGCTGACCGTGGTCACCCGACTGGATGATCCGGAGCCCACGGTGCGCGTCGACGCCGCCACCGCGCTGGGTGAACTGGGCTCGGTGGACACCTCCGGCACCGTGATCGGACTCGGCAACGCGGTGATGTCCACTGATTCCGTGATGGCCGATGCCGCCGAGCGAGCCCTGGAGCGTCTGGCCGAGCGTTTCGACCGGCCAGACATCCGCCCCAGCTCGCAGTACTGAGACGGCAGGGCGCCGCTCAGCGAGACCTCCGAGCATGGTGAAGTTCGCGGTCGCCGGATCGGCGCCGACGCGCTACGCATAGGCGGGCATACCGCCCTCGTTGAACGCGGAGTAGAACTCATCCCACACCGCCAGCGTCTGTTCGCTGGCGTCCGCGGAGATGAAATGGTGGCCCCGAAGCGCAAGTTTGTTCAGGGGGACATGAGTGGAACACGCCACCATCGTCAACGCAACTTACGACACATTTTCTAACCAGGGATGCCAGCAGGTATCTAGTTTTCGTTTCTTTCGTTCGCTACAATTGAGTTATGGTTACACCGACCCTTACACCTCGTGACGCTGCTCGACAGGCAGCTGATTTGGTCGAGAATGCGCGTTCACTGGTCATCAATGGACAGGATGTCCCGCTCAGCGACGAGCTCCGCCATGGCCTGCATGAGCTGTTGCGCCACATCGCCGCCGGAGAAGCTGTCGACGTCATCGCTCGTCGCGAGTTCTTGAGTACTCAACAGGCTGCAGAAATCTTGCAGGTCAGCCGTCCAACTCTGGTCAAGATGCTCGATGAAGGACTGATACGTTTTGAACGGCCGGGCACCCATCGCCGGATCTCCAAACAGGCCCTTGAGGAGTACCTGAAGGCCGAAGCTGAGACCAGAAAGAAAGCGCTGGAGGATCTGGCCGATACTTTTGACCCAGAATTGCCCGACCAGGTTGTTTCTACCCGTTGAGCGCTCCCATTGTTTTACTCGACGCGAATGTGCTGGTACCTCAGCGATTGAGCAGTTTACTGCTCACGCTGGCGGAGAACGACCTATTTCAACCCCGCTGGTCCGAACAGATTCTGAACGAAGTTGAACGCACCTTAGTCAATAAGCTCAATATTGAACCAGCGAGAGCCTCACGGCGGCTTGAAGCCATGCAACGTGCTTTCCAGCGAGCGACGGTTACTGGACATGAGAGCGTCATTGGCGACCCTCGGTGTGACGCCAAGGACCAGCATGTTTATGCTGCGGCGCAGTATGCCCGTGCGGGAATTCTGGTGACGTTCAACCTCCGCGACTTTCCTCCAGTTGCCGATCAAGAAGGTGACGTTCCGAGCCAGCACCCCGATAATTTTCTGCTCCAACTCTGGTCAAAGGAGCCACGCGACGTGGAGTCAGCCATTACCCGCGAATCGGAGCGAATGACCCGTCCAACCATGGAAGTGCGTGACGTCCTCGCAGGAATCGCACCAATCGCACCATTGACAGCGAATACACTTCACAATCATTGGGGACAGCGCTCAGCAGATTTTCCCTCCTTCGTCGCTGCTGATCCTCAGCAATCACCGTACGCGAAAGCTTTGGACAAGCCTGACTTCAGCAAACCTGATCACGTGCTCTACATGTGGTGGAATGCTCTGGGAGATCGGAAAGCGAAAGTAAACGCGCAAGAAGTACTGGAAGCACTAACTTACTCTCCCGCAGCCTTCGACTACGCAGAGATCGATGAGATGCTCTGTAGTTATTCTCTGGCGTCCAACGTTTACTATGCCGTGGACGCTCCAGATGAAGTCGCATATATGAGATTCATTCCGAAGGTTGCGCAGACATCGCAGGCCTTTGCTCCGGTGACTGTCATGGACGCCGTTTTCATCACTCTAGTACGGGTTGGGCCAGAGCAGTGGAAAGTCTGGGGGTGGGGCGACCACATGACCTCATTAAGAGAAATAGCGGACTGATCGCAATGAGGCTGGCCCTGCTTACTTGATGGGCCTGTTGCCGCCTATTTATCCGCCCAGAGCACGACACGAGAACTGCAGAAATTCAACAATCCGTGCCACCTTTTGACCGCGTCGGGATAAGCATGCTTCGGCTCATAAGTTACTTTGAAAATCGCTGTCGGAGATCCATGCGGACGCAAAATGGGCGGGTATAGGAATTCTCCTATACCCGCCCATAAATGCTTAGAATTCTCCGCCCATTCCTGGACGAGAGTGCAACTCAGAGCATGGTGAAGTTCGCGGTCGCCGGATCGGCGCCGACGCGCTCGTCGGTGTCCAACTCGGCGATGAGGGCGACCTCGGCCTCGGTCAGGGTCACATTCACCGCGCCGAGATTCTCCGTCATCCGCTCCGGGTGGGTGGTCTTCGGGATCACGATGGTGCCCTGAGCCAGGTGCCAAGCCAGCACGACCTGAGCCGGGGTGGCGCCGTGGGCTGAGGCGATGCCGGTGACGACGTCGTTCGTCAGGTCCTTGCCCTGCCCGATGGGTGAGTAGGCCTCCACGGCGATCCCCGCCGCACGCGTGGCGGACTGGGTGGGACGCTGCTGGAAGGTGGGGTGCACCTCGATCTGGTTCACCACCGGCACGACGTCCGAGGCGCCAAGCAGCCGCTCCAGATGCTCGGGCAGGAAGTTGGACACGCCGATGGAGGTGGCCAGACCATCCTCGCGGGCGGTGATGAGCTGCTCCCACGCCTGCACGTACAGGTCTTGGGCCGGGGCGGGCCAGTGGATCAGGTAAAGATCGACACGATCGAGCCCGAGTGCTTCCAGCGAGTTCTCGAACGCTTCGCGGGCGATGCCCTGCTCGCCGTTGCGGAGTTTGGTGGTGAGGTACAACTCGTCACGAGCGATACCGGAAGCGGCGATCGCGCGCCCCACACCCTCCTCGTTGCGGTAGGCAGCAGCCGTGTCCAGGTGACGGTATCCGGCCTCCAGCGCCTGCTCCACAGCCTTCTGTGTTTCCTCCGGCGGCACCTGGAAGACCCCGAACCCGAGCTGCGGGATGGTGGTGCCGTCGTTCAGGGCGACGGTGGGAACGGCTGCGGGAGTGGATGTCATCGGGAATGCCTCCGAGGGGTTGTGGATCGGCAGATGCGGATGGTCAAAACAGGGCGAGCAGTCTGATGCGACCGCGCTCCCTGTCAGAGCGTACTCCTCTGATCACCGGGCGAGCCAGTGACCTGCCCCGCGGTGGCACAGTCAGCACGTCGTGCACGCCTAAACTGGACCCATGCAATGCCACCATTTCACCTCGGGAGCGTGCCGGTCGTGCCCGCACATCGGGGTGAGCTACGCGGACCAGGTGGCGGCGAAACAGCGTCGGGTACGCGAGCTGCTGGACCCGATGTGCGCGACGGCGTCGTCCGACGTCGATGGTCTGTGGTCGGCGCCCGCACTGTCTCCGGAACCCCATTTCAGGAACAAGGCAAAAATGGTGGTCACCGGCACCGCGGAACACCCGAAGCTGGGCATTCTGGATCAGCACCAGCACCCCAAACACCACGACGGCACGGGCGTGGACCTCACCGACTGCCCTCTGTATGAGCCGAGGCTGGAGGCAGCGTTCGCCCCCGTTGCCGACGCCATCACCACCGCCGGGTTGGTCCCGTATAACGTGGGCACCCGCACCGGGGAACTGAAACATGTCATCGTCACGATCTCCCCACAGCAGGAACTGATGATCCGTGTCGTGCTGCGCTCCCGGGAGCAACTCTCCGCCCTGCGCGGGGTGGTTCCGGAGCTGCAACGGCGATTAGCCGAGCTGCAAACCCCCGCCGTCGTCGTCACCGCGAATCTGCTGCCCATGCACCAGGCACTGTTGGAAGGCGACGAGGAGATCCACCTGGCCGGGGACGAAACACTGCGGATGCTGCTGAATGGCGTGCCCCTCAATCTGCGACCGCAGGGATTCTTCCAGACCAACACCGTGATTGCCGCGGAGCTCTACGCTCAGGCCACGGCGTGGGTCGATGAGCTTCCTGCCGAGTCGCAGCCGAAATCGGTCTGGGACCTGTACTGCGGGGTGGGCGGTTTCGGCTTCTCCCTCGCCCAGGCGCAGAGCGGACCGGCGAAGGGCCAGCGGCGGAGCGTCTGGGGTGTGGAAGTGTCGACGGAAGCGATCCGGGCGGCCCAGCGAACGTCAGCCGATCTCGGCTGCGACGAGTCCGTGCGGTTCGTGGCCGGGGACGCCACCGAACTGGCGAGGGACCACCCCGAGGAGGTGCCGGACCTCGTCGTCGTCAATCCACCGCGTCGCGGAATCGGTGCGGACCTCGCTGGCTGGCTGAACGACACCGCCGGGATCCAGCACGTACTTTATTCCTCGTGCAACGCCAAGACCCTGGCCGCGGACCTGGAGCACCTCCCCGATTTCGCTCCCGTCCGGGCACGGCTCTTGGACATGTTCCCGCAGACCGACCACTATGAAGTGCTGATGTTACTGACCCGCAGCTGATCCGACCCGGATACCCGACCGAGACGAGGAACCACCATGCCACGATGGAGCACCCGGGCCGAGCGTTCGAACCACCGTCAAGACCAGGCGGCGGTGCGTGCCATCAATATTGCGGCCTTTCCTACCCCCGCCGAAGCAGATCTGGTGGACGCACTGCGTGCCGATCCAGACGCGTGGATCGATGGCCTGTCGATGCTGAGCCACGCCAACGACGGCACCCCCGTCGGCCACGCCCTGCTCACCCGGTGCACGGTCGGCGGGCAACCTGCCCTGGCCCTGGCGCCGTGCGCCGTGGATCCTGCACGCCAGCGGCAAGGAGCCGGGTCGGCAGCCATCCGAGCAGGACTGGATGCCGCTCGAGACCGGGGCGAAAACTTGGTGGTGGTGCTCGGTCACGCTGAGTACTACCCGCGTTTCGGCTTCACACCGGCGTCTCACCTCGGCGTGACTACTGCGATTGATATTCCCGACGAGGCATTCATGGCACTGGCACTGCACCCATCGCAGCCCACGCCCCGCGGCGAGATCCGGTACCCGGCGGCTTTCGGCGTCTGAGCCGTGGAACGCCAGCGCATCAACAGATTCATCGGGAATTAACGCCGGATACGGTGGGCGCGCTTCGGCGCAGAGCGATGATCCGCATACGATGGCACCATGCATGCGTTGAATCGCCCCGCCCTGCAGGACACCGACACGCGCCGTCATTATGTGCGCAGCTACCGTGCGGTCATCTTCGACATGGATGGAGTGGTCACCGACACCGCCCAGATCCATGCGGTGGCCTGGAAGGAGCTGTTCGATGACGCGCTGCCGAGAGTCGGCGCCCTGGCCGCGAATGTGGAGGCGACGACGGCGAACCCGGATCGGCTCCGGCAGTTCGACCTGGAGCTGGACTACCTGCACTACGTCGATGGCAAGCCCCGCGAAGATGGGGTGCGCTCCTTCTTCGCCTCCCGAGGGCTCGAGGTCCCGGAAGCGGCGGAGAACTCCGACCCGGCACTCGCCGAACTCACCGTGGACGCCCTCGCCGAGCGCAAGCAAGCCTTCTTCGAGACCGTGCTGGAGCGCGACGGCGTCGCGGTGTTCCCGGAGACCCTCGCCCTGCTGGACGAGCTGCGTGCGCAGGAGATCCCCACCGCGCTGGTCACCTCCTCCCGCAACTCCGGCGCCGTGCTCACCGCGGGCGGGGTGCAGGACTACTTCGACGTCATCGTCGACGGCAACACCGCCCTGGAACGCGGTATCCCCGGCAAGCCGGCACCGCAGATGTTCCTCACCGCCGCCCACCAGCTGGACGTGGAACCGCAGGACGCCATCGTGCTCGAGGACGCGGTGTCCGGAGTGCAGGCGTCCCGCGCCGGCGATTTCGGTCTGGTGGTCGGAGTGGACCGCGCGAACGATCGGCAGCGACTCCTCGACGCCGGGGCGGACGTCGTCGTCGCCGACATCTCGGTACTACACCTGCACCGGCGCGTGACGAAACCCTTCGACCCGAACTGGGTGCTGCGCTACGACGAGTTCGACCCCGCCCAGGAGGGCACCCGCGAGGCACTGTGCACACTGGCCAACGGCTACTGGGGCACCCGCGGCTCGATCCCGGGCACGGTGGCGGGCGACGTGCACTACCCGGGCACCTACCTGGCCGGGGTGTTCAACCGGCTCACCTCCTCGGTGCAGGGCCGCGAGGTGGAGACCGAACACATGGTCAACACCGCCGACTGGACGGTACTCACCGTGACGCCGACCGATGGCGCGCCACTGCTGCCCACCTCCACCGAGCTGCTCGACTACAGCCAGGAACTGGATCTGCGTCGCGGGCTGCTCACCCGCACCGCGCGCTACCGCGACCTCCACGACCGCATCACCCGGATCACCACCCGCCAGTTCCAGTCGATGGCCGGGCACCACCTGGCCGCCCTGGAGATGACGGTGGAGGCCGAGAACTGGTCCGGCGACGTCACCGTGCGCTCCGTGATCGACGGACGCGTGGCCAACCAGAACGTTGCCGACGACCGGCAGCTGGCCGCGGTACATCTAGCCACCGTGGGCTCCCGCGAACTCGACGGGCACACGGTGCTACTCGAGACCGAGACGAATCAATCCGAGGTGCGCATCGCCACCGCCAGCCGCACCCGGGTGCGCATCAGCGAACCGGGCCAACCCGAGCCGATCCGCCGCCCTGTCGACGATTCCGATTCGGTGGTTGGCCACGACATCTCCGTGCACCTGGAGCAAGGCAGCCCGGTGCGCATCGAGAAGGTCGTCGCCGTCGCCACCTCGCGCGATCACGCCGCCTCCACGGTGTGGCACAACGCCGCCAAGCGGGTCGCCCGAGCCGGCTCGTTCCGCACCCTGTTGACCTTCCACGATGAGGCCTGGGGCATCAACTGGCAGCGCTTCGCCGTCGAGCTCGACCAGCCCGCCGACGGCACGCCGAACCCGCAGCTCTCCCGGGCGCAGCTGGCCCTGAACCTGCACACCTTCCACGTGCTGCAGACCTCGTTCGGCTCCCGCCGCGAACTCGACGCCGGGCTCGGCGCCCGCGGCCTGCACGGGGAGGGCTACCGCGGGCACATCTTCTGGGACGAGATGTACATGTACCCGATGCTCACCCTGCGTCGGCCCTCGCTCACCCGCGGCTTGCTGATGTACCGGTTCCGCCGCCTCGGCGAGGCCCGCGAGATGGCGCGCCAGGAGGGCTACGCCGGGGCCATGTTCCCGTGGCAGTCGGGATCCGATGGGCGCGAGGAGACCCCCACCGAGCTGTGGAACCCGCGCTCCCAGATGTGGATGCCCGACAACTCACACAACCAGCGCCACGTCTCTCTGGCGGTGGCCTACTCGGTGCTGCGCTACTTCGAGGCCTCGCACGATGAGGCGTTCATGTCCGACTACGGCGCCGAACTGCTGGTGGAGGTCTGCCGGTTCTTCGCCTCGCTGGCCTTCTTCAACGAGGAATCCGGGCGCTGGGAGATCCACGGGGTGATGGGCCCGGATGAGTACCACGACGGCTACCCCGAGACCCCCGGCTCCGGACTGCGCAACAATGCCTACACCAATGTGCTGGCTTCCTGGATGCTGACCCAGACGGCGAACCTGCTGCGTTGGATGGACGGCCGCGGCGACCCGCTCTCCGAATGGCTCGACGTCTTCTCCGATGAGCTCGACCAGTGGGATCGGATCGCCTCCGGGCTGAAGCTCGCCTTCATTGATCACCCCACCGATGACGGCGTCGATCATATTATGAGCCAGTTCGAGGGGTACGAAGACCTCCTCGAGTTCGACTGGGACGCCTACCGGGCCCGCTATGGCAACATCGGACGGCTGGACCTGATCCTGCAGGCCGAGGGCGATGCGACCAACCGGTACAAGCTGTCGAAGCAGGCAGACACCCTGATGCTCACGTACCTGTTCTCGGCGCAGGAGCTCAAGGAGATCCTCGAGAACATGGGGTACTCCTTCGACGCCGAGGACTTCAACGCCACCGTCGAGTACTACCTGGCGCGCACCTCGCACGGCTCCACCCTCTCCCGCCTCGTGCACGGCTGGGTGTCGTCGTGGGGCGACCCGGAGAAGTCCTGGGAGCTGTTCACCGAAGCATTGGAGTCGGACCTCTCCGACATTCAGGGCGGCACCACCCGTGAGGGCATCCACCTGGGCCTGATGGCTGGCACCGTGGATATGGTCATCCGCTGCTACGCCGGGGTCGAGACCCGTGACGAGGTGCTGCGCATCAACCCGGTGCTGCCAGAGGCGCTTCCCGGAGTGAGTTTCGCTCTGCGCTTCCACCGTCAACCCGTGGAAGTGCACATCACCCATGACGAGGTACGCGTGCACCTGCGCGAAGGCTCCTCGGCACCGATCAACCTGATGGTGGAGGGTCGGGAGAAGCTGATGAGCCCGGGCGAGGACTGGACGGTGCCGCTGTTGCACGCCGCGAACCAGAAGAAGCGCAAGACCGGCAATTCCATCACCGACGGCGAGGGGGCACGATGACCGCGGAGACCGAGCGCCAGGCGCTACTGACACGACTGTTCCACTCACCGGTGTGGGGCGCACCCATGGCGGGCGGACCGTCCTCCGTCGAGCTGGCGGCCACACTGGCCGCTGAGGGCGCCACCGCCCTGCTGGCCGGGGGCATGCGCGCCTGCCAGCAGCTGATCGAGGACTACCGTGCCGCCAGTACCGGTGCGGAGTCAGCGCTCGCCGCGGCGGGTAGTGAAATCGCACCGGGCGTGATCGGAGTGAACCTCTTCGTGCCGGAGCCCGCCAACACGGCGATTCCGGAACAGCGCCGAGCTGCAGACTCCGAGGAGCGCCGGGAGCGTGCCGCTGCGGTGGCTGCCTACCGAGAGACGCTGCTCTCGGACGCGGAGGCCGCCGAGGTCGAGTTACCGACAGCCGCCGACCTCAATCCGGACGATACGGACGGCTGGGACGAGAAGCTGGACGCCGCCGTCGCCGAGCGCTGGCCCCTGGTCACCTTCACTTTCGGCCTGCCCGCGCCCGAGGTTTTCGACCGGCTCCGCGAGGCAGGTATTCTCACCGGCGTCACCGTCACTTCCCCGGCGGAAGCCGCCGCCGCGGTGCGCCACGGCGCCGATCTGCTGACGCTGCAGGGACCGAACGCCGGCGGACACCGATCGGTGCATGATCCGCAGGCTGATCCCGGCCAGACCCCGCTGCTGGATCTGTTAGCCGAGGTCCGCTTCGTCGTCGGCCCCGACGTTCCGCTCATCGCTGCCGGCGGCATCATGAACAGCGGACAGGTCGCGGAGTCGCTGAAGCTCGGAGCTGCCGCCGTGCAGTGCGGTACCGCGTTCCTGCGCGCCCCCGAAGCGGGGACGAACCCCACCCACCGGCTGGCCCTGGAACAGGCATCTGCGCGGATGAACCTCACCCGCACCTCCCTCACCCGCGCTTACTCGGGGCGCTGGGCCCGCGGCATCGAGAACAGGTTCCAGCGGGACCACCGTGACGCTCCGGCTGCCTACCCGGAGATCAACCAACTGACCGCTCCCCTGCGTGCAGCGGCTCAGCGCCGCGACGACGTTGAAGCGATCAGCCTCTGGGCGGGCGTCGGTGTGGCCAAGGCCGAAGCGAAGCCCGCGGCAGAAATCCTGCGCGACCTCACAGAAAGTCTTATATCTGAATAGATATAAGGGTTAATGGAGTACGGGCTCTGGGCCGAGCGCAACAGCTCAGGTCTCCAACCTAGAGAAATCTGGCTACTTAAACAGCTAGACCCCCTGATCCACGGGTGTGGGGAGGTCTGCACTATTAAAGTTAGCACCTTCGGACGATCACATCAACAGCCAGGCGAGGAGGGCTGCGCCGGAGACCCTTCGCAGACCCGATATGACGCCGGTCGCCGCCCGATATCCACAAGACCAGAGCGATCAATCTGCGCCGCACGTATGGTTGAAAGGTGCCTCCTCAGCTCAACCGACTGATCTATGTCGACGATTCCGGCAACCCGAATACCGGCTTGGCCGTTTTCGGGTGGATTGAGTTTTCCCCGGACCATTGGTCCGCAGTATTGACCCAGTGGCTCGAGACTCGAAAGCGGCTTTGGCGCGACTTCGGAATCAACGTCACTGAGGAATTGCATACAACGCTCTACGTCAATGGACGAGGACGCATCTCAAAGCGCGTTCCAGACCGTCACATCCATAACGGCCAAACGCATTGGAAGGACCTAGGTCGCGAAGTTGCCCTCGAATGTTTGGAAACCCTTCGGTCTACTGAGGGGCTCAGAATCGGCGCCGTCTACCGTCGGGGCGAACCTCACGATATTGGCAAGCTAAAGCAGCTAGCATATGCATCACTGGTAGATCGGGTTGAAAGCGAACTCGCCGATTCCGAGTCCCTCGCGATGATCTTTATTGACGGAGACGGTAGCGACACTTCATACCGAACAACACACCGCACATTGAAGCTAAATCAGAGACGCGTCATCGAAGATGCGCTGCATCTCGATTCGCGAACCTCGCAACTCGTCCAGATGGCCGATCTGGTCGCCTGGAGTGCCAACTCAGCGATCGACAAACATCCAAAGAATGAGTTCGCGCGGAGTTGGTACGCAGACTATCTTTCAGAACGAGATCCGCACCGAGCACCTAGAGAAATCTAACTACTTAAACAGCTAGACCCCCTGATCCACGGGTAGTGGGGAGGTCTGCACTGTTAAAGTTAGCGCCTTCGGACGATCACATCAACAGCCAGGCGAGGAGGGCTGCGCCACCGGCGAGGCCCCAACTAGCCAGGGAACCGACCAGGAATTCCTCCGCCTTGGTGCCCGAGGCGACAGTGCCTGCGGCTTCGTCGTCGCGCCTCTCCTCCGCACGCTTGGCCTCCGCCGAAATCTCGGGAAAGCGGACAATCCCCTTGGCCGCCATCAGCGCGGCCACCACATGGTAGGCACCCACCAGCGCCAGCACCGTGATGAATATCCGCTCGAGCGGACCGATCACACGCCCACCCTTGAGGGTGCTGGCCGGCACCGACCCGCCGGCCGGGCCGGCGACGCTGCGCCCGGAGAGTTCCAGGATGGCGCGGGTGATCCTGTTACCGGTCTGGGTCAGGAAGAGCACCACCGCCAGCCACAGCAGCGCCGTCGGCGGCCGGACCTCGAGCAGCTCCAGGTCCAGCCACGCGCCACCGGCGAGCACCGCCACCAGGGCGACCGCCCACCACGACTGCATTTCCACGTGCGGGCCGCTCTCCATGCGCGGCGCCACGGACCACCATCCCGCCGCGACCACGGCGCCGGCTAACCCTGCCCACCAGACCGGGGAAAACCAGAGCAACCCCACCACGGTAAAGATGAGCCACCAGGCGGCCTGGACGAACACCCCGGCGCGTCGCGGCAGTCGGGGCTCGAGAAGGCGGAGCAGATCGGTCACCGCGACCGCCAGTAGGGTCATCACGCTCAGCATGGGAAGTCCTCTCGGTCGGCGTCCAGCAGGGCCATGGCCCCGGAACGATGCAGCGATTGGGAGACCGCCGCCTGGGAGATGCCTTCGGCCCGAGCTGCCTCCTGTTGAGTATCGCCGACCAGCAGGGCGGCGAAGAGGCGGCGCTCCCGGGCCTTCATGCGACCGAGAACGTGATCGCGCAGCGTCAGCATCTGTGCCACGCTCCCGGTGAGCGGGAGATCCTCGGCCCGGAAGCCGGTGAGGATCTCATCGCGCTTGCCCTGACGTGATTCGGCATCCTCCAGAGCGGCGCGGGCATTCAACCAGGCGGAACCGTCTTGAATGGGCGGGCCCTGATGTTCGCCGTCTTCGATTCCTGTGGAGATCTCATTGATGACCCCGAGGCCGATACCGAAGCGCAGTCGAACCGAGTCCGGCAACAGCGCCTGCACGCGCAGGGTCAGCTGCAGGGCGCTGCGCGCGTCGGGGGCGATCACCTGGAACTCATCGCCCACGGTGGCCCAGGCAGAGCGGAGCACCGGCACGGATTCTTCCGCGCGAGCGAAGACCTCCATGATGTCGCGCTGGGCGGCGGGCCGGTCGGCGAGCGCACGCGAGGCCACGATATCGGCGATGATCCCGGCGACAGGGTGATCAGGCTGGGGCGAGCTCATGACACCACAATAACACTTATAATAAGACGATTATAAGTTTTTGTGTCAGGATTCGGGGGTGATCAGCGGCCGAAACGATTCGATGCGCTGCAGCCGCACCACCACGACAGCCTGCGGCTCAGTCTTGCCTCGTTCCGCACGGCGGCGTGCTGCCTCCTCGAACACCTCGCCGTCGTCATGCACAACCGGGGCACCCAGGAAGCGGTAGCCATTGCGCTGCTCACGGTCCACCACGGCGACTTCCACGAGCGAGCCCGCGCGAATATTCGCCAGCGTCTGCCCGTCTTGGGTGTCGTGGAACCACAGCTCATTCTCGCCCCACACGTTCAGGGACCCCTTGGGTGCGACGTGCGGGGTGCGTTCATCAGTGACGGTGGTGACGAAGGCGAGCTGCGCGTCCAGCATCTGCTTCATGTGGTCGGTCAGCACGGCTTCGGTGATGTTGGTGCTCATCTCAGTACTCCTCGTGGACGTCGGGATCTTGGCCCCAGATACGACCCTGTTCCAGGTGGTCGATGCGGATCATCTGCTCGCCGGACAGTTCGAAGCCCAGGCTGAGGTTGTCGCGCTGGCGCTCCGGGCTCGAGGACGCCGGCAACGGGATCACACCGTGCTGGAGGTGCCAGCGCAGCACCACCTGTCCCGGGGTGACCCCGTGCTCGCGGGCGATCTCGTTCAGCACCCGATCATCGCGCAGTTCGGAGGCCCGTCCCAGCGGGCTCCACGCCTGGGTGACGATGCCGTGCTGGTCGTGCACGGCGCGCAGTTGCTCCTGCACGAAGTAGGGGTGCATTTCGATCTGATTGACGGCGGGCATCACGCCCGTTTCCTCGTGAAGGCGACGCAAGTGCTCGGCGGTGAAGTTGGAGACGCCGATACTGCGGATCAACCCTTCCTCGCGCATCTCGATGAGTGCACGCCAGGTATCGACGTAAAGGTCGAGTCGCGGCAGCGGCCAGTGGATGAGTGCCAGATCGACGTAGTCGAATCGCAGGTTCTCGAGGGAGACGCGCAGGGATTCTCGGGCGCCGTGGTAGCCGTGGAAGCGGCCCGGGACCTTGGTGGTGACGAGGATGTCCTCGCGGTTCAGGCCGGAGGCGCGCACCGCCTGGCCGACCTCGGCCTCATTGCCGTAGCTCAGCGCGGTGTCGAGCAGGCGGTACCCCTGCTGCAGGGCCGAACGCAGGGAGCGGACCATGACGCCGCGCTCGTTCTTGTTGTCGCCGCGCACCAGAGTGCCGAAGCCGATGCCGGGCAGGGTGGTGCCGTCGTTGAGCGTGAAGGTCGGGATGCGGTGAGCGGTCTGATCAGGTTGATCGGTCATGCCTCGAGCCTATCCGCCCCGCTCCCAAGGGTTCCAGGGGTCAAGGGTGAGCACTCGAAAAACCCTCCCGCAGGAGGACGCCGATGACCTGCGCGCCGGTTTAAGGTGGAGACGTGAATCCTTTGCGCGCCTTCGATCAGTTCTCGAACCGGCACCCCGTGCTGGTCGATGGCTGCGTGGCCGGACTGCTGTGGCTGCTCTTCGGCCCGATGTTCACCCTGGGCTATGCCACCGGGGTGGGCGAAGTAATCTGGATGCTGACCCTGTCGCTGATGCAGTCACTGCCTTGGGCGCTGCGGCGCGTACGGCCGGTGAGTTCCGGGGCGCTGATCGTCGCGGGATTCATGCTTCAGCTGCTGGTGGGTCCGCCCATGCTGGGCACCATCATCTTCGCCCCGCTCACGGTGCACAATCTGGCCGCCCACGGTCCGCGGTGGGCCTCGCGCGCGGGTTTCGCCGTCGCCGTGTTCGGCTCGCTGGGGTACGGGTTCCGGTTCGCTTACTTCCCCTTCGCGGTGATGCAGAACGAGAACGACCCGGGCCTGATGAGTCCCGGTGGGATCTTCGCCCTGGCGCTGGTGGCGATCATCTGTATCGCGATCTGCACGGCCGCCTGGGCGTTCGGCGATCTGGCCCGGACCCGGCGCCTCACCCTACAGCAGGCCGCCGATCGTGCGCGGCAGCTGGAGGTCGAAGCCGCCCAAGAGCGCGCGCTGGCCGCCGCCGACGAGCGCAATCACATCGCCCGGGAGATGCACGACATCGTGGCGCATTCCCTGCAGGTGATCATCTCCCAGGCCGACGGCGGCCGCTACGCCGGAGCGCGTGATCCGCAGATCGCCGTCGACACCCTGGAGACCATCGGCACCGCCTCCCGCGATGCCCTGGGCGAGATGCGCCGCCTGCTCGGCGTGCTGCGCGGGCCGGGTCAGACCGAGCACCGACCACAGCCGGGCCTCGCCGAGCTGCCGGAACTGATCGAGACCATTCAACTGACCGGGATGACCGTGGAATTGCACCACGACGGCGTCGCCCGGGGAGGCCTGCCGGCCGGCGGCGAGTTGGTCGCCTACCGGGTGGTGCAGGAAGCGCTGACCAACGCCGCCCGCCACGCCGGCCCGCGCACCCACGTGCAGGTGAACCTGAGCTGGACCGCGGCGGGGCTCACCCTGCGCATCGACGACGACGGCCGGGGTGCGGCCGCCCACCGCGGCGACACCACGGGCGCCGGGCAGGGCCTGATCGGCATGCGCGAACGGGTCGGCCTCTACGGGGGCGAGGTCAGTGCCGGTCCGCGCCCCGGAGGCGGATTCCGCGTGGACGCGACCATCCCCTACCAAGAGACCTGACGAGAGCCGAGGACCCCATGACCACTTCCGCGACCATCCGCATCGCCCTGGTCGACGATCAGCACCTGATCCGCTCCGGGATGGCGATGCTGATCAGCTCCCAGCCCGACTTGGAGGTGGTGGCCCAGTCCGATAACGGGCAGGCCGCCCTGGACTCCCCCGAGGTGCGCGGCGCCGACATCGTGCTGATGGACATCCGCATGCCCGTGCTGGACGGCATCGCCGCCACCCGGACCCTGCTCGGCGGCAACGGTGCTGCTGCGGTCACCGAGCACACCCCGCGCGTCGTCGTGCTCACCACCTTCGATCTGGACGAGTACGCCCTGGACGCCATCGACGCCGGGGCCTCCGGATTCCTGCTCAAGGACGCCCCGCCGGAGGAACTGCTCGCCGGCATCCGGGCCGTGCACCGCGGCGACGCCGTCATCGCGCCCTCCACCACCCGACGCCTGCTGGACCATCTCGCCCCGAGCCTGCAGCCGGCCACGCCCACCACTCCGGAGGACGACGCGCGACTGGCCGCCGTCGGCAGCCTCACCCCACGCGAGCACGAGGTGCTGGTGCTGATGGCCGCCGGACTGTCCAACCAGGAGATCGCCGCGCAGCTCTTCGTCTCCGAGACCACCGTGAAGACCCATGTGGGCCGGGTGCTGCACAAACTCGGGGCGCGCGACCGGGTGCAAGCTGTGGTCACCGCCTACCGCACCGGGGTGGCGGCCCCCTGATCGCACGGACCAACAGCAGACGCCGTCGCAGCTGCTCGTGAGACGATGAACGCATGAGGAACACCCCCGGCAAGCCCGACTCCGCATCTCGCCGCCCCACCCCCGCCACGCTGGGCCTGGTCATTCTGCTCGTCGTCGGCGGGCTCGTGCTGGCCACCGCGCTCGGACTGAACTTCCTCACCCATGAGCTCAACATCGTGCTGCTGGTGATCGGCGTCGCCCTGATCGCCGCGGCCATCGTCGGGCTGATGCTCAAGGAGCTGCGGCCGTGACCGACCGTCGCCTGGCCCGCGCCCGCCTCGTTGCCCAGGGGCTCATCCGCGCTGGCGCTGATAGTGACGCCGAATCTGCGCCCACACCGCACCAGGTGGCCCAGCGTTTCGCAGCGATGCAGGGCCAGGACCTGCCCGGCGTGCTCTCCTCGATAGCCCTACGCGCCCGCACCGACGCGGAGGCGGTGATTGCCGCGTTCGACCGCGGCGAGATCGTGCGCGCCTACCCCATGCGCGGCACCGTGTTCGCGATGCCCGCCGAGGACGCGCTCTGGATCTCCCAGCTCTGCAACGCCGCCCCGGTGCGCTCAGCCATCAACCGCCGGTCCGCCCTCGGCCTCGAGAACCACGACGTGGCCACCGCCGCCGAGGTGCTGACCCGCACGATCACCGAGGCCCCCACCCGGGGGCTGCCCCGCTCCGAGATCCTCGCCGCCTGGAACGCCGCCGGGATCTCCACCGACGGCGGGCGCGGCTACCACCTGCTGGTGCACTTCATCTCCACGGGCCATGCCGTCTACGGCACCCTGTCCACGCGCGATCACCGCGATCACGACGTCATGCTCGGCGCCGACTGGCTGCCCGCTGGCTCGGATCTGGCCTCGCGGTTCAACAACGACGAGGTGGCCGCCACCGCCGAGCTGCTGCACCGCTATGTGCTCACCCACGGCCCGGTCACGCTGCGCGATGCCGCCTGGTGGACCAAGCTGCCGCTGAAACTGCTGCGTCCGGCCGCCGAGCAGATGCTGCGCGAGCACGACGACGTCGACTCCGGCACCTGGTCCGGCCCGGGCGCCGCCGGTCCACTCACCGAGCACGACGGCGCACCTCAGTACTGGCGCGCCGGGCTGCAGGATGAGGTCACCGAGGCCGGGCGCCGCACCGACGCGCCGATGCTGCTGCCCGCCTTCGACGAGGTGATCCTGGGCTACCAAGACCGGATGTACATCGTGCCCGAGGCCCACCACGAGGCCCTGGTGCCCGGCAACAACGGCGTGTTCCGCTCCGCGGCAGTTGCCGGAGCCGAGGTGGTCGGGTTCTGGAAGCGCGGCCCGGCCTCGAAGTCCGCGCAGTCCGGCGCCCGGAAGCTGGTGCACGAGCCCTTCGGCACCGTCTCCGCGGCCCGGGCCAAACAGCTGGAATCCCGCTACGCCGCTTTCCCGTTCCCGAGCTGATCCCAGCCGGCCGACGTCCTCACCGACCGCCGCGGACGAGATTCATGACTGAACAGACAAAACCGGCTCAATTTCCGCGCTTTCTGTCTGCTCAGTCATGAATCTGGCTTCGGTCACCGCTCTAACCACCGCCGCCGTCACCCCAGCCCCCGATCAGGCGCCGCCTCCGGCAATCTCCCGCGCCCTGGCCATCGACGCCTCGGCTGCCCGCTGGAACACCTCGCTCAGGTTCGCCCCCTCGAGCACTGTCAGCGCGTGTATCGACGTCGAGTCCGGGTGCGTGAACGGGCCCAGCAGACCCGGCACCACAGCGTCCGCGTCGGCTTCGCCCGTCACACCCGATTCATCCGACTCCCGCGCCTGCTCGGCCCGCTCCAGCAGCGCCGCCGTCCCCAAGAACGTCCCGTGCACCAGCTCGCGGGCCTGCGCCGCGGTGAAACCGAGTCGCTCCGCCGCCGCGCACATTTCGCGCACGATCCACAGGAAAGAGCCGGGGCCAGTGCCGGAGATGCTGCTCACCGCGTCGAGCTGATCGTCCCGGACCGACACCACCGTGCCGTACGCCTGAAACACGGCACGCACGGCATCCACCGCATCGGCATCCGCACCCGCGTCCAGCTCACCCAGCCCGGTCACGCACTTCCCCACCGCACCGCCCAGATTCGGCAGCGCCCGCAGCACCCGGCCCCGAGGCCCCGGCAGCGCCTCCCGCAGCGCCTCCAGCGTCACCCCCGCCGCCACGCTCACCACCACTGCACCCTCACGCAGTGCCTCAGCAATGTCCTGGGCCGTCGCCAGAATCTCCCCGGGCACCACGGCGAGCACGACGACGTCGCACGCCTCAGCCAGCGCCCGATTCGCGCCCGGCACCGCTTCCACCGACTCCACCGGGGCGCCCCAGCTCTCGGCGGCCGCTCGCGCACCGGCCTCGGACCGGCTCGTGCCGCGCACCATCACGCCATCAGCCGCGAGCGCACCCAGCAGCGCGCCCCCGATCTCTCCGGTACCGATCACACCGACCGTTGTCGCACCGCTCATCGTGTTCCCCCTGTCAGTTCGGCCAGCACGTCTTCCGGCACCTCCACAGAGTCACGCGCCTCACGGTCGTACCAGCGCGCGATCGCCGCACCATGGTCGTCCCGCCAGGACTCCAGCGCCGTCGTCAGCCGCTGCGCGTAGCCCGGTGCACTCCGCTCCGGGTCCACCGCCAGCACGAACAGTCCGAGCTGCGGTGGCTCGTCTCCTGATTCGAAGCGCGGTGTCTCGGTGGAAAACAGCCCGCCGCCCAGGGTGGCCAGCAGCTCCACCAGGAACGCGATGTTTCCGCCCTTGTACCCGCCGAACGGCAGCAGGCTCCCGGCCATCCCCGCCACCGCGTCCAGCGTCTCCGTGCCCTGATCGTCCACCGCCGTGCCCGGCGCCAGCGCCTCCCCTGCCTCGGCGGCCTCGCGCAGCCCCACCCAGGCGGTGGCGCTGGTGGACTGATCGCTCAGCAGCACCCGCCCGTGGGCGTCCGGCAGCCCGAAGGCCAGCGGATTCGTGCCGAAGATCGCCTTCCGCGCGCCCGCCGCCGCCATCGCCGCGGGCGAGTTCCCGCACACCACCGACATCAGGCCCGACTCCGCCAGCATCCGCACGTAATGTCCCAGTTCGCCGGCGGGGAAATGTCCGCGCAGCATCGTCACGGCCACGCCCTGCGACCGCGCCGCCGCCACCAGTTGCTCACGCACGACCGCGAAGCCCTCCTGCGCCAGTCCGCCATGGCACTCCACCACGGAAAGCGACGACGACACCTCCCGCACCTCGGGCACCGTCTCCGTGCTCAGCCGTCCGGCCCGCCACGCCGCCAGGTAGTCGGTCAGGTGGTGTAGCCCGACCAGGCTGCGTCCGCGCCGTTCCGCCTCCACCGTGGCGTCGGCGAGCGCCCGTGCCTGAGCAGCGCGCGCCCCGACCGCCTGAGCCGCCGCCACGCAGAGCTGCCGCAGCTCCTCGATCCCTACTGTCCGTGTCGTTGTCGTCACCATGGCTTCACCGTCTCACAGGACGAACCCGTGCGGGAACGGATCGTCAGGACTCAGCCGCAGCTGATGCGTCCCGGTCACCCAGCCGCGTCCGGTGATGTTCGGCAACAGTGCTTCCCGCTCCCCCACCCGGGTCCGGCCGCGCACGGTCCCGGTGAAGGTGGTCCCCAGGATCGACTCCTGCACGAAGTCGTGGCCCTCAATGAGCCCACCGCGCGCCAGCTCCGTCGCCATGCGCGCCGAGGTCCCGGTCCCGCTGGGCGAGCGATCCAGGCTGCCCGCACTCCAGCTTCGCGGATCATCCAGGCTCGGCCGTCCCGTCGGCATCACCACCACACCGCGGCTCGTGGACCCAGGCCCCTGCGGCGCACCGTAGATCAGGGGAAGGTTGATCTCGTTCAGGCTCGGCTCCTCAGGGTGCTGCACCGGGATCGCCTCCCGCGCGGCGGCCAGCAGCTGATGCGCGGCCCGAATGATCTCCAGCCCGTTCTCCGGCACCAGCTCGATCCCCAGGTCCTCGGCCGCGGACTGCACATAGAACTGTCCGCCGTAGCTGACATCCACCGGCACCTCGCCGAACTCCGGCAGCACCAGCGGCACCCCCAGCTCCCACACGAAAGAGGCCACGTTCTCGATCGTCACCGACGTCACCTGGCCGTCCGCCACGCTGGCCTCTGCCCGCACCACCCCGGCCGCCGTGTCCACGGTGAGCGTGTGTTTCGGTTCGGTCACCGCCAGTCGGCCGGTCTCCACCAGGGCGGTCACCGCGCACATCAGGTTCGCCCCGGACATCGGCGCGAAGTCCGCCTGTTCCAGAATGATGACGCCGAAATCGCTGCCCGGGTTCACCGGCGCGGTGACCAGCGCGCCCAGCATGCCGGGGAATCCGCGGGGTTCGTGCACCGCGAAGCGGCGTAGCTCCTGCAGGTGCTCGCGGCAGTACCGCAGCTTCTCCACCATGGTCTCCCCGGGCACCAGCAGGTGGCTATCGAGCAGCACCCGCCCCGTCTCCCCGGCCACATGAACATCGACCGTCTGCAGCTGACGCACCGTTCTCATTTGCTCTCCTCGACTCAGTTCTCTCTCGGTTGTCCCAGTTCTGGGCGCGCCGATGCCCGACCCTTCGCACAAGGGTCGGGCGCCGGGGCTCTTCGGTCGTTCGCGGTCAGGTTCTCAGCCAGCTCAGCCGTTCACCCAACCATCGACGACGTCCTGGTGGTCGCCCTCTTCGAGCCATGCTTCCACCCCGGACATCTCGTTGCCCGAACCCGCCTCGCGGATCGAGTTCAGCAGCGAGTACAGCTGATCGTCGTTCATCTCGAATCCGGAGAGCAGCTCCATCAGCTCGTCGTCCTCCTGGGCGTCTTCGCTGGCGATCACCGTGTACATGTCGCCGTCAACGAACAGCCCGGACGAATCGTCCAGGAACTTCATGTTGTACTCGCCCACGGCCCAGTGCGGATTCCAGGCCGCAGCCACGATCGGGGCCTCATTGCCGATGGCCCGCTCGAATTCTGCCAGCATCGCGGCGGAACTGCCCTCGATGATCTCGTACCCGGACAGGTCGAAAGTGTCGGCCACCTGCTCGAGCTCCTGCATCAGCCCGGAACCCGGCTCGATGCCAATGATCCGTCCGCCGAATTCGTCCGCGTTGCCTTCCAGATCCTCGATGGTCTCGGCGTCCACGTATTCGGGCACCACCAGCCCGTGGCGCAGCGGGGCGTACCATTCGGCCACGCCCTCGAAGTTCTCGCCGTAGCGGTCCCAGTAGTCCCGGTGGGTCTCGCGCAGCCCGCCCATGTACAGGTCTGTGTCGTTCTGGCCGACGCCGGCATACACCGCCGCCGGTTCGAGCTGGGTGAGCTCCACGGTGTAGCCCTGGTCCTCCAGAATGTGCTGCCAGAGGTAGGTGGCGGCGGTGACCTCGTCCCAGGTGACGTAGCCGATGTGGACGTTCTTGTCCCCGTCGCCGCTGCCTCCGCTGCCGCCGCCTTCACCGCAGGCAGTGAGCGTGAGGCCGACGACGGCGACCGCTGCCGCCAGTTTTGAGATGCGTGATGTGCGTGAGTTATTCATAGTGGTGCCTTTCAGTGGGTCAGTGATGAGGAAGAGAAAGAGTCGGAGGGGTCAGGCGGTGTTCATCATGAGCTGCTTCGCTTCGGTGGCGGAGGTCCCCGCGGGAGCATCGGCATTCGAGGAATCTGAGCCGGCCTTCTTCTTGCGCTTCTTCTCGCGTGGGAAGGCCGCGGTCACCCGGTCCAGATAAATGGCAACGAACACGACGGCGAGGCCGCCCTCGAAACCGATGCCGATGTCGAGCTGGCTGATGCCGCGCAGCACAATCGCGCCCAGGCCACCCGCGCCGACCATGCCGGCGATGACCACCATGGACAGCGCCATCATGATCGACTGGTTCACCCCGGCCATCACCGAAGGCAGCGACAGCGGCAGCTGCACCTGGCGCAGCATCTGGTTCGGGGTGGCGCCGAAGGAGATGGAGGCCTCCACCATCTCGGTGTCCACCTGGCGAATGCCCAGCTCCACCAGGCGCACCACAGGCGCGGTGGCGAAAATGACGGTCGCGACCACAGCGGGGACGAGCCCCACACCGAAGAAGAAGATCGCCGGAATCAGGTACACGAACACCGGCAGGGTCTGCATGAAGTCGAGAATCGGGCGCACAATGCTGGAGACAATCGAACTGCGCGCCGCCAGGATGCCCACCGGCACTCCGATCAGGGCGGCCAGCGCGGTGGCGACGATCGCCAGGGCGAAGGTGTCCATGGTGGGTTCCCACAGGCGCATCCCGTCGACGACGAAGAGTCCTACGGCGGTGAAGAGGCCGAGTCGCCAGCCCTTCGCCCAGGTCGCCAGTGCCACCAGCAGGATCAGCATGACCCACCACGGCGGGGCGTTGAACGCCCACTGCACCTGGGAGATCACCGACATCACGGCGGAGTAGATGGCGTCGAAGAGCCCCGAAAGATTGGCTCGGAGCCAGGTGACGATCGCATCGACAATCGGACCAACGGGAATTTCAGGCGTCTGCATGCTGGTGGGCCTTTCCACTCGAGAGGGTATTCAGCAAAGCGGTGCGGGACAGCACCCCGACCAGGCGCTGTTCCTGATCGACGACGCCCAGCGGCACCGGGTGTTTGCCGACGAGATCCAGGCAGTCGTGGAGCACCGTGTTCCGGTCCACGGTGTGGAATCCGGCCTCCAGGGTCTGCTCCACCGAGGTCTCGGCCGGGGTGGCCCCATTGACGGAGGCCGACGTGAAGACGCCGGAGATGAGCCCCTCGCTGTTGAGCACGAAGGCGGAGCCGAGGCCGGCGTGGGTCAGTTGTTGTTTGGCTTCCCCCACGCTCACGCGCTCGTCGAGCACCAGTCGGGCCGGTTCCATGGCCCGCTCGGCGGTGACCACCCGGGAGCGGTCGACGTCGGAAATGAACTCGGCCACGTAGTCATCCGCGGGAGAGCTGAGAATCTCCTCGGCCGTGCCCAGCTGGACGATTTCGCCACCGCGCATCACCATGATCCGGTCGCCCAGGCGCATAGCCTCATTGAGGTCATGGGTGACGAAGACGACGGTCTTCTTGAACTCGTCGTGCAGGCGCAGCAGCAGGGACTGCATGTCGCGGCGGATCAGCGGGTCCAGTGCGCTGAAGGGTTCGTCCATCAGCAGGATGTCGGCGTCGGTGGAGAGCCCGCGGGCCAGACCGACGCGCTGGCGCATGCCGCCGGAGAGATCACCGGGATAGTTGTCGGCCCAGTCGCTCAAGCCCACGGTGTCCAGGGCCCAGCGGGCACGCTCCTCGCGCTCCCGCTTGCCGACCCCGCGCACCTTTAGCCCGTACGCCGCGTTGTAGAGCACGGTGCGGTGCGGGAAGATCGCGAAGTGCTGGAAGACCATGTTGATGGTCTGGTTCCTCACGCTGCGCAGGTCTTTGGCGTTGAGCTCGGAGAGGTTCTTCCCGTCCACCTCCAGCGTGCCCGAGGTGGGCTCGATCAGCCGGTTGAGCATCCGCAGCACGGTGGACTTGCCCGATCCGGACAGGCCCATGATGACGAAGATCTCCCCTTCGTAGATCTCGAAGCTCACGCCGTTGACGGCCGGTTTGGTGATCTCTCCGCTGCGGGAGGCGCGCCGGCCCGCGTCGGCCCGATAGTCCTTGACCAGCGATCTGGCCTGAAGTTTCGGCGGCATGCGGTCTGCCCCTCCTCGAGGTTGCTCTGGATTCACTGCTGCTCCTTGCTCAGTGCTCTCACGCCCGGCCCGGGTCGAGATCTTACGATTCGCCCCCCTGAACCACTGGCGTGATCTGGCTCACATCGGCTAGTCTAATCTGTGATCACATCTTGGGCAATAGGTTGATTTGAATCATCGTAGATGCGAACTCTGCGGTATCGATCGCCTGAAATATAAAAGATCCACGATGGAAACATGCCGCTATTGTGTGATCACAGTTCAGGTCATACTCTGAACCCGACGACGTGAGCCACGGCACGACTCACTGGAACTCGACAACGTCCCGAAGGGAGAACGCGGTGAAAGACACCATCATCATCGGAGGTGGCCTGGCCGGCCTGTCGGCCGCCTGGCGACTGAGGCACTGGGACATCTCCGTGCTGGAAACCTCGACCCGCGTCGGCGGGCGCATCCGCTCGGAGGCCCGTGGACAGTACTTCCTCAACTGGGGCGGCCACGTCTTCGGTGGACAGGACACCGCCACGGCCCAGCTGCTGGATGAGACGGGCACCCGTGCGGTGAAGATCCCCGGCTCCCTGGCCGGGATCTCCATGAACGGCAAGCTCATCACCCAGGGACCGCCCCAGACCTACCCGTTCCGCATTCCGATGCCGATGAACGCCCGTCTGGCGCTGCTGCGCACCGGGGCCAAGGTCAGCAAGGACGTGCTGCGCTACGCCCAGGTGGTGCGACAGCGCCCCGGAGAGACCGGAGAGATGCGTCAGCAGCGGATCTACGATTTCGAGAACGAGCGTACTTTCGCCGAGTACACGGGCCCGCTGCCCGAGGACGCCGACGCGATCTTCCGCCCCACGGTGAGCCGTTCCGCGGGCGATTCGGAGCAGATCTCCGCGGGTGCCGGCATCGGCTACTTCAGCCTGGTCTGGAACATCGGGGCCGGGCTGGACCGCAGCATTCTCGGCGGACCCTCCACGCTCACCGAGTCCATTGCCGCCACCGTACGCGACCGGGTGCAGACCGGGGCGGAGGTGATCGAGGTCGTCGAGGAGCGCGACCACGTGGTGGTGCGCTACCGCGTCGACGGCGAAGAGCGTGAGGAACGCGCCCGCACCGTCGTGATGGCCACCCCGGCCACCGTCAGTCACAAGATCGGCGTGAACCTTCCCGAGGACATGCGCGAGGCGCTGGAGCAGATCCACTATGGCTCCTATGTCAGCGCGGCATTTCTCACCAACGAGCAGGGCCCGCGCCCCTGGGACAACAGCTACGGGATCGCGACCCCGAAGCGCCCGTTCAACATTCTGCTCAACATGGGCAACGTGGCCCGGGCCATGGAGTCCGAGCGCCAGCCCGGCGGCAGCTTGATGGTGTTCTCTCCGGCCAGCCTGGGCACGAAGCTGCTGCAGCGTAGCGACGAGCAGATCCTGGAGACCTACGTGGAGCACCTCGACGATATCCTGCCCGGCTTCTCGGGGATCCTCGAGGAGGCCCACGTGCAGCGCTGGGAACTGGGAGCGCCCTACTGCTTCCCGGGCCGGGCCAAGCTCCAGGCACCGCTGACCCGTAACCGCGGTCGGGTGTTCCTGGCCGGGGACTACCTGGGCACCCTGTACACCGAAACCGCCATCACCTCGGGCTTCACCGCCGCGCAGCGGGCAACCACCCTGTTGGCCACGGCCCGCCAGACAGCGGTCTGAGCACCCATTCACCGAATTTCTCACACGACGTCAACACAGCAAAGGAACACCACGATGACCACCGAACTGCAGGGCGTGCTCACCGCGCTCGTCACCCCCTTCGCCGCCGACGAATCCATCGACTACCCCGCCCTGGGCCGGGTGATCGACCGCTCCATCGACGGCAACGTCGACGGCGTCGTCGTGGGCGGGTCCACCGGCGAATTCGCCTCGCTCTCCACCGCCGAGCGCCTGGAACTGGTGGAGCGCACCATCGACCACACCGCCGGCCGGGTCCCGGTGATCGCCCAGACCGGGGCGATGACCACCCGGGAGGCAATCCAGCATTCACAAGCAGCGCAGTCCGCGGGAGCCGATGTCCTGATGCTGGTGACCCCCTACTACGAGCCCCTGAGCCTGGACGAGAACGTGGATTACCTGCGCCGGGTGGCCTCCTCGGTCGAGCTGCCCATCATGCTCTACAACATCCCGGCGGCCACCGGGATCAACCTGCCCCCGGAGACCATCCGGAGCCTGGCCGAGGAGTTCGAGCACATCCGCTACATCAAGGATTCCAGCGCCGACTGGGCGCAGGCGCTGCAGCTGATCCACTACCACGGTGACGTCATCAAAACCTTCATCGGCTGGGACTCCTACCTTTACAGCGCGCTAGCCGAGGGTGCGACCGGGGTGCTCGCCGGCGCCGGCAACGTGATCCCTGAGCAGCTCACGGGCGTGGCTGCTGCGCTGCGGGCCGGAGATCATACCGGCGCCCACGAGCAGTGGAGCCGCATCTACCCGCTCATCGACCTGATGCTGAACATGCCCTTCGGTCCGGCGGTCAAGGCCGCCCTGGGGATCCTCGGGGTGGAGGCCGGTGTGCCGCGCACCCCGATGGCCACCATCTCCCCCGAGCAGCACGCCGCGCTCAGCACGGCCCTGTCCGGACTGAACGCCTGATCTCCTGATCGCCGGAAACCCGGAATCACCCCAACGTCAGAAAGGGACCGTCATGTCAACGAACACCTCACCGACCACACCGAACCTGTCCATCCAGCGCGCTGAGGCGCCCTTCGCCGTTGAGCTGCCGCGCTGCGCCCACTACATCGACGGCGCGTATTCCACCGCCGCCCCGCACGGGACCGCGCCGGTGATCGACCCGGCCCGCGGCATTCAACTCACGGAGGTGCCCTCCGGCGGGGCCGAGGAGGTTGACGCCGCCGTGGCAGCCGCCGAGAAGGCTCAGCCGGATTGGGCGGCGCTGACCCCGCGCGACCGGGCGACCGCCCTGCTGAAGCTGGCGGATCTGATCGAGGCCGACGCCGAAAACCTGCAGCGGCTGGAGGCACTGAACTGCGGCAAGCCGGCCGAGGTGGCCGAGGATGACATCGCCAGCGTCGTCGATACCTTCCGGTTCATGGCCGGGGCCGGGCGCGCGCCCACCAGCCTTGCCGCCGGGGACTATGTGGCGGACACCCTCTCGGTGATCCTGCGCGAGCCGCTGGGCGTGGTCGGGCTGATCACGCCCTGGAACTACCCGCTGCTGATGGTGGCCTGGAAGGTCGCCCCGGCCCTGATGGTAGGCAACGCCGTGGTGCTCAAGCCCAGCGAGATCACCCCGCTGACCACCCTGCGGCTGGTGGAGCTGGCCGAACAGGTGCTGCCGGCCGGTGTGTTCAACGTGGTGCTGGGCAAGGGATCCGTGGTGGGCCAGGCGATCTCCTCGCACCCGGGCATCAGCCTGGTGGCGCTCACCGGCAGCGTGCGCGCCGGAGTGTCGGTGGCAAGTTCTGCCGCCGAGTCGTTGGCGCGGGTGCACCTGGAGCTCGGTGGTAAAGCGCCCGTCGTCGTGTGCGAAGACGCCGATCTGGATCACACCGCGGAGGTCATCGCCGAGGCCGGGTTCTGGAACTCGGGTCAGGAATGCGGAGCGGCCTGCCGGGTGATCGTCCACGAGTCGGTGGCGGACGCCCTCACGGAGAAGGTCGTGGCCGCGGTGTCGGCCTACCAGCTGGCCGATCCTGAGGTCACGGTCGACGGCGCGTTCGGTCCGATCATCTACCAGGGCCATTTCGAGCGGGTCACCGAAGCCATCGCGGCGGCGCGGGAGCGCGGGGCCGAGGTGCTGCTCGGCGGCGGTTCCGATGACAGTGCCGGGTACTGGGTGGAGCCCACCGTGCTGGCCGTGGAGACCGGCGACCCAATCACTCGGGAGGAGGTGTTCGGCCCGGTGGTCACCATCGAGCGGTTCACCGACCTGGATGAGGCCACGGCCCGGGCCAACGACACCGAATACGGCCTCACCGCCTCGGTGTTCACCCGCGATGTGACGACGGCGCTGAACGTCAGCAAGCGGCTGGATTTCGGCAGCGTCAACGTGAACACGCACCTGGCTCTGCCCACGGAAATGCCCTGGTCGGGCTTCAAGAAGTCCGGGTATGGGCGGGATCTGTCCGCCTATGCGCTGGACGACTACTCGCGCGTGAAGCACGTCGCCATCCAGCACTGATCGTAGCGCTGAGACCCTCCGCTCCGCCGGAACCTGGGATCACTCCTGGGCGAAGGCGGAGCGGATGCGTTCGATCGCGGCGTCGAGGGAGGCCTCGGTCACCGCAACGGCCCTCTCGACGTCGCGATCCACCGCGGCCTCCAGGAGCTCGCGCTGGAACCGGGAGAGTTCGGAGGCGTCGTCCTGGGACATCTCGCGCCGGGCACCCACCAGCTTGTAGGAGCGGCAGCGCAGCCACAGCGAACGGATCGACTCCACCAGCACCGGATTGTCCGCCGCGGCGTAGACGATGGTCAGCAGCGACTCGTCCCGGTCCAGGTACTCGGTGGCGTTCTGCGCGGCAATGGCAGCCTCCATGCGCCGCAACTCCTGCCCCACCGATTCCAATTCCTGGTTGCGGATGTGGCTGACCCCAGCCCGGGTGGCCTCGACTTCTAGGATGCGGCGCACCGCGTACACGTTGAGAAGCTCGACGGCGGTGAACCGTTTGACCACCGCACCCTTGTAGGGTTCGGCCTCGGCCACGCCCACCTCTTCCAGCCGACGCAACGCCTCGCGCACCGGCATCACGGAGGTGCCCAGCTCTTCGGCCAGCGTGCGGATGCGCAGCCGGTGGCCTTCGGGCAGTTCGCCGGTGACGATCGCCTCGAGCAAGGCATCGAATACCTGGTCTCCCACCCGGGAGCTCGGATCGATCTTCGTCAGCGCCATGGATCTATCCTAACGATGCTCACGGCGTCGACGCCGCTCAGAACGCCACCACCATCGCCAGACCGTAGAGCACCATCGACCCCAGCACCAGCGGGATCAGTCTCGAGAGCAGCCGGCCACGGGAGATCTCATGCCCCGGGGTGTCCGGACGCTGATAGGGGGACGCCAGCCGGTAAGCCAGTTCCAGGCGTGCCGGGCTGGCGATGATCGCCCAGTTCGCCGCGGAGTTCTGCACCGCCATCGCCCACAGTGGGCTCACCCCCAGTTGGGCTCCGGCAGCCACCTGGGTGGCACCGATCATGGCGTTGGCGCCCGTGCCCGAGGCGGTGATGTACCCGGAGAGTCCGGCCACCATCGGCATCAAGAACAAGTAGACCGGGCCCAGCAGCGCCAGCGATTCGGCGAGCACTGCTGCCAGTCCGCCGCCGGCGACGATCACCCCCAGCAGCACGTAGAGCGCGGTCGGGATGGAAACCTGCCACCACATCAGTCCGGCCTCGCGCGGCAGCCGGCGCAGATCCCGCCGCTGGATGGGCAGGAAGGTCAGCGCCGCGAGCGCGGCGAGAGTCGACCACAGCGCCGGCGACGAGATGATCTCGCCGAACGCGCCCAGCTCGAGATTGCGGTAGAGCATCTGCCCGGAGATGGTGCCGGCCAGCAACGAGACGTACGGCACCAGGGAGAGCCCCGGTCCGGGCGTCAGCCGCCCGCGGCGGATGATCAGCAGCCAGATGATCGCCACCAGCAGGGTTGCCGTCGCGCCGGCGACGGCCGTGCCGAGCAGGAAGTTCGCCCCCAGCACTAGCAGCCACAGCCCCACCCCGGAGCTGACACCGATGCCGCACCATCCTGCGAATTCTTTCCATGTCGCTTTCGACGACGTCGCCTCGTGGGCGGCGTGGCCCGCGATGACGGCAGCGGCCACTCCGGAGGCGAGGAATGCGATCAGGTTGAACACGCCCGAGGCCAGACCCAGGTCGTTCATCGAGACCCCGGCGATGTTGGCGCCCAGCAGCGTCCCCGGCCCCATGGATCCCCAGGGGCCGATCATCAGGCCCACCAGGGTGAGCAGTGCGGCCCGGTAGGGCGTGAACCCGAAGGAGAGTAACAGCGGCAGCCCGATGAGCACGGAGACACCGAATCCGGTCACGGTCTCCAGGAACGGCACCACCCCGTGGGCCATCAGCATCGCCGAGGCCACGGTGGGACCTCCGGCCGAGAGCCAACCTGCCAGTCGCCGCTGAGCTCCCGTGCGGTCCATCACCCGAGAGAGCAGCACCCCGCCGCCGATGATCGCGAGCACCTTGACTAGGGTCCAGAAGGATCCGTTCCAGGCCTCCACCAGATCGCCGCGCGGGGCGTGGAAATAGAAGACGGCGATCAGCCCGGCACTCAGCGTGCCCAGCAGCGGAGGGATCGCAGCAGGGATGCGCGGCAGAGGCAGTAGTCCGAGAGTAATCAGGATCGGCAGCACCGCCATGAACACTGACACGCTGCTGCTCCTTTGGACGACACGACGAACCGGGCCGATAGATCACTGTGAGAACGACGATACCGTCGTCAGATCAGCATAGACCCGCGTGCACGCGCAAGCATTCAGATGTCAGTCATTCCGTTGCCGTGTGAGTTTTCGCCGCCCGGACGCCCACACGCCCGCTAGCCACGCCTGGATCGTCACCCACGTCCCGCCGGAGACCAGCACCGCATCGGCAGAGGCCATGATCCCGGAGAAGAACGGTAATCCCATGACGACCGCGATCCCCAAGTGCATTCCGCAGATTCCGATCAAGGCGAGCCTACGCGTGATCCGGTGGAACAGCATGAAGGGGAAGGCGATTTGGATGATGACGGTGAAGTACGTGACCAGAGTGACAACCCAGGAGTTCGCCGTGATCAGGTCCGAGAGCCAGGGGAAAGTTCCATAGAAGGCGGACTGAATCGGGTAGTAGACGGCGGTCCCGTCCTGCCACAATCCCCCTTGGACCTTGTAGATGCCCGCTTCAAAATACACCAGGCAGAGCTGGCCAACGACCATACACAATCCGAGGTTGTGCAGAATCGTTCCGGTCTCGGTTTCCTTGCGGACCTTCCCGCGGCGCTTCCGCAACCAGTCGTCCACCGACCATCGCCGGGAGAGGTCGACGAAAATCAGATAGATGAGCATAATGCGGAAGAAGTAGTTTCCGCCGTCAGAGATCGGCGTGTTCTGCGCGTTGATCGCTGTGTAGAAGATGAACAGCAGCGGGGTGACCCACCGGGTTTGGAATCCGAGGAGGAACGCAGCCGCCAGCATCAGGGCGATGCCGTACCAAAGCATGAAGAACCCGGTGCCTGCGCCTTCGAGAGCGTTCAACGGCCACCAGTAGCCCAACACGTCCCGGTACGGTGCCCAATAGGCTGAGCCCGGGCCCCAGATTCTGGTGGCTTCCGGAATATTGAGTACCAACCAGCCGAGAATCAGCACCCCGGAGGCCATGCGCATGACCGCGAAGCCATAGTCGGCATGTCTCTCACCCGTGAACCAGGCATAGACCCAGTCCCAGAGTCGACGCGGTGCATCGCGGCGATCTCGGACGAATCGGCGAATAGAGGGCACCTGACGCTGATCATGCGTTGTGACGGGTCCACGGGTGCGGGGCCTGAATGTTTCTGTCGTCGTGCTCATGACCAAGCACTCACCGTCTCGTCGTCGAAGGTCAAGACATCGCGCCAACCGATGTAGGTCGTCGATCGGCTCGGCTCTTCCGGCGGATCGAAACGCTGCTCGAACGGAGTGACCGATTCTCGGATCAGCTGGATCTCGACCATCGACGGATTGTTCCATTCCGTCTGGGCGTAGAGAGAGGCATAACCGACGGCCGCTTCTTCCAGCCTCAGATAACTGCGCATCGTCTGCAGTTGACCTGAAGAATACTGTTCAGCGGCTTCTGCTGAATCGAGGTCGACGCCGAAGGTCGGAGCACCCAGGATAGCGGGTTCTTCGACCTGCTGACGCTGTTCTTCCGAGAGGCGACCGGCGGCACCCCAGACCCGCGACAGCACAGCCTTCGACTGCTTCGTCTCGCGGGTGGAGAAGATGTTTCCCGTCATGCCTGCCATTTCTTCGGCCGTCACATTGCGCCATTCTGTGAATTCCGCACCGGAACTGGAACCACCTGCACAGACATCCGCCTCCGAGAGACACGCTCGAACGGTGAAGTATTCGTCCTGCGAGTACGGTCCAGGGGCGAACAAATTCCACCCTTGATCAAGCGGGCCGAGGAAGTATCGGTTCAGTGCTGGCTGAAGCGAAGACTTAATCGGTGTGTCCGGACCCGTGAAGGCCAATGTTGCGCCAAGGTGTGCTGCACCGATCAAGGCGCCGACACTCAGTACCGCAATAGATGCGGCCTTTTTCTTCACGTTCGATCTCCTCAATAACGTCTGATGGCCAGAAATGGAGAACGACCAAGGGAAGGACCGCATAAATGCGGGCCTTCCCTTGGCCATCCCCCTACCGATGAGGCACTAGATACGGCTGCGCTTCCGCTGGGCAAAGGCAGCAAAGGTACCGAGACCGAGCAAGAGCAACCCGATCGCACCAATGATCAGTGCGGACTGCGATCCAGTCGCCGCCAAAGCGGATCCGGTGCTCTGAGCGGAGCCCTGGCTGTTCTGACCGTTCGATCCCGCACCATCGCGCCCGTCGTTTGAAGCCGCTCCATTGTTGTCAGCCGCGTTATCAGCAGTGGCTACGCCGGTGTTGTCGGCCTGGTTCTCAGCCGTATTCACCTCAGTGTTCTCGGCCGAGTTGTCAGCAGTGTTTGCCTCAGTGTTGTCAGCGTCGTTTTCAGCCGTGTTCACTTCGGTGTTCTCGGTCTGGTTGTCAGCCGTATTCACCTCAGTGTTGTCGGCATCGTTGTCAGCCGTATTCACCTCAGTGTTGTCGGCATCGTTGTCAGCCGTATTCACGTCAGTGTTCTCAGCCTGGTTCTCAGCCGTATTCACTTCGGTGTTCTCGGCCGAGTTGTCAGCCGTATTCACCTCAGTGTTCTCAGCCTGGTTCTCAGCCGTATTCACCTCAGTGTTCTCGGCCGAGTTGTCAGCAGTGTTTGCCTCGGTGTTGTCAGCAGTGTTGTCAGCTGTCGAGTCCGTCGCAGGAACCACCCGGAAGAGGGCGAAGTCGCCCAAGTCTTCCGCAGACTCGTCCACAACAGTCACTTGGTAATCGCCGACCTGCAGGGCCTGCGATTCGATGGTGTAGTCGATCTCGCCGTCGCCATCAACCCGGACTGAACCGTTCTCGTCGCCGAGGTCAGATGGCAGCTCTGTGCGCAGCGCGTACATCGAGAAGAGGTTGCTCGAAGGCAGCGCCCGCAAGTACACCGTTGCATCGGTCGACGGCGTGTAGCCGGTACCGGTCACACGAATGCCGTCCTCGGACCCTTCTTCGATGACTGATGGCGCCAGGCGAATTTCGACGTTCCGAGCCTCCTCGTTCACGGTCAGAAGTGCACTTGCAGAATTGCCAGATTCTTCATCGGTTGCGATGATGCTGATGTTTCCGAGAGCACCCAGATCCCCGGCGTTCAGTTCGAAGGAGAATTCGCCGTTGCTTCCAGCGGTGACCGTCTCCTCGATTTCAATCGTGCGTCCCTCGTCGGAGAGTACTTCAGCAATGAAAGTTACTTCGCCGCCTGGGGTGAACCCTCCACCATAAATGGTCGTAACTCCGTCTGGAGTGACGATCGAAGGCGCAAGATCAATAGAACCGTTCCAGGCTCGTTCATTGACGACGAGCGTCTGCCGGGCCACCTTGCCGGTCACCGGATCGGTGACAGCGACCACGTAAACGCCGGCTTCGATCTCGTCAGTCTCCATTGTGGAGACAAATTCACCATTGGCATCAACCTGAATACTGTCGAGGTCGATAGCGTCGCCGCCACCAACTGGCCGCAGGCTAACGGATACCTCTGCTTCAGGAGTGAAGCCGAAGCCGCTTACGGCAACGTCGTCACCACGTTCAACCTGGTTCGGAGAAACCAGGATCTCTGGCCGCTCCGTGTTGTCCGCGGTGTTATCTGCAGTGTTATCGGCGGTGTTGACCTCAGTGTTCTCAGCCGTGTTCACCTCAGTGTTGGCCTCGGTGTTGTCGGCGTCATTCTCAGACTGATTGTCAGCCGTGTTCACCTCAGTGTTCTCAGCGTCGTTGTCCGCTGTGTTCACCTCGGTATTGACTTCAGTGTTGTCGGCGTCGTTATCAGCCGTGTTCACCTCAGTGTTGACCTCGGTGTT
>JBQDEV010000002.1:0-22852 GCA_052084925.1 Micrococcaceae bacterium
CGTGCTCGTCGGCGTCGGCGGAAATGCCGCCCTCGTCAACGGTCCACTCTCGGGGGTCGCCGGGCTGACGCTCTTTGCCATCGAACCGGTGCAGTTACTGCTCATCGTGGCGCTGATTATCGCGATCGCGTTCCTCGCCGGAACCCTGCCCGCCCGAAGGGCATCCAAGAAGGATCCCATCGAGGCCTTGCGTTACGAATGACCTATATGGATACACTCACAATCGTCCGATAATCAGAGGAGACACTCACATGTCGAATGACTACCCGCAGCCCCCGCAGCAGGACCCGAATGCTCAGCACGGTGCACAGCAGCCGGGCACCAAATACAACACGGCGGCCTACCAGCCCGCCGGCCAGTACGGTGCGCCCCTGCAGCGTCCCCGGGCCCTGGACACCCTGCGCAATCTAACCTTGATCTCCGCGGGGCTCTACCTCGTCTCGACGATCATCAGCGTGTTCACCAGCGTCGATGAGGACCTCATCGCCGAGCAACTGCGCTCCACCGACATGCTGACGGAGGCCCAGATCGAAGAAAGTCTGGAGTTCGGCCTCATCACGGGACTCGTCTCAGTACTGGCTACCGGGCTCATCGCGCTGATCCTCTACGTAGTGGTCATCATTGGTGTGAGCAAGGCGAAGAACTGGGCCCGCATCCTCGGTATCGTTCTGGCCATCATCGGACTGCTCTTCACCGTCGGCGGTACGCTCATGGGCGGAATCGGTGCCGCGTTTGCTTCCCCGCTGATGATCGCCTCGACCGTGGTCCTGATTCTCTGGATCGTGGTCAGCGTGCTGTGGCTGATCAAGGCCTTCAGCGCCCCGGTGCGCGAGTACTTCGCCGCACCGCCCCAGGCTCGCGCCTGATCGCGAGCTGACGGTCAGTCTTGCACTGACCCCGCAACTGCGAGCCCCGCCCGGATCGACGACTGCCCGGGCGGGGCTCGTTGCTATCGTGGACACCACACCACCAGCACAGCGCATCGGGGCAACCGCCCGATGCAGAAACAAGGGAGCACAGTGAGCGATACCAGCACCAAGACCACCTGGATGCGGCGATACACCACGGATCCGGAACGGATCGAGGAATTCATTGACTTCCTCACCACGAAAGTCATTCCCGTCCGGGAGTCTCGCGGCTTCATCATCGAGCAGGGATGGGTCAACCCCGAAGGCACCCAGCTGACCTGGTTCGTCAGCTACGAGGGGTCACCGGAGGATTTCGCGGCCGCCGAGAAGGCGTGGGAGGAATCTGAGGACCGCGCACACGTCTTTGCCGACGCTCCCGCCTATGTCACGGCCAAAGACCTGCAACAGGCGCGTCAGATCTTCTAGAGCGCATATAGGCACCAATAGAGCACCTTCAACGTCTGGAGACGCGACAGGGGCCTCGTTCCGGAATCAATCCGGAACAAGGCCCCTGTCAGCTTAAGGCTGATGCGGTGATCAGAAAGCGCGTGCCAGCACGGCCTGCTTGACCTCGGCGATCGCCTTGGTCACCTGGATGCCACGGGGGCATGCCTCGGTGCAGTTGAAGGTCGTGCGGCAGCGCCACACGCCTTCCTTATCGTTGAGGATCTCCAGGCGCAGGTCACCGGCGTCGTCACGCGAGTCGAAGATGAAACGGTGCGCGTTGACGATCGCGGCCGGACCGAAGTACTGGCCGTCGGTCCAGAACACCGGGCACGACGAGGTGCACGCGGCGCAGAGGATGCACTTGGTGGTGTCGTCGTAGCGCTCACGGTCCTCAGCGGACTGGTAGCGCTCCTTGGTTGGCTCGTGACCATTGGACACCAGGAAGGGCATGATCTCGCGGTAGGACTGGAAGAAGGGCTCCATGTCCACGATCAGGTCCTTCTCCACGGGCAGACCCTTGATCGGCTCGACGGTGATGGGCTTGGACAGGTCCAGGTCCTTCAGCAGCGTCTTGCAGGCCAGGCGGTTGCGGCCGTTGATGCGCATTGCGTCGGAGCCGCAGATACCGTGGGCGCAGGAGCGACGGAACGATAGGGTGCCGTCATGCTCCCACTTGATCTTGTGGAGGGCGTCCAGCACACGGTCGGTGCCGTACATCGTGAGCTCCCAGGTGTCCCAGTAGGACTCCTCGGAGGACTCGGGCAGGTACCGGCGCACCTGGACGGTGACGGTGAAGCTGGGGACTTCGCCGGCGCCGCCGGCTTCGTTACCCAGATCGATCTTGGAAGCCGGCTCGGCCGGTTCGGCATAGGTGGCAGTCATTAGTACTTACGCTCCATAGGCTCGTAGCGGGTCATGACGACGGGCTTGGTTTCGAATCGGATTCCCTTGACACCTTCCATCTCCGCGTTCTCATCACGGTAGATCATGGTGTGCTTCATGAAGTTCTCGTCATCGCGGTCCGGATAATCCTCACGGTAGTGACCACCGCGGGATTCCTTGCGCCCCAGGGCGGCCAGCGTCATCGCCTCGGCGATGTCGAGCAGGTAGCCCAGCTCCAGGCCCTCGAGCAGGTCGAGGTTGAAGCGCTTGCCCTTGTCCTGGACGGCGACGTTCTTGTACCGCTCGCGCAGTGACTCGATCTCCTCGAGCGCGCGGCGGATGGACTCCTCGGTGCGGAACACCTGCATATCGGCGTCCATGACTTCCTGCAGGCGGGCCCGCAGGTCGGCGATCTTCTCGTTGCCGCTGGCATCGCGAAGGTTCTCGATCTCGGCGACGATGAAGTCCTCACCGTTGTCGGGCAGCTCCACGTAGTCGGCATCCTTGGCGTATTCGGCCGAGTAGATGCCGGCACGACGGCCGAACACGTTGATGTCCAGCAGCGAGTTGGTGCCGAGGCGGTTGGAGCCGTGCACGGACACGCAGGCCACTTCGCCGGCGGCGTAGAGGCCGGGAACGACCGTGTCGTTGTCCTGGAGGACCTCGCCCTTGATGTTCGTGGGGATACCGCCCATGAAGTAGTGGCAGGTCGGGAAGACCGGCACCGGCTCCGTGTACGGCTCCACACCCAGGTAGGTGCGGGCAAACTCGGTGATATCCGGAAGCTTGGCATCGATGTGAGCCGGCTCCAGGTGGGTGAGGTCGAGCAGCACGTAGTCCTTGTTCGGACCGCAGCCGCGGCCCTGACGGACTTCCTCGGCCATGGACCGGGCCACAATGTCACGCGGTGCCAAGTCCTTGATGGTCGGGGCGTAGCGCTCCATGAAGCGCTCGCCCTCGGAGTTGCGCAGGATGCCGCCCTCGCCACGGGCCGCCTCGGAGAGCAGGATGCCCAGGCCGGCCAGGCCGGTGGGGTGGAACTGGACGAACTCCATGTCCTCCAGTGGAAGTCCCGCACGGTAGGCGATGGCCATGCCGTCACCGGTGAGCGTATGGGCGTTGGAGGTGGTCTTGTACACCTTGCCGGCGCCGCCGGTCGCGAACACGACCGACTTGGCCTGGAAGATGTGGATCTCGCCGGTGGCCAACTCGTAGGAGACGACACCTGCCACGCGCTTCTGCGTGTAGGTGGTGCCGTCTTCGCGAGTGGCCTCTTCGTCGACCATCAGCAGGTCGAGGGCGTAGAACTCGTTGTAGAACTCGACGTTGTGCTTCACGCAGTTCTGGTAGAGGGTCTGCAGGATCATGTGACCGGTGCGGTCAGCGGCGTAGCAGGCGCGGCGAACCGGAGCCTTGCCGTGATCGCGGGTGTGCCCGCCGAAGCGACGCTGGTCGATCTTGCCCTCGGGCGTGCGGTTGAACGGCAGGCCCATCTTCTCGAGGTCGAGCACGGCGTCAATGGCTTCCTTGGCCATGACTTCGGCTGCGTCCTGATCGACGAGGTAGTCACCGCCCTTGACGGTGTCGAACGTGTGCCACTCCCAGTTGTCATCTTCGACATTGGCCAGGGCGGCGCACATGCCGCCCTGAGCGGCTCCGGTGTGTGAGCGGGTCGGGTAGAGCTTGGTGAGCACGGCGGTGCGAGCGCGCTGGCCCGCTTCGATGGCTGCGCGCATACCGGCGCCACCGGCCCCGATGATCACGACATCGTACTTGTGTACTTGCATCTGGTGCGATTCTTTCTTTCTGACGTCCTGTGCTTCAGTGGTGCGAGCTGGCCGATGTGATGACGTATCGGTTACTCGAAGCGCAGGTGCGTCGGTTCGGGTCTATGGTCTCGGTCGGTTCGCTTAGTTGAAAGCTGCCTGGTCGAAGCAGAACGACGGGCTGCGATCAAGGAGCTGACCGGAGGAGTCGACCATGCACGGCTCGAAGGTGAAGATCACCAGGGTGCCCAGCACGATGATGGCGGTGGATGCGGCGTAGAGGACGATCTTCAGCCAGAAACGGACCTTGTCCGACTCGGTGTAGTCATCGATGATGGTGCGCACGCCGTTGGTGCCGTGCAACATTGCCAGCCACAGCATGGCCAGATCCCAGATCTGCCAGATGGGCGAGGCCCACTTGCCGGCGACGAGACCGAAGTCGATGCCGTTGATGCCCTCTCCGACCATCAGGTTGGAGAAGAGGTGCACGAAGATCAGCACGACGAGCAGCACGCCAGACAGGCGCATGAACAGCCAAGCCAGCATCTCGAAGTTGCCGTTCTTGCCCTTGTCGCGCGTGTACTTCGGGTCGATCCGACCCGAGCGGGGTGCTGCGATGTTGGTTGCTTCTGCAGTTGCGCTCATGGCTCAGTGACCTCCGAAAGCAAGCATCAGGTGGCGAACAGTGAATCCGGCGAAGACGATGATCCACAGGACCAGCACTCCCCAGAGCAGACCCTTGTGGTGCTTGGTCCCGCCCTTCCAGAAATCGACCAGGATGATGCGCAGGCCATTGAACGCGTGGAAGATGATCGCGCCCACGAGCCCCACCTCGCCGACGGCCATCAACGGGTTCTTGTAGGTGCCGATGACAGCGTCATAGGCTTCCGGCGACACGCGCACCAATGCGGTATCGAGAACGTGGACCAATAAGAACAGGAAGATCACCACGCCGGTGATGCGGTGGCCCACCCAGGACCACATTCCCTGTTTGCCGCGATAAAGTGTCCCGCGGCCTGACTTCGACGTCGAGGCGGGGGACTGCGCGGTTGTCGCAGTTGACACTTTTGTACCTCCCCAAAAAAGGATGCAATGGCGTCTGCAGACAGGTGGAGAATCTGCAAGAGGAACGCCGGTGCGAATTGCACTCCTTCTGCTCAAGAGTAGTCCCTCGTAGGGGTCTTGCGGAAATTACGACATTGTGTTGACCCGAATGCTTCGGGGTGCTCGCCTAAGCTGGTGGACGTGAACAGATCAGAGCCATTCGACACGTCAGATGCACCTTATTCCACCACCCCGGGACTCGACCGGTTCTATGCGGTGATTCCCGCCGGGGGAGTGGGAACACGGCTCTGGCCCCTCTCTCGGGCAGCGGCCCCGAAATTCCTGCACGACCTCACCGGATCGGGCCAGACGTTGATCCGTTCCACCTTCGACCGGCTCGAGGATCTGGCTGGTTCTCGTGTGATGGTGGTCACCGGTCAGGCGCACCGCGAAGCCGTCCAGGAACAGCTGCCGGATCTGGACGGTTCCGATCTGGTGCTGGAGCCGGAACCGAAGGACTCAGCTGCGGCCATTGGCTTGGCCGCGGCGATTCTGCATCACCGCGACCCGGAGACCATCATGGGATCCTTCGCCGCCGACCAGGTGATCGGCCCGGTCCCCGTTTTCCAGCAGGCCGTGCGCGAGGCGGTGGCCACCGCGGCCAGCGGGGCCGAGGGCAAGATCGTGACGATCGGCATCAAGCCCAGCTACCCGGCCACCGGTTTCGGGTACATCCACCAGGGGCAGTCCCTAATTGTCGAGGGCGCGCCGAGCGCGCATGAGGTCGACTCCTTCGTGGAGAAGCCCGATGAGGACCGGGCCCGCACCTATGTGGCCAGCGGAGAGTATTTGTGGAACGCGGGCATGTTCGTCGCCCCCGTCGCCCTGATGCTCAAGCACCTGGAAGCCACCGAGCCCGAGCTGTTCGCCGGGGTCACCGAGATCGCCGAAGCCTGGGACACCGAGCAGCGCGATGAAGTGATGACCCGGGTCTGGCCCGGGCTGCCGAAGACCGCCATCGACTACGCGGTGGCCGAGCCCGCCGCAGATGCTGGCGATGTGGCCGTGATTCCCGGGGACTTCACCTGGGACGATGTGGGCGACTTCGCCGCCATCGCCCGGCTCAACCCGGCCACCGACAGCTCCGGGATCACCGTGATCGGGGAGACACCGCGGGTGTACTCCGACCAGGCCTCCGGCGTCGTCGTCACCGATACCTCGCGGGTGATCGCGCTGATCGGGGTGGAGAACGTGGTGGTGGTCGACACCGGGGACGCGCTACTGGTGACCACCACCGAGCACGCCCAATCCGTGAAGAAAGCGGTCGAATCGCTCAAGGCTCACGGCGACAACGACGTGCTGTGACGACGCGTCTCGCCGCCGAAGTACATGTGAGCCAGGACGCAGCACACACTCGCTAAAGTAAGGGAATGGACATCGACACCGACCCCTCGACCGCACCGCGTCCGGTCCTGGACGACCCCGGGTTGCCGCGGGTGACCCCGCTGATCGAGCAGCTCGCGGATGACGTCATCGCCGTCCGGCGCGACATCCACCAGCACCCGGAACTGTCCTACCGCGAGCACCGCACCACCGAGCGCATCCTCACCGTGCTGCGGGCCGCGGGGCTGCAGCCGGAGAAGCTCGACGACACTGGAGTGGTGGTCGACATCGGCTCCGGTCCCATCGTGCTGGCCCTGCGCGCCGACATCGATGCGCTGCCGCTGCAGGAACTCACCGGGCTGGACTACGCCTCCGTGAACCCGGGTGTGGCGCACGCCTGCGGTCATGACGTGCACACCGCGGTGATGCTCGGCACCGCGATGGCACTGCACCGGCTCATCATCGGGACCGCCTCCGACGCCGGGGTGGATGTGAGTCGGGTGAGCCTGGCCGGTCGGGTGCGCATCATCTTCCAGCCGGCCGAGGAGCAGCTGCCCGGCGGGTCGCTCTCGGTGATCAAGCAGGGTGTCCTGGACGGGGTGCCGCGGATCCTGGCCGCCCACTGCGAGCCCCGCTTCGACGTGGGCACCATCGGTACGCGCATCGGAGCCATCACCTCCGCCGCCGACACCATCCGGATCCGCCTGCACGGGCGCGGCGGGCACACCTCCCGCCCGCAGCTCACCGAGGACCTGGTGTACGCCCTGGCCCAGATCGCCGCACAGGTGCCGGCGGTGCTGGGCCGACTGATCGATGTGCGCTCGGCTGCTCAGGTGGTGTGGGGCGAGATCAACGCCGGCCACGCCCCCAACGCGATCCCGAACACCGGATACCTGGCGGGCACCCTGCGGTGCCTGGACGCCGAGGCCTGGGAGACCGCCGGGCGGATGCTCGACGACGTCGTCAAACAAGTGGCCGCCCCCTACGGGGTGGAGGTGGAGCTGGATCACGTGCGGGGGGTGCCCCCGGTGGTGAACACCGAAGCGGAAACGGATCTGATCGAGGACGCCACCCGCTTCGAGGTCGGTTCCCGCGCCATCACCCTCACCCCGCAGTCGATGGGTGGAGAGGACTTCGCCTGGATGACCCAACAGGTCCCCGGGTCGATGCTGCGGCTGGGCACCCGGACCCCCGGCGGCCGGATCTACGACCTGCATCAGGGCGATTACGTCCCCGACGAACGCGCCATCGGGGTGGGCATGCGCATCTTCACCGCCGCCGCGCTGCGAGCGCTGGCCGGAGTGCAGTGATGCCCCAGCAGCCAGAGCAACCGGAGCCGTTGGAGCAGTCGGGGTCGGAGCCCGACTGGGAGGCGCTGCGGGCCGCTGCGGGAGATCTGCTGGAACGCGCCTACGCCCCGTACTCCGGTTACCCGGTGGCCGCCGCCGGGATCAGCGACACTGGGGGAGTACTCACCGGCGTCAACGTGGAGAACGCCTCCTACGGACTCACCCTGTGCGCCGAGTGCTCGCTGGTGTCCAGCCTGGCCGCCGAGTCACGCCGTCAGCCCGGTGACCGCCCATTCCTGCGCGCCGTGGTCTGCCTCGACGCCGACCGCAACCTGATTACCCCCTGCGGGCGGTGCCGCCAGCTGCTCTTCGAATTCCGCCCGCCCGCCGCCCCGCTGCTGGTGCTCACCGAGGACGGGCCGCTGAGCATCGAGGCGCTGCTGCCGCAGGCCTTCGGACCGCAGAACCTCACCCCCGAGAGGAGCCCCGCCCCATGAGCGGACCCGAGCCCTTCGACGCCGTCGAGCTGATCACCGCCAAACGCGACGGCGGGGAACTGCCTGCCGAGCGCATCGACTGGCTCTTCGACGCCTACCTGCGCGGTGCCGTGGCCGAGGAGCAGATGTCGGCGCTGGCGATGGCCATCGTGTTCCGCGGGCTGAACCGGCAGGAACTGGCTGCCTGGACCCAGGCCATGATCGCCTCGGGCGACCGCATGGATTTCTCCGGGGTCGGCGCGCCCACCGCCGACAAGCACTCCACTGGCGGGGTCGGCGACAAGATCACCCTGCCGCTGGCTGCAGTCGTTGCGTCCTTCGGGGTGGCGGTACCGCAGCTCTCCGGGCGCGGACTAGGCCACACCGGCGGCACCCTGGATAAGCTCGAATCCATTCCGGGATTCCGGGTGGAGCTGAGCACCGAGGCGATGCTACGCCAGCTGCGCGAGGTCGGTGCCGTGATTTGCGCCCCCGGGGCCGAACTGGCGCCGGCCGACAAACGGCTTTACGCGCTGCGCGATGTCACCGGGACCGTCGAGTCCATCCCGCTGATCGCCTCGTCGATCATGTCGAAGAAGATCGCCGAGGGCACCGATTCCCTGGTCCTGGACGTCAAATGCGGCAGCGGCGCCTTCATGAAGACCGAGGACGACGCCCGGACGCTCGCCGAGACGATGGTGCGCCTGGGCACCGACGCCGGGGTGGCAACCTCGGCGCTGATCACGGACATGTCCACCCCGCTGGGGCGCACCGTGGGCAACGCCATGGAGGTCGAGGAATCGGTGGAGGTGCTGGCCGGGGGCGGTCCCGACGACGTCGTCGAACTCACCGTGGCCCTGGCCCGGCGCATGCTCGACGCCGCCGGACGCCCCGACGCGGATCCGGCGCAGGCGCTGCACGACGGCACCGCGATGGACGTGTGGCGGAAGATGGTGCGCTCCCAGGGCGGTGACCCGAACGCCGCCCTGCCCCGACCACAGCACGCACACACCGTGCGTGCCGAGAGCGCTGGCACCCTCACCCGGCTCGACGCCCTCGCCGTCGGCGTGGCCGCCTGGCGGCTGGGAGCCGGCCGCGCCCGGAAGGAGGATCCGGTGCAGGCTGCCGCCGGGGTGCGCCTGCACGCCAAGCCCGGGGACCGCGTGCGCGCCGGGGACCCGCTGTTCACCCTGTGCACCGACACTGGCGAGCGGATCGAGCGCGCTGAAGAGGCTCTCGCCGACGCCGTCACCGTGACCGAGGGTGCGACCCACGAACCCCGACCCCTGATCCTCGCTGCGCTCTGAGCGCGCCGCCCCGGATCCAAACGATAAACTGACGCCGTGTTCCAGTTCATCGAAGACGCCGTGCTCGCCGCGGCCACCGCCTGGTGGATGCCTTGGGCCGTCTTCCTGCTCTGCCTCATCGACGGGTTCTTCCCGGTGGTGCCCTCCGAATCGATCATCGTGGCCCTGGCGTCGCTGTCCGCCGGGCATGTCGACGTCGATCTGGGGGTGCTGTTCCTGCTCGGCTGGGTGGGCGCGGTCTGCGGCGACCAGGTGGCCTACTGGATCGGGCGCAGCGTCGGCGTGAGCCGTTTCCGCTGGATGCGCACCCGCTCGGTGCGCCGTGCCGTGGGGGCGGCCCGGAAGTCGCTGGCCACCCGCGGGGCCCTGGTCATTACGACGGCACGTCACATTCCCGGCGGCCGGGTCGCGGTGAACTTCACCGCCGGCGCCACCCGGTACGCCTGGTGGCGCTTCACCCTGCTCGATGTGCTCTCCGCGGCGATCTGGGCCGGATACTCCATCCTCATCGGCCGCTTCACCGCCGGCTGGTTCGAGAACACGCTACTGCAGATCGCCCTGGCCCTGGTGATTGCCGTGCTCATCGGCTTCGCCCTGGACTTCCTCATCAAGCGCGTGCTGGCCCGAGCCGTGGCCCGCGAGGAGCCCGCTCCCGTAGACTCCAAGGGTGACTCAGAACAGCACTGAAACCGCGCTCGCCCCCGAACCCCCCACCCCCCTGGAACTGGACCTAGCTGCCCTGCCCAAGGTCAGCCTGCACGATCACCTGGACGGGGGACTGCGCCCCGACACGGTAGCTGAACTTGCGGCCGAGATCGGCCACGAACTGCCCGTGGATCCCACCACCGAATCCCTGGCCGAATGGTTCGCCGAGGCCGCCAACGCCGGCACGCTGGAGCAGTACCTCGAGACCTTCGCCCACACCACCGCCGTCATGCAGACCGCACCGGCGCTGACCCGCATCGCCCGCGAATTCGTGGAGGACCTGGTGGAAGACGGCGTCGTCTACGCCGAGATCCGCTGGGCACCCGAACAGCACACCGAGGCCGGGCTCAGCCTGGACGAGGCCGTGGAGGCGGTCCAGGCCGGTCTTGACGCCGGGGTCGAGGAAGCTGCTGAACGTGGCCGCCGCATCCAGGTGGGTCAGCTCGTCACCGCCATGCGACAGAACGACCGTTCCCAGGAGATCGCCGAACTAGCCGTGCGCCACCGCGACCGCGGCGTCGTCGGCTTCGACATCGCCGGCCCGGAATCCGGATTCCCGCCGTCGCGCTTCACCGAGGCCTTCACCTGGCTGGCCGAACAGAACTTCCCAGTGACCGTGCACGCCGGGGAATCCGAGGGCCTGGACTCCATCCGCGACGCCCTGGTGAATGGGCGCGCCCTGCGCCTGGGCCACGGGGTGCGCATTGCCGATGACCTCACCGTCACCGACGCGGCAGGGGAGTCGGGTACCGATCTCGTCGTCGACTTGGGCCACCTCGCGAACTGGGTGCTGGACCGGGAGATCCCGTTGGAGATCTGCCCGTCGTCGAACCTGCAGACCGGTGCCGTGCCCGGACCGGAAGACGACTCCGCCCCGCTGCTGGCCCAGCACCCCATCGACATGCTGGTCCAGCTCGGATTCAGCGTCACCGTGAACCCGGATAACCGGCTGGTCTCCGGGGTCTCGCTCACCGACGAGCTCTACCTGCTGGCCGAGACCTACGATTACTCCCTGGCCGACCTGCTGCAGTTCCAGATCAACGCCGCCAAGGCGGCGTTCCTCGATCATGACGCCCGCTACGAGCTGCTCGAGTACCTGCTGGACACCTGGTCCTCGGTGGCCGAGGCCGAGACCACCCAGCCCGGATCCACCGGGCTGCGCCTGGTCGAGATCGAGCTCGACGACGAATGAGCCAGACGCCCGGCGCCGTGGACCGGCTGATGTGGGTCACCCGGGCGCTGCGGCGGTGGTGTCCCTGGACCCGGGAGCTCACCCACGCCCAGCTCGCCGAGTACCTCATCGAGGAAGCCCACGAGACGGTGGACGCCATCGAGGCGCTGCCCGCCGCGGGCACGGCACCGGGCCACAAACGGGAGACCTATGACCAGCTCCGCAAGGAGTTCGGTGACGTGCTGTTCCAGGTGGTGCTGCACTCCGCCATCGCGGAGGAGCACGTCGCCACCGAGGCGGGCGGCTTCACCCTCGACACCGTGGCCGAGGCGATCACCGAGAAGATGATCCGCCGCAACCCCCACGTTTTCACCCCCGACGGAGAACTGCTCGACGCCGCCTCACTGGGGCAGGCGAGCATTGACGACGTCGAGAAGAACTGGGAGCGGATCAAACAGTCCGAACGGGCAGCCCAGCCAGCACAGCCGGACGAACCTGCAGCACGCGAGTCGGTGTTCACCCTGCCCGCCGGGCTGCCCGCGCTCGCGGCTGCGGGCAAAGCGGTCGATCGGGCCGGGCGGCAACCGGTGAATCCGCTTCCCGCGGCACCGACCGGTCCGCTCACCCTGGAGCTCACGGACGAAACACAACTGGGGCACGACCTGTTCGTTCTCGTCCAGGCAGCCCGCGCTCGCGGTCTCGACCCGGAGCGTGCCCTGCGCACTCACCTGCGAGACCGGCGCGAGGGCGGCTGATGGGTGGCCTTGTCGGCGGGGGCGTGCTTTCACGCTACGTCGTACACCGTTGGACTCGGTAAGCTGTTCACCGAGGCGTGCTCCGCCTCTTCCACGTCGTCGTCCCTCAAGGAGACTGAATCATGTCATTCCCCCCAGTGATCGAAGCGATCATCGGCCGAGAGATCCTGGATTCCCGCGGTAACCCGACCGTCGAGGTCGAGGTGTTGCTGGCTGACGGCTCCGTGGGCCGTGCCGCCGTGCCCTCCGGTGCCTCCACCGGCGAGTTCGAGGCGGTCGAGCGCCGCGACGGCGACAAGAAGCGCTACCTGGGCAAGGGTGTGCTGAAGGCCGTGCAGTCTGTGAACGACGAGATCGCCGACGAGCTCTTCGGGGTAGACGCCACCGACCAGCGCGAGATCGACCAGCTGATGCTGGACCTCGACGGCTCGGAGAACAAGGGCAAGCTCGGCGCCAACGCCATCCTCGGTGTGTCGTTGGCCGTGGCCAATGCCGCCGCTGCCGCCTCCGACCTGCTGCTGTTCAAGTACCTGGGCGGACCGAACGCTCACGTGCTGCCCGTGCCGATGATGAACATCCTCAACGGCGGCGCCCACGCGGATTCCAACGTGGACATCCAGGAATTCATGATCGCCCCGATCGGCGCGTCCTCATTCTCCGAGGCGCTGCGCTGGGGTGCGGAGATCTACCACACTCTGAAGAAGGTGCTGCAGGAGAAGCAGCTCGGCACCGGGCTCGGCGATGAGGGCGGTTTCGCGCCCTCGCTGCCGTCGAACCGCGACGCGCTGGACCTGATCACCACCGCCATCAAGAAGGCCGGATACACCCCGGGCAAGGACGTGGCCCTGGCCCTCGACGTCGCCTCTTCCGAATTCTGCGAGAAGGGCAAGTACACCTTCGAAGGCCAGAAGCGGACCGCCGCGGACATGATCGCCTACTACGCCGAACTGGTGGAGAACTACCCGCTGGTCTCCATCGAGGACCCGCTGGACGAGAATGACTGGGAGGGCTGGGCCCAGCTCACCGCCGCCCTGGGCGACAAGGTGCAGCTGGTGGGCGACGACCTGTTCGTCACCAACCGTGAGCGCCTGCAGCGCGGCATCGACGAGGCCTCCGGCAACGCGTTGCTGGTGAAGGTCAACCAGATCGGCTCGCTGACCGAGACCTTCGACTCGATCTCGCTGGCCCAGCGCCACATGTTCCACTGCATGATCTCCCACCGCTCCGGGGAGACCGAGGACACCTTCATCGCCGACCTGTCCGTCGCTACCAACGCGGGTCAGATCAAGACCGGCGCTCCGGCCCGCTCGGACCGGGTGGCCAAGTACAACCAGCTGCTGCGCATCGAGGAGGAGCTCGCCGACGCCGCCGTCTACGCCGGCCGCTCGGCCTTCCCGCGCTTCACCAGCTGAATCACCACCCAGGATGACCTGGACCAGGTGCGCACACGGGTGCCGGACGCGACATCGTCCGGCACCCGTGGTGCATCCGGGCCGGGTTCCTGCGAGTTCGAGACACGACGGCGCGGTGAGCTTCAGATGCCACCGGGCCTCGCTACCCTGGAGACCACAGTGTCCCCTCAGGCATCCGCTCTCGACGACGGATGCTCCTTCCCCGGTGAGGAGGTGCCATGCCACCACGTCGACCCCGCGTCCCCCGATCCGCCGAGCGCTCCCAGCCAGCCGCCGAGCAGCCTGAGTCCGCCGCGCCGCGCGAGGAGGCGACCACACCCCGCACCGAGACCGCTGCTCGCCCGGAGGGGGAGTCCGCCGCAGGCACACCGACCGGGAACAAGAGCGGAAAGTCCCACGTCAGCGAGCGCCTCGGCCGGGTGGCCAGCGGGACATCGAAGCGAGCCTCTGAGGCCTGGAACTCCACCGCCGACCGGGTGGCGGCGAGGCGGGCCCACGAGCGCCATCAGGTGCTCCACCGGGCTCGGGCCACCGCAGCCAGCACCCCGTCTCGCCAGCGCGGCACTGCGTCCGCACGGAATGCGGGCAAGACGGGACAGCCGGGCACCGCAGGACCGGCCGGAAAGAAGACTCGGTCGAGTGCCCCCCGCGAAGTGAAGCCGGCGCGCAGCTTCTCCGGCCACGCCGTCGTGCTCGTGCTCGTGCTGTTCATCTCCGCCATCGTTGTGGCGCCGACCCTGCGGGTCTTCCTCACCCAGCAGTCCGAGATCAGCGAGATCCGCGCCGACCTCGAATCCCAATCCGAGCGCCAGCGCGAGCTGACCCGCCAGCTGGAGCGCTGGGAAGACTCCGCCTACGTGCAGCAGCAGGCGCGCGAGCGGTTCAACATGGTGATGCCGGGGGAGAAGAAGTACATGGTCGTCGGCGGACAGACCGAGGCGGAGCAGAACGATGAGATCGTCGAGGTCGCGGCCGAACCCGAAGAGCCGGCCTGGGCGCACGACCTCTGGGAATCGCTGATCGTCTCCGCACACCGATAGAGTGTTCTTCCGTGAGCACCACCGAACGTATCCCCACCCAGACCGACCTGGACACCCTCTCGCTGCAGCTGGGACGTCCCGTGCGCGACGTCGTCGAGATCGGCGCGCGCTGTGTGTGCGGGAACCCTCTGGTGGCCACCACCGCGCCGCGACTGTCGAACGGCATCCCGTTCCCCACCACGTTCTACCTCACTCACCCCACGGCCACCGCCGCCGTCTCGCGGCTGGAGGCCGCCGGAGTCATGGCCGAGTTCACCGACCGGCTCTCTGAGGACGAGGAGCTGGCACGAGAGCACCGCGCGGCCCACGAGGCGTACCTTCAGGCGCGGCGCGAGGTCGGCGAGCGGGCCGGTACCGGCCCCGTGCCGGAGATCGACGGGATCTCGGCGGGCGGGATGCCCGAGCGCGTGAAGTGCCTGCACGTGCTGGTGGGCCACGCGCTGGCCGCCGGTCCCGGGGCGAACCGCCTCGGAGATGAAGCCCTGGCGCTGATCGAGGATGAGTTCTCCCCGCGCGTCTGCCGGTGTGCCGGTGCCTGGGACACAGGCGCAGAGGTGCCCACCCGCGACCTCTCCCGGCACGTGCGCCGGCTGGAGGCCCAAGGAATCAGCAACCCTGTACAGCGCCCGGAGGGCACCGATGACTGACGAGCACGTACCCACCGGAGATGAAGTCGCCGCCATCGATTGCGGTACCAACTCCATCCGCCTGCTCATTGCTCGCCCAGCCCCCGATGGTTCCGGACTCCAGCAGCTGCACCGGGAGATGCGGGTAGTGCGCCTGGGCGAAGGCGTGGACTCCACCGGTAGCTTCTCCGAGGCCGCCCTCGAGCGCACCTTCGGAGCCGTTGACGATTACGCCGTGGTGATCCGCCGCCTGTTGGGCACCGAGGAGCTCACCAAGCAGCGCGTGCGTTTCGTAGCAACGTCGGCTTCCCGCGATGTCCGCAACCGCGAGGCGTTCGTGGAGGGGATCCGCTCCCGCCTCGGTATCGTCCCCGACGTGGTGGACGGACTCGAAGAGGCCGGACTGAGCTTCGCCGGTGCCGCCGGGGCGCTGCCCGTGGAGCTGCGCCGCCGACTCGGTCGCGACCAGGAGGAACTCCGCGTGCTCGTCGTTGATCTCGGCGGCGGGTCCACCGAATTCGTGCTCGGCGCTCTGAGCCTCACCGAGATCGGCCAGTCCACGGTCATCGACGCCCTCTCCCAGGACATGGGGTGCGTGCGCTTCACCGAGCGCCACCTGCACTCCGACCCGCCGAGCGTGGCCGAGATCGAGCAGGCACACAACGACGTCGACGCCGTGCTCGATAAGGTCGCTGGCCACCTGGATCTGAGCAGCGTCGACGCCGTCGTGGGCGTGGCCGGTACCGTCACCACCGTGACCGCTGCTGCCCTCGGACTGGACACCTACGACCCCGACGCCCTGCACGGGGCAGTGGTCGACCTGCCCACCCTCGACGCCGCGGCCGGCACCCTGCTCACCTCCACACGGGAGCAGCGCGCGGAGCTGCCCTTCATGCATCCCGGACGCGTGGACGTCATCGGCGCCGGGTCACTGATCTGGACCCGCATCCTGAACCGCCTGCACCAGGAAACCGAGGGCCGCATCGGCGTGGCCGTCACCTCCGAGCACGACATTCTCGACGGCATCGCCCTGAGCCTGCTGGGAGAACGATCATGAGTCTCGCCCCGACCCGGAACACGGTCCTGCGCGCCGGTGCCGTTGCCACGGCGGCCCTGTTCCTCGCCGGCGGTCTCGCCGCCCCCGCTCAGGCGGATCAGTGGCGCGACGAGCAGTACTGGCTGGAGGACTACGGCTTCACCGAGGCCTGGGAAAAGACCGAGGGCGAGGGGGTGACCGTCGCGGTGATCGACACCGGCATCGACGCCTCCCACCCGGATCTCACCGACCAGTTCGCCGGCGGCACCGACGTCTCCACCCTGGGCTCCTCCGACGGTACCCAGCCACTGGGTGTCGACCCCGATCACGGCACCATGGTGGCCTCGCTGATCGCCGGTCACGGCAACAACCTCGAGGAGATCGCCGAGGCCGAAGAATTCAACGAGGAACTCGCCGAAGCTGAGGCCGAAGCGGAAGCCGCCGACGAGGAAGACGCGGACAGCGACGAAGAGGACGACGCCGACGACGAGCCCTCGCCGACACCCACCCCGCGGGATGTGCCTGACCCCGGCCCCGGCGACGACGGCATCCGCGGTGTCGCCCCGGCGGCCCAGCTGCTCTCCGTCTCCGTCTACTTGGGCGACGATCCCGCTGCCCCCACCCCTGAGGAGCAGATTCCGCAGGCCGTGAAGTGGGCTGTTGATCACGGCGCCGACGTCATCAACATCTCGCTGTCTTCCTCCGCTCAGGACTGGCCGCTGAGCTGGGACGAAGCCTTCCTCTATGCCGAGGAGAACGACGTTGTCGTCGTCGCAGCCGCTGGAAACCGCGGCTCCGGCACCATGACTGTGGGCGCACCGGCCACCATTCCCGGTGTGCTCACCGTGGCAGGGCTGGACCAGAACGGCGCCGCCAGCTGGGACTCCTCCACCGAGGGCATCACCATCGGGGTGGCCGCGCCCGCGGACCCGCTCGTCGGCGCCCTACCCGAGGGCGGCTACCGGCGCTGGGCCGGCACCTCCGGGGCGGCCCCCATTGTGGCCGGGCTCGCCGCGCTGATCCGCTCGGCCCACCCGGACATGCCCGCCCACCAGGTCATTCACCGGATCCTCGACACCGCGCACGACGCCGGCGAGGCCGGCACCGACCCGGTCTACGGGCACGGCATCATTGACGCCGCCGCAGCGGTTAATGCCGATGTGGCCACCGTGGACCGCAACCCCATGGACTCCATTTCCGAATGGATCCGGGTCCACCGCCGCGCCGAGGTCGAACCGCCAGAGACGTCCAGCTCCGCCCAGCCGCCAACGACCAGCCCGGAGGCCTCGGTGCCGACCGAGCTGCCAGTGGCCTCGGAGGTCACGGACCCGCGGGCCGGAATCCAGCCCGCTGTCCTCTTCATCGCCGGTGGGCTCACCCTGTTGCTGGTGCTCACCGCGGTGGCGCTTTTGGTGCGGTCGCGCCGGTCAACTTCGTGACTTCGTGAAAAAATTCACAAGCCCGCGCTGAGCGCCTACGATGGGACTCATGGCTAACACTCCGCACTTGTCTCCCAAACCGCGCGTGCTCGTCGTCGGCGGCGGCTACGCCGGCCTGACCGTGGCACGCAAACTCCAGAAGCTCGTCAAGGACCGTGGCGGCGTCGTCACCGTCGTCGACCCGCGTCCCTACATGACCTACCAGCCCTTCCTGCCGGAGGTGGTCGGTGGTCACATCGAGGCCCGTCACGCCGTGGTCGATCTGCGCACCCACCTCAAGCACGCCGAGGTCGTGCAGGGCAAGGTCACCGGCGTCTCGCACGAGAACCGCACCGCCACCATTGAGGGCGAGGACGGCGCAGAGTTCGAGATTCCGTACCAGGACGTCGTGATGACCGCCGGTGCGAACACCCGCACCTTCCCGATCGAGGGCCTCGCCGAGGCCGGCATCGGCCTGAAGACCATCGAAGAGGCTCTTGCCCTGCGCAACCAGATCCTGGAGCGCATCGAGACCGCGGCCCTGATGACCGATCCGGCCGAGCGCGCCCGCGCCCTGACCTTCGTCGTCGTCGGCGGCGGCTTCGCCGGTGTCGAGACCATCGCCGAGATGGAGGACCTGGTCCGCAACGCCATCTCCAAGAACACCCGGCTGGCCCAGTCCGATGCCCGAATCGTGCTGGTCGAGGCCATGGGCCGGATCATGCCCGAGGTCAGCGCCGAGCAGGCCATCGAGGTCGTGGCTCACCTGGAGTCCCGCGGCATCGAGGTGCTGCTGAACACCTCCCTGAGCTCCGCCGTGGACAACGAGCTGAAGCTCATCAACATGACCGACAAGTCCGAAGCCGGCACCTTCTTCGCGGACACCCTGGTGTGGACCGCTGGTGTGGCCGCCTCCGGCCTGGCCAAGCAGACCGACTTCCCGGTTGAGCCGCGCGGCCGTATCGAGGTCACCCCGACCCTGCAGATCGCCGATGGCGATGGCGGCGTCCTCGAGGGTGCCTGGGGCTGTGGCGACGTTTGCGCTGTGCCCGACCTGACCGGTGACGGCCCCGGCGGCATGTGCGTCCCCAACGCTCAGCACGCCGGTCGTCAGGCCAAGCAGCTCGTGGCCAACCTGCTGGCCGTGCGCTTCGGCGAGGGCGCCGTCGAGGAGTACTACCACAAGTCGCTGGGCACCGTGGCCGGCATGGGCCTCGGCAAGGGTGTGGGCAACCCGCTGGGCGTGCAGCTCAAGGGCATCCCCGCCTGGCTGGCACACCGCGGCTACCACGCCATGGCACTGCCGATGCTCGAGCGGAAGTCCCGCGTGGTCTCCGGTTGGATCCAGGAGCTCATCTGGGGCGTGGACACCACCCAGGTGAAGAACCTGGACACCCCGCATAACGCCTTCCTGGAGGCCGCCGGCGGCAAGCCGGCGCTGGGCCGCTTCACCAACGAGTCGAAGCAGCTCACCAGCAAGTAAGGCTGATCGCCCCGGTCCGGCATCCGTCGCGGGTGCCGGACCGGTGGCGTTCCCGCCCCCGTAGCCCAATTGGCAGAGGCAGGCGACTTAAAATCGCCGTGTTGTGGGTTCGAGTCCCACCGGGGGCACCATTTATCAGCAGTGCGCGAGCGTTGCGCCTGATCTTGTGACGTTCTTGAGTCGTTTCGGTGTGGCAGAGACTGGGCGTAGCCTGCGGGTATGAGCACTCCCAAGATCGTGATCAAGAGAATCTACGACGACCAGGACGATGCCGACGGTGTGCGCATCCTGGTCGACCGGCTCTGGCCCCGAGGTGTGAGCAAAGAGAAGGCCCGCCTTGATGAGTGGTTCAAACAGGTGGCGCCGAGTCCCGATCTGCGCACCTGGTGGGATCACGATCCCGATCGGTTCAAGGAGTTTGCCGAGCGCTATGAGCACGAGCTCGATGACGAGGCTCACCGTGACGAGATCTCACAACTCATCGAGCTGATCCACGGCAACGAGCGGGTCACTCTGCTCTACGGGGCTAAGGACGAGAGCATCAATCACGCCGCGGTACTGCAGGACTACCTGAGACGCTACAGCTGAGACCTGACGCGGAGTCAGCGTTAGTCGGCGGCGCGCTGCAGCCGCGGGGCGGTCAGCGTGACCACCAGGGTGGCCGTCACTGCACCGGCCGCGATGATCCCGGCCAGCACCACAATTTGGAAGAGTCCCGCTTCCACGGGGGAGACCCCACCAAAGATCGCACCCACGAAAGCCCCGGGCAGGGTGACGAGTCCGGTGGTTCGGGTCTGGTCGGTGGCGGGAATCAGCGACTCGCGGATCGCATCCCTCGCGATCTCCCGGGTGGCCTGGCGAGGCGTGGCTCCCAGGGCAAGCCACCCTTCGATCTCGTCCCACCGATCGCGGATCGCCTGGGCCAATCGACGCCCGGCGAGTGTGGTCACCGTCATCGCTCCGCCGATGATGATTCCGCCGAAGGCCAGCAGGTATCGCGGTGTGAAGTCGAGGGCACCGGTGCCGAAGACTACGCCGAGGGCAAGGAGCACACCGGCTCCCATGGAACCTGCGGTGATAGCGAGATGGTGGCGAGTCCACGACACACGCCGGGTGCTGGTCAGCACTGCCACGGTGAACATGACCGCCAGTGCCACCGCCACCCAACCAGGGTGGCTGATCACGCCGGTGAGGACGATACTGATCACCGCCAGTTGCAGGGCGCCGCGCAACACGGCCGTGGCCGTGGCCCACCGATGCGAGACGCCGGCCAGATGCAGGACCAAGACTGCCAGTCCCAGCAGAAGCACGACGGCGGCGAGTGCCCGCACCACCTCCTCGGTCACTGAGATCGTCCTCGTTCGTTGACGCCCGATGCCTCAGCGGCGTCGAGTGATTTCGCGGCCTGCGGGTTCACATCGAAAAGCGGGATAAAGAATTGGCACAACGGCCCGATGGCCAGAGCGAACACCACGGTGCCGACTCCGAAGACGCCGCCGAGCAGCCAACCAATGATGACGACGATGACTTCGAGGCCGGTCCGGACCACCCAGATCGGTTTGCCCGTCACCCGATGCAGTCCGGTCATCAGCCCGTCGCGCGGCCCTGGGCCGAAACGGGCGCCGATGTAGAGCCCGGTCGCTGCACCCACCGTCACCACCCCGGCCAGCATCAGCAGAATGCGCACCCCAAGGGACGACACCTCGGGAATCACCAGCAGGGCAAGATCCGCCGCCGGGCCGACGAGCAGCGCATTGAGCACGGTACCGATCCCTGGCCGCTCCCTCAGGGGGATCCAGCACAGCAGCACCAGCACGCTGACGACGATAATGACCAGGCCAAAGCTCAGCGGCAGATGATTGCTCAGTCCGAGCGTGAGCACATCCCAGGGAGCCGCACCGAGCATGCTGCGAACCAGCAACGCCAGACCCACGCCATAGAAGAACAAGCCCACCAATAACTGGGCGACGCGACGCAGAATCATGGCGTCATTTTATCCAGCTGATTGATCCGCACAGCGCGATCGGTCATGATCGTCATCAACGGCACTCAACAACGCGTCGTGGGGGAGGACAGCCACATGGGAGATCCGGTCTGCTGGCTCTCGCGTGTCTGCCCCGAATGTGGCGCCATGCTCGACGACGGCGCTGTCCAAAACCAGTCGCATCGGACCTGCTGGCGCTGTGGTTACGACCTGAACAGTCGCGAGGTTGATCTCGAGATCGGCTCCGATACGGAGAGTTAGCGGACTCGTCGAGGACATGGTTGTCTGTCACAATGAAGGTATGGAACTTTCGGTGCTTCTGGATCTCGAAGCTATCCGGCGCGCGTGTGAACGATTCGGAGTGACACGCCTCCGAGCTTTCGGTTCGGTGCTCACTGAACAGTTCGATTATGCATCGAGCGATATAGATTTCCTCGTTTCCTTCGAACCTGGACGAGAGAACTTGTTCCATGATTATTTCGACCTCAAATCGGAACTTGAGGCGATTGTCGAACGCAAGGTCGACCTTGTCGTCGAGCGATCCGTAGAGAATCCATTCTTCAAGGCCACAGCTTTCGCCGGTGCCCAGGAGATTTATGCGGCGTGAAGCGGGAGCGCACCTCTGTGGCGTGCGTGCGTGACGAGTCGGTAGATCAGAAGCGACCGCTGAAAGGCGCGCCAGTTAAGCTCTCGACGAGTCGGTTGTGATCTCGCTCGCGTGAGCGCGTCGAGCCGGTAGACTGGTTCTCAGTACGATCGTGCACCGACCAAGAGGAGATGGCGCATGGCCAACCCCGTGTTCAATTCGAGCAACTTCCAGTCTCAGATGCGCGGCGGCAGCGCCGTGGAGACACCCCGTGGCGGCGCCACGATGTCGGCGGATCAGCTGCAGCAGATGTACAACGAGCCTGCTGCCACCGCCGCTGATACCGGCCGGATGACCTACAACGACGTCATCGTCCGCACCACCGGCACCCTGCTGCTGGTCATCGCGGGCGCGGCTGTCGGCTGGATCACCGCCAACCCGATGATCATGTTCGGCGGTGCGATCGTCGGCCTTGTCCTGGGTCTGGTCAACGCCTTCAAACGCGAGCCCTCGCCCGCACTGATCCTCGGCTACGCCGTCGCGCAGGGCCTGTTCCTCGGTGGCCTGTCCCAGATCTTCGAGACGCAGTGGCCGGGCGTTGCCACGCAGGCACTGTTGGGCACCCTGTGTGTGTTCGCCGTGACCCTGGCGCTGTTCATGTCGGGCAAGGTGCGTGCCACTCCCAAGGGCATGAAGATCTTCATGGTGCTGCTCATCGGCTACGGACTCTTCTCCCTGGTGAACCTGGGACTGCGTATGTTCGGTGTGCTGGATGAGCCCTTCGGCCTGCGCTCCGGTTTCCTCGGCGTGGCCATCGGCCTGCTGGCCATCGCCCTGGCGGCTTACTCGCTGGTGATCGATTTCACCGCCGTCGATGAGGGCGTCAAGAACGGCACGCCCCGCAAGTACGCCTGGGCCGCAGCCTTCGGCCTGACGGTCACCCTGATCTGGCTCTACATCGAGATCCTCCGCCTGATCGCGATTCTGCGCGGAAACGACTGATCACGTCTGGGCTCCACCGCCGGGGGGGGCCCGCCCCAGCGGGCGCCCGGCGGGGGTGGTTTGGGTTACCAGAATGGCAGAAACAGAGTGGGGCGAAAACGCACCCGGGGCCAGACGGCGGCCGGCGGGGCG
>JBQDEV010000002.1:22862-206545 GCA_052084925.1 Micrococcaceae bacterium
TGCATCTACTTCTTTCCCCCCCGCTTGTGGGCTTTTCGGCGCGCAAACTCATGTACCGGGGGGGGCCCCCCGGCGGGGCGCCCCCTCCCCCGGGGCCCCCCCGGCGGTGTTTCTTTCTCTTCCCAGAAGGGAATAACCTTAGTGAGGATCCACGGAAGCCGTGACATCACGGCGCGAGAGAAGAGTCTGAGATGAACACTGCGGGACAGCCGGCCGCCGACGGGGGCCGTGTCTACGTTGATGACGAGGCGCCTCTCACCGATAACGAGGTGAAATCGAAGGTCGCCGCCGACGTGCCCTACGGCCTGACCGTTGCGGCCGCCTGGTCCTGGCGCGTGTTGCTCGTGCTGATCATGGCGGGGGCGGCCGTGTGGCTGTTCTCCCACGTGTCGATCCTGGTGATTCCGCTGCTAATCGCCGCACTGCTGGCCACCCTGCTGCATCCGATCCACGTGCTGTTGATGCGGTGCAAGATCCCCTCGGTGCTTTCCGCACTGCTGTGCATCCTGATGCTGCTCGGCATTGTGGTCGGGCTGATCACCCTGGCCGGACAACAACTCGTGGTCGGCTTCTCCGATATGAGCGGTCGCGTGGTGGAGGGAATCAACGGGCTGATCGCCTGGGTGCAGACCTTCGGCATCACCACCGATCAATGGACCTCCGTTCTCGACGACCTGTTCAATGCGGCACGGAACAACTCCCAGGCCATCCTCTCCGGGGCACTCGGGTTCGGCACCACGGCCGGCAACATTGCAGCGGGAACCGTCATGGCGCTGTTCGCCCTGGTCTTCTTCCTGCTCGACGGCAACCGCATCTGGTTGTTCCTTCTGAATTTCGTTCCACGCCGGCACCGTCGCGCCATCGATGGCGCCGGGCGCGCGGGCTGGACCTCGCTCGGCTCCTATGTGCGCATCCAGATCTTCGTGGCCTTCGTTGACGCCGTGGGCATCGGCTTCGGTGCCTACCTGCTGGGTGTGCCCCTGGCCATGCCGCTGGGCGTTCTGGTCTTCCTGGGCTCGTTCATCCCCATCGTCGGTGCCGTGCTGACCGGTGCGGTGGCCGTGCTGCTCGCCCTGGTGGCCAACGGGCTCGTCAACGCGCTGCTGATGCTGCTGGTCGTGCTGGCCGTGCAGCAGCTGGAATCCAACGTCCTGCAACCGCTGGTGATGGGCAAAGCCGTGAGCCTGCATCCACTGGCCGTCTTCCTCGCTGTGGCGGCGGGCACCTCCGTCCTGGGCCTGGTCGGAGCGGTCTTTGCGGTGCCGGTGATGGCCTTCGCCAATTCGGCGATCCGCTATTTCTCCTCCCGGCCCTGGGCGAAGAACGATGCTGGTGAGACCATGCAGGAAACCACCTTCAAGGAGCGGGCTGCGGCGCTGGAGGACAGGCTGCTGCCTCAGCTGCGCCAAGTGCGCAAACGCGGCCAACGCTCCGAGAGCGACCAGACCGGCGATGGCGCAGATGAAGACATATCGCACGATGCCGATTCCGTCGCCGATACCATCGAGGAAACCTCTCCTACCCCTTCCTCCGAGGAGCGCTCGTGACCCAGGATTCCATGACCAGCCACCTGCCGGTGCAGTTCGAGCAGATCGAGGCCGCTCGCGCCGCGTTGGAGGGCGTGGTGCTGACCACCCCCATGGACCACTCACGTGCCCTGGGACGTGCCATTGGCGCGACCGTGCATCTGAAGTGCGAGAACCTCCAGCGTGCGGGATCGTTCAAGGTCCGCGGCGCGTACGTGCACATGGCATCCCTCAGTGAGGAAGAGCGGGCCCGTGGTGTGGTCGCCGCCTCGGCCGGCAACCACGCTCAGGGCGTTGCCCTGGCAGCCAAGAGGCTGGGCATCAAAGCCACGATCTTCATGCCACAGGGTGTCGCGCTGCCGAAGCTGCAGGCCACTCAGGACCACGGCGCGGTCGTGAAGCTGCACGGCAACAATGTCGATGAGGCACTGGCGGAGGCACAACGGTATGCGGAAGATTCCGGAGCCGTCTTCATCCACCCCTTCGACAATCCGCACGTGGTGGCGGGCCAGGGGACCATCGGACTTGAGATCCTGGAGCAGCAGCCCGACGTCGACACCATCGTGATGGGAATCGGCGGCGGAGGACTGCTAGCTGGCGTGGCTGTGGCCGTGAAGGAGATGGCACGCCGACAGGGCCGCACCATCAACATCATCGGCGTTCAGGCAGCCAACGCGGCGGCGTACCCGCCCTCCCTGGCGGCCGACGCTGTGGTGCCGCTCTCCAATGTCTCCACGATCGCCGACGGCATCGCCGTGGGACGCCCTGGTCAGATCCCGTTCCAGATCATCAAGGAGCTCGTGGACGGCGTCGTGACCGTCACCGAGGAAGAGATCGCCAACGCTCTGGTGTTCCTGCTTGAGCGCTCGAAGATGGTGGTGGAACCGGCGGGTGCTGTGGGCGTAGCCGCGTTGCTCGCCGGCAAGCTCGACGATCTGGGGATCGAGTCCACCTCGACCGTGGCGCTGCTCTCGGGCGGCAATATCGACCCGATGCTGATGCTGAAGGTGATCCAATCCGGGCTCGCCGCCGCCGGACGCTTCCTGACCGTGCGCATCGCGCTGCGGGATCGACCCGGTGAACTGATGACCATCTCGCGGATCATTGCCGAATCGGAAGCGAACGTCACCCGCGTGGACCACTCCCGGATCGGCGACACCCTGGGCCTCGGCGACGTCCACATCACTATCGACATGGAGACTCGCGGCCGGGACCACTCCGAGGACGTGCTCGGTCGACTGCGCGCCGCCGGGTACCAGCCGATCACGCAGAACTAGTCGGCGGCCGGGGACTCCTCGCGGGTGAACAGCCCCGGATAGTCGACGACGAGCCCGGCTCCGTCGACCGTGAGGGTGCGGGAGAAATCTGAGTCCATCGACTCGTAGAGATACTCCTGTGCCGCGGTACGCGTGTAACGCTGAGGATCCGTGGTGACCGTACCTGCCGGCAGGTCGACGTACGCGGTGACGATCTCCGCGCTCGCTCCGACCGGCAACTCGAGCCTGCGGATGGGCAACGTGTTGCTGAAAGGGGAGACCGACAAATCCACGTCGTTCGCGGCCGCCAGATCCCGGCGAGGTTCTCCATCGACCGTCCAGCCATCGGCGGTGCGCTCGACGCGCAGCTGACGATCGCCGATCGTGAGGCTCAGCCGGGTGAACTGCCACGCGGAGGTGGCTCGCAGCGTGTACTCGATGGGATCGGCCAGTCCGCTCACGGTGCTTCGCACCAGGACGCCGTGCTCATCCTGCTCCAGCCCGCACTGCTCCACCGTGGCGGGATCGGTGAGGCTGAGCCAGCGCGTGGTGATCATTGGAACCGAGTCAGGCCAGCCGTGACTTGCTGAACAGCGCGGGAACCGAGTCGGCCTTCTGCCGGATCACGTACACGCCGGGCAGATGGCCCACCCGGTCATTGACGCGCGAGGAGAAGTCCGCTGTCGACCAGGTCTCGAGTCCGGGCTCGCCGCCGAGCACCACGGCGGCGGCGTTGAGCGCCTCAAGAACGCCCAGAACGAACCGGTCAGAGGCCTCGAGGGTGCCCTCACCGGAGAGCAGGGACGCCAGTCGTGCCCGCAGCTCGTCGGCCGCATCGCCGTGCTCTTCGAACGTGGAGGCGCCAATCTTCTTCGGGTGCTCCAGCACCGCATCCCGGTCGGCCAGGTCACTACCCACGGCCGGTACCGGATTGAGCTTGGAACGACCGACCAGCTTCGAGAGCTGCTGGTCGGTGTAGGGATCCAGCGCGTCCAGGGTGGGCTGGAGGGCGCCGAGGTCCGAATGGTCGGCAAGGACAACCGAGACCTTGGGGTCATCCTGCTGTCCGGGTTCGGCCCGGTCCCAGGGGCCGAACTTGACCGCGCCGGCCTCGTGCAGGTCGGTGATCGCCGCGGCGACGAGTGCCTGATCCAGCAGCCCGGAGACGGGTGCCAAGGCGTCGCGATGCTTCAGGGTGGCCAGGAAGAGTTTCTCTACAGTCAACACATCGTTCAGCCTAGCAAGCACCGGCCCGTGGTGAGCAGTGCTGAGCACCCGGGGAACAAAACGGCGGGGACCTCACCGTGTGGTGAGGTCCCCGCCGTCGTGTTCGTGCGGTGGGTCAGGCCTTGTAGGGCGTGACGTTCTTCAGCTCGACGCTAATGTCCTTGCCGTTGGGCGCGGTGTAGGAGACGGTGTCTCCGGCCTTGGCACCGTGGATGGCCTCGCCCAGCGGAGAGCGCTCCGAGTACACTTCGAGCTTCTCGCCGTCGGCGGCGATCTCGCGGTTGCCGAACAGGAACGTCATGTCGTTTCCTGCCACCACCGCGGTGACCACCATGCCTGGCTCAACGACGCCGTCATCGGCAGGCGCGTCGCCGACGCGGGCGTGCTCGAGGAGGTGCTTGAGCTCGAGAATGCGGCCCTCGTTCTTGGACTGCTCCTCGCGTGCAGCGTGGTAGCCGCCGTTCTCCTTAAGGTCGCCCTCATCGCGTGCCTGTTCGATGCGATCGATGATCTCCTGGCGTCCGGGGCCGGAAGCGAACTCCAGCTCCTTGCTGAGACGGTCGTAAGCCTCCTGGGTCAGCCAGGGGGTCGAATCGTTGTTGCTCATGGCCATGAGGCCTCCTTAATAGCGGTCAACTTTCACGTCATAGAACGAGCCCCGCCGTCAGGCGGGCGCAGGGTGAAGAGGATCATCACCGGCGCGACGCCCATGGCGGGGCAGGGAACTGTTGACCCACAGTCTAACAGCCGAGTCCGACGGGGGCCGAGGACCAAGACCGGGCCGTCACCTGCGCTGTCAGCGAAATCGAGGAGCGAGAAATACCGGGCGGATGCGAGCCCGAATCAGGATTCGGTATTGATGTACTGAATGTTGCTCGGGCCTTCCCCGGCGTACCAGCAGGTGTCGACGACGCCGCTGACGCCCAGGCCGTCGGTGCGCAGCGGGGTCTCGTAATAGCGGGTCATGTCGGAAGGACGGGTGGCCGCCCCCTCGGGCTCGGGGCCGATCGTCACGGTATCGAAGCCCACCACCGCATAGTTTTCGGCGAGGATCTGCACCGCGCAGGTCACGGTGGCCTCGGGTTCCTTGGTCAGCTGGAAGGTCACCGCGGCCTCCTGCTCGGAGACGATGCTGTAGCCAACATCCTTCCAGCTCAGCCGATCTGCGGTGGCCGAATAGGCGAACCACACGGTGACCAGCACCGCGGCGATCAGGGCGGCAACGGCTGCGGTGATGCCCCAACGGCGGGCGCGCGGCGTCGTCGTGCTTTGGGCGCGTCCATATCGATTCGCTAAGCTGTCCTCGGCGACATGGCCTGCGGGCTGGGGCTGCTGATCCATAGGCCTCTATCCTAGCCCGTGCGCGGCGCCACTCATTCGTCCATGACAGGAGTACGGACACAACCGTGGAGAATCAGAACCCTGATCAGCCGAGTCTCAACGACGCCTCCGATCACCAGGAATTCGGCGTTCCCGTGGGGCAGCGCGACTATGGCACCCTTTCGCCGACGGCATCCCATGCCGCCGACGAGGCCTCACGGGTCCCCGAATCCACCGGATTGCGCCTACTGGCAGTGCACGCCCACCCTGACGACGAGTCGTCGAAGGGCGCGGCGATGATGGCCGCTTACTCGGCGGCCGGCGCCGAGGTGATGGTGGCCACCTGCACCGGCGGCGAGGCCGGAAGCCTGCTGAACCCGCACTACGGCGACGACATCCGCCTGCATCGGGATATGACCTCGGTGCGCCGCACCGAGATGAACGAGGCCGGGGAAGCATTGGGTATCGAGCACCGGTGGCTGGGGTTCGCGGACTCGGGGCTGCCCGAGGGCGACCCGTTGCCCGAGCTGCCTTTCGGTGCCTTCGCGACGCTTCCGCTGGAGCAGACCGTGGCCCCCCTGGTGCGCCTGATCCGTTCGTTCCGTCCGCATGTGATTATCTCCTACGATGAGATCGGCGGGTACCCGCACCCCGACCACATCCGCTCCCACGAGATCACCGTGGCGGCCTATCAGGAGTCCGGGGATCCGGAGAAGTATCCGGGGACCGGTGAGCCCTGGGAGATCTCGAAGCTCTACTACGATCGGGCGTTCAACCCGGACAAGTACCGGGCGCTGCACCGGGCGTTCGTCGAGAGCGGCGAGGATTCTCCCTATGCTGACCGCATCGCCTGGTACCAGCGCATCCTCGAGGAAGACGATGACTCCTCCGGCGGTTTCCGCCCCACCCGGCACGAAGTGACCACGCAGATCCACGTTGCCGACTTCTTGGAGCGCCGTGACGCCGCGCTGCGGGCTCACCGCACCCAGATCGACCCCGAGGGCCCGTTCTTCATGGCCCCCAACGACCTGATCCGCACCACCTGGCCCTGGGAGGATTACGTGCTGATCGACTCCCGCGTCGAGACGAAGCTGCCCGAAACCGACTTGTTCGCCGGACTTCGGTCAGCCGCGCACAGCGGCCGGTAGCGGCGGCGTAGACTGGATCATCATGTTCTTTTTCGAAGCAGCCGTTGAGCCGAGCCCCGGCGTTCAAGAGCCGACCCTGCGTCCAGGACTCGACGAGAGCGAGATCTCCCCGGGCATTGAGGGCTTCCTGTTAACCGCGCTGATGGTCGCCTTCGCCGTGCTGGTGCTGAACCTGATGATCCGCTCGATCCGCAAGGTGAAGCTGCGTTCGGAGACGGCCGAAGACATGCTGGTCGAGCGCTACCAGGGCTACCTCAGCGACGAGAAGCGTCAGCGCGCCGAGGACGACGGCGAGCTCTCACCGGACAAGACCGAGCTGTACCGCCAGAAGTACCCCGGGTATCTGGACAGCCCGACTCCGGAACCAAAATCCCCGGATTCCGGCCGCGAATTCTGATCAGCCGAACCCTCGGCTCATCCCTCAGTTCCTTCGTCGACGCCGTCAGGCCAGCACCGCGAACATGATCGCGATGTAGTGGCAGACGAACCCGCCCACGGTGAACGCGTGGAAGAGCTCGTGGAAGCCGAACCACTCGATGTTGATGTTCGGGCGCTTCAGCGCGTAGAAGACCGCTCCCGCGATGTAGCAGGCGCCTCCGGCACAGGTCATAATGGCGGCCACGGGCTGCGCCTGGAAGAACTCACCCAGGTAGAGCACGGCGGCTAGTCCCAGCGCCACATAGATCGGGGTGTAGAGCCAGCGCGGGGCGTCGGTCCACACCAAGCGGAAGATCACCCCGGCCACGGCTCCGATCCAGACCAGGGTGAGCAGGATCGTGGCCTGCTCGGTGCTCAGCAAGGCCAGCGAGAGCGGCGTGTAGGTTCCGGCGATCACGAGCATGATGTTCGTATGGTCGAGCCGTTTCAAGGTGCGTGCCACCTTCGGAGTCCATTGCACCAAGTGGTAGGTTGCCGAGACGGAGAACAGTAGCAGACCAGTCACCGCGTACACGGCCGACGCCCACGTCAGTGCCGTCGTCGGGGCCAGCACGATGAGCACGATCCCGGCCGCCAGGGCCAAGGGGGCCGTCGCCAGGTGGATGATCCCACGCATCTTGGGTTTGAACTCGGGATGCGTCACATCCGTGATCCGGTCGATTCGCCAGCGTCGTTCGCGGGGGTGTCGCGGGGGATGTGGCTGCGTCATCGTCATGGGCTCATTGTACGTGGCTCCTACGTGGCGGTGCCGAGGCTTGATCGGGTTTCCGCTACGGTAGTTCACAGGGCCGCCCCATCACCTCGGCGGTGGCCGCACAGGAGCAGAAGGAGACCTCGACCGTGCTCACCCAGTTGCTGTACCGGTTCTATGAGCGCAGGCTCCAGGCCGAGCTGGACGGCGCTGATCTTCCCCAGCACATTGGTGTGGTCCTGGATGGAAACCGCCGTTGGGCCAAGGCAGCCGGGGAGACCACCGCGCGCGGCCATCAGGCCGGGGCCGACAAGATCCTGGAATTCCTCGGCTGGTGTGACGAAATGGGGATCCGCATGGTTACCCTCTACCTGCTGTCCACGGAGAACCTGAACCGTCCCGCCGAGGAACTGACGCCCTTGATCGGCATCATCTCCGACACCCTGGACCGACTGGAGCGCGGCCTGGACAACGGACACCGACTCCGAGTGCACCCGGTGGGTTCGCCCTCGATGCTGCCCGCGGAACTCGCCGAGCAGGTTCAACGTCTGGGGGAGGAGACCGCCGAGATCGAGGGAGTCCACGTCAACGTCGCCGTCGGCTACGGCGGCCGACAGGAGATCGTCGACGCCGTGGGCGAGTTGCTGGACGACGCCGAGCGGGCCGGGAAGACGCTGACCGAGGTCGCCGAGACACTGTCGGTGGAGGCCATTTCCGACAAGCTGTACACCCGCGGGCAGCCGGACCCGGACCTCGTGATTCGTACATCCGGTGAACAGCGGCTCTCCGGGTTCCTGATGTGGCAGTCTGCGTACTCAGAGTTCTACTTCTGCGAGGCACTGTGGCCGGATTTCCGCCGCGTGGACTTCATGCGCGCGCTGCGCGATTTCGCCTCCCGCCATCGCCGCTTCGGCTCTTAACCGAGCGTTCACCGATGTTCACCTGACATTCACGCTGCACGTCAACTCTGGACGCACGGCTCTTCTAGCGTGAGCATTGTCAGAAGGACACAGCCGCAGCGTCCACCCCGGCCGTCACGGCTGGTCCTCTTCAGATCCCTGTTAAAGGAGACGATGAGTGCGAACCTACGTGCTGGATACCTCGGTCCTGCTGTCCGACCCCCGAGCCATGACTCGGTTCGCGGAGCATCGTGTGGTGCTGCCCCTGGTGGTGATCATGGAGCTGGAGCACAAACGGCACGACCCGGAACTGGGATTCTTCGCACGCACCGCGCTGCGCCTGCTCGATGACCTGCGCGTGACCCATGGATCGCTCTCGGAACCGGTCCCCATCGGCGACGACGGCGGGGTGTTGCGCGTGGAGTTGAACCACATCTCCGTGGAGGTGCTCCCGCACGGATTCCGCAATGCCGACAATGACACCCGCATCCTCGCCGTGGCGAAGTCGCTCTCGGATGAGGGAGAGGACGTCACCGTCGTTTCCAAGGACCTGCCCATGCGGGTGAAGGCCTCCGCGCTGGGCCTGGCCGCGGACGAGTACCGCAACGAATTCGTCAAGGACACCGGGTGGACCGGCATTCGGCGCATCGACGTGGCCGACGAAGCGATCGACCAGCTCTACCAGGGGCAGGAGCTGGAATGGCGCGAACTCGTCCCCGCCGTCGGGAACCAGCCGGAGGCGCAGTCCGACTCTCCCGCTCCGGTGAACACCGGTCTGGTCCTCTCCAGCGCCGGTTCTTCCGCCCTGGGCCGGGTGATCGGTGAGGATCGGGTTCAGCTGGTGCGCGGCGACCGGGACGCCTTCGGCGTGCACGGCCGCTCGGCCGAACAGCGCCTGGCCATGGAACTGCTGCTGGATCCCACGGTCGGCATCGTCTCGCTCGGCGGCCGGGCGGGTACGGGGAAGTCCGCGCTGGCGCTCGCGGCCGGGCTGGAAGCCGTGCTGGAACGCCAGGAGCACCGCAAGATCATCGTCTTCCGCCCGCTCTACGCGGTGGGCGGCCAGGACCTGGGCTACCTGCCCGGCACCGAGTCCGAGAAGATGGGCCCCTGGGGTCAGGCGGTCTACGATACGCTGACCGCCCTGGTGTCCACCGCCGTGATGGATGAGATCGTCGACCGGGACCTGCTGGAGGTGCTGCCGCTGACGCACATCCGCGGCCGATCCCTGCACGATGCCTGGGTGGTGGTTGATGAGGCCCAGTCGCTGGAGAAGAACGTGCTGCTCACCGTGCTCTCGCGCATCGGGCAGAACTCCAAGGTCGTGCTCACCCACGACGTCGCCCAGCGCGACAACCTGCGGGTGGGACGCCACGACGGGGTGGCGGCGGTGGTGGAGAAGCTCAAGGGCCACCCGCTGTTCGGCCACATCACCCTGACCCGGTCCGAGCGCTCGCCGATCGCCGCCCTGGTGACCGACCTGCTGGAGGATCGCTCGCACTGAGGTCAGTTCCTCTCCCTCTCGGGACGAAAAAGTGGGGGCCGCCGCGATACCGCGACGGCCCCCACTGAGTGATATTCGCTCGTACTGGAGGGGGATGAGCACGAGCCACGATCACTCTGGCCATAGTTCCGCCATTGGGGGGAGGGAACCATGGAGTCGTGCCTCCGCCTTCCAGTCTACTGATCAGCGGAATGCTGTTCCAGGGTCGTTCGACGCTGGTGGATAACTCGATCTCTGCAGAGCACGCCGTTGCTGTCTCACTCGACGCGTCCAGAACAGGGCCAGCAGTACTCCGGCGGCAGCTCCCGCGAGATGTCCGTCCCAGGAGATGCCAGGTCGGGGCAGGAACCCGGCGAGCATCGAGATGTAATTCGCGACGACGACGAGCGACACGACAATCGCCCAGAATCGCCGCGCTAACAGTCCATACAGCACCAGGAATGCCGCGTAACCATACGTCACGCCCGAAGCTCCGATGTGCACGGCATCGCGTGCCAGCAGCCAGGTCAGGGTTCCGGAGAGCACCCAGACCCCGGCGGTGATCAGCAGATAACGACGGGTGAGCCAGGCAATGGCGGTGCCCAGGACCAGCCAGGTGCCGGAGTTGCTGATCAGGTGGGCCAGATCGAGATGCAGCAGCGGCATGGCCAGCACCCCGATGAGCCCCTCCGTGCTGCGCGGGCGCAGTCCGTACTCGTGGAAGGTCGTCCCCAGCAGCGCGCCGAGGACGTACACCAGCCACATCAGTGCCACGGGGAGGGCTACCGGGACCATGCTGCGAATCAGCCGCGACAGCCGGGAACGGGTGGCCGGGTCCCGGGCGCCGGGCTCGGAGGAGCGCTGTGGGGAATTAGGGGCGCGTGGGGTGGGCGGATCGTGCGGGAACATCGGCGAGGTCCTTCGCGTCACGGGGTGTCGATCGGTCATCCACAGCCTATCGACTCCGCCGCCTGTCGAGGCCGGGCACCGCATAGCATAAGAGCATGCTTCTGCTGATCTGGCGCGTGCTCGGCGACGCCGTCGATGCCGGGAACCCTGTGGACGTGCTCGCCGCGGTGACGGCGGCACTCGGACTCGTCTGGTTCGTGGTGTGCGCTGTGCCCCTGTGGGTGTTCGATGCGCGCGAGCACCGGTTGCCGAACCGGTGGACGCTGTTGCTGGTCGGCGGCGGGGCACTGTGCCTGGGTGCGGCCACGCTGCTCGCCCCATCGGCTTCGGAGCTGTCGGGACGGGGCGTGCGGATGCTGCTGGCCGGACTGGTGTATGCCGGGGTGATGTTCGTGCTGCATCTGCTCACTCGCGGCGGGATGGGCATGGGGGATGTGAAGTTGGCCGCCGGGCTGGGCGTGTATACGGGCTGGCTGAGCTGGGACGGGCTGCTGGCTTCCGTGGTGTTCGGATTCCTGATCGGGGGAGTGCTGGCCCTGCTGCTGGTGCTCACCCGTCGGGCCACCCGCTCCACCCGGATCGCCTTCGGCCCGTCACTGCTGCTGGGTGCGATGGTGCCGCTGCTACTCATGGACGCCAGCTAGCCGCACCGCAGAACTGCTTCAGAACCGCCTCCGGCCCGTCGCCGACACCCGGTGGGGTCTCGGCGACGGGCCGGAGGGCGTCGTCGCGGTGTCGTCGTGGGACGAGGTGCTGGTTACTCTGCGGGACGCGTCATGGACATGGTGTCCAGGGCAGCGTCCAGCTGTTCCTCGGTGACCTCGCCGCGCTCGACATAGCCGAGGTCGATCACGGCTTCACGCACGGTCATCTTGTTATTGACCGAGTGCTTGGCGATCTTCGCGGCGGCTTCGTAGCCGATGACCTTGTTCAGGGGGGTCACGATCGAGGGGGAAGCACCCGCCAGGAAGGAGCAGCGCTCCTCGTTGGCGGTGATGCCGTCGATCATCTTGTCGGCCATCACCCGGGAGGTGTTGGCCAGCAGGCGGATGGACTCCAGCAGGTTGGCGGCCATCACCGGGATGCCGACGTTGAGCTCAAAGGCGCCGTTGGTGGAGGACAGCGCCACCGTGGTGTCGTTGCCGATGACCTGGGCACAGACCATGATGGCGGCCTCGCAGATCACCGGGTTCACCTTGCCGGGCATGATGGAGGAACCGGGCTGCAGATCCGGGATCGCGATCTCGCCGAGGCCGGTGTTCGGGCCTGAGCCCATCCAACGCAGGTCGTTGTTGATCTTCATGATCGAGTAGGCGATGTTGCGCAGCTGACCGGAGGCCTCGACGAGACCGTCGCGGTTGGCCTGAGCCTCGAAGTGGTCGCGAGCCTCGGTGATCGCCAGCCCGGTCTGCTCGGCGAGCAGCTCGATCACGCGGGCGGAGAAACCCTTCGGGGTGTTGATGCCGGTGCCCACGGCGGTGCCGCCCAGCGGCACTTCGGCGACGCGGGGCAGCGAGGAGTCGACGCGCTCGATGCCGTAGCGCACCTGGGCTGCGTAGCCGCCGAACTCCTGGCCCAGGGTGACAGGGGTGGCGTCCATCAGGTGGGTTCGCCCGGACTTCACGACGCCGGCGAAGGCTTCGGCCTTCTTCTCGAGGGAGACCGCCAGGTAGTCCAGGGCGGGCTTCAGATCGTTGATCAGCGCGCCGGTCACAGCCAGGTGGACCGAGGTGGGGAACACGTCGTTGGAGGACTGTGAGGCGTTGACGTGGTCGTTGGGGTGGACCTCGTTCTCGGAGCCGGCCTCCTTCAGTGCCCGAGTAGCCAGGGTGGCGAGCACCTCGTTGGTGTTCATGTTGGAGGAGGTGCCCGAACCGGTCTGGAAGACGTCGATCGGGTAGTGGCCGTCATGCGCGCCGGAGATGACCTCGTCGGCTGCGGCGACGATGGCGTCGGCGCGGTCCTGGGTGATCACCTGCAGCTCGGCGTTGGCGCGGGCGGCAGCCTTCTTCACCTCGGCCAGGGCGTGGATGTGGGCCGGTTCCAGGGGCTTGCCGGAGATCGGGAAGTTCTCCACGGCCCGCTGGGTCTGCGCCCGGTACAGGGCGTTGATCGGGACCTGGACCTCGCCCATGGTGTCGTGCTCGATACGGTACTGCTGTTGCGATTCAGTCATAGTGCTCATCCTAATGTTCGGGGTCGGAGGGTTTCTATCGTCGCGTGTCGATGTCGCCGACGGCGTCGCCGATCTCGACGGTGCCGTTGGCCAGCGAGTAGGTGAGTCCGAGCACCGCGGTGCGCCCGTCCTCCACGGCGTCAGCCAGGGAACGGGAGGTCTCCACGAGGCGGTGCACGGTCTGGTCGGTGTGCTCGGCGACGGTCCCGTTGACGTCGGTGATCCCGTGCTGACGGGCGGCCAGCACGGAGGGGGTGATCCGCTCCACCAGCGAGCGGATGAACCCGGGGGGCATGGTGCCGGTCTCGTACGAGTTCACGGCGGCGGTGACGGCGCCGCAGGAGTCATGTCCGAGCACGATGATCAGCGGGATATTGAGGATGTCGACGGAGTATTCCAGGGAGCCCAGTACGGCGTCGTCGATGACCTGGCCCGCGGTGCGGACCACGAACACGTCGCCGAGGCCGACATCGAAGATGATCTCGGCGGCCAACCGGGAGTCCGAGCAACCGAAGATCACGGCCAACGGATTCTGCGTTCCGGTCAGCGAGGCCCGGCGTGCGGCGTTCTGGTTGGGGTGCAGGGTGGTGCCGCCGACGAAGCGGTCGTTGCCCTCGGCGAGGATCTGCCAGGCACGGGTGGGGGTAGCGGGCATCGGGGACCTTCTCTGATCGGGGGAGGGGGTCAGTCGGTGGCGGGCTCGGCGGTGTCGGCCGAATCGGCGGCGGCCGCGAGTGCTTCTGTCAGGGCGGTGAGCTGCTCATCGGTGCCGGAACCGGAGACGACGAGGGTCACTGCGGCATCGGCGGTGTTATCTGCCAGCTCCGTGACGAGGTAGGTGTGGCCGTTGTCGGCCCGGTGCACGCTGAAGCTGTGCCCGGCCAGGTCGATGATTCCGGATTCTTGGGCGCCCTGGACCTGCTGGTCCACCCAGGTGCCGTTGGCGTCGGCGGTCTGCACGAAACCGACGAACTCCTCATCCGGGGTCACATAGCCCACCTGCCAGTTCGGCACGCCATCGGCGGTGGAGCCGTTCCAGCGCGCGTAGCTGGCGTACCAGTCATCGGGGATCGAGGGAGCCAAGGGGGTGAACTCGGCAACGCTGCCGGCTTCGGCGGCGATCACGGGGACGTCCAGTCCCGGATCGGCGTCGCGCTCGCGCAGCGGGTTCAGCATCACCACGATGGCGACGATGGCCACCGTGGCCAGCACGGAATAGGCCATGGCCTTCACGTTCTGGTACATGCGCTCGCCCTGCTTGCGCGTGTATTGAGGCTTCGGAGCGGCGTCGACGGGTTGAGTCACGGACTCCATTGTGCCACTTCGGCATCGGGCTCTCGGCTCCCAGTAGGATGTGAAGAGCAGCAGTGCCGCTCAACGACGATACGGAGTACAGATCATGGCGAAAGCCGATGGACAGCCGCAGACCGACATCACCGACTCCTTGAAGCCCGACCGCAACCTGGCAATGGAGCTGGTGCGCGTGACCGAGGCCGCAGCCATCGCCGGGGGCCACTGGGTGGGCTACGGCGACAAGAACCGCGCCGACGGCGCCGCGGTGGACGCCATGCGCAAGTTCATGGACACCGTGCGGATGAACGGCGTCGTCGTCATCGGCGAAGGCGAGAAGGACGAAGCCCCCATGCTCTTCAACGGGGAGAACGTGGGCGACGGCACCGGAGCCGAGGTGGATGTCGCAGTCGATCCGATCGACGGAACCCGCCTGACCGCGCTGGGCTACAACAACGCGCTGAGCGTCTTCGCCGTCGCCGAGCGCGGCACCATGTTCGACGCCTCCTCGGTGTTCTACATGGAGAAGATGGTGGTGGGCCCGGAGGCCGCCGAAATGGTGGACCTGCGCCTGCCGGTCAAGCAGAACATCCACCTGCTGAGCAAGGCACTGAACAAGCCGGTCTCGCAGCTGAACATCTGTGTGCTGGATCGCCCCCGACACGAGGGTCTGGTGCGCGAGATCCGCGATGCCGGGGCTCGCGTGAAGTTCATCATGGACGGCGACGTGGCCGGCGGCATCGCTGCGGCCCGTCACAACACCGACGTGGACATGCTGCTGGGCACCGGTGGCACCCCCGAGGGTGTGGTCACCGCCTGTGCGCTGAAGGCCACCGGCGGCATGATCCAGGGCCGGTTGGCCCCGATCGACGACGACGAGCGCCAGAAAGCCATCGACGCCGGGCTGGACCTGGACCAGGTACTCACCACCGATGACCTGGTCCGCTCGGACAACTGCTACTTCGCCGCCACCGGCATCACCGATGGTGACCTGCTGCGCGGCGCGCGGTACTACAACGACCGGATCGTCACCCAGTCCATCGTGATGCGCTCCAAGTCGGGCACGGTGCGCATGGTGGACGCCGAGCACCGCACCGCCAAGTGGCCGGAGTGGCTGCCGGAGCGCTGAGCTCCGCCGCTAGGATCCGGCGGATTCTGAGGCGCCGGTCGCCGCGCTGGGACACCCGATGACGAACACCGTCGTCGGGTGTTCTGCGTTAACGGCATGCAGCGTCAGCGCACCGGTCTGTGCCGGGGCGAAGGCTGATCGGCCCGGGGCCAGGTCCAACGACTCTCGGGTCGCGGAGACCTGTGTCCGGCCCGCGGTGCACACCAGGATGCGGGGACCGGCGTCGGGTAGGGTCAGTGCACTGTCGGGGTCGAGATCGACTCGGGTGACGGTGAAGTCCTCGACCGGGACCGGGAAACGGCTGACCCGTGCACCCGCCGGGACGTCGGCGCAGGATTCCGGGGACACCCGCGGATCTGTGGTGGGGGTGAAATCGACGACACGCTGCAGTTCGGTGACGTTGATGTATTTCGGGGTGAGCCCGCCGCGCAGCACGTTGTCGGAGGACGCCATGGTCTCCAGCCCCAGGCCCGACAGGTAGGCGTGGACCACGCCGGCGCCCAGGAAGATCGCTTCACCGGGGGCGAGAGTGACCCGGTTCATCAGCACCGAAACCAGCACGCCCGGATCATCGGGGTGGTGCGAGGCGATCTCAGCTGCCGCACCCAGGGAGGTGTCCGCGGCGACCGCTTCGGCGTTATCGGGGTGGCACAGGGCGGTGAGCAGCCGGGTGCTGAAGGTGCGGTTGTCCGCATCGTCCGCCCAGGGACCCTCCGGGTCCAGCAAGGCTGTGAATACCCCGGCCAGATCTCCGACGTCGAGGCGCTGAGAGAAGTCGGTGACCGCCCGCAACACGTCGTCCGAGAGCTCATTCAGGGCACCGAGTCGTCGGAACGATGCGGCGGACTCGCCCGGGGGGCGGAACCCGCACAGGGCAGAGAACTCGGTGAGGGCGACGAGCATTTCGGGTTTGTGATTGCGGTCCTTGTAGCAGCGTTCCGGGGCATCCAGTGCGGTACCACGGGCATTCTCCGTCTCCCAGCCCTGCATCGCCTGGGCGGAGGTCGGGTGCGCCTGGATGGACAGCGGGGCCGCGGCGGCCAGCAGCTTCACGAGGAATGGCAGCTGTGGGGCGTCTGCGTCACCGGAGGCCGCGACACCGTCGTTCAGGCAGGCTCCGAGCGTCGCTGCGGGGGCGGCCGCCAACAGCGCATCCAGCGAGATAGGCGCGCCCTGGTGCTCGACGAGCGAGGGGGCACCCGGGTGCGATCCCAACCAGAGTTCGGCCTCGGGCTCGGCAGCGGGCTCGCGGCCCTGCAGTGCGGCGAGTAGCTCGGTGGAACCCCACGCGTAGTCGCGCACGGGACCGTCGAGCAGGTAGATCTCAGCGAGGTCATCAACGGTGAGTGCTGTGCCGGATGCTACGGCAGGGGAATGCGGGGGAGTGGAAGAGGTCATCGTCAGCGCACGACCTATCCGGGGTGACAGTACTGGTTGGTCGAGGAAGCATCCTCGAGCAGGTTCTCCTGATAGGTGTCCTCGGCCCACATCAGGTACTCCGCGGTGATCTCGGTGCCGTCGGCCTGGGTGGGCGCATCCGGCCAATCGGCGGGATCCTGCGAAGCGGCGGAGCCGCGCTCGGAACCGGTGGCCTCATCACCCTCGATGTCCATGTGGATCTGACTCAGATGCGTCAGCACGGGGGCGATGTTCACCCCGGCCGGGGTGCCGCCCAGCGGCGTGTCGTCAGCGGCGAGCATGTCCGCGACGCGGGAGTGGACTAGATCGAAATCAGGATAGGTCGAGAACCGCTCGCCCTGGTCGCCGAAGTCCGGGGCGCCGATCGTCAGTCGATCCATGGGGACCTGCTGCGACTTCGCACCCAGGGAGAGGAAGGTGCCCAGCTGCTGCTGCGGCAGGTCGGTCTCCACGATCTGCTCTCCGGCATCGAGAATCCCCTCGAAACGGGTCAGCAAGGTGGGCAGGTTGAACTGCGAGAGCATGGCCTGCTGGATGCACTGCTGGCGGCGGATCCGGGAGTAGTCGGAGGACCAGTGCCGGGACCGGGCGAACGCGAGGGCGTCCTTGCCGTCGAAGTCATAGGTGCCGGGACCCCACCAGGCGTTGCCCCAGTTACCATCGGGGCGGTTGCCGCGATGCGTGGTCCACCCGCCGGTGGTGACGGTGACCCCACCCATGGAGTCGATCAGCTGGGCGAAGCCCTCCATGTCCAGCAGCACATAGGCCTGCACGTCGAGGCCCAGGATGCCGCTGGCCGCGTCCATCATCGCCTCCGCGCCCGGATCGTCGGCACCGGGGTAGAGGTCGCTGTGGTCGTTCACCACGTCGACGTAGAGCGAGTTGATAATGCACTCGTCGCCGCAGTCGTAGCCGTTGGGATACACCGACCACAGCGGAGAGTCGTCCGAGAACTGGGTGTTCTGGAAGTTGCGGGGGATCGAGAACAGGATGATCTTGCCGGTGTCGGCGTTCACGGAGGCCACGGAGATCGAGTCCGGGCGCAGCCCTTGGCGGCCCTCGCCGGCGTCGCCGCCCATCACCAGGAAGTTGTAGCGGCCGTTGACCGGATCGATCGGCGGGCCATCGGCGAAGATGGTGGACAGTGAGGCCCGTGAGGAATTCAGCATGACGGAGCCGAAGCCCAGCACCCCCGAGGTCAGCACCATCAGGATCACGGTAGTAAAGGCCACGATCGGTTTGAGACCGGGGGCCAGCAACCGGAAGCGAATGAGCCGGAACGTATCGATCCACAGGATTGCCCAGCCCACGGCCAGGGCCGCCAGCAGGAGCACCGCGAGGAATTGCGCCGTCGGGTAGCTGGCCAGCACCACCATCACGTCGCGGGCGAAGAACGCGCCGAGGATCACCAGCACCAGCAGCACCCAGAGCGAAACGGTCACGCCCATGGCGAAGCGTCCCACCCGGCGATTGCCCGCCAGGGTCTGGGTGCTGCCGGGCACGAGCAGGGTCAGGGCCAGCAACAGGAACGAGCGCTTGCTGCGCTCCGGGGCGGTGGCGCCCTGGGGGTGCTTCAGGGGGTCGACAGAGGCTCCGTCGGGGCGGAACCGGTCGAACCGGCGCTGACGGAAGGCGGCGAGGTCTCGGCGCGAAAGAGTCTTAGCCATGGAATATCTGTGGATCAGGCCTCGGTTGAACGGTATCCAGGATTACCCTGCAGTGTCTCACGCAGACGGGCCCCCTTGGCGGAGGCGGTGCGCTTGAGCTCCTCGGCGAACTCGACGAGTCGGCCGCGCAGCCGCTCGGATTCGGGGCCGGAGCCCGAAGCGAGAATACGTGTTGCCAGCAGTCCGGCGTTGCGTGCCCCGCCGATGGACACGGTGGCCACCGGCACCCCGGCCGGCATCTGGACGATCGAGAGCAGCGAATCCATGCCGTCGAGGGTCTTTAACGGAACCGGGACCCCAATCACCGGCAGCGGGGTGGTGGAGGCCAGCATGCCCGGCAGATGTGCCGCACCGCCGGCTCCGGCGATGATCACTTGTAGGCCGCGCTCATGGACGCGCGTGCCGTAATCGATCATCTCGTGGGGCATCCGGTGGGCGGAGACGACGTCGGCCTCATAGGTGATCCCGAACTCCTCGAGTGCCTCTGCCGCAGCCTGCATGACGGGCCAGTCGGAGTCGGAGCCCATCACGATGCCGACCTGGGGTGCCGTGGTGGACTCCGATGCTGCGGAATCGAGGCTGGTGCTCTGGTGGGTCATCGTCTGGCAGTCTCCTGGCTAGCTGGTACCGGGTCGAAGTAAAGGATGAAGTGGCGGGGAGGAGCGGTGGGGTCGGTGTGAGGGTCAGTCCGCGTCGTGGACGCGCTGCACCCCGTCGCGAATCACCGAGGCTGCCCCCTCGGCGATCTCGCGCGCCCGGTCCAGATCCTCATCTGTGGCGGCGATCACATTGATGTGCCCTACCTTACGTCCGGGGCGCACCGACTTTCCATAGGCGTGGATCTTCGCCTCCGGATACCGGGCCATGGCGGGGGGGAAGGCCGAGTAGAGATCCTGGTTGGCCCCACCTAGATAGTTCTTCATCACGGTGTAGGCGCCCAGTGGTTCGGTGGAGCCCAAGGGGAGATCGAGGACGGCGCGCAGGTGCTGTTCGAACTGTCCGGTGACGGCCCCGTCCATCGACCAGTGCCCGGAGTTGTGGGGGCGCATCGCCAGCTCGTTGATGAGGAAACCCTGCCCGGTCCCGGGGGTCTCAAAGAGCTCTACGGCGAGCATGCCCACCACGCCGAGGCGCTCGGCAAGAGTGGACGCAGCGGCGGCTGCGGCTGCGGCCACCTCGGTATCGAGACCGGGCGCCGGGGCGGTGACCACGTCGCAGACGCTGTCGGTCTGTAGGGATTCCACGACAGGGTAGGTGACAATCTCCCCCGAGGGCCGGCGCGCCACCTGGGCGGAGAGCTCACGGGCGAAGGGGACCAGCTGCTCGACCAGCAGGGCTGGGAAATCCAGGTCGAACCAGTCGGCCGCGTCGTGGGCCTCGGCGGCCGAGCGGATCACGCGCACGCCCTTGCCGTCGTAGCCGCCGCGGGGGGTCTTCAGCACCACCGGCCAGCCGTTGGTCTCGCCGAAGCGCACCAGGGCCTCGACGGACTCCGCCGCCTCCCAGACCGGATTCGGCAGGCCAAGCTCGTCGGCGATGCCGCGCATCTGAAGCTTGTCCTGGGCGTACTGCAGCGCGTTCGGGCCCGGCCGCACGGCCACCCCGGAATCCTCCAGGGAGCGCAGGTGCTCGGTGGGCACGTGCTCGTGATCGAAGGTGAGGACATCCACTGTCGCGGCGAAGCGCTGCAGCGTGTCCAGGTCGCGATAGTCGCCCACGGTATAGCGGGCGGCGGTGGTCGCGGACACGTCCTCGGACTCTGCGAGGACGTGGAGCTGAACACCGAGTTCAATGGCTGCGGGGGCCAGCATGCGGGCCAATTGGCCGCCGCCGACGACGCCTACGATGGGAAAAGTCACCCTCTTAGGGTACATACTCGAAGAGGCGCCTCCGTGAGCGTCCGGTCGAACGTGGCCCCCGCTGCAGTCGCCGGGGCGACGCCGCGGGCGCCGCTTTCAGGAATTCAGCAGGAGCCCGGTTTAGAGTAGCCGGGAACTTTGTCCAGACCAGGAGCTCTCACCCCCTATGTTCAGTGACCTTTGGCAGCGCCTCCTCGGGCTGATCCGCATGCTGTGGCGTGAAGTCGCCAAATTCGGCACGGTCGGCGCGGTGGCGTTCGTGATCGACTCCGCGGTCTTCGTCTGGCTGATGCACGGTCCCATGGAGGGCTCCAACGTGAAGGCCAAGATCGTGGCCGGCGTGGTGGCGACCATCTTCTCTTGGATCGCCAACCGCTTCTGGACGTTCCGTCACCGCCGCCAGTCCAATGTGGGTCGCGAGCTGATGCTCTTCCTGGTGATGAACGCCATAGGTCTCGGCATCCAGGCCGGGTGTGTGTTCATCGCCCAGTACCTGCTCGGTGTGACCTCTACCTCAGGGCTGTTCATTGCGGGCAACGTGGTCGGGCTCTTCTTCGGCACGGTGTTTCGCTTCTTCGCCTACCGGTTCTGGGTGTTCTCCGAAACGATGGAGTCCGATCCGGCCTTCGCCCACGACCGCGAGTACCTCACCGGCCAGCTCCCGGCCGTTCCGACACCGGAACAGGACGAGACTCCCCGCGCTGAACAGCACCGGGGCATGGGCGACGAGACAGCGACTCCTCCGGCGTCGTCTGTCGCGCCCGCTCCGCCTGCACCCTCTGAGTCCGAGGGCATGGATTCAGCGCGCTGACGCTCTGCGGCGCGGCCCCCATTACAGGATCAGTGCGCTGCGCCGCCGAGGCGCTCGACGTCGCCCAGGCGAGCCGCCTGCTCCGGGTTCAGGGTTCTGCCGTCCACCAGGATCACGGGGCACCGCCGCGACCACTGTTCGTGGACGGCACTGATGACCGTTGCGCTCAAACGGGCACGGTCAGCGGCCACGATCAGTCCCCGCTCAAAGGCACGGGCGCTCTCCGGTGCGGCAGCGGCCCACCGTGCCGAGGCTCCCTCCGTGCCCGTGATCAGGTCTGGTGCCGCCCCGGGATGCTGATCGGCCTGCGAAGCCACCTCGTCGTCGAAGTCGATGGCGTGGTCCGGGAGGGAGGCCCTCGACTCCGGAGACTCTGGCGCCTCGTCGAGCGAGGTCACCACGATCAGCTCCCCGGGGTGCTGTGCCCAAGTCGCAGGCCGTGTGGTGAAGACCATCTCTGCTTCGTTAACACCATCAACACCGTCTGCGTCGACTGTTTCCTCCGCCGCCGCATACCGAATCTCAGCAAGATCCCAGGAGATTCCTAGGGAGGCCGCCAGACTGAGCCAGTGCAGGGGCAGATCCAGCACCGCGACCCCGGAGGTGTCGATGCCGTGATGATCCAGGAGGTTGGCGGTTTTCGCGGCCCAGTTCACCAGCACGCGCCCCGAGAGTTCGGTGCGGGAGCCGTCGCGGTGGTACTGGATGAGGGCTGGTCGGGCGGAGGCGCCGACATGGGCGATCAGGTCGGCGCCGGGGCGGGCGATCGCTGGGCCGGATGACGAGAGTGAAACCATGCTGACCTCTGGGATGGAAGGGACGGTGGGATGTGCGGTGGAACGGGGGACACGGGCCTGCGATCGGCGCGGAGCCGGGCCGGAACCGGGGAAGAGACGCGAGTTCGACGCGGTCTGGTTCTTGATGCTACTGCCCGGTCGCACCGTTGAACCGAGCTTGACCCAGCCGAGTTACAACGGTGTAATTAGACGAGATCAATGATGAAGTGATGGTCCGTATCGGGCCGTTGCGCTTCCCAGGTGTACTTCATCAGCATGACGGGTGCGACCGACGGAAATCCAGTCGGCTCCACCTGCTCGTGCTGGGATGACCCAGGGCTGTCGCACGGACTCGCTCGCCGCCCCACGAAGGAAGCGAGATGGCTCAGCAATGAGCTTGCGAACCGTAGAGAGGAACTGATGGAGAACGCACAAAGGCTGGACTCATCTCGACGCGATGTCGAGGCCACCACGCAGCGTCCGACACGAGGCGTACCCTCTGACTGGTTCATCGATCCCGCCGACCCCCAGGCCGTCGATCACGTCGACGTCACCCTGGATGATCAGGCGACCGCGTTCCTGGCCGCGCACGAGGCACTGGAGAGCACCGACGCTCCCGCCGACACCGCTGCATCCACGGAGAACACTGCAACGGATTTGGCCACGGTCACCGCCCTGCACCCCGGGGCGTCCCCGGCTCCGGAGAAGGCACCCGACGCCGGCACCTGGCTCGGTATCCCCGGATTCGGTCACCCCGAGGACGAGGGCGAACTGGCCTGGCAGACCGACGCGCTGTGCGCCCAGACCGACCCGGAGGCGTTCTTCCCCGAAAAGGGCGGCTCCACCTGCGACGCTAAGAAGGTCTGCTCGGCCTGCACGGTGCGCTCCGAATGCCTGGAGTACGCGCTGGCCAATGACGAACGCTTCGGCATCTGGGGCGGGCTCTCGGAGCGGGAGCGCCGGCGCCTGCGTAAGAAGTCATCCTGAGTACTGTGACCGGTTCGACCGTCCAGCACGTCACCGCCGTGGTGACGGTCGATCGTCGTCCTGAGGCGCTGATCGACGCGATTCGATCCGTCACACAGCAGCACCGCGCCCCGGAGCGCGTGATCATCGTGACCACCGCCGGCACCATCGACCCCGCCGTCGTGGCCGAGTCGACCCGCGAGCTCACCGACGCCGACATCGACTGGCACCACCTGGAGCGGCCCCGCACCCCGGGACGCTCGCTGGCGTCCGAGCTCGAGGCCCCGGCTGAGCCCACTGACTCATCCACCGCCGCAGCCACCGCCGAACCCGCAGCGGGTGCCGCCGCAGATCGCTGGATCTGGTTCCTCCACGACGACGCCGTGGCCGAGCCGCATGCCCTGCAGGCCGTGCTGCGCGCCGTGGAGGTCTCGCCCTCGGTGGCGCTGGCCGGCGCCAAGCAGGTCGAGCGGCACCGGCCGCGCCACCTGCTCGACGTCGGGGTGACCATGACGCACACCGGCCACCCGGTGTCCATGATCGAACCCGGCGAGCTCGACCAGGGCCAGTACGACGACCGCACCGACGTGCTCTCCGTCTCCGCTCCCGGCATGCTGGTGCGCCAGGACGTCTGGACCGAACTCGACGGCGTCGACGCCGCCACCCCGGCCCCGGCCGCCGCACTGGACCTGTGCCTGCGCACCCGGCTGGCCGGTCACCGCGTGGTGGTCGTGCCGCGCTCGATCATCCGCCACGAGGGCTCCGGCGAGGGGCTGCACGCCGCCCGCCGCGAACGCCACGAGGCCGCCGCTTGGATGCGGCTGAAGCACTACCGGGGCCGACTCACCCTGCCGCTGCTGTGGTTGTGGATGATGCTCTCCGCGCTCGGCTCACTGGCCTGGTCGCTGCTGATCAAGGAACCCGGGGCCGGCATGGCACGCCTGGGTGGCACCCTGCAGGGAGCCACCCGGCCCTTCGCCCTGCTGGGAGCCCGGCGCCGCGCCCGCTCCACCCTGAGACTCTCCGCGGCCCGGGCGGCCGGGATGCGAGACCTGCGCCCCAGCCGCGCCCAGGTGCGGGCCTACCGGCGCTCGGTGATCGACGTCTCCGAGCCGGATGAGGTCATCGGCGACGGCACCGGCACCACCCACCTGGACTCCGAACCCACCGGCGGCCATGACGACTTCACCGCCCTGGCCACCCCAGAACGCAACTGGGTGGGCATCGGGCTGGTCGTCGCCCTGCTGCTGCTCGGCGCCACCGCCGTGCTGGGACTGCGCAGCCTGCTCGGGGCCGAGGCCGTGGCCGGGGGCGCGCTGCTGCCCCTGGACGGCTCGCTGCGCGACCTCTGGGAAACCGCCACTACCGGCTGGTCCGAGTCCGGGGTCGGATCCGCCGTGCAGCCGGGACCCTTCGGACTCGTGCTCGCCCTGCTGGGTCTCACCGGCTCCGCTTCCGTGTCGGTGGTCGTGCTGATGATCACCGCCCTGCCGCTGGCCGCCGCCGGTGCCTGGACCGCGGCCGGAGCCATCGCCCGCTCCCGCGCCGCCCGCTTCGCCGTCGCCCTGGCCTGGGGCCTGGCGCCCACCCTGCTGATCAGCATCGGGCAGGGACGCCTCGGCGCGATCGTCGTGCACCTGCTGCTGCCCTGGCTGGTGCTGGCCGTGATGCGGGCCACCGGTTCCGCCGCGCCCCGGCGCCGTGACCCGGGCTCGTTGCTCAGCGACGCCCCCTCCGGACCCGGAACCCGCGGGGTCATCTCCTGGACCGGCTCCGGATGGACCGCCCTGCTGCTGGCCCTGATGACCGCCGCCGCCCCCTCGCTGCTGGTTCCAGGGGTGCTCACCGTGCTGCTGATCGCCGCCGTGATGCGCTCCCGGGGCCGTGCCCTGTGGTGGACCCCGGTGCTGGCGCTCGCCCTCTTCGCGCCGGCGCTGATCACCCACTGGAACAACCTGCGTGCCGTGCTCGCCGACCCCGGGGTGCCGCTGGGCTTCACCGCCGCGCCCGGCTGGCAGCAGCTGCTCGGCTTCCCCACCGCCTTCACCGCCGACGCCGGACTGCTGGCCGCCCCCGGGCTCGACACCCTGCTGCCCGGGTTCCCCTGGGCGCTACTCACCGCCCTCGTCATCGCCGGACCCCTGCTGGTCCTCGCCGTGCTGGGGGTTTTCTCCCTGCGTCCAGCCGGTACCACCGCGCGCGTCGGGCTGCTGGTGTCCGGGCTGGGCCTGGCGGCCGCCTGGGTCGCCACCCAGATCACCGTCTCCATCGACGCCGTGGGCACCCCCGTCACCCTCTTCACCGGCCCCGCCGTCTCGGTGGTGTGGCTGGGGCTGATCATGGCCGCCGTCGCCGGGTTCGACCTGGTGCACCGGGTACAGCGCCTCGCCGTGCCCGCCGTCGCCCTAGCCATGGTTGCTGCGATGGCCGTCTCCGCCACCGTGTGGCTGGTGCCGCGCTTCCCGGGGCCCGACACCGCCGAGGCGCAGCGCGCCGCGCTTGAGGCCCGGGCCACCACCGGGGAATCCGATCCGGAGCTCTCCGCGCTCACTGCCTCCAGCCTGCTCTACCCGGGCGCGCAGCGGCAGGTGCCGGCCACCGCGGCGGACCAAGCGCTCGGTGAGCTCTCCACCCGCACCCTGATTATCTCCCGCTCCGGGGACGGGGTCTCCGCCATCGCCGTCGCCGGCGCCGGTGACACCCTGAACCGCTACAGCGCCGGGGTGGTGTCGCGCACCCTGACCGGCGGGCTGTTCACCCCAGAAAACACCAAGGCCGACCCCGCCGACGAGGCGCTGCGCACCCTGGCCGCCGAGCTGGTGGCTGGCACGACCAACGACCCGCGCAGCCAGCTGCAGAGCATCGGTGCGGCCTTCGTGGTGCTGCGCGACCCTGATGGCGTGGACCAGACCACCGCGGCCAACCTCGACGCCGTCCCCGGGCTCACCCCCGTCGGACTCACCGGGCAGGGCTGGCTTTGGAGGGTCGAGCCCACCACCGAGAACGGCGCCCCCGTGCTCACCGAGGACGCCGATGGCGCCCCCGACGAAGCGCGCGGCTTTGCCGTCGCCCGAGCCCAGATCCAGGACGCCTCCGGAGATACCCTGGCGCTGCTGCCCGGCGAACACGGCCGGTTCGACGCCGAAGTGCCCGCCGCCGAGGACGCCGACGCCGAACGCACCGTGGTGCTGGCCGAACGCGCCCACGACCGGTGGACCGCCACCTACAACGGGGAGTCGCTGGAAGCCACCACCGCACCCGAGGGGTGGAACCAGGCCTTCGCCCTGCCCGCCGAGGCCGGCGCGTTGCAGATCCACTTCGAGGCACCCGTGCCGCGCTGGTACTGGGTGATCCCCGGGGTACTGCTGCTGATCGCGCTACTGCTGGCGATCCCGTCGCCGACCCGGCGTACCGCCTCGCGCACCCAGGATCGCCCGGTGGCGCAGGGCGACTCCGCGGTGGCCGCCCTGGAGAACAGCACCGACGACGAGGAATGGACGGCGCAGCGATGACCGGCGAGCACTCGGACGACCAGCGCACCCCCAGCGCTGATGCCTCCCAGCTGGGCCGGGGCGCCCGCAAGCGCGCGGTGCGCCGCGACGCCGTGCTGGAGGCCTACGGACGCTCGGAACGACGCCGCGGCTGGGCGCTGCCCACCCTCGGCGGTGTCGGAGCGCTGGTGCTGGTCGGTGGCCTTGCCTACGGCGCCACCGTGCTGCCCGCGGCCCCCGCGGATCTGAACACCGGGGCGGCACCGGCCTCGCTGTCCGCGGCCACCGCACAGTACGTGTGCCCGGCCGCGCCCCGCCTGCCCTCCGGCGCCGACGAGGCCACCGACGTCGACTTTTCCCCGCTGTCCTCGGACGCCACCACCGAAACCACCGTGAGCCTGTTCTCCGACCTCGCCGGACGACTGCCCGGATCCACCCTGCGCCCGGCCACCACCGCCGGCGACGCCGAGGGCGGACCCGAAGCAGCAGCCGCCTCCGGTGAGGAACTCACTTCCTCCCAGCCCGACGACGTCCAGCAAGGTGCCCCGGCGACCTCCGGCGCCGACGGGGTGCCCGTCCGCGAGGCCGGAGCGCACCGGGTGGGCGCGCCCGGCGGCGAGCAGGGCCTGCCCTCCGTCGTCACCGTAGAACCGCTCGGCGGCCAGGCCGGCCCGGGCAGCGCCGTCACCTCCTACTCCGCCAGCGACGGGGACCTCACCGGCCTCGACGTCTCCGCCTGCACTGTGCCCGGCCACGCCCAACGCCTCACCGGCGCCACCACCACGATCGGCTCCACCGCCATCCTGGTGCTCACTAACCCCTCTGCCTCCGCCGCCACCGTGGACCTGCGCCTCTTCGGCGCCGAGGGCCTGCTGGAGTCCCCAGGCACCTCCGGGCTCGTGCTCGGGCCTGACCAGACCCGCTCCTTCGTGCTCGGCGGGCTCGCCCCGGACGAGGAGAACCTCGCCGTCGAGGTACGCTCCTCCGGGGGCGCGGTCTCCGCGAGCATCCAACAGCACCGGCTCTTCGGGGTCATGCCCGGCGGCGTCGACGTGATCACCCCCAGCACCGAGGCCGCCCAGCGTCAAATCATCCCCGGAGTCAGCTCCCCCGGAGCTGAGGCGCTCGAGGAGCTCAACGCCCAGGACGACGTCGACGCCGCACCCGCCGTGCAGCTCGCCGCCACCGGATCGGCCACCACCGCCGAGGTCACCGCGCTCGGCCCCGACGGACCGGCGTCCCTGGGCAGTGGGTCCGTGGTGGAACTGGCCGCCAACGGCACTGGTAGCGTGGACCTGTCCAACCTGCCCGCCGGCGAATACACGCTGATCGTGGAGGCCGATGCGCCCGTGATCGCCACTGCACGTTCGGTGAGCGGCGCCGTCGAGGAATCGGTTGATGTGGCGCTGACCCCGGCCGCCCCGGAACTCGCCTTCGACCAGATGGTCTCCCTGCCCGCGGAGGGCGCCTCGCAGCTGGTGGTCTACGGTTCCGCGGCCGGGGCGATCGACTATCAGCTCGTCGGTGAGGACGGCAGCCTGGGGGAGACCCAGGAACAGGAGATTGCCGAGGGCGCGACGGTCACCCTGGATCTCGACGACGTCGACAACGCAGCCGGGGTGCGCATTGCCACCACCGACTCCGGGCTGCACGCCGGGATCATCGTCCGCGACGGCGCCACCGGCCTCTCCGGCTACCCGGTCAGCCCCGCCGCCGCCAACGGCACCGGCGTCCCGGTTCGGGTGGGCTACTGAGCCACACCCCTGAACGCCGCAGGGTCTACAGCGTCGCCGTGGGGTCGATGTCTTCCACCGGAACCCCGGTCCACCGCGACCAGGCCCGCACCAGCGCACGGTAGGTGAGTTCCTCCACCATCGCCGCGGCCAGTTCGTCCTCGTCCGCGTGCGGATCCGCGCCCCGGGTCGATACCCGCGACTCGATGGCCATCCGATGCACCGTGATCGTGGTGGCGCCGTCGGCGTCGTGCTCCACCTCGGCCAGCAGATCGCCCACCGCCTCCGCACCGCCGCCCCGGAAGTTCAGCAGGCGCCGCTCCAGATGCAGCGGGATCATCGTGTAGCGGAAATTCACCTGGTGCACCTCCTCGCCCACCACCTCGGCGAGCCGGTCGATGGCCGTGGCCAAGGTCTCCCCGAAACGCAGATGGCGGCTGCGGTACCGGGGCAGCGACTGCGGATGCAACGGACCGCGCAGTCCCCGGCCGTGGCGGTCGCGCCGCCGCGTGGTGAGGCCCTGTCCGGCGGGGCCCGAGGGCTCCGGGGGTTGCACGGCACGAGAGGTGAACATCAGCCCAGTGTAGGCCGGTCACGATGAGCGGGGGAACCGCGTGTGCTCACCGTGAACCGGTGGCCCCGACGGTAGAGTGACCTGCTGTGGGATCGAATCGCTTTTGCTCCAAGACCGGCTGCCGCGGCGTCGCCGTGGCGACGCTGACGTACAACTATGCCGACTCGGCGGTGGTCCTCGGGCCCATGTCGCAGCGGGCCGAGCCGCACGCCTACGACCTCTGCCTACGTCACTGCCGTGCCATGACCGCACCTGTGGGCTGGGAGCTGCTGCGCCTGGTCTCTCCGGAGGACCTGCAGGCACCACCGGTCTCCGACCCGGATGATCTGCTCGCCCTGGCCGATGCGGTCAAGGAAACGCCGGGCACCGAGTCGAACCCGAAGACCTCACCACTGGACGACGTCACCCCCGACACCACCGCACACCGCGTGGATCGTAGCGTCCAGCCCGTGGCCGAGGACGACGTCGTCGACCCCCGCCCCGCCGCCGGGGAGAGCCGGCCGAACCTGAGGATCCTGCGCTCCGTGGAGAGCTGAGTCGAATCATGACCTAGCCTCTGCACCGGACCCCGTGACGGTCTAGGCTGGAGACCATGACGCATCATCCCGCAGACACCCCTGACCTTGCCGTGCCCACCGCCGCAGGACCCGGCACCGATCCGGCCTTCTCGAACCCGACCACCGTGCCCGGGGCCAGCTTCGACTTCACCATCCGCGACATCACCCTCGCTGAGGCGGGCCGGCATCAGATCCGCCTGGCTGAGCACGAGATGCCCGGGCTGATGTCCCTACGCGAAGAATACGCCGAATCCCAGCCGCTGGCCGGTGCCCGCATCGCCGGCTCCCTGCACATGACCGTGCAGACCGCCGTGCTCATCGAGACCCTCACCGCCCTGGGCGCCACCGTGCGCTGGGCCTCCTGCAACATCTTCTCCACCCAGGACGAAGCCGCCGCCGCCATCGTCGTCGGCGAGGGCACCCCTGAGAATCCTCAGGGTGTTCCGGTGTTCGCCTGGAAGAACGAATCCCTCACCGAGTACTGGTGGACCGCCGAGCAGATCCTCACCTGGCCCGGCGCCGACCAGGACCCCGCACTGGGCCCGAACATGATCCTCGACGACGGCGGCGACGCCACCCTGCTGCTGCACAAGGGCGTGGAATTCGAAGGCGCCGGGGCGGTGCCGTCGGCCACCGAGGAGGACCCGGAGGAGTTCCAGATCATCCTGGCCCGGCTGCGCGCCTCCCTGGAACAGGACACCCAGAAGTTCACCCGCATCGCCGAGCAGATCCGCGGCGTCACCGAGGAGACCACCACCGGTGTGCTGCGCCTGTACCAACTGGCTCAGACCGGGGGACTGCTCTTCCCCGCGATCAACGTCAACGATGCCGTCACCAAATCGAAGTTCGACAACAAGTACGGGATCCGGCACTCGCTGCCCGATGGCATCAACCGCGGCACTGACGTGCTGATCGGCGGCAAGGTCGCCGTGGTGTGCGGTTACGGTGACGTCGGCAAGGGGGCGGCCGAGGCGCTGCGCGGCCAGGGGGCGCGGGTGATCGTCACCGAGATCGACCCGATCTGTGCACTGCAGGCAGCCATGGACGGCTATCAGGTGGCCCGCCTCGACGACGTCATCTCCACCGGTGACCTCTTTATCACCACCACCGGCGGCAAGGACATCATCATGGCCGAGGACATGGTCAAGATGAAGAATAAGGCCATCATCGGCAACGTCGGCCACTTCGACAACGAGATCGACATGGCCGGGCTGGGCCGGATCCCGGGCGTGGTGAAGACCGAGATCAAGCCGCAGGTCCACGAATGGACCCTCGACGCCGGCGCCGAGACGGAGCGCTCGATCATCGTGCTCTCCGAGGGCCGCCTGCTCAACCTGGGCAACGCCACCGGGCACCCCTCCTTCGTGATGTCGGCGTCCTTCACCAACCAGGTGATGGGCCAGATCGAGTTGTTCAACCAGGACAACGCGGCCGGATCGCTGACGGGACGCACCTATGAGAAGCAGGTGTACACCCTGCCGAAGGAGCTCGACGAGAAGGTCGCCCGCCTGCACCTGGATGCCCTGGGTGTGGGACTCACCGAGCTGACCAAGTCGCAGGCCGAGTACCTGGGCGTGGACGTGGCCGGACCCTACAAGCCCGACCACTACCGCTACTGAGCCGCTGCGGCTCTAGCCGTGGTGCACCAACCGGGACGCGCGCTGCTGCATGGACTCTCTCCGAGCCTGCAGGATCGCGTAGTCCCGGTTTCTGCGTTCGGCGACGACCGCGTGGAGGAACGCCTCGGGCGGAACCTGGGCACCCGGTCCCGGAGCCACGTAGGGGGCCACCTGCTGGGTTAGATTCCAGGCAGTCTGCTGACGGGACTCCGGTAGCATCCGGTCGGCCTGGCGCAAGAAGCGGGTGACCGCGACCGCCAGCGCATCGGGCAGCCGGCCGACGTCGGCGCTGGAGGCCCACTGGCGCAGCGGTGCGGGGACGTCGGGCAGCGGCGGCGGAATCTTCGGCAGCCGCTGGGTGATGAGGTAGGTTCCGGCGACCATGTCGCCCAGGCGCTTGCCGCGCTCGTTCATCATCGAGACGATCACCGCGATCGAGCCGGCGGTCATCCACACTTCGAAGACGCCGGTGAGCACGCGCGCCAGCACGTGACGGGCGCGCACCGCTCCGCCGTCCTCACGCACGGCGCGCAACCCCAGCGCCCATTTGCCGAGCGAACGCCCGCGGGTCAGGGTTTCCACGGTGAAGGGGACCACCACCAGCAGTAGGACCATCAGCGCGATCACCGCCGCCTGTCCCGCTGCCGCATCGACCGTCACATCGAACTGGACCAAAAGAAGGATTAGCCCGATCGCCAGCAACGCCAGCGCCACCCCGTCGATGAGGGTCGCCGCCGCGCGCTGAATCACTGTGGCCGGACGCAGCTGCAGAACAACAGCTTCGCCGGTGATGACGGTCGATGAACTCATGCGGGGCACCCCTGACGCTTCGGTACTGTCCGGCCACCACCTTACCCGGTAGCCTGTCAGGGTGGATCTTGATGCTTTCACCGCCGTCAACCAGCAGGACTGGGACCGTCTGCGGGCCCTGTCCAAGCGTCGTCGACTCAGTGCCGCCGAGATCGACGAACTGGTCGAACTCTACGGACGGGCCTCCACACACCTATCCGTGGTGCAGGCTCAGGACCCCGACGGCCCGCAGGCCAGCGGCCTGTCCCTGGTCGTGGCGGGGGCCCGCACCCGACTCACCTCCGCCACCGAGAATCCCGGATCGGTGGTGCGGGACTTCGTCTCCCGGCAACTGCCCGCTGCCTTCTACCGGATCCGGTGGATGACCGTGATCCTGGGCGTGCTGTTCTGCGCCGTCGCCACCGCCTACGGGGCGTGGGTCGCCTCCTCGCCGGATGTCCTGGCCGCGCTGATGAGCCCGGAGGAACAGGAGGCCTTCGTCCAGGAGGACTTCGTTCAGTATTACTCGGAGAACCCGGCCGGCTCCTTCGCCTCCCTGGTCTGGACGAACAACGCCTGGATCGCCGCCCAGGAGGTGGCCTTCGGCATCACCGGGTTCTTCGTGCCCTACGTACTCTTCGCCAACGCCCAGGGGATCGGCATTTCCGCCGGGGTGATGGCCGCCCACGAGGAACTCGACACCTTCTTCCTGTTCATCCTTCCGCACGGGTTCATGGAACTCACCGCCATCTTCATCGCCGGCGCGGCGGGTCTGCACATCTTCTGGGCGCTGGTCGCTCCCGGGCGGCAGACCCGCATGGCCGCGGTGGGTGCCGCCGGGCGCTCGCTGATTACGGTGGCGATCGGACTCGTCGGGGTGCTGTTCGTCTCCGCCCTCGTCGAGGCATTCGTCACCCCGGCACCCTGGCCCGACCCGGTGCGCCTGGGCATCGGTCTCGCCGTGCTGGGTGGGTACTGGACCTACACCCTGGTGCTGGGACGGCGCGCGGTGCGACAGGGCGTCACCGGTGATCTGGCGCGCACCGACTCCGGCGCGCATCAGCTCACCGCCTGATCCGGCGCGCCGATGCATCGACCCGCGGTGGGTCACGACGGCAGATGCCCTCCGGGGCAGTACGCTCGAGGAAGAATGACCAGCAGGCGGGCTGTACGGCTCGGAAACGAGGTAGAGATGACGACTCCGGATCCTGACCGCACCACCGGTGAGAACCCAGCCGAGGGCGATGATCACCGCGACCAGCAGCCCACCGAAGCGCTGACGCCCGAGGAACAGCCCACGGATTCGTCCGCGCAGCAGACCGCAGATCAGACTACGGAGACAGCCGGTGCCGAGGACTTCGAGTCCGGCCTGGACTACGGCGCCTTCGTCGACGACGAATCAGAAGCCACCGAAGCCACCGAGACGCCGCGCTTCCTGCAGGACTCCGAGACCGAGACCACCCCGATCGCGCGCCAGACCGAACTTGCCCGCGAGGGGGAGCCACAGCAGACCGAGGTGATCGGCGACGAGGATCGACACGCTCAGGACACCGGTCTGTTCGCGGATGACGACGCGCAGCGCACCGAGGTCATCGGGGAGCACGCCGAGGCTCCGAAACACGCGGAGAGCGCCCACGCCGACACGGTACCGATCACGGACGACGAGGCTCAGCGTACCGAGGTGATCGGGGAGCACACCGCCGTCCAGGAACCTGTGGCCGCCGAACACCGCGACGCCGAGCACAACTACACGGTGCCGCTGCCGGACTTGAGCTCCGAACAGGACACGAAGATCAACCCAGACCCGGCCGATCCGTTCACCGGTGCCGCGGCGGTGCCGGCCTCGGGCGGCATGGGGCACGAGGACACAGATCGGCGCACCCGGCGTGAGGCCGAGGCACGCGCCATGGCCCGCGACGAAGCGCTGGAATCCCCGCGCACCCTGTCCCGCGTACTGCAGGTGCTGCTGGCGATCTTCGCCCCGATCGTGCTGCTCATCGCGGCCGTCCGGCTGGTGGCCTCCCCGGTCTTCCTGTGGCTGGAGTATCGCCGTCCCGGGTTCCCGGCTGATGATTTCGGCTTCAGCACCGCCGACCGCACCGTCTATGGGTCCTACGGGCTGGACTACCTGTTCAACCTCTCGGACTCCCGCTACCTCTCAGAGCTGACCACCGCTGACGGATCTTCGGCGCTGTTCACCTCCGAGGAGGTCTCGCACATGCACGACGTCAAGGTGGTCATGCTGATCACCCTGCTCGCTGGCATCGTGCTGGGGCTGGCCTGCCTGGTCTTCCTGATCATTCTGGCCCGTACCCGCAAGGGCGGTATCCGTCGGGCCCTGTTTGCTGGATCTGTGTGGCTCATCGTGGCGATGATCGGTCTGGGCGTGGCCGCTGTGCTCGGCTGGGAAGCGTTCTTCGCAGGCTTCCACTCCCTGTTCTTCGCCGACGGCACCTGGACGTTCTACGCCTCCGACACCCTGATCCGGCTCTACCCGAACCAGTTCTGGATCGATGCCGGCATCACCATCGCCGCCCTGACCCTGATCACCGCGATCGTGACGCTGGTCCTGACCTGGCCGACGCGCCGTCGTCGGGAGGATTCCCGCCAGGACCAGATCCAGCTGATCACCCGGAAGAACTACTGGGCCAGCGAGTCAGCCCGCTGACTCAGCGGGCGTAGAGTCGCTCGATCTCGGCGGAGTGGTCCTCGATCACCCGATGACGCTGCAGCTTCTGCGAGGGAGTCACGTGCCCGGACTCCTCGGTGAGTTCGCGGTCGAGGATCAGGAATTTCCTCACCGATTCGGCGCGGGAGACCTGCTCGTTGGCAAGGTCCACGAACCGCTGGACCTCGGCGATGATGCCTTCATCTTCGGCGGCCTGGGCCAGGGTCATCGGTTCGCGTGAGTGCCGCTTGGCCCAGCGCTCCAGCGCCTCGGGATCCAGGGCGACCAAGGCCCCGACAAAGGGACGGTCGTCTCCGACCACCACGACCTGTGAGACCAGGGGAGCGGTGCGGATGGACTCCTCCAACGGGGTGGGCACCACGTTCTTGCCGCCGGCGGTAACGATCAGTTCCTTCTTGCGCCCGGTCACGTAGAGGTAGCCGTCGTCATCGAGGCGGCCCAGGTCACCGGTCTTGAAGAAGCCATCCTCGCTGAACGCCTCGGCGCTGGCCTCGGGGCGGTTGAAGTAGCCATTGCAGATCACCACGCCACGCAGCAAGATCTCGTCGTCCTCGGCGATCTTGATGGTGGTGCCGGGAACCGGCAGTCCCACGGAGCCCAGACGGGTGTGGCCGGGAATGTTCAGGGTGGCCGGGGCGGTGGACTCGGTGAGACCGTAGCCCTCCTGGATGCTGATGCCCATGCCGCGGAAGAAATGGGCGAGCTCGGGGTTCAGCGGAGAAGCCCCCGAGACGGCGAACCGGGCCTGCCCGCCCATCAGGGCGCGTACCTTCGGGTAGACCAGGCGGTTGAAGAGGGCGTGCTTGGCTCGCAGGGCAGGGCCGGGGCCGTTGCCCTCACCGCGCTGGGCGGCGTCGAGGGCACGCGAGTAGGCGATGGCGGTGTCTCGCGCAGCGGTGACGATGCGCTCCTTACCCGAGTCGCGGGCGTTGGCCAGGATGCCGGCCTCGACCTTTTCGAGCAGGCGGGGCACCAGCAGCAACCAGGTCGGATGGAACGTGGCCATGTGCTCAGTGAGACGGCTGAGGTCGGCGGTGTGGGCGATCTGGATCCGTCCCACCAGGCAGATGTACTGCACCGCGTGGGCGAGCACGTGCGCCAATGGTAGGAACATCAGGGTGCGCTGTTCGCCGCCGCCGATGATGTTCTCGGCGAAGGGCAGGATGTCTACCGCACCCTCGGCCAGGTTCCGGTGGGTGATCCGTGCGCCCTTGGGCTGACCGGTGGTGCCCGAGGTGTAGACGAGCGTGGCTGTGTCGTCGAGCACGGGGGTGCTGCGTGCGGCTTCGATGACGTCGTCGCCGATCGAGGAACCGTCCTTGGCCAGCTGGGCCAACGCGGGCTCATCCATGGAGAACAGACTCAGCTCTGCCGCGTCGAGCCCCTCGGTGTCGTCCAGGGCACGCTGTACGGCGCGGCGCTGCTTCTCACCGCCGGTGAACACCAGCCGGGCGCCCGAATCGGTGAGGATGTGACTCACCTGCGCCGGAGAGGAGGTCTCATAGATCGGCACCGAGATCGCCCCAGCGAACCAGATGGCCTGATCGACCAGCGCCCATTCATAGCTGGTGGGGGCCATCAGCGCCACCAGATCGCCCGGTTTCACCCCGTGGTGCACCAGCCCTTTGGCCAGTGCGTGCACCCGATCGAAGAAGTCCCGGTAGGAGATATCGACCCAGCCGCCGGCACCGTTTGGCACCGCGTAGACAGGTGCCTGCGGCGTCTCCTGCGCCACAGCCAGCGCCAGGTCTGTCAGGTTGGAGTCATCCGGCAGAGTCGAGATCGGCGCGGTCGAAGTTTCCAGCATGAGGGCCTTCCGAGAGAATCAGGTCGGGGACGGTACAAAGTTGAGAACAGAGAACGGTCGGGGTCGATCGTATCGGGTGCACTAGGCCACAGCTAGATCCAGGAATCGAACCACATACGCATCCGCCACGAATCGTAGGGAATCTGCTGACCGGTCCACAGGGGCATGAAGTACGCCGAAACCAGCACCACCAGCAACACGAAGCCGAGCACGATCATCAGGTTTCGCTTCCGCGGCCGCAGCCCGTCGGCGGTGTCGATGGCCCCGCGGCGAAGGTACAGGCCCAGGCACATCGTGACCGCCAACACCAGGAACGGTGCGTAGGCGATCGTGTAGAAGAAGAACATGGTGCGTGCCGGCCACAGCGCCCACACCAGTTGACCGGCCACGTAGACGCCGAGGATCGCGCCGGCCCGCCAATCGCGCCGCCCCAGCCACAGGAACACCATCACGATCATCGCGAGCAACCCCGACCACCACAGCAACGGGTTAGCCAGGTCCAAGATGGCCTCGGAACAGCCGCCCTCGGCCGCGCATCCCAGTTCCCCTTGATCGCTGCCGACGTAATGGAAGGAGACCGGTCGGCCCATGAACGGCCACGTCCAGGGGCTGGAAGCATAGTTGTGTCCGGAGGAGAGATCCGAATGGAACTCTGTGGACTGCGAGTGATAGTGGATCAGCCCGCGCAACCAGTCCGGGACCCACCCGAAGAAACCACCCGCGGGATTCTCCGCCCCCCACTGGCGGTAGAAGCCCCCGGCGGTGAAAATCCATCCCGACCAGGTGATGAGGTAGCTGAAGGCTCCCACGACGACCACGCAGACGAAGGCGTACAGTCCGTCGCGCACCACCCCGGCGACGAACCAGCGTCGGATACCGGCGGTCCGGCGGGCTCCGATGTCCCAGCAAACGATCATCAGCCCGAAAACGGCGACGAAGGCCAGACCGGAGAGCTTCACGGAGCAGGCCGCACCCAGCAGGATCCCGGCGAGAATCCGCCACGGGCGCCACCCCAGCCAGGGGCCGTAGCGCAGGTAGGCGCGAAGTTCTTCTGGGGAGTCCTCGGCTCGGGCGCCGATCAGACGCGCGAGTTTCCGCCGCCCCGCGTCGCGATCCATCACCATCGCCCCGAAAGCGGCCAGCACGAAGAAGGAGAGGAAGATATCCAGCAGCCCGGTGCGCGACATCACCAGATGGTGCCCGTCCACGGCCATCAACAGCCCAGCGATGCCACCCAGGGCGACGGAGCGGAACAGCTGCTGGGCGATCAGGGCCACCAACAGCACTGAAGCCGTGCCGACCACAGCGGATCCCAGCCGCCACCCGGCACCGGACTCCGGGCCCAGCAACATGACGCCGGCGCCGATGAGCCACTTGCCCAGCGGCGGGTGCACCACGTAGGAGGGCTCGTCCTTCGCCGTGATCTCACCGCGGGCGAAGGCCTCGTCCGAGTCCTCCTCCCAGCCCACCTCATAGCCGTGCTGCCACAGGCTCCAGCCGTCCTTGACGTAGTAGGTCTCGTCGAAGATCAGCCGGTGGGGGTGGTCTAGCGCGGTGAAACGCAACACGGCGGCGAAAAAGGTGACGATCAGCGGAACAATCCAACCCGCCGCGCCGAGGGGGAGCCGTTCGCCGATCAGCCGCGCTCGCAGTACGGTGTCGGTGTACGCTTGCGACGCCGACGATACCCACGCAGGGGCGACGGAGGCAGGGCGGCGATGCACGCACACCATCGTACGTGACGATTTGAGGACTTCATGGGCAGCATCATTCTCGCGGCGACGCCGTTGGGCAACATCGGCGATGCCTCGGCGCGATTGCGGGATCTACTCAGCACCGCCGACGTGGTCGCCGCCGAAGACACGCGCACCCTCGCACAGCTGGTCCGCGCCCTCGGCGTGACCATTCAGGGTCGTACCGTGGCCCACCACGAGCACAACGAAGCCCACTCCGCCCCCGAGCTCGTCCGGTTGGCCGCCGAAGGGGCCACCGTGGTGATGGTCTCCGACGCCGGTATGCCGCTGGTCTCCGACCCCGGATTCCGGCTCGTGCAGGCCGCCGTGGCTGCGGGTGTGGACGTGACCTGCGCCCCCGGCCCATCCGCCGTCACCACCGCGCTGGCACTCTCCGGATTGCCGACGGACCGGTTCGCCTTCGAAGGGTTCGTCCCGCGCAAGGACGGGGAACGGCGCCGGTGGCTCGCCGAGGTGGCGCAGGATCCGCGAACCCTGGTGTTCTTTGAGTCCCCGCATCGGCTCGCGGCCACCCTGCACACCATGAGCGAAGTGTTCGGCCCCGATCGTGCCGGCTGTGTCTGCCGGGAACTGACCAAGCTGCACGAGGAAGTCATCCGCGATGAGCTCGCCGGGCTCGCGGCCTGGGCGGACGGCGGCACAGTGCGCGGCGAGATCGTCATTGTCGTTCAGGGCCACCAGCCGGACCTCGAGTCCCCGGACCTGGACACGTTGGCCGAGAACGTGGAGCGACGGGTCGCCGAGGGGGAACGGCTCAAGCCCGCGGTCAAGGACGTCGCCGCCACCGCCATGGGCGTCTCGACGCGCGAGCTCTACAACGTCGTCCTGCAGCGCCGGGAGTCCTGAGAACCACGACTAAACGCGACAAAAACAGACACACGTGCGCAACCTCACCCTGACCCCCTAGTCTGGAGTCAGGACGTCGTCTCGGCGTCACCCCGTCTCCGCGGCTCGGACCGGCACCAGTCGACTTGCTGGCGTCCGGAGAGCGTGAACGAATGAAAGAGGTAGCGATGACCGTGACTGCCCAGCGCGAACAGGAACTGTTGGCATCCGTTCCCACCGGACTGCTCATCAACGGAGAGTGGCGCGATGCCTCCTCTGGCAAAACCTTTGACATCCATGACCCGGCCACCGGCAAGGTACTGACCTCACTGCAGGACGCCACCAGCGAGGATGCCCTGGCTGCGCTGGACGCCGCCGACGCCGTGCAGCGCGAGTGGGCACTGTCCGCCCCGCGCGACCGTGCCGAGATCCTGCGCCGTGCTTTTGACCTGGTTACCGAGCGTGCCGAGGACTTCGCCCTGCTGATGACCCTGGAAATGGGCAAGCCGCTGGCCGAGGCTCGCGGCGAGGTGACCTATGGTGCGGAATTCCTGCGCTGGTTCTCGGAGGAGACCGTGCGCCACTACGGTCGCTACTTCACCTCGCCTGAGGGTAAGAACAAGATGATCGTCACCCACAAGCCCGTGGGGCCCTCATTGCTGATCACGCCCTGGAACTTCCCGCTGGCCATGGCCACCCGCAAAGTCGCTCCCGCCGTGGCGGCAGGCTGCACCATGGTGCTGAAGCCGGCCAAGCTGACCCCGCTGACGTCGCAGCTGTTCGCAGCCACGATGATGGAGGCCGGTCTGCCCGCCGGTGTGCTCAACGTCGTCTCCGGTACCTCCGCCTCCTCGATCTCCGGGCCGCTGATGAAGGATCGTCGCCTGCGCAAGGTCTCCTTCACCGGTTCCACCCCGGTGGGCGTGCGCCTGATGAAGGACGCCGCGGAGAATGTGCTGCGCACCTCGATGGAGCTCGGCGGAAACGCCCCGTTCCTGGTCTTCGAGGACGCCGACCTGGATGCCGCTGTTCAGGGCGCGATGGCCGCCAAGATGCGCAACATGGGCGAGGCTTGCACCGCGGCCAACCGCTTCCTGGTGCACGAGTCCGTGGCCGAGGAATTCACCCAGAAGTTCGCCGACGCCATGAAGACGCTCAAGCCCCTGCGGGGCACCGAGCCGGAGTCCACCGTGGGCCCGATCATCGATTCCGGTGCCCGCGACGACGTCCACGCGCTCGTCACCGAGGCTGTTGACGCAGGCGCCGACCTGGTCACCGGCGGGGCGCCCGTGGAAGGCGACGGCTACTTCTACCAGCCGACCGTGCTGAAGGTGTCCAGCAACAGCCCGATCCTGGGTCAGGAGATCTTCGGTCCAGTGGCCCCGGTCATCACCTTCTCCAGCGAGGAAGAGGCGATCGAGCTGGCCAACTCCTCCGAGTACGGCCTGGCCTCCTACATCTACACCCGCGACGTCAACAAGATGTTCCGCGTTTCCGAGCAGATCGAATTCGGCCTGGTCGGCTTCAACGCCGGTGTCATCTCCAACGCCTCGGCTCCCTTCGGCGGCGTGAAGCAGTCCGGACTGGGCCGCGAGGGCGGCGCCGAGGGCATCGAGGAATACACCACGGTGCAGTACATCGGTATCGCCGATCCCTACGCTGCCAAGTAACCACGCTGTGAGAAGCGGGCGCCGAGCCTAAATTGCCAGCGTCCACAGGAGCCCCGATCGTCATGATCGGGGCTTCTGTGCATCAACCGTGGATGTTGCACATCTCACGGGATAACCTGCATCAGAGAAGACGACGCCCTCGAGCATCTGAGAGCACCTGAGAGAAGAGGATCCATGACCACGACTGTTCCGTATCGTCACCTGTTCGGCCCCGGCCCGTCGAACCCCTACCCGGAGGCTACCGCTGCCCTGGGCCTGCCGTTGCTGGGTCACCTCGACCCGGAATTCATTGCGCGCATGGATCGAGTCAACGACGGTTTGCGCACCCTGTGGGGTACCGACAACGAGCGCACCCTGCCGCTCAGTGCCACCGGTTCCGCGGGTATGGAAGCGGCTTTCGTGAACACCCTGCGCGAGGGTGATGTTGCGGTGATCGCCGTGAACGGTCTTTTCGGTGAGCGGATGACCGATGTCGCGGCCCGTTGCGGCGCCGAGGTGGTCCGGGTGGATCACGACTACGGCACCCCTGTGGATGCTCAGCGGGTGCTCGAAGCGCACCCGAACCCCACCGTGATCGCGGCCGTACACGCCGAGACCAGCACGGGCGTGCGCTCGGACCTCGCCGAAATCGGGGCGAACAAGGGAAACGCGCTACTGATCATGGACGCTGTCACCTCCATCGGAGGCATGACGGTCGAGGCCGACGCCTGGGGTGTCGACGTCGCCTACGCAGGCACCCAGAAGTGCATCGGTGTGGCTCCCGGCCTGGCGCCGTTCACCATCTCCGATCGTGCCTTTGAGCGGCGCGTGGAGAAGCCGCAGTCCTGGTACCTGGATCTGGGTCTGCTCGGTGGCTACGCAGCGGGTGTCCCCGGCGGAAAGCGCGCCTACCACCACACGGCCCCGGTGGCGATGGTGGCCTCCCTGGAAGCTGGGATCAACCGGATCCTGGATGAAGGACTTGAAAACGTCCAGGCCCGTCACGAACAGGCTGGCACCCGCCTGCAGGCTGGGCTTCAGGAGATGGGGCTGGAGCTGTTCGCGGCGGAGGGGCATCGACTGCCGCAGCTGACCTCAGTGAAGGTTCCCGCAGGGGTCGACTCCGCGAAGGTACGCGGCTTCCTGCTGCAGGAGTACAGCCTGGAGATCGGCGCCGGCGTGGGGCAGTACGCAGACTCCGTGTGGCGGATTGGCCTGATGGGGCCCAACGCCAACCCCGGTTCGGTGGCGTTGATCCTGGCCGCATTGAAAGATGCGCTGAGCCGCGCTTGAGCTAGCGGCGCGCTCGATGAGCTCCTGCGTGTCCTTCCGCCCTGATGCATTCCCTTTGGGCAATCGGCATCATGACGCCACACCGTGGCTTTTCCGAGTTTCAAGAATGCGATCGGGATCCGTGCTGGAGGAGATGCGCGACAGCGCCGCGTGAAAAGCGGCTGCCTGATCGAGCGTGCCGGAGTTGTATGCGGCGGTCTTGGCATGAGTGAGTTGCCGCTCTTGGGGCATGCGTCCAGTTCGTAAGACCTGGGAAGGTATTAACCATGAATCGCAGTGACCTGAGCAAACGATCCATCTTGTTGACGGCGTTGAGTTATCCGCTGTTTTTGGGTGGCGTGGTACTGCTCTTCAGTGGTGGTGGCGTTGAAGCGGGTTTGATCATGTTCTCCGGGGTCTTCTTGATCGGCGTCAATGAGATCTGCTTCTACATCGACAAGAAAGGCCCCGACCCGCGGCAGCGAGTCGAGGCCGATCGGGACCCAGCTGAGTAGCCCGCGAAATCTGACCAAAGTCAGAGTGTCAGCACTCCACGACGTTGACGGCCAGACCGCCGCGTGAGGTCTCCTTGTACTTAGACTTCATGTCCTTGCCGGTGTCGCGCATGGTCTTGATCGCCTGGTCCAAGGTGACACGGTGTTCGCCGTCGCCGTGCATGGACAGTCGGGCCCCATTGATGGCTTTGACGGAGGCGATCGCGTTGCGTTCGATGCAGGGAACCTGAACGAGTCCGCCGACCGGGTCGCAGGTGAGCCCCAGGTTGTGCTCCAGGCCGATCTCGGCGGCGTTCTCCACCTGGCGCGGGGTGCCGCCGAGCACGGCGCATAGGGCGCCGGCCGCCATGGAGCAGGCGGAACCGACCTCGCCCTGGCAACCGACATCAGCCCCGGAAATGGAGGCGTTGAGCTTGAAGAGCTTGCCGATCGCACCCGCGGTCAGGAAGTACTCGACGACGGCGTCATCCTGGTCCGGGGAACCGACCTCGGCCTCGTGCACGAATCGGGTGTAATAATGCAGCACGGCCGGGATGATGCCCGCGGCACCGTTGGTTGGCGCGGTAACGATGCGACCACCGGAGGCGTTCTCCTCATTGACGGCCAGTGCGTAGAGGTTCACCCACTCCAGGGCCCACAGGGCGTCCTTGGTGACCCCGAGTTTCTCCTGCTCACGGAGCCGGTTGCGTAATTCGGGGGCACGTCGGCGCACCTTGAGCCCGCCCGGGAGGATCGTTTCTTCGCGCGTGCAGCCATTCTCCACGCATTCCTGCATCACGGACCAGATGCCCAGGATCTGGGACCGCAGATGCTCTTCGGTGTGCTGGGAGCGCTCGTTGGCGAGCATGACCTCGGCGATGCTGAGCTCTTCGCGCCGGCAGATCTCCAGCAGCTCATCGGCGGTGGTGAAGGGGAACGGCTCCTGTGATTCGGAGGCTCCGGTGGCTCGGTCGTCGCCATCGGCAGCGTCTAGCTCTTCGGCGGTGACGACGAAGCCGCCGCCCACCGAGTAGTACTCGCGACTGTGGAGCTCGTCTTTGGCCTCATCGTAAGCTGTGATGCGCATGCCGTTGGGGTGCCCGGGCAAGGACTTGCGCATGTGCAGCACCAGGTCCTTATCGCGGCGGAAGGTCAGTACGCGTTCGCCGCCCAGATTCAGCTCGCGCGAGTACACCGCCTGTTCAACCAGCCCGTCGGCGGCGTCGGCGTCGATGGATTCGGGTTGATGGCCGAGCAAGCCAAGGATCACCGCGTTGTCGGATCCGTGGCCCACACCGGTGGCCGAGAGCGACCCGTAGAGCTCAGCCTTGACGCGCTGGACCTGGTCCATCAGCTGACGCTCGCGCAGCTCGTCTACGAAGAGACGCGCCGCCCGCATGGGTCCGACCGTGTGTGACGATGACGGTCCAATACCGATGGAGAACAGGTCCAACACGCTCAGGGTCATGACAGCTCCTCGTCGACTTTCTCGCTTGCGAATTCCAGCATGCCATCGATCAGCCAACGAACCAGATAATCGGTGAACGAGGCGCGCGGGAAAACGCGGAATCGTTCGTCGTCCACACGGTGCAGCACCACGGGGACCGTGCCGATCTGTGTGGACACTCCGGTGCCGATGGGGCAGCCGGCGTCATGCAGATCCACCGCACAGCCCTTCTCGAGCACCTCGCGCGCAGACGGGCCAGAGAGCTCCAACACTGCCCGATTGGCCGAGACATCGACCACCTGGCCGGGCAGGCCCGCCAACGCGGCGGCCGCTGCTTGATCTTCGCCGGGGGACTGTTCGCGGGAGACATCCACATAGCTGAACTCATCGGGTGAGAGCCAGATGACGTGGCCGGCCTGCGGGTCGCCGGTGACCTGACCGTGGGCGGTGGGCAGATCGACACCGAGTGCTTGCTCGACGGCGTGGGCCGAATCGGTACCGGGCTGGGCACGGATGACCAGCTGCACCGGGAAGCTCAGCTCGGTGAGGGCCACGCCGCGCTCGCCGGTGACCTCGGCCTCGGCCATCGCCTGGGCGAGATGTGCGGCCGGGGTGCGGCGCAGGTGGGTCAGGGTGTTCTCAGCCATCTCGTCGTGCTCCTTCTGGATCGTAGAATACCGGCGAAGTGATCTCGACTTCGACGGCGTCGGCAGGATCGGAGCTCAGCGGGGCGCTGACGATCTCGCCGATCCGATTGCGTCCGTTCTCCACCAGAGCCAGCCCGAAGGGACGGCCCAGGGCGGCAGAGAGGTAGGACGAGGTGACGTGCCCGAGCATCGGCACGGGGCCGTCCGCTGCGGTCACCGGGGAACCGGGGGCCACGAGCTGAGCGCCTTCGGGCAACCGGGTGGTTCCGTCCACGGGCAGCACGCCCACCAGGTGCTTGCGGTCCTCACGGGCAGTGTCGATGCGCGAGTAGGAGCGCTTGCCCACGAAGTCCTTGAGCTTGGAGACGATCCAGTCCATCCCGGCGTCCTGCGGGGTCACCGTGCCGTCGGTATCCTGTCCGACGATGATGAAGCCCTTCTCGGCACGCAGCACGTGCATGGTCTCGGTGCCGTACGGGGTGATGTTGAACTCCGCACCTGCCGCGTCGACCAGTTCCCAGGTGCTCAACCCGTAGAAGGTCTCCACATTGATCTCGAATGCCAGCTCACCGGAGAACGAGATGCGGGCCACCCGGGCGGGTACCCCGTTGGACAGGGTCGTCTCCCGGAACGCCATGAACGGGAAGCCCTCGGCGGAGACGTCCAGCTCGGGGGCAACCTTCTCCAGCACTGCCCGGGACTTCGGGCCCACCACAGCGATGGTGGACCACTGCTCGGTCACCGAGGTGAACATGACGTCGAGCTCCGGCCATTCGGTCTGGTGCCATTCCTCCAGCCAGTCCAGCACGGTTGCAGCCCCGCCGGTGGTGGTGGTCATCAGGTACCGGTCGTCAGCGATACGCAGGGTGACGCCGTCGTCGAAGATCATGCCATCGGGCTTGCACATCAGCCCGTACCGGCCCATGCCCACCTTCAGCTTGGCGAAGCCGTTGGTGTAGATCCGGTTGAGGAACTCACCGGCGTCGGCGCCGCGGATCTCGATCTTGCCCAGCGTGGAGGCGTCCATGAAGCCGACGGACTCGCGGGTGGCGGCACACTCGCGCAGCACGGCGGCGTCCATGTCCTCACCGTTCTGCGGGTAGTACCAGGGGCGCTTCCACTGGCCGACGTCCTCGAACAGGGCGCCGTGCTCGACGTGCCAGGGGTGGATGGAGGTGCGGCGGGCGGCGTCGAAGAGCTCCCCGCGCCGCCGACCGGCCAGGGCCGCGAACGGCACGGGCGTGTAGGGCGCTCGATAGGTGGTGGTGCCCAGCTGGGCCGGGTCGGTGACCCCGATGAGGTGACCGATGATGCCCATGGCGTTGACCCCGGAGGTCTTGCCCTGATCATTCGCGGTGGAGATCGAGGTGTAGCGCTTGACGTGCTCCACCGAGCGCAGTCCGGCTCCGGTGGCCCGCACGATGCCGGCCACGGTCTGGTCGCGCTGGAAATCCACGAAGTGGGTGTGCCATTCGGAAGGCTGACCCTCGGGGGAGGGCACCAGCCACAGTGGACGGAACGATCCGGTGCTGGTCGGCTCCGTGGTGGAGATGGTCAGCGAGGCAGTGCGGCCCAGCGTCTGCGCGGCACTGTGACCGGCGGTGGCTCCCTCGGCCAGGGCCTCGGCCAGCTGGTAAGAGCCGTTGAGGGCGCCGACGGTCTGCTGATCGCGCACCACGCCGCCGGGGACGAACGCCTCAACGTGCTCGGCCCAGCGCAACGGCCCCTGGCGCTGGGAGTGCAAGTGCACCACGGGGGAGTAGCCGCCGGAGACCGCCAGCAGGTCGGTTTCGATCCGCTCGGTCTCGCCGGTGAGTTCCCCCTCGGCGGTGATCGCCGAGACAGTGACGGCGCTGACGCGGTTGGCCGGTCCGTTGCCCTCGGTGCCGATGACGGCGGAGCCCTGGATCCCGCGGACCCCGGTGGCCTCCAGCACGGCGTGTGCGGTGTCGCTGAGTTCGGCACGGGCATCCACCACAGCGGTGACGGACACGCCAGCGGCGGTGAGATCCTCCACCAGGGCATACGCCGAGTCATTGGTGGTGAACACGACCGGGTGCTGACCGGCGACGGCGGCCCAGCGGTTCAAATAGCTGCGCACCGCGCTGGCCAGCATGACCCCGGGACGGTCGTTGTCGGCGAAGACGATCGGGCGCTCATGCGCTCCGGTGGCGAGCACCACCTGGGCGGCGCGGATGTGCCAGATGCGCTGACGGGAGACCCCCGGGCGCTCGGCAGGTGCCAGGTGGTCGGTACGCTTCTGCACGGCGATCACGTAGTTCGAATCGTACGACCCGAAGGCGGTGGTCCGCGGCAGATAGGTGAAGTCGTCGGCGTCGCGATTCAACCCGGACACGGTGGAGCGCGCCCAAGCGACGGCCGGCTGGTCGTCGATCGTTTCTCCACGGGACGACAACAGTGAACCACCCGGGACCGGCTGATCGTCGAGCAGCAGGGTGCGGGCGCCGGCTGCGGCGGCCTCGCGGGCCGCGGAGATCCCGGCGGGACCGGCCCCGATGACCAGCACGTCGGTGTGGACGTACTTGTGGTCGTAGAGGGCGGTGTCCTCGCCCGGATCCAGCCGGCCCAGGGTCGGCAAGTATTCGGCGCTCAACCCGTCAATCGCCGCGACCGTGGTGGCCGGCAACATCGACTCGGCGACCCCGCCGTCCGCGCGTGCGGCAACGTGCAGGAGTGCGTTGGATTCCTCGACCCCGGCGGCGAGGATGCCGCGGGACCGGGATTCGTAGTGGGAGGGTCCGCAGTCCAGGCGTCCGGAGGCCACCAGGGCGGAGGCCACCGTGTCACCCGTGCGTGCCGGGTAGTCGACCCCGTCCACGGTGATGGTGAACTCTGCGCTGTCGTGGCCGAGCAAGCCGTGGCCGATGCCGAGCTCGTTGATCGCGGCATCGCTCAGTCGTGCCGATGAGGTGGATGCGCTCATCACAGTCTCCCTTCGACGGTCGCCGGTGCCGGCGCCGGTGCGGTCTCGTTGGCACCGTAGGTGGCCAGGAATTCATAGGTCTGGGTGTCGCGGACGGCGTTGAACCATTTCCGGCAGCCGGTCGAGTGCTGCCAGCGCTCCGCGAAACGCCCCTTGGGGTTGTCGCGATAGAACAGGTACTCGGCCCATTCGCGGTCATTCAACGCGTGGGGATCTTCGGGGTAGGCGACGTGCGCCTGACCGCCGTAGTGGAACTCGACTTCGTCGCGTGGCCCGCAGTGCGGGCAGTGAATCAGCATCATGAGGGTGCAGCTCCTTGGAGGGTCGCGAATCCGCGGGTCAGTGGGCGACGGCGGCTGCGCCGTGCTCGTCGATCAGGTGGCCGGTCTCGAAGCGGTCCAGGCTGAACGGGGCGTTCAGCGGGTGGGCTTCTCCGGTGGCGATGGTGTGGGCGAAGGTGAACCCGGAAGCCGGGGTGCCCTTGAAGCCGCCGGTGCCCCAGCCGCAGTTCACGTACAGGTCGTCGATCGGCGTGTTCGAGATGATCGGTGAAGCATCCAGGGTGGTGTCCACGATGCCACCCCAGGTACGGAGCAGGTGCGCACGAGCGAAGATCGGGAAGAGCTCAACAGCGGCGGCCATCTGCTCCTCGATCACGTGGAAGGAACCGCGCTGACCGTATCCGTTGTAGGAGTCGATGCCCGCGCCCATCACCAGTTCACCCTTGTGCGCCTGAGAGACGTAGACGTGAACGTGGTTGGACATCACCACGGTGGGGTGCACCGGCTCGAAGAGCTCCGAGACCAAGGCCTGCAGCGGGTGCGACTGGATCGGTAACCGGAATCCGGCCAGCTCGGCCAACACGGAGGAGTGTCCGGCGGCTGCCAGGCCGACCCGACCGGCGTTGATCCGGCCGCGGGAGGTCTCGACGCCGACGACATGATCGCCGTCCTTGTAGAAGCCGGTGACCTCACAGTTCTGGATGATGTCCACGCCCAGCTCGTCCGCCTTGCGGGCCAGGGCCCACGCCACATGGTCGTGCTTGGCGATGCCGGCGCGAGGCTGATAGGTCGCGCCCATCACGGGGTAGCGAATGTTGTCCGAGACGTTGATGATCGGGCAGACCTCTTTGACCTGCTGCGGGTCCAGGAACTCGGCGTCGACACCGTTGAGTTGGTTCGCGTTCACCCGCCGCTGTGCTTCGCGCACATCCTGCAGCGTGTGGGCCAGATTCATCACCCCGCGCTGGGAGAACAGGAAGTCGTACTCCAGCTCCTCGGGCAGACCCTCCCAGAGCTTCAGCGACTTCTCGTAGATCGCCGCAGACTCGTCCCAGAGGTAGTTCGAGCGGATGATGGTGGTGTTGCGGGCCATGTTGCCCCCGGCCAGCCAGCCGCGCTCCAGCACCGCGACATTGGTGATGCCGTGCTGCGAGGCCAGATAGTACGCGGTGGCCAGGCCGTGGCCGCCACCGCCGACGATGACCACGTCATAGCTGGGCTTGGGGTCGGGATTGCGCCACAGGAAATCCGGGTGCTCGGGCAGATGATTCGCCATGATCAGGCTCCCATCGGGGTCAGCTCGGGGTACAGGGGGAAACGTTCGGCCAGCGCTGCAACGCGTGAACGGAGGCCGGCCAGGGTCTGTTCGGTGGTGCTGGCGTCGTCGGAGCCCTCGGTGCCGGCGATCAGGGCCTCGGCGATGATGTCGGCGACCTCTTCAAAAGCAGCGTCGTCGAAACCGCGGGATGCCAGGGCGGGTGTGCCGATGCGCAGCCCGGAGGTGACCATCGGCGGGCGCGGATCGAAGGGCACCGCATTGCGGTTGATGGTGATGTCGACGGCGGCGAGCAGATCCTCACCCTGTTTGCCGTCCAGGGATGAGTTGCGCAGGTCCACCAGCACCAGGTGCACATCGGTGCCGCCGGTCAGCACGGAGATGCCGCGGGCGGCGACGTCCTCGGCACTGAGGCGATCGGCCAGGATCGAGGAGCCGCGCAGGGTGCGCTCCTGACGTTCCCGGAAGCCCTGCTCGGAGGCGATCTTGAAGGCCACGGCCTTCCCTGCGATTACGTGCTCCAGGGGCCCGCCCTGCTGGCCGGGGAAGACCGAGGAGTTGAACTTCTTGGCCAGGTCGGCGTCGTTGGTGAGGATGATGCCGCCGCGCGGGCCGGCGAGGGTCTTGTGGGTGGTCGAGGTGACCACATGGGCGTGGGGGACCGGGCTGGGGTGGAGCCCGGTTGCCACCAGGCCAGCGAAGTGTGCCATATCGACCATCAGGTAGGCGCCCACCTCGTCGGCGATCTCGCGGAAGTGGGCGAAGTCCAGCTGCCGGGGGTAAGCGGACCAGCCGGCGATGATCAGTTGAGGGCGGTGTTCGCGCGCGGCTTCGGCCACGGTGTCCATGTCGATCTGGTGGGTCTGCTCGTCCACTCCGTAGGCAGCCACGTTGTAGAGCTTGCCGGAGAAGTTCAGCTTCATGCCGTGCGTGAGGTGTCCGCCATGCGCCAGGTTCAGCCCCAGGATGGTGTCGCCGGGTTTGATGAGGGCAGACATCGCCGCCGAATTCGCTTGCGCACCGGAGTGCGGTTGGACGTTGGCGTAGTCGGCTCCGAAGAGCGCCTTGACGCGGTTGATCGCCAGCGTCTCGATCTCGTCGACGAACTCGCAGCCGCCGTAGTACCGCCGACCAGGGTAGCCCTCGGCGTACTTGTTGGTCAGCACGGAACCCTGCGCCTGCATCACGGCCAGAGCGGTGTGGTTCTCGGAGGCGATCATTTCGAGGCCATCGCGCTGGCGGCCGAGCTCTGAATCGATCAACGACGCTACGTCGGGATCAATCGAGCTGATCTCAGCGGTGAGCTCATGCGGGATCTGCTGGGTGGTGGTCAAGTCGGCCCCCTTCGGACGGTGCGGCCTGGTCGGGACCGCGGAGAGAAGATCACCAGATATGCACGGTGATTACAACTGATATATCAGAGTGTTTATGACGAGCATCACTCTTGTCAAGCCTGCCGGGTGGGTCGCGAAGATCGTTCACCAAAGTTGACATGCAGGTCTTGACTGTGATGTGACTCACTGACATTATTCATTGCAACAAGGTTGCGCGCAACGCAACGTCGTGTCGCTTCGCCGGAGCGCCGAGGAAAGGGAGCCTTGATGACTCAGCAACAAGGCCAGTTCACCACCGAGCGTCCAGATCACCAGCCCACGCCCGAACGAAAAGTCACCCTGCCGCGCTTTCGCGGCCGGGTCATCCCCACCCTGGACCGGGCCATCATCATGGCCGCGCCGCCCACACTGATCATCGTCGTCATCATCCTGGTGCTGACCAACCAGGACGGTGCCTCGGGCGTCATCGAAATCGGGCGCACCTTTGTGACCAGCGGCTTCGCCTGGCTGTTTGTTCTCTACTCGTTGGTCGCCGTTGTGGTCTGCGCCTGGGCCGGGTTCTCTCGATTCGGGAAGGTCCGGCTCGGCGGTCCCCAAGCGAAGCCCGAGCACGGCAACTTCGCCTGGTACTCCATGCTCTTTGCCTGCGGGCAGGGGATCGGGCTGATCTTCTGGTCGGTGGCCGAACCGATGCTCCTGGTCAACGAGGCGCCGTTGATTCCAGCGACCGATTCCCACGGTGAGCCAGGGATTGTCTGGACCTATTTCCACTGGGGCTTCACCGCCTGGGCGATGTACTGCGTGGTCGCTCTCTGCCTGGCCTACTCCCACCACAACCTCGGCAAAACCCTGACCTTCCGCGAGGCCACCGTGGATATCCTGCCGCGCAAGCTGCAACGCCCTGGCGGCGTGGTGGTGGAGCTCATCGCCATCATGGCGACCGTGCTGGGCCTGGGCACCTCGTTTGGATTCGCGGTGATGCAGTTCTCCTCGGGCATCGCCAGCTTCACCGGGATGAGCACCTCGGCCACCATGTGGCTGATCGTGATCATCGGTTTCGGGCTGCTCACCGCCATCTCGGCATTCGTCGGCGTGAACCGCGGTATGAAGCGGATGTCGGAGGCGAACTCGGTGCTCTCCATCGTGCTCGTCGTCGGCGTCTTCATCTGCGGTCCCACCGTGTACATCCTGTCCAACATGACCCAGACCTTCGGCACGTTCTTCCAGAATTTCGCGACCATGAGCTTCTGGACCGAGGCGGGCCTGGCCGGGTCCGGCGTGGAAAGCTGGTCGGATTCCTGGATGGGCTGGTGGACCGTGTTCATCTGGTGCTGGGTGATCGCCTTCTCGCCCTTCGTGGCCGGCTTTATCGCCCGCATCTCACGCGGTCGCACTATCCGCGAGTTCGTCATCGGCGTCACCATCGTTCCCACTCTGATTGTGATGGTGTGGGTAGGCATCATCGGCTCGGCCTCGACGCGCTACGACGAGGAGACCGGCGGAATGATCTCGGCCGCCGTCGCCGAGGACAACTCCACCGGGCTGTTCCTCACCCTGGAGCGCATTCCGCTGATCGGTACCGTCCTGTTGGTAGTGGCGACCATCCTGGTGGCCACCTACTTCATCACCTCGCTGGATTCCGGCACCTATGCGCTGGCAGATTTCGTTTCCGCCCCCAAGAAGTCCGGGCCCTGGTTCCGCGTGGTGCTGGTGGTCAGCATCGCCACGGTGGCTGTGCTGCTGCTGTTCGTCGGAGGCACCAACGCCGTGGACACCGTGCAGACCGGCACCATCATCGGTGGCTTCCCGTTCTCCATCATCATCCTGCTGATGATCGCCAACTTCATCCGCCGGCTGCGTTCTCGCAACAAGGCGAGCCGCCGCCTCGAAAAGACCATCAATGACCCCCGACCGCTCACCGAGGATGAGCAGGTGGACGCCGACGGCATCCCCCTGAACGCCTCCGCGGACGGAACACCGAACCCCCACCACGAGAACAAGGAGCACTGACCATGACCCCGAACACCGCCGTTTCCGCCGTTGCTGAACTGGAGCGCCTGAAGACCCTGCACATCGGACAGAAGCAGCCGCTGACCTTCAGCGATGCTGAGTTCGAGCGTCGTCTCGGTGGGCTGCGCACCATCATGGGGGAGCAGGGCCTCGACGCCGTCATCCTCACCAGCTACCACGGCATCAAGTACTACTCCGATTTCCTTTACACCACCTTCGGGCGCAACTATGCCCTGGTGGTGACCGCCGAGAATTCGACCACGGTGACCGCCAACATTGATGCGGGCATGCCCTGGCGCACCAGCTACGGGGAGAACATCGTCTACACCGACTGGCAGCGAGACAACTTCTTCTATGGACTCCAGGAAGCACTGCGCCGCGACGGGGTGAAGGCATCGCGGATCGGCGTCGAAGACGACTTCCTGCCCGTGATGACCCGAACCAGAATCCAGGACGCCTTCCCCGAAGCCGAGCTGACCGATGTCTCCCAAGCCGCGATGCGCCAGCGCATGATCAAATCAGCCGAGGAGATCGAGGTCATCAAGCATGGCGCCCGGATCGGTGATCTCGGCGGCGAAGCCATCAAAGAGGCCATCCGCGAGGGGATCACCGAGTACGAGGTGGCACTCATCGGCACCGAGGCGATGACCCACGAGATCGCCCGCACCTTCCCGCATCGCGAGGTCCGCGACACCTGGGTCTGGTTCCAGTCGGGGATCAACACTGACGGGGCCCATAACTGGGCCACCACCCGAAAGTTGCAGCGCGGAGACATCCTCTCGCTGAATTGCTTCCCGATGACCTCCGGCTACTACACCGCCCTGGAGCGCACCCTGTTCCTGGGTCAGCCCGATGAACGCAGCCTCGAACTATGGAACGTCAACGTGGAAGTGCACCGCCGCGGCCTGGAACTGATCAAGCCCGGTGCCGTGTGCAAGGACATCGCCGCCGAACTCAATGAGATCTACATCGGACACGGGCTGCTCCCGAACCGCACCTTCGGTTACGGTCACTCTTTCGGGGTGCTCTCGCACTATTACGGCCGCGAAGCCGGCCTGGAGCTGCGCGAGGACATCGATACGGTGCTGGAACCAGGCATGGTGGTTTCAATGGAGCCGATGATCACCGTCGCCGAGGGGGAGCCCGGCGCCGGTGGATACCGTGAGCACGACATTCTCGTGGTCGGCGAGAACGGTGCCGAGAACATCACCGGCTTCGGGTTCGGGCCGGAGCACAACATCATCGACGCCTGATCGTGTCCGGGACCCGACACTAGTCGGGGCACGGGCGGGAGTCGAGGGCCGCGGGGTGACCGAGCGACGAGCCGGTCGCGCCGTGGCTCTCGGCCATCTTCGAGCTTTCATGAAAAAATGCCACCATGTCCACCACCGCTGACGCTGATGCCGAGCTCACCTCCTCACCCGTTCTCAATCTGATCCACGTGCTGCGCTGCTTCACCGTGGAATCCCCCGAGCAGGGCGTTACCGAGATCGCCGAGCGCGTCGGCGTGCACAAGTCCACCGTGTCTCGACTGCTCGCCACCCTCGAGAAAGAGATGATTGTCGAGCGCGTTCCCTCATCCCGCAAGTACCGGTTGGGTATGGGGCTGATCGGCATCGCCGGACCCCTGCTGGCCTCACTGGACGTGCGCCGACTGGCGTATCCGGTGCTTTCCGACCTCTCGGTCACCACCGGGGAGACGGCCGCTCTGATGATATGGGATGGCTCTGCCGCGGTCACGGTGGAACAAGTCGCCGGACCACAGCGGGTGAAGCACACTTCCAGCATGGGTACCCGCTACGCGACCATGCACTCGGCCAGCGTGATGGCCCTGCTGGCCTACCAGGAGCCTGGTCTGGCGCGGAAACTGTGCACCAGCGGGGCGCTGATCGGTGACGGGGCGGAACCGAGTATCTGGCCGGAACTCATCGATGAGTATGAGGCAGAGTTGGAAGAGATCCGGTCCACCGGTCGCGCCGTGAACTTCCGCAGAACCTTCGACGACGAAGTGGGAGTCTGCGCCGTCGTCACCGATCATCGCGGCCACCCCGTCGCGGGGGTACTCATCGCGGCACCGGCCTATCGTGTGGACGAGCAGCGCTGTGCCGAACTCTTGGAGCGGTGCACGGAGGCGGCGGCTCTGGTGTCTTCGCGGCTGGGTGGGTCCGTGGGGCGTAACTGATATACCACGCTGTACGATCTAAGGGACCGACCAGAGGATCGCCGAGATCGAGCACGATGACGCCGCACCCGGCGCAGAAAGGGGCGACCATGACCCTGCAACGCGTGGACGAGCCCACGGGCACCCTCGCCGAACAGGCCTACGCCCGCCTCCTGGACCGCCTGGTGCTGCTCGAGATCGCTCCGGGCGAGGTGATCCGGGAGCAGGCGCTTGCCGTGGAACTGGGCTGCGGACGCACGCCGTTGCGCGAGGCCCTGAAGATTCTGGAGCGCGATCAGCTGATCGTCACCTATCCGCGGCGCGGCACCTTCGCTGCTCCGTTGACGCTGACGGATCTCTCCGTGATCTCGGATATGCGCGCCGCCCTGGATCCGCTCGCCAGCCGTCGCGGCGCGGAGCTGCGCGGGGGTGACCAGCGCGAGGCGCTGCAGGACCTGCGCGATCAGCTGCTGGAGTTGCGCGCCGCCGATCATGAGAAACTCAGCCCCCGCGAGCTGATCGAGCTGGATTTGCACACCCACCGTGTGCTCTATGCGGCCGCAGGAGAGACACTGCTGGAGCAGACCCTGCTGCGACTGCTGCATCTGGTGACCCGCATGTGGTGCGCCGTGCTGGATCGTGTGCCCGATGTGGAGCAGCATGTCCAGGAGCACCTGGATCTGCTCGACGCCGTTCTCTCCGGGGACCCCGAACGCGCCGCACAGCTGTCCGCTGAACACGTCCGCCACTTCGAGGACGTGCTGCGCTCGAACCTCTGAGGCTGGTTACAGTGGAGGAATGACGCACGAGTCCCTTGAGCTGACCCCCGCTGCCTACCGTCCCGCAGAGGAGCCGGACACCTCGGCAGCCTCCGGTCTGGCCGCGCCTCATCAGCGGTCCAGCACCGAGGAGCGCTCCGGTCGGCGCCGTCGTCTCGAATATCCGCCGGCCCCTGAGCCGCTGGCCAGCCCGATCATCGACAACCACACGCACTTGGACTTCCGGGACGGGCTCGTTGCCGTGAACGTGCACCAGGCCATGGATGCTGCCGAGCAGGTTGGTGTCATTGGCGCGATCCAGGTGGGGTGCAACCTGGAGGCCGCCCGATTCACGGTGGAGGCGGTGGAGGCCGAGCCGCGACTGCTGGGTGCGGTCGCCATCCATCCCAACGATGCCGCACGACTCGCCCATCAGGGGGAGCTCGAAGGCGCCCTCGACGAGATCTTCGCCCTGGCCAACCATCCGCGCATCCGCGCCGTGGGCGAAACCGGTCTGGACTACTATCGCACCGGCCCCGATGGAGTCGACGCGCAGAAGCACTCGTTCCGTCGCCATCTGGACATGGCTGTGCGCCTGGATAAGGCCCTGCAGATCCACGACCGGGACGCGCACGACGACGTTGTCGCGATCCTGGATGAAGCACAGCAGCTGCCACGCGAGATCGTGTTCCATTGCTTCTCCGGCGATGCCGAGCTGGCTCGGATCTGCAATGACCGCGGCTGGATGATGTCCTTCGCCGGTCCCGTGACTTTCAAAGCCAACGATGCTCTGCGCGAAGCTGCACGGATCGCGCGGCCGGAACTGCTCCTGGTGGAGACCGACGCCCCCTTCCTCACGCCACACCCGCATCGGGGTCGGCCCAACGCGCCGTACCTGACGCCGCTGACCCTGCGCACGCTGGCCTCGGTGCGTGGAGTCAGCGAGGAATCCATGGCACGTACGGTCCTCGAGAACACGCTGCGCGTTTACGGGGACTTCGACGGTTCCTGAGGATTCGCTCACAATATCCGTAATCAATTTGAGATCTTCGTTATCGTTCCGTTATCGTCGTAGGAGTGGCTCCCGTCTTTCATGACGCGAGCATCCTCACTCGCAACGATTTGGACTTGATTCATGGCACGTATGCTCAACTCCCGCCTGTCGAAGATTTTCGCGCAGGTTGCGGCGATGGCGCTCGTCGTCGGCGGCCTGGCCGTCTTCGTCTTCACCCAGGCCAACGGCACCGGCACTGCCGAAGCGCAGCCCGCCGACGACTCGGTCGAGAACGCCGAAGCGCTCGACATCGAGCTCGCCTCCGCCGTGGCCCCTCTGGCCAGCGCACAGCTGGACTTGCCCAAGGCCGTGACCGCTCATCGCGGTGACGACACGGAGCAGTTCGTCACCACCGCTGCCACGGTCGAAGAGGCCCTGGAGCAGGGCGGCGTGACCGTGGGGGCCGACGATATTGTTGCCCCTCGCCTGGACACCGAGCTGACCGACGGCCTGGAGATCACCGTCAAGGTCGTTGAAACCTCCGAGGTTACGGAGACCCGCATCGTCGAGCACGATTCCACCAAGGAAGACGACTCGAGCCTGGAGAAGGGCAAGACCGAGGTGAAGACCGAGGGCAAGGACGGCGAAGAAGAGGTCACCTTCCAAGTGACCACTGTGGACGGCGAAGAGTCTGAGCGCGAGGAAACCTCCTCGACCGTGACCACCGAGCCGGTCACCGAGGTTGTCTCCGTCGGGACCAAGGAGCCGGAGCCTGAACCGCAGTCTTCCTCCTCTTCCTCGGATTCCTCCTCCTCTTCTTCGTCGGAATCCTCTGAATCCTCCAGTGCCTCGCAGGCCTCTGCCCCCACCTCGGGCGTCTGGCAGCGCCTGGCTCAGTGCGAGTCCGGTGGCAACTGGTCGACCAACACCGGTAACGGCTACTACGGCGGCCTGCAGTTCAACCCGAACACCTGGGCCTCCATGGGCGGCACCCAGTACGCCGCGCTGCCGCACCAGGCCACCCCTGCCGAGCAGATCGCTGTGGCGACCAAGCTGCAGGCAGCCGCAGGCTGGGGCCAGTGGCCGCACTGCTCAAGTCAGCTTGGACTGCGCTGACCCCAATCGGTGCACTCCAGCACGAAGGACCCGCTTCCGGCGGGTCTTTCCTGCTTTAACGGGGCAAAGGTTGCGGGCTGAGGATGACGTCAGCCGCCACGGCGTCAACCACGTAGGATGGACCCCGTGACTGAGACCGACGACTCCCTGCTCTCCGCCACCGACATTCGTCGGATCGCCGCGGAACTCGGCCTGCGACCGACCAAGACGCTGGGGCAGAACTACGTCATCGATCCCAATACCATCCGCCGGATCGTGGCCTCGGCCCGGCTCAGCGACGACGAGCACGTCCTGGAAGTCGGTCCCGGACTGGGCTCGCTCACTCTGGGATTGCTCGACGCTGCCGCGGCCGTGACGGCGATCGAGATTGACGCCATCCCGGCCGCCCGGCTGCCACGCACCGTCGCAAACTTCCGGCCTGGGGCCGAGGATCGTTTCAGCCTGATCACCGACGACGCCCTGCGGGTCACTGAAGCGGATCTGGCTGCGGTACGCCCCACTTCGGTCGACTCCGGGCCCACCTCGCTGGTCGCGAACCTGCCTTATAACGTTGCCGTCCCGGTGCTGTTGCATCTGCTCGCGGAGGTGCCGAGCCTGCGTAGCGGCCTGGTGATGGTCCAGGACGAAGTCGCCGATCGCCTCAGCGCTGGCCCCGGGAGCAAGATCTACGGAGTACCCTCCGTGAAGCTCGCCTGGTACGCGCGAGCCGAGAAGGCCGGGGTCGTCGGCATGAACGTCTTCTGGCCCGCCCCGAAGATCCGCTCGGGTCTGGTCCGCTTCACTCACCATCAGCCGCCGGAGACCACCGCCCGCCGCGACGAGGTCTTCGCCGTCATTGACGCCGCCTTCGCACAGCGCCGCAAGACCGTCCGGGCCGCCTTGGCAGGATGGGCCGGATCGCCCCAGCGCGCCGAGGAGGCCCTGGTCGCCGCCGGCGTAGATCCGAAGGCACGCGGAGAGGTGCTCACCATCAGCGACTTCGCCGCCATCGCGGAACACCGCCCGGTGAGTGGAGAAACGGACGGTCCGGCCTCATGACCACGGCGACCTCGTCGGCACAGTTCTACGGCCACGTCACCGCGCATGCGCCAGGCCGGGTGACCCTGACCCTGCAGGTCGGTGACGTCGACGACGCCGGCCGTCGAGAGACCGCCGGGGTGGCCATGGCGATCGGGGTGGGCAATGACGTCACCGCCTCGCCGCGGAACGACGGGGAGATCATGGTCACCGTCAACGATGACTCCACCGTGGCCGTGGACACGGACGAGACGGAACTCGGCGAATCGAGCATCGCCTGGCGGGCCGCGCATCTGCTGCGCGCGCACTTGGGGCTTGACCCGACTAGCACCGGGGTCAATGTGGACCTCACGATCAATGTGCCGCTCGCAGGCGGGCTCGGCGGCGACGCCGCCAACGCCGCGGCCGTGCTGGTCGCGTGCGCCGCGCTCTGGGAAGCCGGAGTGTCCCGCCAGGAACTGGCCGATCTTGGGGCCCGCCTCGACGAGGCCGTTCCGCTGGCGATCATGGGTGGGGCAGCCGTGGTGGTTGGGCGCGATCAGTCCATGTCCCCGATCCTCACCCGCTGCACCCTGCACGGAATCATCGTCCCCGCCTCGGTGACGATGTCCCCCGAAGAGGTCTTCGATCTCCTGGACTACCTGCGCGGCACGGAGTCCATCGAGGGCCGCGATGAGCTCGGGATCGACACCGAACTGATGCAGGCGCTGTCCCGGGGAGATGCCGACGTGCTGTCGCTGATGATGCACAACGACTTGCAAGCACCCGTCTTGGTGCTCGTGCCCGATGTCAACAGCCTGCTCGATATCGGCATGGACGAGGGCGCGCTCTGCGGGATGGTCTCAGGGTCGGGACCCTCCACCGTGTTCATGACCCGCGACGCTGAAGAGGCCGTGCACCTGTCCGGTCGGATCGAGGAGCGCACGGGCATCGCCGCGATCCCCATCTACGGACCGGCCCCCGGCGCCCGCCTGCGCTGAGACGGGCGCCGAGGCACCTGGTCGGAGAAGGCCTCCAAGGTCACTATCCTGGAGGGGATGGCACATTTACTGGGCGCTGAGGCGCTGCACCTGGAATACCCGACCAAGACGGTCTTCGACTCGGTGACGGTCGGCGTCAACGAAGGCGACCGGATCGGGATTGTCGGACGCAACGGCGACGGCAAATCGAGTCTGCTCGGCATGCTCGCCGGGACCGTCGAACTCCAATCCGGCCGGGTCACTAAACGCGGCGGCGTCCGGTTCGGGGTGCTCACTCAGCGCGATGATCTGCACGCCGACGCCACCGTCGGCGCCTCGATCGTCGGCGACATGGCCGAGCATGAATGGGCCGGAGACGCCCGCGTCCGCGACATCATCTCCGGGCTCGTGGCCGATCTCGACTGGAGCGCGCGCATCGGCGAGCTCTCGGGCGGGCAACGCCGCCGCGTCGCACTGGCTGCGCTGCTTATCGGCGACTGGGACCTGCTGGCACTCGATGAGCCCACTAACCATCTCGACGTCGAGGGCATCTCCTGGCTTGCGGAGCATGTGAAGAACCGCTGGTCCAAGAACGCCGGCGGACTTCTGGTGATCACCCACGACCGCTGGTTCCTCGACGAGGTCTGCACTGACACCTGGGAAGTCCACGATGGGATCGTGGAACCCTTCGAGGGCGGCTACGCCGCTTACGTGCTCCAGCGAGTCGAGCGCGACCGCATCAACGCGGCCACCGAGCAGAAGCGCCAGAACCTGATGCGCAAGGAGCTGGCCTGGCTGCGGCGCGGTGCTCCGGCGCGTACATCGAAGCCGAAATTCCGCATCGACGCCGCGAACCAGCTCATCGAAGATGTGCCCCCGGTGCGCGACAAGATCTCGTTGCAGGCGCTCGCCGTCTCACGCTTGGGCAAGGACGTAGTCGATCTCGAAGACGTCTCCGTCTCGTTCGGGGATCGTCCGATCCTGAAGGACATCACCTGGCGCATCGCCCCGGGGGAGCGGACCGGCATTCTCGGCGCCAACGGTGCGGGCAAGTCCACACTGCTCGGCGTGATCGCCGGCACAATCAACCAGACCTCGGGGCGCGTCAAGCGGGGCAAGACCGTTCAACTGGGCATCCTCGACCAACAGTTCTCCCAGCTCGACGAGATCCAGAATGACCGGGTGCGCGAGGTGCTGGCTCGGACAAAAACCAGCTTTAACATCGACGGCCGGGAGCTCACCCCAGCGCAGCTGCTGGAACGCCTCGGCTTCGCCCGTGAACACCTCTCCGCCTATGTGTCCGCCCTCTCGGGTGGTCAGAAGCGCCGACTGCAGTTGCTGATGGTGTTGCTCAGCGAGCCCAACGTGCTAATTCTCGACGAGCCGACCAACGACGTCGACGCCGATATGCTCGCCGCCATGGAGGACGTGCTCGACTCCTGGCCCGGAACCCTGCTGGTGGTCTCCCACGACCGGTACCTGCTGGAGCGCGTCACGGACCAGCAGTACGCGATTCTCGACGGGCATCTCCGGCATGTCCCTGGAGGAGTCGATGAGTACCTGCGGCTGCGAAGCGAACAGGAGCGTAACCGCAGCGGGAGCGATGCTCTGGCTCCGACGTCGAGCGGTGACGCGAGCACATCGGACACCTCGACGCTCTCCGGTGCGGAGCGGCGGACCCTGCAGAAGGAGATGTCCGCCATCGAGCGACGCTTGGAAAAGCTGAGCAGCAGTATCGAGGCCGTGCATCAGCGGCTCGCGGATCATGACCAGCGCGACTTCGAAGGGTTGCAGCGCCACACGGACGAACTACACGCTTTGGAAGCCGAGGTCTCTCAGCTCGAAGAGCGGTGGCTCGAAGTATCTGAGGCGATGAGTTGATGCTGAACTCTTCGGCCGATCCCTTCTGCGTATGAACAAAGTTGGAGTACTGAGGCCGACATCAACCAAGTGCATTGGCTCGAGGGGATCTACTACCGCAAGAGACGGCAACGCTGGGTCATCGTGGTCGCAATGGTGGCCCTCTTTATGGGATTCAGACCATCCTGTGTGCCGGGGCCGAGAACCTCACCGATAAGAAGCGTGCCAAGCTCAGTGGAGTGATCGAGGCTGATCCCGCACACAACGAAGTGTTCGTCGCGTGGCAGTGCGCCCCGTAACGGCGCTCCGCCTACCACCAGAAGCACCCCACCCAGGGGCAGCGGATCGCCCAGATCGTCATCGATATATTGCACACCTGCCCGATCCCCGAGATCGCGACCCTGGGCAGGACGTTGAAGCGTTGGAAGGACGCGTTCTTCGCGTACTTCGCGACCGGGCAGGTGAACAACGGCGTCACCGAGGCCAATATCGGCATCATCGAGCTCCACCGCCGTCTCGTGCGTGGGAACCCGCGACACCTACCGGTTGCGCATGCCCCTCGGCGCGGGCGGCCTCACGCCATGACCCCCCCCACCCAATATCCGGAGAGCCGAGAAGCCCCGTTAAGAATACTCAAGCCCTGGTCAATCGGAGCAATCACCTGATCAAAGGCCTTATCCCCATAGCGAAAGACTGAGGACTCGAATTCGGCGGGCTCCGCAGCGGATCCTAACGATCAGCCCGGTGTAACCTCCCGTGAACCCGCCAACCCACACCCAGCACGGTTCGCTTCAAGGATTTTACCCATCCTCTAAGCGGTTGGCTCCGAACCTTGAATAACGACCGAAACCGGAACGCATTCTTTCCTACGGAGGAGCCTGATGTTACTCGCTAACTTGCTTATGACCGCGCTGATCGAAGGACCGCTCATCGAAGGTCCACTCTTGGACATCGGCGGGATCTTAGATTCCTTGCAGATTGGCCAGTTTCAGTAAGCCTTAGCCCGCCAATTTGGCGGTTTCCAAATTAAGACATTGATGAGGCCTCGCCTCGGCGGGACCTCAACCATGAGGAGCGAAGTACGTGACCGAACGCAAGCATGCCCAGAGTCGGCCCCGTCTTGAACTGACCCCGGCTCAACGCGGAATTTGGTACGCACAACAACTAGACCCTGGCAATGCCACTTACCAGATCGGCCAGTATCTAGATGTGCGGGGAAAGCTCGATCCGCAAATGTTGGGCATCGCGCTGACCAAAGTCGTCGCAGACGTCGACTCGTTGCACATGCGTTTCGCCGCCGATCAGAACGGTCCCTACGCAACGGCCCACCCCCCGTCTCCTAACGACAGTCTGCTCGAAGTGGTGGACCTGCGCGACGAAAGTAACGCGCAGAAAGCGGTTGGGCATGCGCTGGCCCGTATGGACGCCGAGATGACGACGGCGCGTGATATTGCCGGCATCGACTTGTTCGGCTCGGTTCTCTTCCGGATCGATGATGATCGCTCGTTGGTCTTCCAACGAATCCACCACATTATGCTCGACGGCTACTCCGCCGTTGTCGTGTTGCACTATCTTGCCCGGCTTTATACGGCTTTGGACAAGGTTCTGCCCGCGGGCTTGCGAACCTGGCCCGTGACGAACCTGCTCGCTCGCGCAGTTTCGCTGAAGTCATCGCCGTTCCCTTCGCATGCGGATCTGCTCGGGGACTTGGATGAATACAGAAACTCCACGGACTTCGCTAACGATGAAGCGTACTGGCGCGACCAGTTGGACTCCGACGTGCCGGTTGAGGGCCTCGAGGGATCCACTGACAAGCCCGCCAGCGAGGTGGTGCGTGTTTCATTGCCCGTCCCCGATGCGTTAATGAAGTCGCTGGTCGGTCTTGACCACGAACTACCACGCACTCTGACCGGCATCATCGCGCTGTATCTATCGAAGATCACCGGTCACCAGACCGTCTCGATCGGTCTACCGGTCACGGCCCGGCGTGGGCGAATCGCCAAGTCGACTCCGTCGATGCTGTCCAACATTATGCCGATGCGAATCGAGGTTTCTCCTGCCGACACCGTCGAACAGAACATCACCAGGGCTGGTGCGGTGCTGCGCGATGTGGTGAAGCATCAGCGGTTCCGGCTGGAGGAATTGCCCGGAGGCACCGCACAGGCTGGACCGTCGGTTAACCTGCTGCCGGTCATCGACAGCCTCACCTTCGGTTCTGCCACCGGTGAGGTGCGTATCTTGTCGACCGGTCCGGTGCACGACATGTCGGTTGTGCTTTCTGGTCTGCACAGTGACGCAGCCGCGCCGACGATCCAGTTCGAAGGTGATGCTGCGCTGCACACCCGTAAGGGCCTCAAGGAGCACGCCCAGCGCTTGCTGACGTTCATCGAGACCGTTCTGGACGCCCAAGACCAACCGTTCAGCAACATTAGGGCGGTCTCGGCGGATGAGGCGCGCTCTTTAATCGATCGTGGCCGCGGACCGCAGTCTCCGGCGCGTTCCCTCAGTGTGGTGCAGGCCTTTGTTGAAATGGCCAACCAGCGCGCCCATGCCACTGCCGTCATCGCACCCGATGGTGCACTAACTTTTACTGAACTCAACCGACTGTCAACGCAGATGGCGCACTACTTGATCAGCAATGGCGTCAACCCCGGCGATGGGGTAGCTGTGCGAATCGGACGCAGCGTACACCTGCCGATGCTGGTACTGGCGATCTTGAAGGTCGGCGGCGTGTACATCCCGCTCGATCCGGAGTATCCAACCGATCGCGTGGCAGCGATGATCGAAGACTCCGCACCAGCTGCCCTGCTGACCAGTCGTCAACAAGCCGAACGCGACCGCACCGATGGCGCCACCTGGGAGGTTCCGACCATAGTCGTTGACTCTGACCTAGCTGCCGTATGGCATCACAACGCGACCGATGAATCGTTGCTGCCGATCACACTCGAAAACCAGCTTGCGTACATCGTATTCACCTCGGGCAGTACCGGCCGGCCCAAAGGCGTAGGGGTCGATCATGTGGCACTGAGAAATCTGTTTGATCACCACCGGAGCGAACTTTTCGGGCCCGCGCACCGACGGTTAGGTCGCTATCTGCGCGTAGCCCACACTGCGGGGCTGTCCTTCGACGCCGCGTGGGACCCGCTTCTGTGGCTGTTCGCCGGTCACGAGCTACACATGGTCGCCGATGACGTGCGGCGCGACCCACAACGGCTCACCGAGTACCTCATCGATTCCGAGATCGATTCGATCGAGACGACGCCATCTTTCGCTGAAGTTCTGTTGCATGCCGACCTGTTCACTCATACGAAACACCCCACGGTGGTCGCGCTCGGTGGCGAGGAAATGGGTCCGGGCCTGTGGGAGGCGCTCAGCGAATTGCCCGATGTACGTGCAGTGAATTTTTACGGCCCAACCGAGGTCACCGTCAACAGCCTTGTCGCCGAGATCAGCGCCAGCCAACAGCCGCACATCGGCACTTCGGTGCACAACAGCCGACACTACGTACTTGATGCGACGTTGGGTCCGGTGCCGGAGCGTGCCGTAGGTGAGTTGTATCTGGCCGGAGTTAACGTCGCCCAGGGATACGTGGGCCAGACCGGACTGAGCGCTGAACGGTTCGTCGCAGACCCCTTTGCCGCTGATGGCACCAGGATGTACCGCACCGGTGATTTGGTGCGCCGTCGCGAGGATGGGTCTTTGCGGTTCCTTGGCCGGATCGATGATCAGGTCAAGATTCGTGGCTATCGAGTTGAGCTCCCCGAAGTTGAGGCCGCGATGCGCCGCCAGTCCGACGTTGCTGGTGCCGCTGTGATCGCATACGGCGAATCACCCAATGTGCGGCTACTCGGGTACATTTCGGTTACTGATGGCGCCGATGGCGATATCGATGAGCAGGTGCATGCCGCACTGCGCGTGCAGCTACCGGCGTACATGGTTCCCAGCTCCATCACCCTCATCAAGTCGATTCCGCTCACCGCCAACGGCAAGTTAGACAAGAAGGCGTTGCCAAGCCCCTCGGCAAGTATTCGCGATGAAGGGCAAAAACCACGAACCGACGTCGAGCGTCGGATCGCCACGATCTTCGCTGCCGCATTGGGCGTGGCGTCTGTCGGTCGAGAGGATGACTTCTTCGCAGCGGGCGGTCACTCCTTGATCGCATCGAGAGTGGCTACAAAACTCAGCGATAGTTTTGACCGAGCCGTCGCTGTCAGCGACGTTTTTAATAGCCCCACCGTTGCGGGGCTTGCCCGGATGCTTGACTCGCAAGACGGCGCAGCCAGCCGGATTCGGTTGAACACGATGACACGACCGGACTCGCTGCCAGTTTCCCTAGCGCAGCGCCGGTTATGGTTCCTCAACCGCCTTGAGCCTGCTTCTGCCGCCTACAACATCCCCATCGTGGCGCACCTGGAAGGCGCTCTCGATGTGCCCGCATTGCACGCCGCCTTCGTCGACGTTATCGGCCGTCACGAACCCTTGCGCACCGTCTTCCCGTACATCGGTGGTGAGCCGGTCCAGGTGGTGCTCGATGACCAACCGATAGCGCTCACCTCAGTTGATGTGCCTGCGGAGCGTCTTGAGGCCGTCATCGCGGATGAGGCCACACGTCCCTTCGACGTCACCACACAGACGCCGATTCGTGTCGTGCTGTTGCGCACCAAACCAGACCGCTACGTGCTGGTGGCGACCATGCACCACATTGCCGCCGATGGCTGGTCCTTGGCACCGTTCGCTCGCGACCTGTCCCTCGCCTACGCCGCTCGTACCAAAGGGGATGCGCCACAGCCGCAGGACCTTCCTATCAGCTACGCAGACTTCACATTGTGGCAACGCCAGTACCTCGGTGACACTGACGATGAATCCAGTGTCCTGTCTCAACAAGTCGCGTTCTGGCGCGATACTTTAGCAGGAGCGGCCGAAGAGATTTCTTTACCTCGAGACCGCGAGCGGGACGCGGAGTCAGTTGCGAGCACCGCTGAGATTCTACTGGAACTGAGCCCCGCACGGTATGCCGATATTCGCAAGTTCGCCGGCGAACGACGTACCAGTGTGTTCGTCGTGCTACACGCGGCGCTGGCCATCGCCCTGGAACAACAGGGAGTGGGAGATGACATTGTGATCGGAACCCCGGTTGCCGGACGGGCTGATGCTCAACTAGAGGAACTGGTCGGTTTCTTCGTCAACACTGTGGCGTTGCGCACGTCGTTGGCGTACGACCCGACCCTAGCCGACGTTGTGGATCGTGTGCACACCGCGAACGCGGCCGCCTATGCCAACCAGGACCTCCCCTTCGACGCAGTTGTCGACGCCATCGCGCCACCGCGGGTGCCCGGCCGTCACCCCGTCTTCCAGGTCATGCTGTCACTGCAGTCTGGTCAAACCGCGGAACTGGATCTTGAAGGTCTGAGCGTGCGCGTCCCGCACCAGTTGACCACGGCCGGGATCAAAACCGACCTATTGATCGACTTCAACACGCCTTCAGGTGACGACGGTCCCCTTGTCGGCGCCATCAGTTTCGACCCGAGCCTGTTCAACCGCACTACAGTGCAGCGGCTTCACGGGGCACTGGATCATGCTCTAGACACCTTGGTGCAGCATACGAATAAGCGGTTGTCCGATCTGCCCGCGGCCGACCACCAGACTCTCGAACTACTCGAGCAGCATGCGCACGGACCTATGCTGGCTGCTACCGACACCATCTTGGAACGCTTAGCGCAGACCGTCACCGCACACCCCAACCAATATGCCATCGTCGACGACGACCAGCCGATGACCTTCACCGAACTGAACAACCAGATCGGCCAGATCGCTCGTGGGCTGCAGCGCCTTGGTGTGCGGCCCGGGGACCGGGTGGCCCTAGCCCTACCGCGGACAGCGCAAGCGATCGTATTCCTGCTCGGTGCTCTGCGCGCCCAAGCCACCGCGGTACCCTTGGATTTGAGTTATCCCGATGTCCGGATCCGGCAGATCCTGGCCGATAGCGGATCGACCGTGCTGATCATGGCCGACGCGGAACGCGCCCGGACAGTACTTGACACCGAACAGCCAGCGACCCGTGCACGGTTCCACTGCCCGCAGGGGATCATCGGCGAGGCCAGTGCCAATCGCGACGACACCGGGGCGCAGAGTGCCTGCCTGCCATCGGAACCGACCATCAATGAAGTCGCCTATCTGGTGTATACCTCAGGGACCACCGGAGTGCCCAAAGGCGTTCAAGTCCCGCACTCGGCGCTGGCCAATGTGCTCGTCCAGCATGAGCAGGCAATGATAAGCCCCCTGCAGGCACAAGTCTCCGAACGTCTCCCGCAGCTATTGCACGTTTCCGGTTTCGCTTTTGATGCGGCCTGGGACCCGATCTTGTGGTTAGTCGCGGGCACAACTGTGCATATCGCCGATGAAAATACCCAAGTCGACGCCGAAGCCGTAGTGCAAGCTGTCGCCCATCAGTACATCGACGTGTTGGAAACGACGCCATCCTACGCTGAACAATTAGTCGCCATGGGTCTGCTCGATGAGCTTAAACAGCGCCAAACGCCCTTGACACTTGCCGTTGGCGGCGAGGCGATTTCGGGCAGACTCTGGGACCAGATCGCCCACAATCCGGGTGTGGTGGGTTGGAACCTGTACGGACCCAGCGAGTTCACGATCGACTCAGTACTTGCTCCGATCGAACCTGGCCCAGTCAACATTGGACGGCCGATCGCGAACGTCACGGCCCGGGTTCTGGACTCCAGATTGCGTGTGGTGGCACCGGGGGTTGCGGGCGAGTTGTACCTGTCCGGCGATTCCGAGGCACATGGCTACGCTGGCCGCCCCGCACAGACTGCGAGCCAGTTCGTTGCCGACCCTTACGGCGATGGCGGCCGCATGTACCGCACCGGCGATAGGGTGCGTCGCCTGGAGAACGGGTCGCTGCAGTTCATTGGACGCTCAGATGACCAGGTCAAGCTCCGCGGCTATCGCATCGAGCTTGCCGACATCGACCGTTCGCTGGAGCGAGCGCCGGGAGTGGCCACTGCGATCAGCCGTGTCATGGCGTCCGGGAATCCGGAGACTGCACGACTGGCCGCCTGGCTGGTCGCTGGAGGGTCGACCACAGCGATAGACATCGATGCGGTAGCGCAGTTCGCCCGCGCAAATCTGCCCGGCTACATGGTGCCTACTAATTGGACCGTAATCGACGAAGTTCCGCTGACTCCTAACGGGAAAGTCGATATGGACGCGCTCCCCGATCCGGTTGCGCGAAGGCCCGCCCGGTCGCCACAGAGCGACACTGAGCAAGCCATCTGCGCAGCCATGGCCGAGGTTCTAGGTGTCGATGACGTGGGGCTTGACGACGACTTTTTCGCCCGCGGAGGCCACTCGCTACTCGCTGTGGCGCTTACCGTCAAAATCCGCGACCGGTTAGGCGCGCGCGTGCCGCTGCGCAAGATTTTTGAGTCACCGACTCCCGCTGGCTTGCTTGCGGGCCTGAGCGGGTCCCGTGCAATCGGCGACACACATTCCACCGACCGTCATGACCCGCCTTCTGCTGAGTTGGTCGGACTCAAGCAGTGGGCTGCTGACCATCCTCGCGATGAGAGTGTTGAACTGGTGCTCTCACCAGGACAACAGCGGCTGTGGTTCCTCAATCAGCTTGACCCGACCTCTGCGGAGTACTCCGTGGTTCTCCAGGTCGAACTGGACGGTGACCTGGACGAACAGTCCTTATCCGACGCTCTCGATGACCTCATTGCTCGCCACGAGATTTTACGTACGTCCTACCCCGAGGTGGATGGCCAACCGGTACAGCGCATCCACACCGCGCCGGAAGGCGTGCTCAGTGACCGCGCAGTCGATGTTCGCGATGGGTTCGAACTGACCCGCGACCTGCCTATTCGCGCTAGTCTGCAGCAGGTCGGCTCCGAAACCTGGCGCTTGGACCTAGTGATCCATCACATTGCCACCGATGGCGCATCTCTAGCGCCCTTGGTGCACGACTTGGCCGTTGCCTACTCCGGGCATCGGGCGAACGCGAAATCAGTCTTGCGCCCGTTGCAGGTGCAGTACGCAGACTTCGCTCGCCGTCAGCACGCTGCCGTGGCTGAAAGCACCGGCAGTGACGGCGCTGGCATTCTGCGAAGCTGGACCGACCGGCTCCAAGGCATCCCCGCCGAACTGGATTTACCCGCCGATGGTTCGCGGCCGCGCGAGACCACGCAACCGGCTGGGCTGTTGCCTTTCGTCGTTCCCGCTGACGTCGTCAGACAAATCTCCAGGATCGCGACGAGCAGGTCCGCGAGTCTGTTCCACGCTTGGCTCGCGAGTCTGGCTGGTTACCTTCGCCGCATCGGTGCCGGTGACGACATCGTGATCGGCGCACCGTCAGCGGGTCGCACCGATCCGGACGTGAGCGACCTGATTGGATTCTTCGTCAACACTTTGCCGTTGAGGATCGACCTATCCTCGGCAACGACAACCTTCACCGACGCGATCGACCAAGCACGCAGCCAGACACTGGCTGGGATAGACGCAGAGTCGGTACCGTTTGAGCAGATCGTCGAGGCTCTCGCCCCCGAAAGGCAAATTGGACGGCATCCGATCTTCCAGACGATGCTCGCTGTTGAAGAGCCAGCCGGTATTGAGCTAAACCTGCCTGGGGTGCGCACCCGCGTCCTCGCGCCCAAGACCACCGGTAATGCCAAAGTCGACCTGTCATTCACTCTGCGACCTGGTAACGCCGGTGATGCGGCCGTGGACGGCGTCCTAGAATATAACGCAGCGCTCTTCAGCGAGCATGCTGCGCAGGGACTGGTTGACCGGTGGCTGGAATTCCTGCGCGCGATCACCAGCCGGCCAGATGTGGCAATCATGGATGCCGACTTGGCCGTTGGCGCTGACCGTTACCTGACGTCTTGGCCGGAGGGTGAACAAGCCGAGCATGTTCTGGATACGTTCGCGAGCACCGTCTCGCGATTCGGCGACAGCCATGCCATCACTGCGGGTCAATGCACCCTCGATTTCGCTACCCTGGACTCTCGGGTCACCCATCTCGCCACCGGGCTCGTCTCAGTCGGTGTCAAACCCGGTGACATTGTCGCGTTGATGATGCACCGTTCAGTTGACACGATCACCGCTATGTTGGCGGTGTGGCGAGCGGGAGGTGTAGCGGTACCCATCGACGTAGAACTGCCTAGCGAGCGCATCGCCACCATGTTGAGTACTACAGGCGCTGGCCTAGTGGTCCACGATGACACAGATAGCGCATACGACGCGGTCGCAGTAGGTGCACGAGACGTGCAGATCTCTGCCGAGCAGATAATTTCGGTGGCGAACCTCATTACTTGGGCTCTGCCCGGCACCAGTCTGCCCGAGAGGGACCTTCAGCAGTCGGCATACTTAATCTTCACCTCCGGAACCACCGGCGTCCCAAAAGCGGTGGAAGTACCACACGTTGCGCTGGCAAACCTGCTTGCGTCACACCGCAGCACCTTACTCCCCGACCCCGGTGAGCAGCGAGTGCGAATGGCACACACCACCGGTGTCGGCTTCGACGCCGCCATGGATCCGATCCTCTGGCTGATCGCTGGCCACGAGTTGTTCATTGTTGACGATGAAACGCGCAGGGACCCGCGGGCGCTGTTGAGCTTTTTTGTCGACCGTGAGATCACCGCGTGGGAAACCACGCCCAGCTATGTCGCTTGGCTGCGGGAGCAAACCGCGTTCACGGCCTTCCTTGATAATCGCATCAGCGCGTTCACGATGCTGCTCGGCGGCGAGCCTATCCCAAGAGACCTGTGGGATTGGCTGCGTGAGCGCCCGCAGGTCCACTCTTGGAACCTGTATGGCCCTACCGAAGCGGGCGTGGACTCGCTCATCGCACGTGTCAAGGATTCGGGCTCAGCGCAACTGGGCGCGCCTACTGCTTCCACTGCCGGTTATGTCCTGGATGAGCGCTTGCGCCCCACAGCTCCAGGCAGTGTCGGTGAGCTTTATCTGGGCGGGGAGCAACTGGCGCACGGTTACTACCGGGCCCCGCAAGCGACGGCCGAGCGCTTTGTAGCCGACCCCTTCGCCGCTGATGGTAGCAGGATGTATCGCACTGGTGATTTGGTAGTAGTGCGAGAGAGCCCCTCAAGCCGGTGGCCAAGTGTGATGTCCATGGGGCGAAGCGACAATCAGGTTAAGATTCGCGGACACCGGATCGAGCCCGGGGAGATCGAATCGCTGCTTCGCAACGCACCTGACGTAGCTCAGGCCGTGGTCCGCTTGCACCACACAGAGCGCGGCCGGAGCTTGGTGGCTTGGGTTGTAGCGCACCAACAAGACGAGGAATTGCCATCGGCTCTGCTGGCTTGGCTGCGCACCCAGCTGCCCAACTACATGGTGCCTTCGGGGATCGCAGTCGTCGAAAGCATCCCACTGACCCTCAACGGCAAGGTGGATGAAAGCGCCCTCCCAGAAGTCGTGACCACCGGTTCATCTGGCCGGGCGCCGCATGGGAGAGCAGAAGAAGCCGTGGCGGCCGCATTCGCAGAGGTCCTCGATGTGCGCAAGGTGAGTGCGGACGATTCATTCTTCGAACTCGGTGGCCACTCTTTTCTGGCCCAGCCCACGATTCGCGCAGTGAACAATGCGCTGGGAACCGATCTGCCTGTGCAGGCACTGTTTCAGGCGCCAACGGTGCAGGCTCTTGCTGCCCTAGACGGAGAGGCGAGCGTGGCGGATAGCCTACGCCCGATCTTGCCGCTCCGCTCCGACGGCACTGGCGAGCCAGTCATCGCGGTGCACCCGGCGAGCGGCCTAGCGTGGAAGTATTCCATCTTGTTGCAGCACCTGGACACCACCAGGCCGATTTTGGGCCTGCAAATGCCGGGGATCGCGCCCGATCAGGCCGAGCCGGACCTGGCCGAAACACTCGATGACCTGGTGGCATCCTATGTGGAGGCGATCCGAGCCGCCCAGCCCCACGGCCCCTATTATCTCTTGGGGTGGTCCTTCGGTGGGCAATTGGCACAACACCTCGCCGTAGCGCTTCGTGAACAGGGTGAGCAGGTAGCAATGCTGGCCATGCTCGATGCCTACCCGGCGCAACATTCGGCGCTGAGCGGGGTGGCCAATGAGAGCGCCATGTGGGCGGCATTTCTGGACGCCAACGGAATCACCGCAGCGAAAGGGGTCGAGCTCAATGTCGATCTGGTGCTTGAACTGCTCGCCGAGGCGGGCAACCCGCTGGCAGACGTTCCCGCCGCGGCAATCGACCGGATTGTACGCCGCTTCACCAGGCTGGGTGAGCTTCTCGACGCCAGCTCCATCCCGTACTTTGACGGCGATGTTCACATATTCGAAGCGACTCAGCACGTGCCAGCGAACAGGCCAGAACCCAGCGCTTGGGCTGACTATGTCGGGGGTAAAGTGACGTCAAGTCCGGTCGATGTGCGGCACGCTGACATGTTGTCCGAACCCGCGCTGGTTGCCATATCTGCCGATCTGGCCAACCTCATTGACTTGTCGGAGAGTTAATCCAATCCGGATCGTGATCTGCTCCGAACCCCTAGTGGAAGATTCAAAGAGTAAAGAAAGCGAAGCGACTAAGGAGCCCCGATGACCAATCCTTTCGACGATGCCGACGCGAAGTTTAGGGTGCTTGTAAACGAGGCTAACCAACACTCGCTATGGCCCGATTTTGCGGACGTACCTCAGGGATGGGTAGTGGTGTTCGGGCCTGCCAGTAAAGATGAGTGCACCGGCTACGTTAACGCCCACTGGCACGACATCACACCCGCGCGCCCAATGGAGCGCGTCACTTCGTGATTTCCGTTTCCAGCCTGACTAAGCGATTCGGCGACTCACAGGCTCTCGCCGGGATCGATCTCGAAATCGCACCAGGCAAGATTCTCGGACTGCTTGGGCCTAACGGTGCCGGCAAAACCACAGCTGTTCGCATCATTACCACTTTGCTTCGCCCCGATGAGGGCGACGTGCAGGTGGCTGGACACTCGGTACGGACCGAGGCGCACCTGGTGCGCCGCAAGTTGGGCGTATCGGGCCAGTACGCGGCCGTCGATGACAGACTCAGCGGATTCGAAAACTTAACTATGGTGGGTGAGCTGTACGGAATTCGCCGCAAGGAGGCTAAGGCGCGGGCACGGGAACTGCTCCAAGCGTTTCGTCTGGACGACATCGCCGACACCAAACTGGCGGGCGCATACTCGGGCGGTATGAAACGTCGACTCGACTTAGCCGGGGCAATAGTGGCCCGACCGCAGGTAGTCATTTTGGATGAGCCAACGACCGGCTTGGATCCGCGCGGCCGGCGTGACATCTGGGATGCGATCGACGCGCTGACCACCGCAGGTACCACCGTCCTCTTGACTACCCAATACTTGGAGGAGGCTGATGCGTTGGCAGATACCGTCGCTGTGATCGATTCCGGTCGAATAATCGCCGAAGGCACCACCGCAGAATTGAAAGCCGGCGCTGGGGGCGCGCGGATCGATGTAGCGCTTTCCCCTGCTGCGCGCACCGAGGACGCCGTACGTGCAGCAGAGGCCCGGGCCGAAGGGGTGGCCGTGGACGAACGATCACGCAGATTGACAGCGCGTGCGCCAGAGGGAAGTGCGACCCTGCGAGGCGTCCTGAATGCTTTAGACGAGGCGGGTGTTCCCCTGTTAGAAGCTGCGCTTCGTCAGCCGACCCTCGATGAGGTCTTCCTGCAGCTGACCGGCACCCACGCGCGCGCCACAGAAGACGTCGAGGCCGGTGAGACCGGAACCGGCGAGATCGAGAACCACACTCGCGAACCGCAGCGCGCACATGAGGTGGTCAAATGAGAGTAGTTGCAGTAGTTCGAGACAGCCACGTGATCGCTCGGCGCAATGTCGCCAATGTGCGCCGCACACCCGGCGCCCTTGTAACCGGCATCGCTCAACCCATCATTTTTGTACTGATCCTGGGGTTTGTCTTCGGCGATGCATTGGGCGGTGGCGCCTATCGTGAGTTTCTGATCGGCGGGATTCTGGCACAAACGCTGACCTTCAATTCTTCGTTCACCGCCGTCTACCTCGCAAAGGACCTGCAGACGGGCTTAATCGACCGGTTGCGGTCGTTACCAATGTCGCGTGTGGCGGTGATTCTTGGCCGAACCACTTCGGATTTGGTAACCAGCGTGATCTCGGTTGCAGTGATCATTGTATGCGGACTGGCGATTGGCTGGCGGGCCTATAGTGGTGTAGGCGATATTGCGGTGACCCTGGCGTTGTTGCTGCTGTTCGCATTCGCCACATCCTGGATCGGCGCTGTTATTGCACTCACCGCTCGCAGTGTCGAGGTCGCTCAAAGCCTTGGCCTGCTCTGGCTATTTCCAGTGTGCTTCATCTCGGGCGCCTTCGTATCGGCGGAGATGCTACCCGGTCCGCTGCGGGTGATCGCCGACTGGAATCCGGTGACCGCCGTGGCCACTGCGGTGCGGGACGGTTTCGGCAATACTCCGCCGTATGACTTCGCAACTGCGGGTGGATGGCCCGCGGATAACGCGTTGCTTTACGCGTTTATCTGCTGCCTCGCGATCATCGCGATCTTCGCACCGATTGCCGTCTGGCAGTACCGCCGTATCAGTCGCCGATGATTGACGTACTAGACGCCACCGTTGAGGAGTTGATGGTGGCCTGCGACCGCATTTATGGTGGGAAAGCTAATACCGGTGTCCTCCACGTGGTTGACTCCGTGGATCGAGGAGCAGCCAACCGTCGACACAGGCCGCGAGATGCCCGCAGGCTCCTAGCCGGACGCGCAGCACTACGGTTGTTGGCGAACTACCGAATGGGGCGGGTGCCTGTAGCTGCTGCTCGGGTCAAGGTCACTCGAAAGTGTGTTCGGTGCGGCGGACCACATGGACAACCTGTGCTCCAGGATGCGACAGCGAGCACGTCGACCTCAGGTGACCGTGTCCTCGTTGCGGTTGGACCCAGAAGCGGATTCTTGGGCGTGGATATTGAAGAGGTTCCCGGTGACATCTTCGAGGGTTTCGATGACTTCACATTGCACCCTGCGGAGTCACAGAGTCCTGATATCGGTTGTCGGATCGAGACTTGGGTTCGTAAAGAGGCGGCGCTGAAAGCATCTGGCACAGGGCTCAACACGCCACCTAGAACGATCCGTCTGAGTCAGCCCAGACCGATGTCGGTTCCCGACACTCGTCAAGGGCTCCTGCAAAAATGGTCTCGTGTAGTGTGCTCCGATGACCATAACCTGGGTGGTATAGCGATCGCTCTCCTCGACACGGCGGTTGGTTATCGCGCTGCTATCGCCACGACAGAACCGATCTCGATCCGCTTCTTAGACATTGGCGCGATTGCTGGTCGATGAGGAAGCTGGTGTACTGCCCAGGGAGTGGGCGTGAATGCCGTGATTCACCAATACTGAAGCGCACTGGGCAAGCTACCCCGGTTCGATGCGAGCTTGTTCCCATAAGGCCGTCGACCTGGCAACATAAACCCCAGGGCCAACCCAGCCTTCAGTGGTCGCTTCAAGAACTCACCGCACTCACCACGGCGCAGGACGAGCTCGACGTACGCTGGCTGGGGCGCTCCGCGAGCGTTTCCCGTGCGGTGTGGAGCGTGCGAAGGGCCACCTCCGGAGCGACCCGCACCAGGGCGAAGGCGGCGACGACAAGATCGGTCACTGTGTTCGTGAGCCGCTCCGCCTGTTCTGCGCCCAACCGAGGGTCGAAGGCGCGCACCCCGTAACCGATCGCCGTGTGGAGTTCGCGGCGATAGTCGGTGATGATCCGGGCGATATCGCCGTCGGCGGCCAGATTGGTGCCTGCGGTGTTCACGAGCAGGCACCCCGACTGACGGGCAGCGGTGCCCTGTGAGAAGGCTCTGGTCAGCCCGTCCAGATAGTCCGTGATCGCGCTCGGCTCCACCTCGTCCTGCTGCAGAGGACGCAGCCGCGGACGGATGACCTCATCCAGGTAACTCTGCACGGCGGCGTCGAACAGGCCTCGCTTCGAGCCGAAGGAGTTGTAGATGCTCGATCGGCCGAGCCCAGTGGCTTTTTCCAGGTCCGGAAGCGATGCTTCGGCATAGCCCTGCCGCCAGAACACGGCGCGTGCCGCGCGCACGGCGGCGTCACGATCGAACTCCAGGGTGCGTGCCATGCCGAATTCCTCTCTTTCTGTTCCGTCCGGTACAGTATATATTAGACTGAGCAGTACAAAACAGTTGCGGTCGTCGGTACCCGCCTTGAAAGGAACCATCATGGTTATCACCGGGCTCATCCTCACCGGAATCGCCGCCCTCGTGCACGTCTACATCTTCGTGCTGGAGTCGGTGGCCTGGACCGGTCGACGGGCACAAGCCACGTTCGGCCATAGCGCAGAGCAAGCCGAGCAGACCAAAGCGCTGGCGTTCAACCAGGGCTTCTACAACCTCTTCCTCGCTATCGCCGTGTTCCTCGGGATCGTTTTCATCGCATTCGGGCAGGTCGCGATCGGGGCGACACTGGTGTTCACCGGTGCCGGGTCCATGGTGGCTGCGGCTCTGGTTCTGTTGCTATCCACTCCAGCGATGGCCCCCGCGGCGCTCAAACAGGGTGCGATTCCCGCGCTCGGTATCCTCGCGCTGGCCCTCGGGCTGGCACTCTGACCGCAGAATTCCCCCGTCTCCCGCAGTCTTTCTTGTTCGTTCTTAACTCCGTCCCATTGATGTGAAAGGACCCCTGATGTCCCCTGTCACCAGCACCCAGATTCAACTCGCCCGTCGCCCCGAAGGCTGGCCTACGCACGACGATTTCCGCACCGTGACCATCGAACACCCGGAACTGCAGCCGGGGCAGGTGCGCGTGCGCAATGAGTTCGTCTCGGTCGATCCCTACATGCGCGGGCGCATGAATGACGTGCGCAGCTACGTTGCCCCCTACGCGCTGGGGGAGACGATCACCGGCGGCGCCATTGGCAGAGTCATCGACTCTGCGTCGGAGGAGGTTCCTGTCGGATCCGTCGTGCTGCACCAGCATGGCTGGGCCGACACGGTGCAGGCCGATGCTGCCACCTTCCGGGTGGTGCCCGAAGTTTCGGGAGTGCCGCTCTCCTTGCGTCTGCACATTCTGGGCATGACCGGGATGACAGCGTATGTGGGACTGACCGCGATCGCCGGGATGAAGCCCGGGGACACCGTGTTCGTCTCCGGGGCGGCCGGGGCCGTGGGCACCGCGGTCGGGCAGATCGCCCAGCTGTTGGGCGCGGGGCGAGTGATCGGTTCTGCGGGGTCGGACGAGAAGGTCGCCTTGCTGACCGAGAAGTACGGTTACGATGCCGCCTTTAACTACAAGGACGGACCCGTGCGTGAACAGCTCGCCGCCGCTGCCCCGGAGGGGATTGACGTGTTCTTCGACAACGTCGGAGGAGAGCATCTGGAAGCCGCGCTCGCCGCGTTCAACGATGACGGACGCGCAGCACTGTGCGGTGCGATCGCCAGCTACAACGCGACCGAACGACCGACGGGTCCCGGCAACATGGCCAACATCATCACTCGCGGTCTCGTGCTGCGCGGCTTCACCCTGGGGTCGTGGCTACATTTGGCTCCGGAATTCCAAGAAAAGATGACCGCATGGTTCGCCGCCGGGTCCATTGCCTACGACGAGACCATCGTGGACGGGATCGAGAACACCGTTGATGCCTTCCTCACGATGATGCGCGGCGGGAACATTGGCAAAATGCTGGTCCGTATCGCCCCGGAGTCACCCTGACCGAATAGAGCCCTACGCGGAGAGTTCCTTGCGAACGAGGGCAGCGCCTGCGCTGAGGGCGTTGAGCTTACCGCGCGCCACGTTGCGAGACAGCGGGGCCATGCCGCAGTTGGTAGAGGGGTAGAGCTTGTCTGCGTCGACGAAGCGCAGCGCGTTTCTGAGGACCTCGGCCACCTCTTCAGGGGTTTCGACCTCGTCGGTGGCGACGTCGATCGCGCCGACCATCACCTTCTTGCCACGGATCAGCTCGATCAGATCCATGGGCACCCGTGAGTGCTGACACTCCAGTGAGACGATGTCGAGACTGGAGCGCTGGAGCAGGGGGAAGAAGCGCTCATACTGGAGCCATTCGGATCCGAGCGATTTCTTCCATTCGATGTTCGCCTCGATGCCGTACCCGTAACAGATATGTACGGCCGTCTCGCATTGAAGCCCCTCCACCGCGCGCTCCAGCGCGGCCACACCCCAGTCGTTGACCTCGTCGAAGAACACATTGAAGGCCGGCTCGTCGAATTGGATGATGTCCACGCCGGCGGCCTCGAGTTCTTTGGCCTCCTGATTGAGGATTCCGGCGAATTCCCAGGCGAGCTTCTCTCGGCTGCCGTAGTGGCCGTCGTAGAGGGTGTCGATCATCGTCATCGGGCCGGGAAGCGCCCACTTGAGCTGACGGTCCGTGTGCTGGCGAGCGAAGGCGGCGTCGTCGACGAAGACCGGCTTCGGGCGAGACACTTCGCCGACCACGGTCGGGACGCTGGCATCGTAACGGTCGCGGATGCGGACCGTCTGACGGGTCTGGAAATCCACGCCGTCCAGATGCTCGATGAACGTGGTCACGAAGTGCTGGCGCGTCTGCTCGCCGTCGCTGACCAGGTCGATTCCTGCCGCCGCCTGCTCGTGCAGCGACAGGCGCAGGGCATCGCGCTTGCTTTCAAGTAGTTCCTCATCCTGCCATCGCCAAGCCGACCAGAGCTGACCCGGTTCGGCCAGCCAGCTCGGCTTCGGCAGGCTGCCGGCGGTGGAGGTGGGCAGAAGAGAAGTCATGGTGATCAACCTTGTCTCGAGGCTATGCGCTGTCCGCGATGGGCGGTCCAACGTTCCAGAACGGGCTTGTGGGGTTCGATAAAGTGCTCTTGAGTGAAGAGTCCTTGTCGCCGTGCCAGCTGACTGCGCTCTTCGCGGTCATAGTCGATCTGGGTGAACGAGCAATCCGGATTCGCCAGACTCGGGCGAAAATACGCACCCGCCGGCGAATTCGCGTTGTAGATCTCGGGTCGGTAGATCTTCTGGAACGACTCCATGGTGCTGATCACGCTGATGAGCTCGAGGTTCGTATAGTCGGTGAGCAGGCCCTCTCGAGAGTAGAAGGCGAGGGGGGCGACGCTGCCGGGAGGTAGGAAGTATCGCGCCTGCAGACCCATCCGGTCGAAGTATCGATCGGTCAGGGAGACGTCATCGTGGGCGTATTCCACCCCCAGGATCGGGTGAACATTGGTCGTCCGCCGGTACGTTTTGCTGGTGGAGACACTGAGGCAGATCACCGGCGGCTTGGCGAAGGCCCGCCGGTACGTCTCGGAATCGAGCACGAACTTGAATAGCTCTCCGTGGAGGAGTCCGAAATCATCCGGAACCTCGCGCTGAGCCGAATCTGTGTTGTACGCAGGCAGGCGCACGCTGAAGTCATAGTCGCGGACGTAGGATGACAGGCTATTGCCCGTCACCCCCTCGATCCGATGGTGTGTGTGGTGATCGACGATGGTGGTCTGCAGCAGCTCGATCGCCGGGAACGTCTCACCCTGGCCCTCGACGTCCACGTCGATGGAGACGATCTCGATCTCCAGGGAGTACCGATCGCCGTGGGGATTGTCCCAGCTCGCCAGGTGATTGAACCGGGTGTTGATCATCTGCAGGGTGTTGCGCATGTTCCGCTGACGGTGCTCTCCGCGAGCCAGATTCGCGAAGTTCGTGGTCAGGCGCGTGCCGTCGGAAGGCTGGTAGTCCTCGTTGAAGGGAATCCTGCTGATGGTCAGTGTGAAGTCGTCGTTCATGATGATCTGTCGCTCTCATTCCGGAGTCTGCGACTCGTCTGTCGGCCCGTCGGGGTAGTGGAGTGGGGCAAGCCTATGTGCCGTGCGCTCCCCACTGACAACTCACGCGGTCACACATCATCGGGGCACGTAAAATAGGGGCGCTCATTGCTCAGGTACCGCTTTTCGTGCCCGTGGCGGTGTCACGAATTGACGGGTGGAGATTCGCCTTGCTAGAGGCGTAAGCACGTCCATCACTGGGGGTCTGCTGGTCGCGGATCACTCCAGGGGAACGCGGCGGGCGCCCGCGCCGGTGTCGCCGAGTTCGTCGTCGGGGTTGAGCAACCCGCACGCCTTCATAGACAGGCAGCCGCAGCCGATACAGCCGGTAAGTTCCTTCTCGAGCCGCTCGATACCTGCCCGGCGCTGTTCCAGAACCCGCTTCCAGCGTCGGGAGGCTCGCTGCCAGTCCTCATGACTCGGCGTGCCCGTGAGGGGCACGTCGGCGAAAGCTTCTTGCAGGTCTGACAGCGGGATGCCCAGCCGTTTGGCGACCGAGACCAGCGCGACCCGACGCAGCATGTGACGGGGGAAGCGCCGCTGGTTGCCGGCCGTGCGAAACGAGGCGATGAGTCCCATTCGCTCGTAGTAGTGCAGTGCAGAGACGGCCACGCCGGTGCGCTTGCTCATCTCTCCGACGGTCATCAGCTCGTCCGGATGGTGATCCAGCGCCGCCAATTCCGCGTCGTTGACCTCGCTCCGTGACACTGCGCACACCTCCCGAACTTTGACCTCAACCATACTTGAGGTTCTACAGTATGGGTAGCTGTTGATTCTTCTGGAGGTTCCCGTCTCGTGACGTATGTGATTGCTCTGCCGTGTGTGGATGTGAAGGATCGGGCGTGTATTGATGAGTGCCCGGTGGATTGCATCTATGAGGGTGAGCGGATGCTGTATATCCATCCTGATGAGTGTGTGGATTGTGGTGCGTGTGAGCCGGTGTGTCCGGTGGAGGCTATTTATTATGAGGATGATCTTCCTGAGGAGTGGGAGGATTATTACGGTGCCAATGTGGAGTTCTTTTCTGATGTGGGGTCTCCGGGTGGGGCGGCGAAGATGGGTGTGATTCCGAAGGATCATGCGCTGATTACCGCGCTGCCCCCACAGGGAGATGACGCATGAGCCGCCCCGTGACGCGTGCTCCGGACGTGGTGACTGCGTTCAAAGACGCCTTCCGGGAGCATCCGGCCGGGATCTCACTGATCACCGCCGCGACGCCGGAAGGACGTGTCGGATTGACCGCCTCCAGCGTGGCCTCGGTCAGCGTGGACCCGCTGGCCCTGTCGTTCTCGGTCACCCGGGCGACGGGTAGCGCCGGGGCCATCATCCGCAGCGACAGCTACCTGGTACACCTGCTGGACCACCGCCATCAGCACATCGCCCAGCAGTTCAGTGTCACCGGCGGCGAGCGTTTCAGCTCCGCCCAGGGGTGGACCGCGCTGGACACCGGTGAACCCTACCTGCCCGGAGTGCGAGCGGCCCTGCGCTGCCGGACTCTTCAGCTGGTGCCGGTGGGTTCCTCGACACTGGTGGCCGCCGAGGTCCTGGACATCGTCTCTGGTGAGAGTGCGGACCCAATGGTGTACCACGATCGGACCTTCACCCGACTCTCACACCCCGGTTCCTGACACCGAGTCCTCGAGGCCGACCAGTCGGCGCGGGGTGTGCCAGAGGACGTCGGCGAGCACGTCGCGTCCCAGCCCCCACCGGTTGATGACCTGGAGCTGGTGCGCATAGGGGTAGGGAATGTTCGGAAAATCCGTGCCGAGTACGATCCGATCGGCGACGGTGGCGATCTGGTCGGGGAAATCGGGCGGCAGCGGAGCGATCGTCTCCATGAAGTCGGTGCCGACCATGGTGGTGTCCAGATACACCCTCGGGTATTGACGGACGAGCTGGAGGAAGGATCCGTAGTCGGGCAGCCCGGCATGCGCAATCACTAAAGTCAGCTCCGGGTGTTGCCGCAGCACCTCGCGCACGGGGTCGATGCCGGTGAACTGGCCGCGATTCGGTCCGTGTCCGCAGTGAACGACCACCGGTATCGCTTCCTCAGCCAGGCGCTGCCAGACGGGGTCGAGCAGAGGATCCGTTGGTGAGAAGCCGCCGACCTGAACGTGGAGCTTGAACAGCCGCGCACCGTCGTCCAGCGCCCGATCCACCACCTCGACGACGTCGGGTTCCGGGAAGAACGTGGCCGAGTGAATGGCGTCGGGATGCTGTGCCGCGAAACGGGTGGAATACTCGTTCAGCCAGCGCGCCATACCCGTGCGGTGGGCGTAATTGAGGGTGCCGAAATGCTTCACTCCGAGCTGGCGTAAGGTGCGCACCCGTTCGGTCTCGTCGGTGCGGTAGGTGATGGTCCACGGCGGCACTCCCGGCCGGTCCACGGCGTCGAAGTACTGCCACACCTTGCGCAACACGTTCTCGGGCATGAAGTGGACGTGGAGGTCGACGATGCCGGGAATGTTCAGGGATTCGAGCCAGGCCGGGATCTGTCGATCCGAGGTGGGTTCCACGGTGGAGACTCCTTCGCCGGTGGGTGGTACTGCCAGGGCGGTGCGGGTCGGTGTAGCGCAGCGCGGGTGCGATACAGTGCGACAAGCACCCCTGGCCGATCTACGAGAGACCCTGTTTCATGACGCTGAACACCACTGTAACCACGTCCGATGGTTTCACTCTCGCGGTGCAGTCGGAGGGCCTGGACGACGGGCCGACGATGCTGTTGCTTCCCGGGCAGGCGAATTCGCATCGGTGGTGGGAGGGGCTACGGGAGCGGTTCCAGGATCGGTTCCGCACCGTGACTTTCGACTATCGCGGTACCGGCGACAGCCGCGGGGAGGTCGGGGAGTGGAGCACACGCAGCTTCGCCGAGGACTGCCTGGCTGTGCTCGACCACGTGGGTGCGGATCAGGCTGTTGTCTACGGGACCTCTATGGGCGGGCGGACCGCGCAGATGCTCGCCGTACAGGAGCCGCAGCGGGTGAGTGTACTGATTCTGGCCTGCACCACCCCCGGCGGTGAGCATGCGGTGGAGCGCAGCAACGAGCTGCGTGCCCGGCTCGGACGCGCCGATGCCGCCACCCGGGCGCAGATGCTCTTCGACCTGTTCTACACCCCCGCCTGGGAGGGGACACGGGAGGCGAGCACGCTGCTGGGGGATGCGAGTATGACCGGACCGGAGCGGGCGGCGCACTTGAAGGTCAGCGACCGTCACGACGCCTGGGAGATGCTCCCGCAGATCAGCGCGCCGACCCTGGTACTGCACGGGAGCGCCGATGAGATGGCACCCGTGATCAACGCGGAGCGCCTCGCCGGTCGGATTCCCGGGGCCCAACTGTGGCTGTGGGAAGGGCAACGGCACGGATTCTTTTCCGAGCGCGCCGAGGAGGTCACCGCGGAGATCACCCGTTTCCTCGAACGGGTTCTGGACCCGGCGGTCGGCTGAGACACGACCGGGCTGACGGCATGGCGGTGGACTCGGTGGGTGGGAATGCCCAGATCAACGCCTCCGCCCACGTCCCGCGCCACCAAGCGGCATCGTGGCCGCCGGCGAACTCGCGGTACGCCGTCGTCGCCCCGCGCAGGGTGAGTATTTGGTGCAGCCACCGGTTGCCCAACACCTGCCACACCCGGGCCGGCGGCGGTCCGAACTCCCAGATCCCGCACTCCTGATAGAGCCGGAGACGATTCAGCACGTTCGGATCGGCGTCGAGGAACTCTTGGATGAGCGTGGGCACCGGTTCGGTGCCCACCAGGTCGCCCTCGGCCTGTTCGCGGGCGGTGTACCAGCACGACGGTGACTGCATGATGGCGACCCCGAAGGTGTCCGGATGGTGCAGGGCCGTGTAGCCGGCGCACAGCCCGCCGAAACTGGACCCGGAGACGGCCGCATCCTCGGGCAGCGTAGAGAGGTGATAGCGCTCCCGGAGCAGATCCAGCAACTCGATGGCCACGGCGCGCGAGAACTCCGGGTTCGCCGTCAGCTCCTGGTTCCGCAAGTTCAGAGGGTCGACGAGGATGACCACGCAATCCCGGATCGCACCCGCCGCGCTCAAGGCGTTTCGAACTCGGGGTGCGGTGTGTTCACCCGTGCCATCGAAAAGCACCACGAACGGGTAGCGCTCACCGTCGTTCGTCCATGACGGGGGAACCGAGACCCATACATCGCGGGTGTTGCCCAGGATCTCGCTACTGAAGCTCAGCGTGTCGAGCTGCGGTTCGCTCTCGAGCTCTTGCGCCCGTTCGAGCCAGGGCAGGGGCTCGGCGGCCGGCAACTCGGCCACCGCTTCGGCCAGCCGGGGGTCGCGCTGCGGGGCGCTGCGCCGGTGCGCGTCGTCGGTGTCATGGGTGTCGGTTCCGTTGTGGTGGACCGTGAAACCGTAGGTGAACCGCGCCGTGGCGGGCACGGCGAGGGTGAGCGACCAGAAACAGGTGTCTCCGATGCGCTGCAGGTCACGCTCGGCGGTGATCCCCCGATCCACGGCGGACTGCACCTGCACCCGATCCGGATGCGGCGGGGCAGACGTGTCGGACTCGGAGTCATAGACGAAGGTGACGTCCACCGTCTCGGTGTCCGCGGCACGCGGGGTGACCAACGGTGTTCCGGTGGAGGCCAGCCAGGCACGGAACTGGGCGGAGGTCCACTGGTTCTCGCGCAGCGACTCCAGCGCGCCGGCAGGGGATAGGTGCGTCATGTGTGTCCTCGGGTATTCACTGGGGGAGACTCTCCCACTAAGGTTAGCCTGGTCTTATTCGCTGGGGTGGTTCGGGTCGTTCCTGATGCCCCGTCTTGAAAGGTTGTGCTGTGAACACTGCACTTCGCCCACGCGCCGCATGTCACTCGGTCATATTCTCGGGCTTCCTGGCCGCTGGTCTGCTGCTCAGCGGCTGCGGTGCCGCTACTGAAGGAACGGACGCCGAGGCGGCGTCGTCGACCCAGGACGCGTCCAGCTTGCTTCCGGCCGCCGAGGGACAGGTGGACTATCCGATCGAGCTTGCCAACGACTTCGGCACCACCACCCTGGAGCAGCGCCCGGAACGCATTGCCGTGGTCTCGCCGTCGACGGTGGACTCCGATGTGCTCGTTGCCCTCGATGTGACTCCGGTGATGTCACCGAACACACTGGAGCTGGAGCCGTGGATCTCCTCCGAGGTGCTCGACGGGGTGGAGAACCTCTGGGAATCGGAAGCCGGCGCACTGCCGGCTGCCGAGCAGGTGGCCGCCGTGGAACCGGACCTGATCGTCGCTCTCGGCGGTGCAGGTACCCTCACCCAAACGGACTTCAACCGGTTGTCGGTGGTTGCACCGGTGCTGGTCAACGACGCCGAGAGCGAAGGCTCTTGGCAGGACGTCACCGCTGCCCTCGGCGAGGTGTTGGACCTGCAGGATGCGGCCACCGCGCTCGTCGACGACGTCGACGCCCAGATCGAGGCCATCGCCGAAAACAACCCGCAGTTCCAGGGCAAGACGGCGGCCCACGTGCACGTCTACGGTCAGGAGTACGGAGCCTCCTACTTCAGCTCTCCGGGCAGTGACTCGGCCGCTTTGCTGGCGGAGCTCGGCTTCGAACTGCCGGAGAACGCACAGAGGTTCCCGGATGAAGACACGGTCAGCGATGAACTCATCACCGAGATCGACGCCGATGTGCTGCTGGTGACGCTGACGCCGAACGACGAGGGCGCCGACTGGTTCCTCGACAAGCCCCTGTTCCAGGCAGTCCCAGCGGTGCAGGACGGTCGCTACGCGGTGCTGCAGCCCGACGAAGGCTCGAACTTCGCCGCGGTGGCTTGGGCCCTGCGCATGCAGAGTCCGCTGAGTCTGCCGTGGGTGGCAGAGGAACTCGAATCCCTGGCGAACGAAGCCATCGACTGAGGCGCCCCGTCGCGCTGCCCTTGGGGCTCGGGGTGAGCCCAACAGCGGTAGACTGCTCAGCATGCTTTCTCCCCTTCGCCCCGTGGCTCGCGCCCTGCGGCTGAGCGCGCTGGCCCTGGTCGGGGCGAGCGTGCTCAGCGGCTGCGTGACCAACGAAGAGCAGGGCCACCCCGAGGGGTGGCAGCCGGTCGAAACCGAAGAGGTTCCCGAACTCGCCGCCCTAGTCCCCGAGGACATCGCACAGCGCGGCTACCTGAGCATGGGCACCAATCCGCCGTTCGCGCCGTTCGAATTCAAGGATTCTCACGGCGAGATCATCGGCCTGGAGATCGACCTCGCCACCGCGCTCGCCGGCACGCTGGGACTCGAACTGCGCCCCGTCGAGCAGGATTTCGCGATGATCCTGCCGGCCGTGTCTTCTGGCACCATCGACTTCGGAGGTTCCGGCTTCACTGACACCGAGGAACGCCGCGCCAACTTCGACTTCATTAACTCGCTCTACGCCGGCATCCAGTGGGCCCAGCCCACCGACTCCGAGCACGGAACCATTGACCCCGACGACGCCTGCGGGCTGACGGTCGCCGTGCAGCGCAACACCGTCTCAGAGACCGACGACGTGCGCCCGAAATCCGAGGCATGCCGGGAAGCAGGCCGCCCCGGCATCGAGATTCTCTCCTACGACACCTCCGACACCGCAGCCACCGCCCTGGTGCTGGGTCGCGCCGACGCGTTCTCCGCCGACTCGCCGATCACCGCGTGGGCCGTCGAGCGCGCCGAGGAGAAGATCGTCGCCACCGGGGACATGTTCCAGGCTGCCCCGTACGGCTTCGCCGTGCCCAAGGACTCCGAACTCACCGAGACATTGGCCGCCGCCATGCAGCACCTCATCGACACCGGAGCCTACGCCGAAGTGCTCGGCCAATGGAACATCGACGAAGGACTGATCGAGGAGGCTCTCGTCAACGAGGAACCCCTCAGCTCCACCGATTTCACCGTCTCGACCACCGCCCAGACCTCTCCAAGCAGGGAGCGTTCCTCATGACGATCACCGAGTCCCCGCGCCCGACCGCGCAGCCCATCCAAGCGAAGCCGCTGCGCCACCCCGGACGGTGGATCGCTGCCGCTGTGGTGGTCGCCCTCGCCGCCTGGTTCATCATCGGCGCGCTGAACAACGACAACTACGGGTGGGACGTCTATCGGCAGTACCTGCTGGATACCCGCATCGCCACCGCCGCCCTGCACACCCTGGCGCTGACCGTACTCTCGATGCTCATCGGCGTCGTGCTCGGGGTGGTCCTGGCCGTGATGCGCATGTCGCCGAACCCGGTGCTGCGGGCCGTGGCCTGGGTGTATCTCTGGGTCTTCCGCGGGACCCCGGTCTACGTGCAGCTGGTGTTCTGGGGGCTCATGGGCTCGCTGTACCAGTCCCTGAACCTGGGCTTCACCGAGATCAACCTGCAGACGCTGCTGAGCAACATGTTCTTCCTCGCGGTGATCGGACTGGCCCTCAACGAGGCTGCCTACATGGCCGAGATCGTGCGCTCCGGCATCCAGGCGGTGCCGCCCGGCCAGACGGAGGCGTCGAAGGCCCTGGGAATGAGCTGGTCGCTGACCATGCGCCGCACCGTGCTGCCACAGGCGATGAAGATCATCATCCCGCCCACCGGCAACGAGGTCATCTCGATGCTGAAGACCACCTCGCTCGTCGTCGCCGTGCCTTACTCCCTGGAGCTCTACGGGCGTTCCATGGACATCGCCAACGCCCTGTTCGACCCGGTCCCCATGCTGCTGGTGGCCGCCACCTGGTACCTCGCCGTCACTTCCGTGCTGATGGTCGGTCAGCACTACCTGGAGAAGCACTATGACCGCGGGGTCACCCGGGAGCTCACCGGACGCCAGCTCGCCGCACTCGCCGATGCGGAGGGATCGCTGCCGAAGAACATGACCGCGGCCTCAGACCAGCCACACCGAAAGGGGAACTGAGATGACGACGCTGATGGTGGATGCTCAGGACCTGCACAAGAGTTATGGGGCGGTGCCGGTGCTCAAGGGCATCGACCTGCAGATCGCCCCCGGCACCGTGACCTGCCTGATCGGGCCCTCCGGCTCCGGGAAGTCGACGCTGCTGCGCTGCGTGAACCACCTGGAGAAAATCACCGCCGGACGGCTCTCCGTCGACGGCGAGCTGATCGGATACCGTGAGCGCGACGGGGTGCTGCACGAGATCTCCGAGAAGGAAGCCGCACGCCAGCGCGCCGGCATCGGCATGGTGTTCCAGCAGTTCAACCTGTTCCCGCACCGCACCGTGTTGGAGAACATCATCGAGGCACCCGTCCACGTTGCCGGGGTGACCCCGCGGGAGGCCAAGGCCCGGGCGCACCGCCTCCTCGAACAGGTGGGGCTGGCCGAGAAGGCCCAGTCCTACCCCAACCAGCTTTCGGGTGGTCAGCAGCAGCGCGTGGCGATCGCCCGCGCCGTGGCCATGCAGCCCAAGCTGATGCTCTTCGACGAGCCCACCTCCGCGCTGGACCCGGAATTGGTGGGCGAGGTGCTGCGGGTGATGAAGCAGCTGGCCGAAGACGGGATGACCATGCTGGTCGTCACCCACGAGATGGGCTTTGCCCGCGAGGTTGCCGACACGGTGGTGTTCATGGACGGTGGCGTCGTCGTGGAATCCGGCGCACCCGCCGACGTCATTGACCGACCCCAGCACCCACGCACCCAGGAGTTCCTCTCCTCGCTGCTGTAGCGGCCATCCGCGCCGTCAGAACCCGCACCACCCCAAGGAGGGACCCCACCGATGCCAGCGAACTCCGTTCGCCTCCGACCGGCCACCCGCGAGGACGTGCCGGCCGCGCTGACCATGAAGCTTGCCGCCTGGCGCGAGGTCTATGCCGGGCTGCGCGATGCGGACTTCTTCCGCCGCGCCGAGGCCCGACTCGACGACGAGATTGCCTGGTGGCAGCGCGGTATCGACGCCGGGGCCGAATTCCACCTCGCTGAGCTGCCCGGAGCCTTCGGCACCCGGATCGTCGGTCTCGCCGGGGCGACCCCGGCACTGCCCGAAGACGCCGAAACCCGGGTCGACATCGAGATGGGTGTTCTCTATGTGCTCCGCGAGCACGATTCTGATTCGACACCCGGAGCGCCCGGGCTTCGCGCCGTGCTGCTGGAGACCGTGCTGCAGGGCCGAGACGCGCTGGTTTGGGTGGTCGAGCAGGACACCGCCACCGTGCAGTTCTACCGCGACCACGGCTTCACCCCCGATGGGGCGCGCGAGGAACTCGACGGCGACTGGGCCGGACTGAGCGAAGTGCGCATGGTGCGCCGCTCGGGCAGCTGAGCACCGACTCTGGTGCCCGGCCGGGCCCGGTCCGTACGCTGAGAAGCGTGACTGCCGAGAACCCACCGAAAGGGGAGACATGCGCGCCCTGCTGATTCCGGAGAAGGGTGCCGATGCCACCCTGACCACCGACCTCGACGACGAAAGCGTCCTGGGAGCCCAGGCGCCCGGTGCCGCCACAACCGACGCGGTGATTGACGTGGCGTGGTCCTCGCTGAACTACAAGGACGGCATGGCCCTGTCCGGCCGCGGTATCGTGCGGACCTGGCCGCTGGTGCCCGGGATCGACGCCGTGGGCACCGTGCGCGAACCCGGAGGCACCGCCTTCGCCGTCGGCGACACCGTGGTGCTCAACGGCGCCGGTGCGGGGGAGACCCGCCATGGCGGCTACGCCGAGGCAGCCCGGGTGCCCGCCGAAGCCCTGGTGCGGGTGCCCGAGGCCTTCACCGACCGGCAGGCCGCGGCCATCGGCACCGCCGGGTTCACTGCCATGCTGTGCGTACTGGCCCTCGACGACGCGGGAGTGGCCCCCGGCGACGGCCCCATCCTGGTCACCGGAGCCGCCGGCGGGGTCGGCTCCCTGGCCGTGGCCCTGCTCGCCGGGCGTGGCTACACGGTGACCGCCTCCACCGGCCGGGTCGAGACCGAAGGAGACTTCCTGCGCGAGCTCGGGGCCACCGAGATCATCCACCGCGAGGAGCTCTCCGAGGCCTCGCCCGTGGACAAGCCCCTGCAGGCCGCGCGCTGGGGCGGCGCTATCGATTCCGTCGGCTCCACTACCCTGGGCAACGTGCTCGCCCAGACCCGCTACGGCGGGGCGGTCGCTTGTTGCGGGCTCGCCGCCGGACCGGATTTGCCCACCACGGTGCTGCCGTTCATCCTGCGCGGGGCCCGACTGCTCGGCGCGAACTCGGTGGAGGCACCCCTGGAGCTGCGGCAGCGAGCGTGGCATCAGTTGGGTGCCGAACTCGACGTCGCCGTGCTCGATGCTCTCACCGATTCGGTCGCGCTCAGCGAGATTGAGCAGGCCGGTCAGCGGATTCTCGCCGGGGCCGTGCGCGGGCGCACCGTGGTCGATGTGCACGCCTGAGCCGGACCCGCACGCTGGGATAGGGTGGAGCCATGCCAGAATTCGCAGGACGATCAGTGTCGGAGCTGTCGACCAGCACCCAGAACTACCTGAAGTCCATCTGGACGCTGTGCGAGTGGTCGGATGAGCCGGTCACCCCGTCGCTGATCGCCGGCAAGGCCGGAGTCACCCTGTCCTCGGCGTCGGATGCGATGCGCAAACTCGCCGAGCAGGGTCTCGTCGAATATGAGCGCTATGGGCAGCTGCGGCTGACCCCGGCCGGAGACCAGCTTGCCCTGGCGATGGTGCGCCGCCACCGGCTCATCGAGACGTTCCTCGTCACCGTGCTGGGCTACCAGTGGGACGAGGTGCACGATGAGGCCGAGAGCCTGGAGCACGCGGTCTCCGACCTGATGATCGAGCGTATCGACGAGCACCTGGGACACCCCAGCCGCGACCCGCACGGGGATCCGATCCCGGCCGCCGACGGCAGTATTGACCATGTGGCCGCCGAGGTCCTCACGGCTCTGCCCTTGGGCCAGCGGGCGCGGATCGAGCGGATCTCCGACGACGACCCGGAGCTGCTGCAGTTCTTCGCCGCCCAGGGGGTGCGCATCGGCGCCGTCGTGGAGGCACGAGCATCCCAGCCGTTCTCCGGCTCGCGGCAGATCCTGCTCGTCGATTCCGAGACGACCATCCCCTTGGGACAGGCCGCCACCGACTCGGTCTGGACCGTGCCGGTCTAGCCGGTCCGCGTCGCAGTACTCAGGGCCGCTTCGGCCCTCAACCGGGCCCCGGCACGACGTCGTCGTCGCGCCCCCAGTAGGTGTCTCACGAGCAGCACCGCCGTGAACATCAGCCCCAAAAAGACCGCAATGCCGGCACTGGTGGCGGCATTGAGCACGTAGGCCAACCAGAATCCGAGGAACGAGCCGCCGGCAGCGAACCCGATCGTGAGCGCAATCATCGTGGACATCCGCTGGGCCAGCAGGGCTGCGGTGGCGGCGGGCACCACGATCAGTGCCAGCACCAGAATGGCCCCCACCGCATAGAAGGCAGCGGTGACGGTCAGCGCCACCAGGAACATCAGCGTCGTGTTCAGCACCACCGTCCGCACCCCGAGGCTGGCGGCGAAGGGGCGGTCGAAGGTGGTGAGCTTCAGCGCCGGATAGCACAGCGTGATGAAGGCGACGTCAAGCAGTAGCACCCCTAGCATCACGTATAGGTGCGTGGGCCCGAGCACGGTGCCGCCGATCACCAGCTGATCGAAAGCCGCCAGATTCAGATCTCCCACCAACACGGTGTGCGTGTCCAGGTGCAGATTCGAGAACCGGGTGGAGACCAACAGGATGCCCACCGAGAACAGCGCGGGGAAGATCAGCCCTTGGGGGGCGTCTCCGGCCACCAGCCCGGTGCGTTCAAGCAGCTCCGAGCCCAGCACCACGATCAGTCCGGACGCGGCCGCGGCGAGCAACAGCCACGGCGAGCTCAGGTCCTGGGTGAACCAGTACCCGACGACGATGCCCGGGAACACGGCATGTCCGATCGCGTCGACCAGCATCGAATTCCGGCGCAGCACCACAAACGCTCCGGGTAGCGCGCAGGCCACAGCGGTGACGACGGCCAACAGGATGACTCCGAGCAGGAAACTCATGCGCTCACCCGCTCACCCTGCTCGGCTAGCAGCTCGGCCCGCAGCCGGCGGCGAGTGCGCACCCGGCGCAGGGCTGCTGCGACGACGCTGCGCTGCGGGGAGCACAGCATCGAAACGACGAAGAGCGCGAACAACACCAGCACGATCACCGGTCCCGTGGGTACATCGCCGATCACGATCGAGAGATACGCACCCAGGCTGGATCCGACTCCGCCGATCACACCGGAAAGCATCACCATCGGTCCCAGCCGTCCGGTCCACTGGCGCGCCGCGGCAGGTGGAGTGACCACGAAGGCCACCATCAGCACCAGGCCCACGGCTTTGACTCCGATTACCGTGGCGACCACCACGGAGGTGAACATCACCGCATCGATCACCCGGCCCCGGAACCCCAGCACGACGGCGTGATCCGGGTCGAAGCTGCGCAGGGCGAATTCCTTCCAGCACAGCACCAGCACCCCCAGGGCGATCCCGCCCACCACCAGCGAGGTGTTCAGGTCCGCGCGGGTCATCACCGAGGCGTTGCCGAACAGGTAGTCCTGAATGCCGCCGATACCTTCCAGGCCCGAGTTCGAGATCACCCGCATCAGCAGCATGCCGGCGCCGAAGAACAGGGTCAGCGAGATCGCCATGGCGGTGTCCACCCGGATCGGGGAGAGCGCGGTGATCAGGTGTGCGAAGCCCACCGCTGCCGCACCGACCACCATGGCTCCCAGCACCAGGATCCCCATGTTCCGTCCGTCCACGCCGAGCACCAGCACCGCGACGAGAAAGGCGACCAGGGTGCCGGGGAACGCGGCGTGGGAGATCACATCCGACATCAGCGACTGTTTGCGCAGATAGGCGAAGGCGCCCAGGCACCCGGCGACCACACCGATCACCGCGGTGCCCAGGAACACCATGCGGTAGGTGTGGTCGGCGAAGAACTCGAACAGACTCATCCGGCGACCCCGGGAATCTCGGTGGTCGCGGCCTCGACCTCGTCGGCCGAGGGGTCATAGGTGGCGCGGATCGTCTCCGGGGTGAACGCGACGTCGACAGGGCCCGAGGCCACCACCGAGCGGTTCAGCAGGGTGACCTGATCGCAGTACTCCGGCACGGTGGCCAGATCGTGGTGGACCATCACCACCGTCTTGCCCTGATCGCGCAGGGCGTGCAGCACATCAATAATGGCTTGTTGGCTGCGCGCATCGACCCCCTGGAACGGTTCGTCCATGAAGAACAGGTCGGGGTTCTGCGCCAGGGTGCGGGCCAGGAAGACGCGTTGGCGCTGCCCGCCGGAGAGCTGGCCGATCTGCCGGTCTGCCAGCTCGGTAATCCCGGTCTGCTCCAGTGCGGCCTGCGCGGCCGCCCGTTCGCGGCGTCCGGGGCGCCGGAACCAGCCCAGGGTCCCGTAGGTGCCCATGAGCACGACGTCGAACACCGTGGTGGGGAAGTCCCAGTCCACCGACGTCGACTGTGGCATGTAGCCGACCCGGGAGCGCACCCGGTGCAACGGCTCGCCGAAGAAGCGCACCTCGCCGGTGAGCGGGGGCACCAGCCCGAGCATGGCGGAGATCAGGGTCGATTTGCCGGCGCCGTTGGGACCGACCACCCCCATCACCACGCCGGTGGGGATCTGCAGGTCCACGGAACGCACCACCGCCTCATCGCGGTAGGCCACGCTCAGGTGTCGGGTGCTGCAGGCCGTCTCGGCGCCCTCATATTCCTCAGCGGTCACGATTCATCCCCCAGTGCGTTCACGATGGCCTCGGTGTTGTGACGGAACACCTTCAGATAGGTGTTGACATTGTCTCCCGCGCCGAGGGAATCCGCGAAAAGCTCGGCCTCCGAGACCGCCACGTCCCCACCGCGTGACTGTACTGCTTCGCGGAGGGAGGTGATGGCCTGCGGGCTGGCCTGATTGTCATGGAAGATCACCGGGACCTCGTTCTCCGCGATCAGATCCGCCAGCTCCGAGAGCTCCCCGGCGCTCAGCGCGGCGTCGGAGGAGATGAAGTCGGTGGCGTGGACCTCCAGATCGTAGGTGTGGCCGTAGTAGTTGAAGGCGTCGTGGCCGGTCACCAGGATGCGGGGTTCGGGGATCGACGCCGTCGCCTCGGCCGCCTCGTCTGCCGCCGTCTGGATCTCCGCCAGATACGTCTGCGCGCGGGACTCGTAGTCGCCGGAGTTCTCCGGGTCGTGCTCGCTGAGGGTGTCGGCGATAACCTCGATGACCTGGGACCACGCCTCGGGGCTGTTCCAGATGTGCGGGTCGTGCATCGGCTCGCCCTCTTCACCGGCGTCGGGCCACGGCAGCAGCAGCTCCGCGTCGATCTCCTCGCCGACGGCGACCTGGGCCTCGCCGAGGCTACGCAGCTGGCCCTCCATCTGTGCCTCCAGGTGAAGTCCGTTCCAGAGCACCAGGTCCGCGGCCTGAATGGTCTGAATGTCCTGGGTCGAGGGCTGGTAGGTGTGCGGGTCACCGCCCGGTCCCACCATGGTGGTGACTTCGGCCTCCGGGGCGATCACCGCTACCGCGTCCGCAAGATACCCGGTGGTGGCGTAGATGCTCAGCCCTTCCTCGCCTGATCCTTGAGCCGCGGGGTCGTCCGTGCCGTCGGAGCTCGCGCAGGCGGTGAGCAACAGACTCAATGCGGTGCCGGACGCGAGCAGGCGAGAAATCCGGCGGACGGGGGAGGAAGGGTGAGCACAAGAAGTCATGAGATCAGTGTAGCCGAAACTCAAGATACGGCAAGGCGTATCTTTGCGGCGCGCGTTGGTAGTTGCAACGAGGGCATCTCTGTTGCTCTGACTGCGAAAGAAGTACGCTGTGAAGAACATCACGCGATCCAGGGAGGACCTCATGACCACCGTCGACCTTCGACACCTCGACGCCCATCGGTACGCGCAGTGGCTGAAGGAACCCGATGCCACGCTCTTCGTGCCGGTGGGTGCCTTCGAGCAGCACGGACCGCACCTGCCGATGGCCGCAGATGAGATCCTGGCCTCGCATATGGCCCGCGGTGTCGCGGAAAGTATGGCAGCGATGGTGGCAGCCCCGATCAACTACGGCTACAAGTCCCAACAGAAATCCGGAGGTGGTGACCATTTACCCGGCACCGTCTCTCTCGACGCCGCCACCTTGATCGGGGTGACCCGCAGCATCGTCAGCTCCTACCTGCGCCAGGGGCTCACCCGACTGGTGCTGCTCAACGGGCACTACGAGAACTACCAGTTTCTCTATGAGGGGGTGGACCTGGCCCTGCGCGACGCCGGTGTTGCCACCGAGGGCGATGCTGGCCCCGACGCCCCCGCGGTGCTGCTGCTCTCCTACTGGGACTATGTCAGCGATCAGACGTTGGCCACGGTCTACCCTGACGGCTTTCCGGGCTGGGATATCGAGCACGGCGGGGTGCTGGAAACCGCGCTGATGCTGCACCTGCAGCCTGAGCTGGTGGAGCTGGACCGTGCCCCGGACCATCCGGCGGCTCAACTGCCGCGCTTCGACCGGCTACCGGTCGTGGCCGAGCGCACTCCGGGTTCGGGGTGCCTCTCCGCGCCCGCCGGCGCCACCGCGGAGAAGGGGCGGCTGCTCTACGAACAGGTGACGACGTCGATCGCCGCGGATTTGCGCCAGGAGTTCAGTCTCCCCGTGGCGTGAATCGATCACGCAGATATGGAACAATAGGCGGGTGCCGTCGGCGACGGCGGCACGGTCCGCCCTGGTGTAACGGCAGCACGCCAGCCTTTGGAGCTGTGCAGTATAGGTTCGAATCCTATGGGCGGAACGTCCTGCAGTACTGCCAGCGAGGAAGTGACCGTCTGTGACCGAGTCCGTACATCCCACTGAGACCGCTGCCCCCTCGGCAGTCATCGTTCTGGCCGCAGGCCAGGGAACGAGGATGAAATCCACGACGCCGAAGGTGATGCACTCCATCGGTGGGCGCTCGCTCGTCGGACACGCGCTCGCCGCGGCACAGACCCTGCACCCGAGCCACCTGGTGGCGGTAGTCCGGCATGAGCGCGATCGCGTCGCCGCTCATCTCCAGGAACTGGTGCCCCAGCTGATCATCGCCGACCAGGACGAGATCCCCGGCACTGGCCGCGCGGTTGAGCTCGGCCTGGACGCGCTGCCGGCCGATCTCGAGGGCACCGTCGTCGTCACCTATGGTGATGTCCCGCTGCTGACCTCGCAGACCCTCACCGAGCTGGTCTCCACTCATCAGCGGGACGCGAACGCGGTGACCGTGCTGACTGCGTCGATTCCCGATCCCACCGGCTACGGCCGCATCGTGCGCGACGACACCGGTCTGGTGGAGCGCATCGTGGAGCACAAGGAGGCGCTGAAGCTGGCGCAGGACACCGGTGACGATTCCGTGCTGGCCCTGACCGAAGTAAACTCCGGGATTTATGCTTTTGACGCCGCGGTGCTGCGCCGCACCCTGTCCCAGGTCTCCACCGACAACGTCCAGGGCGAGAAGTACCTCACCGACGTGCTCGGCCTGGCCCGTGCCGAGGGCGGCCGCGTGGCCTCCCTGCTCACTGACGACCAGTGGGAGGTCGAGGGTGCGAACGACCGTCGCCAGTTGGCCGAACTGGGTCGCGAGCTGAACAACCGCCTTACCGATCACTGGATGCGTGCCGGGGTCACCATCATTGACCCGGCCTCCACCTGGATCGATGTCCAGGTCACCCTGAGCCCCGACGTCGTGCTCAAGCCCGGAACCCAGCTGCACGGGGCCACTACCGTGGGCGTGGGCTCCGTGATCGGCCCCGATACCACCCTGACCGATGTCTCGGTCGGTGCCGGCGCCACCGTCAAGCGCACCGACGCCACCGAGGCAGTGATTGGCGACGACGCCACCGTGGGGCCCTTCACCTACCTGCGCCCCGGCACCGTGCTGGGCGAGGAGGGCAAGATTGGCGCGTTTTACGAGACCAAGAAAGTCACCATCGGGCGCGGCTCCAAACTCTCGCATCTCGGCTACGCCGGCGACGCCGAGATCGGGGAGTACACCAACATCGGCTGCGGCAATATCACCGCCAACTACGACGGCGTGAACAAGCACCGCACCGTCATCGGATCGCAGGTGCGCACCGGTTCCAATACCGTCTTCACCGCCCCGGTGGAGATTGGCGACGGCGCCTACACCGGTGCTGGAGCCGTGGTGCGCAAGAACGTCCCGGCCGGCGCCCTGGCCCTGACCGTGGCCCAGCAGCGCAACATGGAGAACTGGGTGGTCCAGAATCGTCCCGGCACCGCCGCGGCTGAAGCAGCCAGTGCAGCCGAATCCGCGGACCCCACCCCCTGAGCTCCACCACGATCACCTCCCTATCCCTTTCCTGTCGCACCGAACCACCGTCACTGAGGAGAACCCGATGAGCGAACTCAGCCATCACGTCAACAAGAAGCTGGTCGTCGCCTCCGGACGTGCGCACCCCGAGCTGGCGGAGGAGATCGCCGAGGCCCTGGGCACCGAGCTGCTGCCGCTGAGCGCCTACGATTTCGCCAACGGGGAGATCTACGTGCGCCCCGGGGAGTCGGTGCGCGGCAAGGACGTGTTCATCCTGCAGTCGCACCCGGCTCCGCTGAACAACTGGCTGATGGAGCAGCTGCTGCTCATCGACGCCGCCAAGCGCGCCTCCGCCCGCCGTATCACCGTGGTGTCCCCGTTCTACCCCTACGCCCGCCAGGACAAGAAGGGCCGCGGCCGCGAGCCGATCTCGGCGCGCATGGTCGCCGACCTCTACAAGGCCACCGGCGCCGACCGCGTGATGAGCGTGGACCTGCACACCGCCCAGATCCAGGGCTTCTTCGACGGACCGGTGGACCACCTCTTCGCCATCCCGCTGCTGGCTGACTACATCCGCGGACGGGTGGGCAACTCCGAGGTCACCGTGGTCTCCCCGGACACCGGCCGGGTGCGCGTGGCCGAGCAGTGGGCCGATCGTCTCGGCGGCGTGCCACTGGCCTTCGTGCACAAGTCCCGCGACCTCACCGTGCCCAACCAGGCCGAGTCCAAGACGGTCGTCGGCCAGGTCGAGGGGCGCACCTGCGTGCTCATCGACGACATGATCGACACCGGCGGCACCATCGCCGGGGCGGTGCGCGTGCTCAAGGAAGCCGGAGCCAAGGACGTCATCATCGCCGCCACCCACGCCGTGTTCTCGGACCCGGCCGCCCAGCGTCTGGGCGAGTGCGGGGCACGCGAGGTCGTCGTCACCAACACCCTGCCGATCCCGGCCGGCAAGCGCTTCAACAACCTCACCGTGCTCTCGATCGCCCCGCTGATCGCCCGCGCCATCAAGGAGGTCTTCGAAGACGGTTCCGTGACGAGCCTCTTCGACGGCAACGCCTGAGAGACTGACCCGCGGCACGAAGTGCTACGATAGACGCTGTTGCCCAGGCGAGGGAGCTTCACGCTCCGTGATCGACGAGGCTGCCAGCGACCCGCATCGCGGATCCTGGCGTGTCCCACCTTTCCTGCCTGGAATGCTTGGAATCAGTGGTCCGGTGCGCGTGCATCGGGCCAACCCGACACCCACAGGAGGACACCATGAGCGACCGCATCAAACTGCAGGTTGAGACCCGCGACGACTTCGGCAAGGGCGCATCCCGCCGCGCACGCCGCGAGGGTAAGATCCCCGCCGTGATCTACGGCCACGGCACCGAGCCCCAGCACATCCTGATGCCCGGCCAGGAGACCTTCCTCGCCGTGCGTAACCCCAACGCCCTGCTGACCCTGGTCAACGGCGGCGACGAGATCATGGCCCTGCCGAAGGACGTGCAGCGCGATCCGCTGAAGGACACCATCGACCACATCGACCTGCTCATCGTGCGCAAGGGCGAGAAGGTCACCGTCGACGTCTACGTCGAGGTCGAGGGCGAAGTCGCACCGGGTGCGATCCACAACCTCGAGGAGTCCACCGTGCCGGTCGAGGCCGACGCGCTGAAGCTGCCCGAGCGGGTCACCGTCTCCGTCGAGGGCCGCGAGCCCGGCGACCACGTGCACACCACCGACATCACCATCGACGGCGCGGGCACCGTGCTGCTCGAGGACGATCACGTCATCGTCACCGTCAACGAGGTCATCGAGCAGGACCTGGGCGAAGAGGCCGAGGGTGACGAGGCCGCTGAGGGTGGCGAGTCCTCCGAGGGCGAGTCCGGCGAGTCGGCTGAGTCCGACAGCGAGTGAATCAAGGCTGATCAGTCCTGAACACCACCGCGGAGACCAGCTCCACCACCGGCCCCTGGCTGGTGGTGGGGCTGGGCAACCCCGGCGACAAGTACGCCGGAACCCGCCACAACATCGGCCACCAGGTGGTCAACGAGCTGGCCGCGCGCCGCAGCGAACGCTGGGGCACCCATAAGGCCGGCGCCGCCGTCGCCGACACCCGGCTGCGCCCCGGCGGCCCCAAACTTATCTTGGCGAAACCCGCCAGCTACATGAACCTCTCCGGCAAGCCCGTCAGCGCGCTGCTGCGCTTCTTTTCCCTGACCCCGGAGCAGCTCATCGTCATCCACGACGAACTCGATATCGACTTCGAGATGATTCGCCTCAAACGCGGAGGGGGTGAAGGCGGACACAACGGCCTGAAATCCATCAGCCAGTCACTGGGCACCCGCGACTATCTGCGTGTGCGCGCCGGCATCGGTCGGCCCCCGGGACAGATGGACGTTGCCGACTATGTGCTGCGCCCCTTCGGGACCAGCGAGCGTCCGCATCTGCCGCTGCACGTGGACCGTTGCGCCGACGCCGTCGAAACCCTCATCGAGGACGGACTGACGCCGGCGCAGAACCGGTTCCACTAGAGCGAAGCGATCAGATCGGCACGCGGGTCAGCGCGACTCGATCCACTTCTTGACCTCACGGGCCTGGCGATTCACCACGCGGCCCACCTGCGGCTCGGCGAACTGAGCGATCTTCGCGCCCGCGAACGGAATGCCGCAGGAGACCGAACCCGACACCGTGATGCGGGTGCCGGTGGCGGTGGGCTCCAGCACCTGGGTGACCTCGGCGGTGACCTTGCCCGCCGGCACCGTCACCGTCATGGCAGCAGTGCGTGCACCCTCGGCCGACGGTGCGGACCACCGATCCTCCTGGTGCACCGAGATCTGCCCCTTCACGAACCTCTTGGCCATCTCCGGCAACTTCGCGGCAGGCACCGTGCGCGTCATGGACACGGTGGTTGCCTCGCCGCCGGAGGCCTGAGCGGAGAATTCCGTCAGCTCGCCGCCGAGCGATTCGGAGACCGAGCGGTTGAACGCCTCGTCGGTGAGGACGGCGAAGACCTCGTCGACAGGGAAGGGCAGCTCGGTGGATTCGGTGAAGGCCATGGTGAAGGCTCCTGTTCTCGCGGGGACGGGTGCGCGCCCGCGCCGGGTGGTTCGTTGCTGCGTTCGAGTCTACGGGAATCGCTACTGATGAGTGTTCTGCGGCGCCGCCCGGAGTCGATATGCTGGAGGGCGCGCCGTCGAACGCCACCAAGGCCAGCCCGACGACGGCGACGCCCGTGAAGAACGCCCGTGAAGGCCAAAGGAATCCTTGTGAGTTCAGCCCCATCGCCCCTGGCACCCCTGCTGTCCCTGCTGAGCCAGGATGCGGCGGTGTCGGCGGCCCGGGCTGCGGCCGGTCGCAGCGATCGCACCGCGGATCTGGCGCTGGCGCTGCCCGACGGAGCCCGACCCGCGGTCACCGCGTTGCTATCCGAGGCGCTGGCGGCGACTCCCGGGGACGACCACCCGGTGGTGCTGCTCATCACCGCCACGGCGCGCGAGGCCGAAGACCTCACCACCACGCTGGGTGCCTGGATGGATTCGGCCAGCGTCGCCCATTTCCCTTCCTGGGAGACGCTGCCGCACGAACGACTCTCCCCGCGCTCGGACACGGTGGGCCACCGCCTAGCCGTGCTGCGCCGGCTGGCCCACCCCGGGACGGACGGCCAGGCACCGCTGCGGGTGATCACCGCGCCGGTGCGCTCGGTGCTGCAGCCCCTGGTGGCTGGCCTGGGAGAGCTGCAGCCGGTGAGCGTGGCCGTCGGTGAGGAGCACGACTTCGACGACGTCGTCGCCCGACTCGCCGATGCCGCCTACTCCCGCGTGGACATGGTGTCTCGGCGCGGTGAGTTCGCCGTGCGCGGGGGTCTGCTGGATGTCTTCCCGCCCACCGAGCCGCACCCGCTGCGCATCGAGTTCTTCGGCGATGAGGTCGAGCAGATGCGCTACTTCTCGGTGGCCGATCAGCGGTCCCTGACCGATACCTCTGAGGACGGTTCCGCCACCCCCACCCGGCTCTTCGCCCCGCCCTGCCGGGAGCTGCTGCTCACCGAGGCGGTGCGGGAGAAGGCACGGAGCCTGCAGGCGACGATGCCCGGCTCGGTGGACATGTTGGAGCGGATGGCCGAGGGCATGGCCGTGGAAGGTATGGAATCGCTGGCCCCGCTGGTGGCCGAGATGGTGCCGTTCTTGGACCTGCTGCCCGCCGGATCGCTCAGCGTCGTTGTCGAACCCGAACGGGTCCGGCACCGGGCTGACGATCTGCTGCGCACCAACGAGGAATTCCTCGAGGCCGCCTGGGCCTCGGCGGCCGGGGGCGGATCCGTGCCGATCGACCACCAGCAGCAGGCCGGCGGATTCGCCAGCCTTGCCGAAGCGCGTGCCCTGGCCCACCTGCGGGATCAAGGCTGGTGGCAGCTCAGCTCCCTAGAGACCGACACCGAGCTGCTGCCCGAGATCGATTCGTTGACCACCGGATTCCGCGCCCCCGTGCAGTTCACCGGCGACGTGGCCCCGATGATCGACTTGGTGCGCCAGCGGATGGAGCAGCGGTGGTGTGTGGTGGTGGCCACCGACGGCACCGGGTCCGCGCGTCGGATCGCGGAGATGATGATCGAGGCCGGGATCACCGCCTCGCTGGTCGAGCACCTCGACGCTACCTCGGGGCTGCCCGCCTCGCAGGTGCTGCTCACCACCGCCGTCACCGGACGCGGCTTCACCTACCCTGACGGGCGCTTCGGCGTCGTCACCGAACAAGACCTGTTCGGACGCAACCACGTCAGCGCCGAACGCGGTGCCAAGCGGTCGCTGGCCCGGAAACGACGCAACGCCGTTGACCCGCTCGCCCTGCAGGAAGGCGACTACGTGGTGCACGCCCAGCACGGGATCGCGCGATTCGTGGAGCTGCAGCGCCGGAAAGTGGCCGGGTCCGTCTCCGCCGGAGGGGAGGGGTACCGCGAGTACTTGGTGCTGGAGTACGCCGCCTCCAAGCGCGGTGGACCGAAGGATCGGCTGTTCGTGCCGACCGACCAGCTCGACCAGGTCTCCCAGTACGTGGGCGGAGAGGCTCCGAGCCTGTCGAAGATGGGCGGTTCCGACTGGGCCGCCACCAAGTCCAAGGCGCGCAAGGCCACCCGTCAGATCGCCGGTGAGCTCATCCAGCTGTACTCCGCGCGCATGGCCTCCCGCGGTCACGCCTTCGCCACCGACACCCCGTGGCAGTCCGAACTGGAGGAGTCCTTCCCGTTCATCGAGACCCCGGACCAGCTCACCACCGTCAACGAAGTCAAGAAGGACATGGAGGCCGAGGTGCCCATGGACCGGCTCGTCTCCGGCGACGTCGGCTTCGGCAAGACTGAGGTGGCGGTGCGTGCAGCCTTCAAAGCCGTGCAGGACGGCAAGCAGGTGGCCGTGCTGGTGCCCACCACGCTGCTGGCCCGCCAGCACACCAGCACGTTCACGGAGCGCTTCGCCGGGTTCCCGGTGCGAGTGAAGACCCTCTCGCGGTTCCAGAATGCCAAGGAGTCCCGCGAGATCCTACAGGGCATGGCGGAGGGCACGGTCGACGTCGTGATCGGCACCCACCGGCTGCTCTCCTCCGAGATCGAGTTCAAGGACCTGGGCCTCGTCGTCGTCGATGAGGAACAGCGGTTCGGCGTCGAGCATAAGGAGGCGCTGAAGAAGATGCGCACCAATGTCGACGTGCTGGCGATGTCGGCCACGCCGATCCCACGCACCCTGGAGATGTCGCTGACCGGGATCAGGGAGACCTCGACCCTGGCCACCCCGCCCGAGGAGCGCCACCCGGTGCTGACCTATGTGGGCGGCTACACCGATCAGCAGGTCACCGCCGCGGTGCGCCGCGAGCTGATGCGCGAGGGCCAGGTGTTCTACGTGCACAACCGGGTGTCATCCATCGATTCCGTGGCCGTGCGGATCCGCGAGCTGGTGCCCGAGGCGCGCGTGGAAGTGGCGCATGGCAAGATGTCGGAGTCGCGGCTGGAGCAGATCATGGTGGACTTCTGGGAGCGGCGCTTCGATGTGCTGGTCTCCACCACCATCATCGAGACCGGGCTGGACATCGCCAACGCGAACACGCTGATCATCGAGAACGCGAACAACTACGGCCTCTCCCAGCTGCACCAGTTGCGCGGGCGCGTGGGTCGCGGCCGGGATCGCGCCTACGCCTATTTCCTCTACAACCCGGAGCGCCCCCTGGGGGAGACCGCCCTGGAGCGGCTGAAGGCGGTGGCCGAGCATAACGAGCTGGGCTCCGGGATGCAGCTGGCGATGAAGGATCTCGAGATTCGTGGGGCGGGCAACCTGCTCGGCGGCGAGCAGTCCGGACACATCGCGGGGGTCGGCTTCGACCTGTACCTGCGGATGGTGGGCGAGGCTGTGGCCGATTTCAAGGGCGAGGAAGAGACCGGTACCGCGGAGGTGAAGGTGGAGCTGCCGGTGAACGCGCACCTGCCGCACCATTTCGTGCCGGGGGAGCGGCTGCGCCTGGAAGCCTACCGGAGTCTGGCCCAGGCCAAGGACGACGCCGAGGTGGACGCCGTCGTGGAGGAATGGAGCGACCGCTACGGCGAGCTGCCGGAGCCCGCACAGCACCTGGTCGCCGTCGCTCGGTTCCGGAATCAGGCGCGCGCCCTCGGAGTGCACGACGTGATGCTGCTGGGCAAGAACGTGAAGTTTGGTCCCGCGGAGCTGCCCGAATCCCGTGAGATGCGTCTGTCCCGGATGTACCCGGGTGCCTCGGTGAAGCCCGCGCTGAAGGCCATCCTGGTGCCGCGGCCCAAGACGGCCGGGGTGATGGGCAAGGACCTGGTCGACGGCGAACTGCTGGCCTGGGCTCAGGAGCTGCTGGAGCGGATCTTCGCCCCGGAACCGGCGACCACATCCTGACGTCGTCGTAAATCCCCGGCGTTTCTAGAGGGACCGCAAACTGTCTAGGATGCGTTCGACGACGGTGTCGGCGGCCTCGGCGCGGAAATCCTCGGTGCTCTCATCGATGAACAGGTGCGTGTCGACGGCGTATTCATACAGAGTGGCCGCTCCGATTCCGCTGTGCGGATCCACCAGCTCGCGTGCCACCGGTAGGTCTTCATCGACCGCCCAGGGATCGCGGGTGCCCAGGTGCAGCTGTAGCGCGGTCTGCGGCGGCCAGGGGCGAGATTCCGGGTCGATGGGTAGTGCTGCTGAGATGGCGGCACAGAGGCGGATCCCGCGCGTGGTCTGCGCGATCCGGTAGGCCGGCATCACCCCCAAGGACACCCCGATCACGGCGTCGAGGTTGTTCAGTCCCGCGGCGAAGAGCGCTGCGCGTTCCACGAGGGTCTCGAATCCCAGCTGCTGGGCGAAGACCACACCCTCCTCGGTGGACTCGAGGACCCGGCCGTCATAGAAGTCCGGGGTATGGACGGTGTGTCCCTCGGTGCGGATCCGCTCGGCGAAGCTCACCATTCCGGGGGTCAGCCCACGCGCATGATGGAACAGAACGATCTCAGACATGATGGCTCCTCGAAAACGGGCAGATGGTTGCGTTCAGACTAAGCGCGAATCCAGCGAGTGTCTACGGGGAGGTGGCACGTCTCGAAACGTGTTTCCACGGATTCGGTTCAAACACTTGTATTATATTGGAGTGGCGTATAGTCTGGTTGGACGTTGAAGTAATCGGACCCTTTTTCCGGCTGGAACCGGTCGTGTCCGACGAGGAAGTGCGGGAGGTGTCATGGTTCAGGAACATCGAGAGAGTGCTGATCATGGCGCCGTCTATGGCGCTGAGTTGCCCGTGTTTTTGCGGGATGTTGAATGGGACTCACTCGGTGCGGATGAGCTTATCCAGGGCGCCGAGCACTTTCTGGCGGCCTTGTCGGAGCGGCTGGCTTCTCCGGAGGCGCGCCGAGAATTCTCGCGATACATAGAACGCACGTCCGCTGGCACTGAGGGCGAATGGCACTCTGGGTGGACGCAGCCGGAGGAGCCGTGTGAAGGCGAGAGTGCTTCGACTTCTCCGGTGCCACTCGAGCCGGTGCACGCATCCACCACCGTGCCCGCACTGCTGCGCGCGGCCGAAGGCGTCTCACACACGGTCGAACACATTCAGTCACAGCTCACCGGCATCGCGGCGGAAGCATTCGACTCTGCCGCCACCCGTGCCGACGTGTTGGGAATTCCCGGAGGGCGTCAGGCCGGGTTCCGGCAAGCCGTGGGGTATCTTGCGCAGCTCACGAAGTCTTCGCGGCGTACGGTACAGCGCCGTATGACCGCGCATCAGCTGGTCGGCTGTCGTTCTCGGGGTCCGGCTCAGGAACCGGAGGAGCCCAGCCTGCCTTCGGTGCAGGACCGCTTCCGTGACGGCCAGGTGTCGGCGGAGAAGGTCGGTTTGATGGCGGACGCTGTCGACCGGGTGCGCCGCGCTGCCGCCGAGGCGGGAGTGAGCGATTCCGTGGAGGGGATCCTTCTCGGTGCCGATGCCGAGTTCGCCGACCGTGCGGAGGAGGAAACCTACGACGGCTTCCGCAGTTTCGTCGCGGATTGGCTCGTCGGGACCACCGCGGCCATTGATCAGGACGGCACACCGCCTCCCGAGGAACTGCGGGCACGGAACCGCCGGGAGTTGCGGTTCGAGCGCCAAGACGGCGAGAACTTCATCTGGACCGTCATTACGGATCGACCGGGTCATGAACGACTCCTGGTCCTCGAACATGCGGCCAACAATCCGCGCGGTCGGCAGGACACCGTCAGCGACGTCATCAACTCCTGGTTGGCTGATCCGACTTCAGCTGAGACGCTCGGCCAGGGTGGGCAGCGGGAATTCTTCGACGACGATGCGGCTGTGGGCGAGGCTGGAGGCGAGCGCATGACGCCGACCGCCATGGGTCCGCACGGCCAAGCCTGCGACCCGGGTGACCGCCGCACACGACGTCAGCGATCACACGACGCGTTTTTCAGCGTGGTGGACGCCGGCTTCAACGCCACCGGCAACGGGCTGTCACAGCAAGGCGGAGCACCGGCCCAGATTCTCGCGACCTTGGACCTGCGGACACTGATGAGCCTCTTCGCCCAGTCGAGCAGCGCTCCGCCAGGCCTCACCCCGGAGATGATCCGCCACGGAACCACCGAGGAAACGCTCTCCACCGCCGGATACTCCGGCGCGACCGGACCGGGATTCTTCCGCCAGATGCTCTGTCACGCCAAGATCATTCCGGTGGTGCTGGGCGGCGAAGGACAAGTACTGGACGTCGGCCGTGATCAACGACTCTTCACGACCCACCAACGCCGTGCACTGGTAGCACGAGATGGCGGCTGCGCTGCACCGGGCTGCACGGCGCCCTCGACGTGGTGCGAGGCGCACCATATGCTGCCCTGGGAACACGATGGCGACACCGCCGTGAACAACGGGGTGCTGCTGTGCAACGCCCACCACCAATCCGTGCATCTGGGGGAGTGGAGCATCCGGATCGAGGACGAGGTGCCCTGGTTCGTTCCAGCTCCCTATATCGACCCCGACCAGACGCCGCGGCGGAACACGTACTGGCGCCCGCGCCGAACCGCGCGCCCGCGCACCGCGGCGTCGTGACCAAATTGAGACTGGTTTTTTCCAGTCAGCTGATCATACTGAGAACTATGAACAAGGATCTGATCCCGCACGTGCGTGCCGTTCTCGTCATCGGCATCGCCCTTACGCTGGTGGCCCAGGTGGTCGCGGTGCCGCTCGCCGCCTCCTCGCTGGCACAGTCGTTCCCGAGTGTGTCCCACCTGCAAGTGCCTTACACAGTGGCTCTGATTGCAGCACTCCACGGCATCCAGGTGGCGCTCGTAGCCGGATGGCTGATGCTCGGGCTCGACGGCGACGGTGACTTCTCGAGCCGGCGCGTCCGGACGGGGACCACCGTGGCGCTGACCGGACTCGTGGTGGCCGTGCTGACGGTGAGCGTGGTGCTGGTGCATGCCGGGGCCGTGGAGTACGTCGGCGGACCGATGGTCCTCTTCGGGCTGATCGCCTGCGCGGCGATCCTCGGTGCGGCTGTACCGCTGCGGACGACGGTGCGGCAGCGACTCAGGGCGAGTTCGTAGTCGATTTCTGCTCGTGGCGGCGCTCACGGCGCCGCTGCCACCACTGCGGCGCAGGTACCCCGGCCAGCAATGGTGACAGGGGCGTGGCGTTGATGAGCAGACCGAGGGCCCAGGAAATCAGAACGGTCAGGGCAAAGCGAGGGAAATTCTCGTCCACGTTGAACTGGGCGAGCTTGATGATGATGTAACCGTGCGCCAGCACCACCACGGTGCCGGTGCGCACGATGGCGTTGACGGCCGGTCGCGCCCAGCCCAGCGCCATATTCACCCAGGTGCCGAAGATCAGCAACATGCCGGTGGCCATCACCACACCCACGATCGGGGTCACCAGAAACATCCCGAACCCAGAGAATTTGATGTTGTGCGAGGGGGTACCGGCGGCGATGGCGAGCCCGCCGAGGACGACGAGGGCGATGCCGAGGCAGGCGAGCTGGTGCGGGCCGAACCGCCGTGCGCCGTCGTTGTTCTCCAGCCGGGTTCCCGGAATCGAGGCGTAGCGGGCCAGAATCTCGTAGCGGAGGAACTCACCGCAGAGGATGTAGAACATGCACGGCAGGGCCAGGCCGATGCCGAGGGGAAGCAGCCCCATGGGTCCGGCAGGGTAGCCCTCGCTGCCGGGGATCTGTGCCAGGGCGAGTCCGCTCACGGCGACCGCCCACGCCACCCAGCTTGGATAGCGTTCCAGCCAGCGACGCAGCAGGGTGGTGAAGAACAGCACCGAGATGAACCAGAACGCCCACCACGGTGGATCCTGCCAGGAGCCGCCGTACCAGCCGCGGGCCATCAGCTCCCAGAACTGGCCGGGGTTATCGGTGTTCCACCGCCAAGCGGCGATGCTCATCAGCACACCCCAGGCGAGATAGGGCACAGCCAGGGTGCGCCAGCGCTGGCGTGCCTCGTAGGCGAAAGGGCGTCCGCGCGTGAAGAAGAACCCGGAGAGGAAGAAGAACAGCGGCATCCGCCACATCTCCAGGTAGCTCCGCCATTCCAGATCGGAGGCGTAGACGTGGCCCACGACCACCGCCACGATGGAGACGATCCGCAGCACATCCACTCCCGTGTTGCGGGCGGCGGAGCCAGTCTGTGGGGGCTGTGGTGTCATTCAGCGGCGGTCGAGACGGGTCAGCGGCAGTCAGGCGCGGGGCCGAAACGCTCAGTGACGGGTGGACACCGGAGCGGTCTGGGCACGGTGGATGTCGTTGTGCTCCAGGGTGTCGCCGCGACCCAGCACGTTCTGCGGGACGATGTAGGTCACCACGGCCAGGCCCATGGCGATGAGGCCGGGAACCCAGGCGGTCTCCAGCTCCCAATAGCCCATGGCGAAGAGGGACCCGCAGAACACCAGGAACAGCACCAGGGTCACCAGGATGTTGCCCCAGAAGCCGCCATGGCCGGAGTGGTTGATGGCCTTGCCGTCACGAATCACGGTCTACCTCGTTCCGTTGAGAGTGCAGGTGCGTCAGATGAGTCTTCGTCCAGGATAGCAAGTGTGGAGGAGGCTCCGAGCCGTGTGGCGCCGGCATCAAGCATGGCCAGGGCGGTGGCGCGGGAGCGGATGCCGCCGGAGGCCTTCACCCCGAGCCGGTCGCCCACGGTGCGGCGCATCAGGGCGACGGCCTCCACAGTGGCGCCGGTGCCCACGAATCCGGTGGAGGTCTTCACGAAGTGGGCGCCCGCGGTCTCCGCCGCCTGGCAGGCCAGCACGATGGCGTCGTCGTCGAGCAGACCCGTCTCGAGGATGACCTTGACGACGACGTCGGACCCGGCGGCCTCGACCACTGCGGTGATGTCGGCGATCAGGGCGGGGGAATCACCTGCGACGGCGGAGGCGTGGTGGATGACCATGTCGATCTCGGTGGCGCCGTCACGCACGGCCTGGGCGGTCTCCGCAGCTTTGATGGCACTCGGGGTGGAACCCAGGGGAAATCCGACCACGGAGCAGACCGGGACCGTCGACTCCTGCAGTGCGGCGGCCGCGGTGGCCACCCAGATCGGGTTGACGCAGACGCTGGCGGCAGACACGGCGTCAGCGTCGGCGCACAGCCGCAAGATGTCCTCGCGCAGGGCGGTGGGGGCGAGCAGCGTGTGGTCGATCATGGACGCGAGATCGGTGAGGTTGGCGCGGTCATTGCGGGGGTCGGGCGCAGTCATGGGGTCCAGCCTATCGGTGGTCGGGGGACAAATCGGGTGACGAGGCGGGGTCGGGTGCGGGAGTGAGCAGCTGGGACACCTCCGCGGTGAGCAGCCGCAGCCGGGCGGCGGCGTCGTCGAGGGTGTCGGCGACCGTCTCGAGGTAGCACTTCACTTTCGGCTCGGTGCCCGAGGGCCGCACCATCACACGGAGCCCGGCGGCGTGGAAGGTCAACGCGTCGGTGGTCGGCAGGCTGTCCACCACCTCGGTCACCTCCGCGCCGATGAGATGAGTCGGGGGATCTGTGCGCAGCAGGGCCATGATCGCTGCGATGCGGCTGAGCTCGACCACCCGGACGGAGATCTGCCCGGTGGCGGTGGGGCCCACGTGGGACTGCAGCCGGTCCAGCTCCTCGCCCAGGGTGCTGCCACGGGCTGCCAGCTCGGCGGCGGTGTCGGCGATGAGCAGGGCCGCGGCGATGCCGTCCTTGTCGCGCACCACGTCGGGGGTCACACAGTAGCCCAGAGCCTCCTCGTAGCCGTAGCCGAGCCCGGGGGTGCGGGCGATCCACTTGAACCCGGTGAGGGTGCGGTGATGCTCGACGCCGGTGCCGGCGAGCAGCCGCTCGAGTGCGGTGGAGGAGACGATGGACGATGCTGCGGCTCTGCCGGTGTGGCGCAGGGCCGGGGCCAGGCGGTGGCCGAGCAGCAGTCCGACCTCGTCACCGGTGAGCATCCGGTAGCGGGTTCTGGTGCTGTCGGTGGAGTCGGGGATGCCGACGGCGAGACGGTCGGCGTCGGGGTCGTTGGCGAGGATCAGGTCGGCGCCGACGCGTTCGGCCAGCTGGAGCACTCGGTCCATGGCCCCAGGCTCCTCGGGGTTCGGGAAGCTCACCGTGGGGAAGTCCGGGTTTGGCTGCTGCTGCTCGGCGACGGTGTGATGGTCGGTGAAGCCGGCTCGGGTCAGGGCCGCGGCCAGCACCGCACCGCCCACCCCATGTAGGGCGGTGGAGGCGATCCGCTGCTGGGCCCGGGGCGGGCTGAGTTGCAGGGCGGCGAGGGTGTCGTTGAGGTAGTCGTCCACGACGGCGTCGTCGAGCACCCGCCAGCCGGTGGGCGCCAGGGCGGGCATCGAGTCGGCGTGGCGGGCGATGTGCGCGGTGATCTCCGCGTCGGAGGGGGTGGTGATCTGCACGCCGCGCCCGGCGTCGTCGGTCATCCGGGCGCCCAAGTACACCTTGTAGCCGTTGTCTCCGGGCGGATTGTGGCTGGCGGTGACCATGACGCCGGCGTCGGCGTCGAGGCGGCGCACCGCGGCCGCGAGCACCGGGGTGGGCAGCGGGCCGGGCAGCAGCAGAACCTCGCATCCGGCTGCCGTCATCACAGCTGCCGAATCGCGGGCGAAGTCGACGGAGCCGTGGCGGGCGTCGAAGCCGATCACCACCCGGGGCGGGCTGGCTGGGCTGGTAGCGCTGGTCGGGGTGCTCAGGGCAGTCAGCAGGTAGTCGGCGATGCCGGCGGCGGTACGGCGGACCACCACTCGGTTCATCCGACGCGGACCGGGCCCCAGAGCAGCGCGCAGCCCGGCGGTGCCGAAGGTCAGCGTGCCGACGAAGCGGTCGCGCAGGGTTTCGACGTCGTCGGAGGCGAGCTCGGCTTCCAGGAGGCGAACGTGGTCGGGGTCGGGGTCGATCTGCATCCAGGCCCGCGCCGCCTGCACGAGGTCGGCATGATCACCGTGCTGGTCAGGGTGCGGGTCCGGCTTCGGCTGCTGGCTGGGCGCGCTCATCGTTAGAGGCGGTGGATGATGTCGGCGAGCAGTGCGGAGATGCGGGGGCCAGCCTCGACCCCGGCCTGGATGACCTCGCTGTGTGAGAGCGGCCGGTCGGAGACGCCGGCGGCCAGATTGGTGACCAGCGAGATGCCGAACACCTCCAGCCCGGCATGGCGGGCGGCCACGGCGTCGAGGGCGGTGGACATGCCCACCAAGTCGCCGCCGATGGCGCGGGCGTAGCGGACCTCGGCCGGGGTCTCGTACTGGGGACCGGCGAACTGGACGTAGACGCCCTCCACGAGGCTCGGGTCCACCTCGCGAGCGAGCTGCCGGATGCGGGGCGAGTACAGATCGGTCATGTCCACGAACTCGGCGCCGCGCAGCGGGGTGTCGCCGGTGAGGTTGAGGTGGTCGCTGATCAGCACCGGGGTGCCGGGGGCCAGGCTCGGGTCGATGCCGCCGCAGCCATTGGTCAGCACCACGGTCGCCGCCCCGCAGGCGGCGGCGGTGCGCACCGTGTGGGCCACGGCCTGGACATCGCGGGACTCGTAGTAGTGGGTGCGGGAGCCGAACACCAGGGCATGGGAATCGTCGGGCAGTCGCACCGAGCGTACGGTCGGCCGGTGGCCGGGCACCGAAGGGGCGGCGAAGCCGGGAAGCTGGGCGGTGGGGACGACGGCGACGGTCTCGCCGATCCGGTCGGCGGCCGCGCCCCAGCCGGAGCCCAGTACCAGCGCGATACGGTGTCGGTCCACGCCGGTGGCCTCGCGCACGGCCGCGGCCGCATCGCGGGCCAACTCGAATCCGGGGTGGTCGCCGGTCAGGAATCTCTCGTCAGTCACGGACACCACCCTACTCACCGGTGGCGAGTTTTGGATTTAGGCCACCCCGCCAGGACAATGGTCACGTGAGCCCTCTCGAAAATGTTCAGCGTCCCTCTCTCACCATCGTCGGCGGCGGCCCCGGCGGCTACGAAGCCGCTCTGGTGGCCGCGAAACTCGGAGCCACCGTCACCGTGATCGAGCGCGCCGGGCTCGGCGGCGCGGCGGTCCTTACCGACGTCGTGCCCTCCAAGACCCTGATCGCCACCGCGGATTCCCGCCGTCGTGTGCTCAAGGCGCCAGCTCTGGGCGTGAAGCTGGACACCCAGGCGGTTGAGACGGACATCCAGGCCATTGATCGGCGCCTGCTCGAGCTGGCCTCCGACCAGTCCGCCGACATCCGCACCGCGCTGGAGCGGCGCGGGGTGAAGATCATCATCGGCCAGGCCACCGTCATCTCGTCGTCGACCGTGTCGGTGACCACCCCTGAGGGCACCCAGACCATCGACTCCGACGCGATCCTGCTGGCCACCGGGGCTTCCCCGCGCGAGCTGCCTTCGGCCCAGCCCGACGGGCAGCGGATCTTCAACTGGAAGCAGGTCTACAACCTGACCGAGCTGCCCGAGCACATGATCGTGGTCGGCTCCGGGGTGACCGGCGCCGAGTTCGCCTCCGCCTACAACCTGTTGGGCGCGAAGGTCTCGCTGGTGTCCTCGCGCGATCAGGTGCTGCCGAATGAGGACCCCGACGCCGCCCGCGTGCTGGAGGACGTGTTCACCCGCAACGGCGTCAACGTCGTCTCCCGCACCCGCGCCAACGCGGTGACCCGCACCGAGGACGGTGTGCGCGTCGAGCTGTCCACTGGGGAGGTTCTGGAGGGTAGCCACTGCCTGCTGGCCGTCGGTGGGATCCCCAACACCGAGGGCATCGGACTGGAGGAGGTCGGCGTGCAGCTCACCGACTCCGGCCATATCGCGGTCGATTCGGTGTCGCGTACCTCGGTGCCCGGCATCTACGCCGCCGGCGACTGCACCGGGGTCTTCGCCCTGGCCTCGGTGGCCGCCATGCAGGGGCGCGTCGCCGTGGCGCACCTGATGGGCGACGCCGTGCAGCCGATCAAGCAGCACCTGGTGGCCTCGAACATCTTCACCTCGCCGGAGATCGCCACGGTGGGCCTCACCGACGCGCAGGCGCGCAGCGACCAGTACCAGGTGGACGAGATCAAGATGGATCTGACCACCAACCCGCGCGCGAAGATGGCGGACGTGACCGAGGGGTTCGTGAAGATCTTCGCCCGCAAGGGCTCCGGCACCGTGGTCGGCGGGGTCATCGTGGCACCGCGCGCCTCGGAGCTGATCTACTCGCTGGCGCTCGCCGTCACCCACAAGTTGCACGTGGATGACCTGGCGAACACCTTCACCGTGTACCCGTCACTGTCGGGGTCGGTGGCCGAGGCGGCCCGACGCCTCCACGTGCGCAGCTAGGCGCGCGCGGAGACCCGGGCCGACACCTCAGCGAGGAACGACCGGTGCACCGTGGTGTCGCCGGTGAGCTCCGGGTGGAACGCGACCGCCAGGATTGGCCCCTGGCGCACCCCGATCACCCGGTTGTCTGCCTCGGCTGAGCCGTCTCGCAGCCGGGACACCCTCGATACGACCTCGACGTCGTCGGCGTAGCGCACCACCTCCGGGGCGCGGATGAACGCGGCCTCCACCTGCTCGACCTGCTGGTCTGGGTTGGCTGTCCAGGAGACGATGGCGCGCATCGAATCCAGCTGGGGGCCAAAGGCATTGCGCCGCACGGTCACGGCCAGCCCACCCAGCGGCACCAGACCGGCGGCCGGTTTCTCGACGCGGTCAGCCAGTAACACCAATCCCGCGCAGGTGCCCAGCACCGGCAGCCCGGCGTCGATCAGCGCGCGCAGCGGGGTGCGCAGTCCGACGATGTCGATCAACCGGGACAGTGCGGTGGATTCCCCACCGGGGATGACCAGGCCGTCGAGTGGGTGCTGCAAATCCTTCGGCCCGCGCACCGCCACGGTGTCCGCACCGAGGGACTCCAGCATCCGCCGGTGCTCGATCACCCCGCCCTGCAGGGCGAGCACGCCGATGAGGGCGGGGTTCACCAGCCGCGCTCGGCCAGGCGGTGCGGCGCCGGCAGATCGGACACGTTGATCCCGACCATGGCCTCGCCCAGACCGCGGGAGGCTTCCGCCACGGCCTCGGCGTCGTCGAACTGGGCCGTCGCCTTCACGATCGCGGCCGCCCGGGCCGCCGGGTTGCCCGATTTGAAGATGCCTGAACCAACGAAGACACCGTCGGCGCCGAGCTGCATCATCATCGCCGCGTCGGCCGGGGTGGCCACGCCGCCGGCGGTGAACAGCACCACGGGCAGCTTGCCGGTGCGGGCCACCTCCTGCACGAGCGGCAGCGGGGCGGCGAGTTCTTTGGCTGCAACGTAGAGGGCATCCGGGTCGTGCTGGGCGGTGGCTTGCAGCTGGGCGATCTCGGAGGTGATGGTGCGGATGTGGCGGGTGGCCTCGGAGACATCCCCGGTGCCGGCCTCACCCTTGGAGCGGATCATTGCAGCACCCTCGCCGATGCGGCGCAGCGCCTCTCCGAGGTTGGTGGCGCCGCAGACGAACGGCACCCGGAAGCGGGTCTTGTTGATGTGATGGACATAGTCGGCGGGGGAGAGCACCTCGGACTCGTCGATGAAGTCGACGGAGAGGGCTTCCAGGATCTGCGCCTCGACGAAGTGACCGATGCGGGCCTTGGCCATCACCGGGATGGACACCGAGTTGATGATGGACTCGATGAGGTCCGGGTCGGACATCCGGGCCACCCCGCCCTCGGCGCGGATATCGGCGGGAACCCGCTCCAGGGCCATGACGGCGACGGCGCCGGCGTCCTCGGCGATGCGTGCCTGCTCCGCGGTGACGACGTCCATGATGACCCCGCCCTTGAGCATCTCGGCGAGGCCGCGGCCCAGCTGTGCGGCATCCTCGGGGGTGTTCTGGTCGGTCGGGGTGTTCTGCTCGGTTGCGAGAGTATCAGTCATGGTTCCCATCATGGGGTGGAAGAGTGGACCAGAAACAGGGCCAGATTCTGGTATTTTTTATGGACCACTTACGTCTTCTCCCGGTGAAGGGATTCCGATGGCCCGTTTCGCCCCGTCCTTTGAGCTGCCGTTGACGATCGACCGTGGTGCGCCCGGTCTGCCGCGGCAGCTGGCCGAGCAGGTGCGCGCCCTGGTCCACGCCGATCGGCTGCGCCCCGGCGACCGGATGCCCTCCACCCGGGCGCTGGCCGGGGAGCTGGGGCTCTCCCGCGGCTCGGTGAGTGCGGCCTACGAACAGTTGGTCGAGGAGGGGTACCTGCACTCCACCCCCGGTGGCACGGTGGTGCACCCGCGGCTCGCCCCGGCGCCGGCGGCCGTGAGCCGCTCGGGCGGACCGCCGGGCTCCGGGCCGGCAGTTGCCGGCCAACCGACCCCCGTCGACGCCGCGGTTTCCGGGAACCGTGCCCTCGAGGCGGGGGCGCCGCTGCGTCCCGGGCGCCCCGATGTCTCGGTGCTGACCTCCACCGCCTGGCGGGCGGCGTGGCGCGCCGCGGCAGCCAGCCCCAGCCTGGGCTATGCGGGCCCCGGGTCGCCGATGCTGCGGGAGCAGATCGCCGAGCACCTGCGTTCGGTGCGCGCCGTCGCCGTCGACCCTTCCGCGCTGGTGATCACCGCCGGCGCCCGCGATGGGTTGCGCCTGCTACTCACCGCGGTGAGCGCCCACCGTGGCTCCGACCCGACCCCGCTCACCGTGGCGGTGGAGGACCCGGGCTATCCGTCGCTGCACCAGGTGCCGGCATCGATGGGCCACCGGGTGCTGCCGCTGCCCGTCGACGACGACGGCCTGCGGGTGGATGCGCTGCCCACGGGGGCCGCCGCACCGGATCTGGTGATCGTGACCCCCTCACACCAGTACCCGCTAGGCTCCTCGATGTCGGCCGGGCGCCGTCGCGACCTGATCCGCTGGGCGCAGCAGCAGCGCGCGCTCGTGGTGGAGGACGACTACGATTCCGAGCTGCGCTATGTGGGTGACCCGCTGCCCTCACTGGCCGCCTCCGACACCACGGGACGTGTGGCCACCCTGGGGTCCTTCGCCAAGCTGGTTACCCCGGGGCTGGGGCTGGGCTACGTGGTGGTGCCGGAGGATGTGCGCGCGGCAGTGACCTCGCTGACCGCTCAAGCGGGCACCCCGGTCTCCGGGATCGTGCAGGATGCGATGAGCACGTTCATGGTCCAGGGAGGGCTGCGTCGGCACACGGCCCGGATGCGCCGCGAGTACCGGCGTCGCCGGGATGCGGTGCTGGAGGTCTTCGATACCGCGCGGACGCCGTCGTCAGTCACCGTGCTGCCGATGGCAGGCGGGCTGCACGCGGTGCTGCAGCTCGACGACGCCGACCAAGAGAGTCGGGTGATCGGCGCGGCCCGGGCTGCGGGCCTGGGGGTGCAGGGGCTGGGCGACTACTGGAACCGCGGCGCCGGTGACGCGGAGGCGCCGGGGACGAGACCTGCGCCGATGGCCGGGGTGATGCTGGGCATCGGCGAGTCGTCCCGACAGCGACTCGTACAGCAGCTGGAACGACTGCGGGCGGTGCTGGTCGCCACCCTGTAGCAGAGAGGGTGTCGAACCGGCACCGCCCGCGGGCGTCCGAGAAACGGAAGGAGGAATCCGATCAGCCGAGTCGGTCCGCCTTCTGCCGTGAGAACGTGACTTCGTCGAGGTTGCGCGTCTTGGTCTCCGGGGCCAGGATCAGGGCGATCGTCGTCAGCACGGCCGCCGCCGAGAGGTAGTAGCCCACATAGGACACGCTGAAGGACTGCACCAGCCAGGCCGCGATGAACGGCGTCAGAGCGGCACCCAGGATCGAGGAGACGTTGTAGGCGACGCCGGAACCGGTGTAACGGGTATTAGTCGGGAACAACTCCGGGAGCACCGCGGACATCGGTCCGAAGGTCAGCCCCATCAGCGCCATACCGACGATGAGGAAGGCCACCATGCGTAGCGCGGAGATGCCGTCGCCGGTCACCATGTTCTCCGGGGAGAGCCACCAGCCGAAGCTGAGGCCGAAGACCACGATCAGCGCGGAAATCACGATCAGGGTGGGCCGGCGTCCGAACCGGTCGGCGAGCAGCCCGGAGATCGGAACAAAAGCAGCGAAGAAGAGGATGCCGATCAGCTGCAGCACCAGGAACTCGTTGTAGGACTCCCCGAGGCCGCCGCCGTCGCGGCTGCCGATGGCGTAGGAGAGGATCCAGGTGGTCATCAGATAGAACAGCACGTAGGTGGCGTACATGATGAAGGTGCCCAGGATCAGCTCCCACCAGTTGCGCTTGAATACCTCGCTGATGGGCGCCTTGACGCGCTGGTCGTTGTCGATGGCGCGCTGGAAGACGGGGGTCTCCTCGAGCTTCACGCGGACCCACATGCCCACGGCGACCATGATGGCCGAGAGCAGGAACGGCAGTCGCCACACCCAGTCGATGAAGACGTGGTCGGCGCCGTGCTCGGTGGAGTTATAGCCGAAGCTGACGACGAGGATGAGGAACAGCCCATTGGCCAGCATGAACCCGATGGGCGCACCCAGCTGTGGCCACATGGCGGCCCAGGCGCGCTTGCCTTCCTTGGCGGTCTCGGTGGCGAGCAGGGCCGCCCCGGACCATTCGCCGCCCAGGCCCAGGCCCTGGCAGAAGCGCAGGATGGTCAGCATGACCGGCGCCCACAGCCCGATCTGGAAGTAGGTGGGCAGCAGGCCGATGAGGAAGGTGGCGATGCCCATGGTCAGCAGCGAGCCGATCAGGGTGACCTTGCGTCCGATGACGTCGCCGAAGTGACCAAAGAGGATCGAGCCCAGCGGGCGCGCCACGAAGGCGGCACCAAAAGTAGCCATGGAGGCCAGCAGTGCGGTGGACTCGTTGCCGGCGGTGGCGCCAGCGAAGAAGATCAGCGGGAACACCGAGACGGCAGCGGTGGCGTAGATGTAGAAGTCGTAGAACTCGATGGAGGTGCCCACCAGTGAGGCGATCACGATGCGGCGGCGGGGCACTCCGAGTTCAGCGGTGCCGTCGTCGGTTTCCCCGACGGTGTGGGTGTCTGCGGACATGCAGGTCTCCTTCAAGAGGACAGGTTCGAGAAAAGTCAGTGCTGCGGGGCGTGAAGGGAGCGGAACGAGCCGCGCTCTAGTCGCTGATGGTGGCGATGGCCGCGCCCGCGGTCACCGTGGCGCCGGCCTCGGCGGTCAGCTCGGTGAGGGTGCCCGCCTTGTGAGCGGTCAGGGGCTGTTCCATCTTCATGGCCTCCAGCACCACGATCAAATCACCCTCGGCCACGGTGTCACCGACGCTGGCGGCCACCTTGACGATGGTGCCCTGCATCGGGGAGGTCAGCGTGTCCCCGCTGGCTCCGGACGCGGTGGCGCCCCGGGCGGTCGTGCGGGAACGACGGCGGCGCGACCCTGGTTTCGAGGCCGATCCGCCGGAGATCGATGCTACTGCACCGAAGCCCCCGGGCAAAGACACCTCGACACGCTTGCCGTTGACCTCCACAGTCACGGTGCGGCGCTCGTCGTCGTCGGACTCTGAACCGGCCGCGTCCGCGCCAGCTGCAGCCTGACCCGAGTACGGCGCCAGCTCGTTGACGAATTCGGTCTCGATCCAGCGGGTGTGCACGGAGAAAGGCTCAGCGGACCCGTGGATCTCGGGGGCGAAAGCCGGGTCGGTGACGACGGCGCGGTGGAAGGGCAACACGGTGGCCATCCCCGCGATCTGCATCTCGTTCAGGGCACGACGGGCGCGGCGCAACGCCTGCTGCCGGTCGGCGCCGGTGACGATCAGCTTGGCCACCATGGAGTCGAAGGCGCCCGAGATGGTCTCGCCCTCTTCCACACCGGTGTCCACACGCACGCCCGGGCCCCCAGGCAGGCGGAAGCCGGTCAGCGTGCCCGGGGCGGGCATGAAGTTGCGGCCCGGGTCCTCGCCGTTGAGCCGGAATTCGAAGGAGTGGCCGCGCACCTCGGGGTGGTCATAGCCCAGGGTCTCCCCGCGGGCGATGCGGAACTGCTCGCGTACCAGGTCCAGCCCGGTGACCTCTTCGGAGACCGGGTGCTCCACCTGCAGTCGGGTGTTGACCTCGAGGAAGGAGATGGTGCCGTCCTGGCCCACGAGGAACTCGCAGGTCCCGGCGCCGACGTAGCCGGCCGCGCGCAGCAGCTCCACGGAGGAGGCATAGAGGCGCTCGTTCTGCTCGGCGGTGAGGAAGGGGGCAGGAGCCTCTTCCACGAGCTTCTGGTTGCGTCGCTGCAGGGAGCAGTCGCGGGTGGAGACGACGACGACGTTGCCCTCGGCGTCGGCCAGGCACTGGGTCTCCACATGGCGCGGGGCATCGAGGAAGCGCTCCACGAAGCACTCGCCGCGACCGAAGGCGGCCGTTGCCTCGCGCACGGCGGAATCGTAGAGCTCCGGGATCTCGGCGCGCTCCCGAGCCACCTTGATGCCGCGTCCGCCGCCGCCGTGGGCTGCTTTGATCGCCAGCGGTAAACCGAACTCGTCGGCGAAGGCCAGCACCTCGTTCGCGTTCGACACCGGATCGGCGGTGCCCGGCGCCAGCGGGGCGCCCACCTGCTGGGCCAGGTGTCGGGCCGAGACCTTGTCGCCCAGCTGGGAGATCGCCGACGGCGGCGGGCCGATCCACACCAGTCCGGCGTCGAGCACCGCCTGGGCGAAGTCGGCGTTCTCGGAGAGGAAGCCGTAACCGGGGTGCACGGCATCGGCACCGGAATCGCGGGCCGCCTTGAGGATCTTCTCGACCACCAGGTAGGAGTCGGCGGCACTCTCGCCGCCGAGGGCAAAGGCATCGTCGGCCAGGCGCACATGCAGGGCATCACGGTCGGCGTCAGCGTAGACGGCCACCGCCTCCAGCCCCTCATCGTGGGCGGCGCGGATGACCCGGACCGCGATCTCGCCTCGGTTGGCGATCAGCACCCGCGAGAACGGGCGGAGATTCATCGGCTCACCGGTGGTGGCGGTCATGCAGGTCGACTCCTTGGAAGTGCTCGATTGCCGCCGCGAAGCGGCAACAGGGTCTGCGGCGACCGGCCCGGCAGTGTCCATACCCGGGTGGGTCACCCTGAAAAGGGTATGCCACCAGGCGTGGGATTCCTACAGGATGACGCGCCGAACATGCCGGAATCGGTCGATCTGTTGTAGGAATCCTACAGTCAGTCGTTCCAGACGGCGGTCAGCGAGTATCCGAGCTCGCCGAGCATCTCGCGCAGACTGTGCACCGAGAGGCCCAGCACCGCATTCGGGTCGCCCTCGACGCTGCGCACCAGGGCCGCGCCGCGGGCCTCGAGCGTGAAGCCGCCGGCGCAGCCCAGGGGCTCCCCGGTCGCCACGTAATCGAGGATCTCCGCCTCGCTGGCCTCGGCGAAGCTCACCTGCGCCGAGACGGTGCGCCGCACCTGGCGCTGCGGATCGGGCAGCGCCCCGGCGGCGTCGGGCAGCTCGACGAGCGTGTGCCCGGTATGCAGGGTACCGGTGCCACCGGCCTGAGCCCGCCACCGGGCCTCCGCCACCTCAGGCGTGCCGGGTTTGCCGTGCGCTTCGCCGTCGAATTCGAATACCGAGTCGCAGCCCAGCACCAGCAGCGCCGGCTCCTCCGAGGTGTCTGCGGGCACCGCGGACTCCTCATCGGTGTCCGTGAGGATGGTGGCGACGACGTCGAGCGCCTTGGCCCGGGCCAGCTCCCCGGCGAGAACAGCCGGGTCCGGTGAGCCCAGCTCGGCGGTCACCGCCTCCTCGTCGACGTCGGAGACCATCGTCATGAACGGGACCCCGGCCCGGTGCAGCACGTCCGCCCGGGCCGAGGACGCCGAGGCCAGCACCAGCCGGAACGCGCGGCTCACGCGAGTGCCTCGCGCAGGGTATCGAGCCCCATGGATCCCAGGCGCAGGGCACGGGTGTGAAAGGCCTTCAGATCGAAGTCGACGCCGGCACGCTCGGCGCGGGCTTCGTGCTCGGCCCGGATCTGCTCCCAGATGCGCTGACCCACCTTGTAGGAGGGGGCCTGACCGGGCCAGCCCAGGTAGCGGGTGAATTCGAAGCGTCGCTGGCCTTCGGAGATGTCCAGGTGCCGGCTCAGGAAGGCGTAGCCGTTCTCTGGGGTCCACTGCTGCTCGCCGACCTCTTCGGGTGGGGTGAACCCGCAGTGCACGCCGATGTCGAAGACGACGCGGGCGGCGCGCATCCGCTGCATGTCCAGCATGCCCAGGCGGTCGCCGGCGTCACTCAGATATCCGAACTCATCCATCAGCCGCTCGGCGTACAGCGCCCAGCCCTCGCCGTGGCCGGAGGTCCAGCAACCGGTGCGGCGCCAGTCGTTGAGCTCATCGGCGGCGGTCATGGAGGTGCCCACCTGCAGATGATGCCCGGGCACACCCTCGTGGTAGACGGTGGTGGTCTCGGCCCAGGTGGTGAAGGAGTCCTCGCCGGCCGGGACTGACCACCACATCCGCCCCGGACGCGAGAAGTCCTCCGAAGGCCCGGTGTAGTAGATGCCGCCCTCCTGGGTGGGGGCGATCATGCACTCGATCCGATCGATCTCGGTCGGGATCTCGAAGTACTGCTTCATTGCGGCCAGCGCCTCATCGGAGCGCTGCTGCATCCATGCGCGCAGCGCCTCGGTGCCCTGCAGCTGCCGGGCCGGATCCTGGTTCAGGATCTCTTTGGCCTCCTCGATGCTGGCCCCGGGGGAGATCTGCTCCGCCACCGACTCCTGCTCGGCCACGATGCGCGCCAGCTCCTCGACACCCCACTGGTAGGTTTCCTCCAGGTCCACGGTCGCGCCCAGGAAATCGCGGGACGCTAGCCGGTAGGCGTCGATGCCCACGGCGTCCTCGGTGGGGGCTACCGGGCGCAATTCGGTGCGCAGGAACTCGGCGAAGTCGCGGTAGGCCAGAGCTGCGGCTTCCGCCTGCTTCTCCACCTCGGCGCGCAGGGCGTCGTTGACGTTGTCGTTGGAGTGGGCGCGCTGCACCAGGGCGGGGAAGAAGCCGCCCTCGGCTCCGTGAGCCTCGGCCTGCTCGATGACGATGTCGATCTGGCGCACCGCAGAGACCTTCCTCTGGCGCGCCGAGGAGCGCAGGGACTCTTGGTAGCCGGCCAGCGCGGTGGGCAGATTGGCCAGTCGGCCGGCGAGATGCTGCCAGTGCTGTTCGGTCTCATCCGGCATCATGTCGAACACCATGCGGATGCCCTGGGCCGGGGACGCGATGTTGTTGAGCTCGGTGCGACCGGTGGCGTGGATCTCGCGTGCCAGGCCCACCCGCTCGCGCAGGGCGGCGAGGGTGACGAGATCAACCGCGTCGACCGGGGTGAGCAGATCAAGATCTGCCAGCAGCTCCGCATTCACCCGGTCCACGGCCTCGGTGCCGGCGGGGGAATAGTCCGGGTACTCCGTCTCGTGGCCGGGGCGTCCCAGTTCCGTGGCGGAGACAGGGTCCAGCTCCAGCAGGTCGGCGAAGTAGCGGTTCGCGCGGTGATCGATGTCTGACAGGGGGCGAGGGGAAGCAGATCCATGCTGTGCCTCGGTGTGGTTCTCGGTCATGGGGACATCCTACGGTGCCCTCGGAACGCAGGGCACCCGAAACAGCGATGACGCGACCACGTAGCGTCGCGGAAACATCGGTGGGGCAGACTCGTCCACGAACCTTAGAGTCACCTGGACATGGTGCTGGTGTGACGATTAGGGTAAAAGTGATCTAACGCACAGAGACATGTGACTGGTGTCTCTGGCGACAACCGACCTTGTTAAGGACTGGGGGCATGATGAGTGTTTCTTCCGCCCAAGAGCACCCGCACGACGCACCGCCCGCGGCGACGCCCCTGGTGCGCCTGCACGACGTGAACAAGCACTTCGGCAGCTTTGCCGCCCTGACGGACATCAACCTTGAGATTCCCCAGGGGCAGGTCGCCATCGTCATCGGCCCCTCCGGTTCCGGTAAGTCCACTCTGTGCCGCACCATCAACCGCCTCGAGACCATCGACGAGGGGGGAACCATCGAAGTCGACGGCAAGGCGCTACCCGAAGAGGGCAAGGAACTGGCCCGACTGCGCGCCGACGTCGGCATGGTCTTCCAGTCCTTCAACCTGTTCTCACACAAGTCGATTCTGGAGAACGTCACCCTCGGGCCGATCAAGGTCCGCGGGATAAAGAAGAAGCAGGCCGAAAAGGACGCCATGGACCTGCTGGATCGGGTGGGGGTGGGTCACCAGGCGAAGAAGATGCCGGCTCAGCTCTCGGGCGGTCAGCAGCAGCGCGTGGCCATCGCCCGTGCCCTGGCCATGAAGCCGAAGGTGCTGCTCTTCGACGAGCCGACCTCGGCACTGGATCCGGAGATGGTCCAGGAAGTCCTCGACGTCATGGTGGATCTCGCCAAGGGCGGCATGACCATGGTCGTGGTCACCCACGAGATGGGGTTCGCGCGCAAGGCCGGGGACCGGCTGGTCTTCATGTCCGACGGCAAGATCCTCGAGGACACCACTCCGGACGATTTCTTCACGAACCCCAAAACGGATCGCGCCAAGGACTTCCTCGGCAAGATCCTCGCCCACTGATTCATCGCACCGAGCATCCGCTCACTCATCACCCCCGCAATCGAAAGGCATACGATGCGCACCCCCTTGAAGACCACCCTGGCCATGGCAGCCGTGGCCGCACTCGCCCTCGTGGGCTGTTCCCCTGCACAGACCGAAGACGATGAGGCGGGCGGCGAGAACGGCGGCGGCGCCGGCTCGATCACCGTCGGCATCAAGTACGACCAGCCCGGCCTGGGCTTCCGTGAAGGCAACAACGACCCGACTGGCTTCGACGTCGACGTCGCCAAGGCTGTTCTGGCCGAGATGGGCTACGAGGAGTCCGACATCGAATGGGCAGAGGCCGAGACCCCGCAGCGTGAGAACCTGCTGGAGAACGGTCAGGTCGACATGATCTTCGCGACCTACTCGATCACCGATGAGCGCGCCGAGCGCGTCGACTTCGCCGGACCCTACTTCGTGGCCGGCCAGGACATCCTGGTCCGCGCCGACGACACCGAGATCAATGGTCCCGACGATCTCAACGGGCGCAACCTGTGCTCGGTGACCGGATCGACCCCGGCACAGAATGTGCAGGAGCGCTACGCCGACGACGTCAACCTGGTGGAGCAGAATGGCTACGCCGAGTGCCTCACCTACCTGCAGTCCGGTCAGGTCGACGCCGTGACCACCGACGACATCATCCTGGCCGGCCTGGCCGCCACCGATGAGTACGCCGGCGAGTTCAAGGTGGTGGGCAACCCCTTCACCGAGGAGCTCTACGGTGTCGGTCTGCCTCCGGAGTCCACCGATGTTTGCGAGGACGTCAACGCGGCCATTCAGACCCTGTTCGACAACGGCACGATCGACGACCTGCTCGCCGCCAACACCGAGGGCGTGGAGTACGAGGCCAACGCCGATCTGAACACCGACATCGAGCTGCAGTCCTGTTCCTGATCGCCTCCCGGCTCATGAGTCGATGAGACTCGCGGCGGCGGTCCGCCCATGACCGCCGCCGCGGGGCTCAGCTCGTGGGCATCGCCCGCACTTTCTGACCTTGTGAAGAGGAGGTGAACCGTCGTGGACGGGTTCCTCAGTCTGTTCGAGACCTACCCCATCCTGGAGGGCTTTTGGACGAATATCCGCCTGGCGTTTTTCTCAGCGATCGCCGCGTTCATCCTCGGCGTCGTCCTGGCCCTGTTCCGCATCTCCCCGGTTCCCTCGCTGCAGTGGATCGGCACCGCCTACGTGAATGTGGTGCGCAACACCCCGCTGACGGCCATCATGGTGATGGGCATCCTGGTGGTGTGGGGGCAGCTCAGCATCCAGTTCTCCTCGAACTTCAGCCTGAACTTCTTCATCCTGGCCACCATCAGCCTGACGATCTATCACGCGCCATTCTTCTGTGAGGCGATCCGCTCCGGCGTGAACACCGTCCCGCTGGGACAGGCCGAGGCGGCCCGATCCATCGGCCTGAGCTTCCTGCCGGCGGCCCGGCTGGTGATCCTTCCGCAGGCGCTGCGCGGGGCGATTACCCCGATCGGCAACACCCTGATCGCGCTGACCAAGAACACCACGGTGGCCGTCGCGGCCTCCGTCACCGACGTCTCCGCCGTGATGCGGGCGATGATCGAGTCGAACCCGAACCTGATGATCTACATCTTCCTCACGATCGCCATCGGGTTCTGCCTGATCGTGATCCCCATCGGGTTGCTCACCACCTGGCTGTCCAACCGATTGGCGGTGCAGAATTGAGTCAGCAAACCGTTCTCTTCGACGCCCCGGGTCCGAAGGCCCGCCGGCGGATTCTGATCACGAACATCATCGCCGTCCTCTTCGTGGCCGCGATGCTCGCACTGGTGCTGTGGCGCCTGTGGGACCAGGGCCAGCTGCGCCCGCACCTGTGGGTCAATGCGCTGAATGCCAACGCCTGGACCAACTACCTGCTGCTGGGTCTGCAGTTCACTCTGCAGGCCGCGGTGATCGCGGTGGTGACCTCGTTGATCTTCGGGCTGGCCTTCGGCTTCCTCCGACTGGCCCCCTACGCGCCGATCCGCTGGTTCGCCATGGTGATCGTGGAATTCTTCCGGGCCGTGCCCGTGCTGATCCTGATGGTGTTCTTCCTGACCTTCTACTCGCAGATCGTCGCGCAGACCGGTCTGATCGATCCCCGCAACGCACCCTACTTTGCCGTCATCACCGCACTGACTCTGTATAACGGGGCCGTGATCGCGGAGCTGGTGCGCTCAGGCGTGAAATCCCTGCCGCGTGGCCAACGCGAAGCCGCCATGGCGGTGGGGATGACCAACACGCTCTCGCTGCGCACTGTGGAGGTTCCGCAGGCGGTGATTGCGATGCTGCCGTCGCTGATTTCGCAGTTCGTGATCATCCTGAAGGACTCGGCCCTGGGCTACCTGATCGGGTTCTCCGAGTTGCTGCGCTACGCGCGCCAGCTGGGCTCGGGCTATGGCAATATCCTGCAGTCGATCACGGTGGCCGCCCTGCTGTTTATCCTCTTGAACTTCCTGCTGGGCTGGCTCGCCACGAAGCTCTCGCAGCGTCTCAGCTCCCGGACCGCCGGCGACACCACCGCCGAGGCGCCGGGTGGCGCGTTGGGCAAGCCGGCAACACCGACCGCGGCGCAATAGCGGAGGGCGACGGGCACACCCGTCGGCGCGTCAGCGCAGGCCGGCGGAGGAACGCCAGGTCTGCACCGCGGAGCCTGCCCAGGTGGACAGGCGGCGACGGCGGGACGCCGTGCTGGAGTGCAGTGTCTCCGGACCCTGAGCGTCCGTACTGGACTGAGCCTGCTGCAGAACCAGCAGCAGGGCCGCGGTTTCCTCCGCGGACAGCCGGGACCCGCTGATGCGGATCCCGGTGGCCTCGGGCTGGTTCTCGGGCTCGCCGTGCGATGGTGCTGGGATCGGTGCCATCACAGCGGAATGTTTCCGTGTTTGCGTGCCGGACGCGACTCGCGCTTGTTCTGCGTGGCGCGCAGGGCCCGTACCATCTGGACCCGGGTCTCCGACGGCGCGATCACCTGGTCGATGTAGCCCAGTTCGGCAGCTTGATACGGGTTGAGCAGCTCGGCTTCATAGTCCTCCACGATCTGGGCCCGCCGGGCGTCGACGTCGCCGCCATCCTCACCGACGGCCTTGAGCTCGCGGCGGTAGAGGATGTTGACCGCACCCTGGGCTCCCATCACGCCGATCTGGGCGGTGGGCCAGGCCAGATTCACATCCGCGCCCAGCTTCTTCGAACCCATCACGATGTAGGCGCCGCCATAGGCCTTGCGGGTGATCACGGTGATTTTCGGGACCGTGGCCTCGGCGTAGGCGTAGATGAGCTTAGCGCCGCGGCGGATGATCCCGTTGAACTCCTGGTCGGTGCCGGGTAGGAAGCCGGGCACATCCACCAGGGTGAGGATCGGGATGTTGAAGGCATCGCAGAACCGCACGAAGCGTGCGGCCTTCTCCGAGGCCGCGATGTCGAGGGTGCCGGCGTACTGCATCGGCTGGTTGGCCACCACGCCCACGGTGCGTCCCTCAACACGTCCCAAACCGCAGATCACGTTGGGCGCGTAGAGCTCCTGGGTCTGCATGAAATGACCCTCATCGACGATCATCTCGATGATGGTGAGCATGTCGTAGGGCTGATTCGCCGAGTCCGGCACGATGCGGTCTAGTTCGAGGTCGTCCACCGAGATCTCCAGATCTTCGGTGAACGCCACCACGGGGGCCTCTGCCAGATTGTTGGCGGGCAGGAATTCCAGCAGGTCTCGCACGTACTCGAAGGCGTCCATCTCGGAGGCCGCCAGGTAGGAAGCGGTCCCGGTGGTGGCGTTGTGCGAGTTCGCACCGCCCAGGGTCTCCATGTCCACGTCCTCGCCGGTGACGGTCTTGATCACGTCGGGACCGGTGATGAACATGTGCGAGGTCTGATCCACCATGATCACGAAGTCGGTGAGCGCGGGGGAGTAGGCCGCCCCGCCGGCGCAGGGGCCCATGATGATGGAGATCTGCGGTACGACGCCGGAGGCCAGCACGTTATTGCGGAAGATGTCGGCGAACATCGCCAGCGAGGCAACACCCTCCTGGATGCGCGCGCCGCCGCCGTCGTTGATGCCGATGACCGGGCAGCCGTTGCGGGCGGCGAATTCCTGGACCTTGACGATCTTCTCGCCGTTGACTTTCGACAGCGACCCGCCGAAGACGGTGAAATCCTGGGAGTAGAGCGCGACCAAGCGCCCATCGATGGTGCCGTAGCCGGAAACGACACCATCGCCCAGTGGATGCTTGGCGTCCATGCCGAAGGCCGTCGAGCGGTGCACCGCCAATTGATCGAACTCGACGAACGAGCCCTCGTCGACGAGCATCGCGATCCGCTCGCGGGCCGTGTTCTTACCCCGGTCGTGCTGCCGATCCACCGCGGACTGGCCCGCGGGGACCTCGGCGGCCTCACGCCGACGGTAGAGATCCTCCAGCTTGCCAGCTGTCGTCGTCAGGTCGGGGGCGGCGTCGAGATCCTGCCGGCTGCTGTCGCTACTCACATCAACTCCATTCCGTGCACGCACGGATTTAGACGGTTCGCACTAACGATCACCCAGTCTAGCGCCAGGGCGACCGGTCGCGGTTGTAAGAAACCGCCAAATTTCGACAGACGGGCTCGATGCGGGCCGCCTCACGGTGGGCGCCCTTCTTCACGCTGCGGGCAGCGGCCGTCCAGCCGTACCGGAGGTCGCACGCAGTCAGCCTCGCTAGGCTGGAGGCATGGCGCCGCTCTCCACCTCAGACTCCCCACCCGTACCGTCCCGCGAGGGACTGACCTGGCACGACCACACCGCCTCCACCCAGGATGTGGTCCTGGAGTATGCCAGCGAGCTGGTCCACGGCGCGGCGATCGCCACCGATGACCAACGCTCCGGTCGGGGGCGCAACGGGCGAACCTGGCAGGCCGAACGCGGTCAGTCGATCGCGGTGTCGACGTTGCTGCGGCCCGCGACGCTGACTCCGGCGCTGCCAGCACAGCATTGGCCCTGGATCACCCTGACCGCGGCCGCCGCCGTCGTGGATCTCGTGCGCGGCTGGGGTGTGCCGGCCGCCGTGAAGTGGCCCAACGATGTCATGATCTACGACGAGGACGGCACCGGGCGCAAGCTGGCGGGCATTCTCGCTCAGGTCACCGCGGATGCGACCGGGGTGGTGCTGGGGATCGGCCTGAACCGTGACTTCGCCTCCGGGGAGCGGCCGAGCGAACAGGCAGTAGCCCTGAGTGACTGGATGGATGCCGGCGAACTACCCGAGTCGCAGTCTCTCGCTGAGACCATCAGAGACACAGTGCTGGGTGCTATCGAGGGCCTCTCCGGCGGTCCGCGTCCTGCAGAGCGGGTGTCTGCGGTGATGCACACTCTGGGGCAGCGCGTCCGCGCCGAACTGCCCGGCGGCATGACCATCATCGGTGCGGCGCGGGGATTAGGGGAATCCGGGACGCTGCTGATCGATGTGGAGCACGTCCGCGGCCCTGAATTCGACGGTGCGTCGAAATCCCCCGGCGAGCTAGACGAAAAGGCGGAGATTCGTGGAAAGATAGGGACGGGTGAGACCTACGAGGTCTCGGCCGCCGACGTGGTCCATCTGCGACCGCAGTACCGTGCCGGTCTGCGAGAGCCAGAGGGCAGCTTCGTGGAAGAATCCGACCGGAACGAAGGGGACAGAGCAGGGGAATGACCATGGCGCATCGACTGCAGCCGGGCGAGCAGGTCCGGGTGCGTACCCGGACTCACGCGCGCGGTCTGCTGAAGCCGGCCGCGTGGCTGGTCGTGCTGTGCCTGGCCTCCGGAGTCCTGCAGGGGTACCTCTCACGGCACGACCTGCCGTTCTGGGTGAGCGACTACCGCGGCGGCTGGCAGGTGACCGGCTACATCGTGCTGGCCCTGCTGCTGTTCCTGGGCGCGGTGCGCCCGCTGTGGCGGTGGCTGACCCGCGTCACCTACCTGACCACCCTGCGCGTCTCCCAGCGGATCGGCTGGCTGCGTGTGCAGCGACGCTGGTTGACCCTGGAGGCTATCGAACGGGTGCAGATGCGCCAGAGCCGACGTCAGCGATGGGCTCGACGCGGGGATTTGCAGCTGTGGTCCTACTCCGGACATGTCTGGACGCTGCGGAATCTACCGGAGATCCAGCGATTCACTCAGCTGGTCGAAGCCGAGCTCTACTCCGTGCGCGCCCGCTACGGATATGGTTACCCGGGGGTTGGTCCGAACGGTCCCGCGCCCTACCGCGACTTCAACGACCACAGCTCTGACCCGGGGGTGAGACGATGACCGACCAGCACGAGGACGCCGAGACCGGACCCGTCACCAGGGACCCCGCGCCGACGGCTCCGTTGCCGATCGTGCCGACCACTCCTCCCGGTGCGAGTTCCCCGGATATCGACCCGCAGCCCGCCGACATCCGCAAGGTGGCCGAGGAACTGGCTCACGCCGAGGACCCCGCCACCTGGACCCAGGCCATCCGGGTCCTCGACGAGGAGCTCATCGGCGGGCCGCGCCTGCTCACCCGCCGCGACTTGGCCACCCGGCTCGGCGTCTCCCTGGTCTCCGCCCGCAAACTCTGGCGCGCCCTGGGCTTCCCCAATATCGGAGAGCACGAGCGCGTTTTCACCGACCAGGATGCGGCGGCGCTCTCCGGCGTGATCGATCTGGTCCGCCGGGACGTGCTCAACGAGGAGACCGCAATTTCTGTGGCCCGCTCCATCGGCCAGATGACCGATCGGATGGTCGTGTGGCAGATCGAGGCCCTGGTGGAGGACAAGATCAGCACGCAGCGCTTCAGTGACCCGGAGGCCCGGCGCGAAGTGGTCAAGCTGATTCCGCAGGTCATGGAGACCATGGAAGAGGTCCTCACCTATTCGTACCGTCGGCAGCTCAATGCGGCGCTGCAGCGGTTGACCGTGCGCGTTCAGGCCGGTCTCGACGCCTCGGAAGCGGGCCGTGACGGCACCGAGGACGACGCCCCGCTGCCGCTGGCACGCGCCGTCGGATTCGCCGATATGGTCTCTTACACGTCCCTGTCGCGGCAGATGTCGGAGCGAACCCTGGCCCAGATGGTGCAGCGCTTCGAATCCAAATGTGCGGAGATCATTTCCGTGGGTGGCGGACGACTGGTCAAGACCGTCGGCGACGAAGTGCTCTTCAACGCCGAGACTCCCGAAGCCGGTGCGGAGATTTCCCTGGCCCTGGCCAAGTCCATGTCCGAGGATCCGGTGTTGCCCTCGGCGCGGGTCTCATTGGTCTGGGGCCGCGTGCTCTCCCGGCTCGGTGACATCTACGGTCCCACCGTGAACCTGGCCGCACGACTGACGTCCATCGCGGACCCGGGCACCGTGCTCGTCGATCAACTCACCGCCAGCACGCTGGGGGAGGACGAGCGTTACCTGCTCATCCCACAGCCTCCGCGCAGCGTCCGCGGCTTCGGTGAGATCCGTCCCTCCATGCTGCTGCGTGGCTCCGGTGAAGGGCTGCAGGTCGACTGATGACGACCCACGACTACCGGTACCGTGCCGGTGCCGCCACCGATGTCGGGCGCCGACGCGAACTCAATGAGGACTCCCTGCTGGTCATGGCCGATCTGTTCGCCGTCGCCGATGGCATGGGCGGGCATGACGCCGGCGAAGTCGCCTCCAGCAGCTGCGTACAGTCGATGCGCGAGATGCGCCAGGACATGGCAGCCGCCGACCCGGAGCAGACCATGGACATGGAAGCGCTGCGCTCGATGATCGGTTCGGCCAACACCTCGGTGCTGGTGGCCGGGCAGGGCCGGGCCGGAACCACGCTGACCCTGTTCGCCGGGATCCACCACGAGGACCCGGCCGGCTCCAGTGCGCTCGCCGTCGCCAATGTGGGCGACTCGCGTGCCTACTGGTACCAGGCCTCCGCCGATCAGCTCGTCCAGGTCACCGAAGATCATTCGGCGGTCCAGGAGCTCGTCAACCGCGGCATCATCACCGCCGAGGAGGCCCGGGAGCATCCTGATCGCAATGTCATCACCCGGGCGGTGGGCACCAGCCCGCATATCGCCGCCGACGTCGCCGTGCTGCGGCCTGAACCGGGGGACCGGTTCCTGCTGTGCTCCGACGGGCTGACGAATGAGGTCTCCGACGACGACCTGGCCTTCGCCATCTCCTCGGGCGACGACCTCGACGAGATCGCCCAGGACCTGGTGGATCAGGCGAACGACGCCGGGGGACGGGACAACATCACCGTCGTCATTGTGGAGATTCTCAGCGGAAGAAGCTGAGCAGGATCCCGCCGACCGCCACGACGCCGGCGATCACCACGAACACGTTCGAGGCAGCGCCCCGGAAACGTTCCAGAGCGGGCACCTTGTGGATGGCGTACATCGGCATCAGGTAGAGCACCGCGGCAATCACCGGGCCGGCCAGTGATTCGATGAGCGTCAGGATGCTCGGGTTGAGCACTCCGGCCAGCCAGGTCGTGACGATCAGGAAGACGCTCACCCCGATCCGCACACCGCGTTCGGTGAACCGCTGGCGCCGATCCACCATGGTGGTCACAATGCCCGCGGCACCTTCGGCAGCACCCAACCAGTGACCGAAGAACGACGAGGCGATCGCGGTGATGGCCACTGCCGGGCCAAGCCAGGCGATCAGCGGCACGCCCATCACGTTGGCCAGATGCGAGAGCACCGGAATATTGGCGTCCTTGGCTTCCTGCAGGCCCTCGGGCCCCAACGCCAACACGCAGGACCACACGAAGCCCATGGTGAAGACCACCAGCAGCACCGCGGTGACCCGCAACACCGAGGCTGCCTTGTCTGCAGCGGCGTCGCCGTAGCGTGCGCGCATCGCGACCGAGAACTGGGAGATCGCGGGCGAGTGATTGAAGGAAAAGATCAGCACGGGCAACATCAGCCACAGCGACAGTGAGAAATCGCCGATGGCAGGGAAAGCGCCGAATCCGTCGAAAGTCCACGAGGGGATCAGCAGCACGGTCACCGCGAAGAGCACCAGGATCAGCGGGTAGACCACCCACTGGGTCACCACCAGCATCACGCGCTGCCCGGCGAGCATGACGGCGGACATGGCCAGCACCAGCACGGCCGACAGGAGCCAGCGCGGCCACGGTTCCAGGCCCAGCTGGTTCACCATCAGTGAGTCGACGGTGTTGGTGATCCCCACCCCATAGATCAGCACGATCGGGTAGATGGCCAGGAAGTAGAGCACCGTGACAAGGCGCCCGGCCGTCTCGCCGAAGTAGTCGCGCACCACCTCGGTGATGTCGCGGTCAGGATGCGGTGACGCCGCCACCATCCGGGAGAGGCCGCGGTGGGAGAAGTACGTCATCGGACCGATCAGCAGGGTCGCGATCAGCAGCGGCCACAGCCCGCCCAGCCCGGCGTTCATGGGCAGGAACAGGATGCCTGCACCCACGGCGGTGCCGAACAGACTGATCGTCCAACTGGTGTCGAGGCGGTTCCAGCGCGGTGCGGTCTGTGTCGGGGATGCTGACATCGTGTTCTCCTGATGGTCGTGCGGCACGGAAAACAGTAGACCACGACATCCACTCTCAGAGCGAACGCACCGTGGCAGAGAACCCGTCGAGAAGCATGGCATCCGCGCTAAGCTGGGCAGAGTGAGCACCGATACCCCGAACCCGTCGATCTCCGAACCCCGCGATCAGGACATTCCCGATCATGATCTGCGCGAGGACTACGAGCAGTTGATGGAGCAGGTGCGCCATCACCGCACCGCGTACTACCAGAATGACGCCCCCGAGGTTTCCGACGCCGAGTTCGACGACCTCTTCCGCCGTCTCGAGGACCTCGAGGCGCTGCACCCGGAGATCGTCTCCAACGATTCGCCCACCCAGGAAGTCGGCGGTGATGTCTCCGCAGCGTTCGCCCCCGTGGAGCACCTGGCCCGGATGTACTCACTCGAGGACGTCTTCTCCCTGGACGAGCTGCGCACCTGGTTCCACCGTGCTGCCGGGTCACTCCAGCAGATTCGTCCCGGGGTGCAGCCCGGCTGGCTGGCCGAGGTGAAGATCGACGGGCTGGCCATCAACCTGCTCTACCGTGACGGTGAGCTCGTGCGTGCGGCCACCCGCGGCGACGGCGTGACCGGTGAGGACGTCACCCACAACGTGCTCACGATCAAGGACATCCCCACCCGGCTCACCGGGGACAACATCCCGGCCGAGGTCGAGGTGCGCGGTGAAATCTTCATGCGCAGCCAGGATTTCCGTGACTTCAACACCCAGCGCGCCGACGCTGGGCTGCCGCCCTTCGCCAACCCGCGCAATGCGGCTGCAGGGTCGTTGCGACAGAAGGATCCGGAACAGACCGCGAAACGCCCGCTGACGATGTTCGTGCACGGCATCGGCGCCCAACAGGGCCTCACCATCGGCTCGCAGCACGAGGCCTATGAGCAGTTGGCCGCCTGGGGGCTGCCCACCAGCCCGTATAGCGTGCTCGTCGACGGCGACACCGAGACCGACCCGGAGGCCTCGAAGCCGCTGGCGCGCCTGCTGGAGTTCATCGCCGAACGCGGCGAACAACGCCACGACCTGATCCACGAGATCGACGGCATCGTCATCAAGGTCGACGACTTCGGGCTCCAGGCCCAACTCGGCCACACCTCCCGCACCCCGCGCTGGGCGGTCGCCTACAAGTACCCGCCCGAAGAGGTGCACACTCGCCTGCTCGACATCAAAGTCAACGTAGGACGCACCGGGCGCGTCACCCCCTACGCCGTGATGGAACCGGTACTCGTCGCCGGGTCCACCGTCTCGATGGCCACGCTGCACAACCAAGACGTGGTCCGCGCCAAGAACGTGAAGATCGGCGACACCGTGGTGCTGCGCAAAGCCGGTGATGTCATTCCCGAGATCGTCGGCCCGGTGTTGCCACTGCGCGAACAGCACGAGCGCGACGGGGAACTGCGCGACTTCGTGATGCCCACCGAGTGTCCCTCCTGCGGGGAGCCGCTGGCGCCGGCCAAGGAAGGCGACGTCGACCTGCGCTGCCTCAATGCCCACCGTTGCCCGGCGCAGCTGACCGGGCGCATCGAGCATGCCGGCTCCCGCGGCGCCTTCGATATCGAGGCATTGGGTGAGGAAGCCGCCACCTGGCTCACCAACGGTCCGGGGGAGGACCCGGCCGAGAATCACGGACACGTCCAGCCTGCTGGTGAGGGCGTCATCACCGCCGACGCGCAGCTCTTCGACCTGGCCGCTGACGGCGACGAGGAGCTCAAGCAGCGCCTCGCCGAAGTGCGCGTCTGGCGGGAGAAGCGCAGCAAAGGCCAGGGAACCGGTGCCTGGGATCTGGTTCCGTACTTCTACACCAAGGCCACGGTCAAAACCCCGTCGAAGCCCACCGCTAATACCGTCAAGCTCTTCGAAGAGCTGGAGAAGGCCAAGTCCCAGCCGCTGTGGCGCGTCCTCGTGGCGCTGTCGATCCGCCACGTGGGCCCCACCGCCGCCCGCGCGCTCGCCGGTGCCTTCGGTTCGCTGCCGCAGTTGCAGGCCACCGCTCTGGATGAAGAGAATGGGCTGCAACGACTTTCCGACGTCGACGGCGTGGGCCCCACCATTGCCGAGGCGGTGTCCGAGTGGTTCCGTGACGAGGTCAATCGCACCACCGTCGAGCGCTGGGACGCGGCCGGGGTCCGGATGGAAGACGAGGTGGATGAATCCGTCGCCAAGACTCTCGAGGGAATGACCGTGGTGGTCACCGGGTCGCTGCAGAACTACACCCGCGACTCAGCGAAGGAAGCGATTATCTCCCGCGGTGGCAAAGCCTCCGGGTCCGTGTCGAAGAAGACCGACTACGTGGTCGCCGGTGAGAACGCGGGTTCGAAACTCGACAAGGCAGAATCTCTGGGACTCACGGTGCTCGACGAGGACGGCTTCACCGCGCTACTGGCCGAGGGGCCGGGCGAGGCTGTTGCTGAATGATCAGCCCTGCGCTGCGAAAACTCGTACAAAGCACCGTCGAGCATGCTAAGTAGTGGAACGACGGCGATACCCACACCGTGGTCCGTTCGAACACGCATCAGTTTCGGCCGGTCAATCAGAGCTACTCTTCGAGGCGATCAGACTTCGTTCTGGCGGTCGATGCCGAGGGTTGCAATCAGGTCCTCGTGAAGCTGGAACCAGACCCGGTGGCACGAATCCACACTGGTCTTGTCGATCCATTCGACTTCGCCGTTCCTGGCTCGTAGCAGTGCGGCGTCGTATCGCGGCCCGTACCCGTCGAATCGCGCAAGGACTGTGGCGAGGCGCTCGACCAGTGGTCTGAGTTCACTGCCGAGTGACGCGAGGTGATCGAGAATTCGTCCATCCCATGTGAGATCCGTGTGATCATTCGGTGCGTATGGATCGACTTCGGAAGGTCGAATCTGCCAGTCAGTGACTTCACGCAGCAGGCGGGCATTCAGCGGAAGGAACTGGTGGTACACGGTCCTCACCACAGTGTCATGGGGATCGACTTCTCTGAGTTCCTCCGCGAGCTGACGTTCGTTCTCGACCTTGCCTGCGTCTGTCAGCGACCAGCCGGCGAGGTCGGCGAATGACATGTACTGTACCCAGCCTTCGCTCTTCGCCTGCCGCAGCATCCGCAGAGTCGCATCGTGGCTCGTTCCCGCTCGTTGTGTCACCGCACCAGTGTCGGCGAACCCGGTCAGGCGCACGGCGTGCAGGACGAGCAATTCTGAGGGAGATGACCTGGTCATGCGCGTTTGTCCTGTCTGGCGGTGAGTCGGTGGACGTATTGCTGGCAGGCCTGCGGCGACCGGAACCCCATTGCTTCGGCGATCTGCGCCCATGTCAAACCGTCGCTCCGTGCGGCGAAGAGCAATCCGATCTCCGCCCGTTCAACCTCTGAACGAGCTGCCGAAATGAGTGACAGCGCTCCGAGAAGCTCATTCTCGGTCAGCGTCGATGAACGCCGGAGCGCCTGGTGCAGAAGCTCGCCGGCAGAAGGGGAAGAGTCGTCAGCTTGCCAGTCTCGAGTTTCCAGCGGGTCGGCGCTTTCTTCCCGGCTGTGCTTGCGTTCCATGCTGATCATCCTGCTAGCATCAACATTATGTTGTCAACATAACGTTGATAGGTGGTTTGATGCTGATTTCGCTCTCTGACGCGAGCCGCGATAGCGCTGGTGGTAAGGCTTCAGTACTTGCCGCGCTCTTGAGGAAGGGTTTTCCGGTGCCGGACGGCTTCGTGGTGTCGAACGTCGATCTTCGTACGGCGGCGAGAATCCCGATGCTGGAGGCCGTTTCCAGGCAACTGAAGCGGCTCGGTGATCCGGTGGTGGCTGTGCGCTCTTCGGGCATGTCTGAGGATATGGCGGAGGCGTCGGCTGCCGGCCAGTATGAGAGTGTTATCGGTGTTCGAGGTGCAGAAAGTGTTTGCCAAGCGATCGATGCGTGTCAGGCGTCGGTTGAAGCCACACGCGTGGGCGCCTACTGGAACCAACAGGGCACAGATCATCACGATGACCCGGGCATGGCGGTGCTGGTGCAACCGATGATCGAAGCCGATGTTTCTGGGGTCATGTTCACGCGCACACAGCCAGATGGACCGACCCGGATTGAAGCATCGTGGGGGCTGGGACTGGCCGTCGTCGGTGGACATATTACGCCGGATTCCTACGACGTCGCCTCCGACGGGTCGCTCAGTTTTTCGCCGGGCAGCAAGCACCTACGAATCGACCTGGACGACGAACACGAGGGCGTCATGACCAGTGCGGTTTCTCCCGATCAGCAATCCGCACGCACCCTGGACGACGCCACCGTCCGGACGCTTGCTGGACTGGGCGAACGGATCGCGGACCTGCTGGGGGCGCCCCAAGACATTGAGTGGGCGGTCGCCCAGGATGTCGTATGGATCCTGCAAGCACGGCCGATCACTGTTGCGCTGCCTTCAGGGCAGCTTTCAGCTCCGGATTCGTCCCCATCCGCCGCGTTGACCGGCACGCCGGGCTCCAACGGGATCGTCACGGCGAGAGCGCGCATTGTGCGCGGATTTTCCGACTTCGCGGCCGTGCGTCGTGGAGAGATCGTGGTCTGCCCGTACACCGACCCTGCGTGGACGCCGTTGTTCACCATTGCCGCGGGCGTGGTCACCGAGACCGGTGGCGCGCTCTCGCACGCTGCGATCGTCGCTCGTGAATACGGGATACCCGCTGTGCTCGGCGCTCACGGTGCCATGTCCCGCATCGAGAACGGTGCTCGCGTCACGCTTGATGGGTCGACCGGAACCGTCGTCGTCCACTGACTCGATGCCGCGTCCCGAGAGAAAGGAGCAAGGGAGCGTTACGCCGACGTTCCCGGCCCACTCATGCCCACTAGATATCTGTACATCGCTCGACACGGGGACGCCGATGCGTTCGGCAACCTCACCGACACCGGGCATGAGCAGGCTCGCCTCCTTGGAAAGCGACTTGCGCGCCTCCCCATCGACACGGTCTGGCATTCCCCGCTTTCACGTGCTGCGGAGAGCGCCAGACAGCTCAACATCTTCCTGACGGGTGCCGCCACCGTGAATGAGGCGACCGAGTTGATCGACCATGTGCCCTCCGTGCCGGCTCCGCAGGATCTGCCACCGTCCTGGGCGCCGTTCTTTGACGGTTACGACGCCGACGAGGCTGAATCAGGTCGAAGGATCGCGCACAGTCTCACCACGAGATTCGCCATACCGCCAGAGGGTGACGATGACGTGCATGAGGTACTCATAACTCATGCATATCCGATTGCCTGGCTTATCCGACACGCACTCGACGCTCCAGCGGCACGATGGCTGGGTCTCAATAGTGCGAATGCTGCCCTGACCGTGATCGAGTACCGACCTGAGATTCCGCCGAGTCTCATTATGTTCAATGACATGAGCCACCTCCGGCCCAACCTGCGATGGACAGGATTCCCCCAGGGGACTCGCCCCTGAAACTCCGGATTAAGTCGAGAAGAGGAGCAGATTGTGGCTCGAGGGTCTTCACCAACTGGTGCAGAATTTGCATTGGTTGAAGGCGAAGCGCTGCCATGACACTTTCATGTCGATAACGGGACTTCTATTCAGTTGTCGCAAAATTTGCGACAACTGACACCGGCGGATGGATCTGTGGAATCAGTAGACTGACCCACGAGATGGATGGCATCACCCGATGTCTTGCGAATTCTCGTCCATGATCTAAGGAGCCTCGCCTTGTCGACTTCGTCTACTGGCCCGCATACCGTGCCCGCACCAGCCCTGTCGACCTTGCTCACGGTGGCTCGGGCAGCGGCTCGGGCCGGTGCAGACGTGCTCGCCTCGCGGCCCCGGAGCGTGCTGCCACTGCAGCGCGCTGATCTGGGAGCAGAGACTAAGTCTTCCGGCTCGGACTGGGTGACGGATTTTGACCGCCAGGCCGAAGAAGGCGTGCGGAAGGTGATCACCGGATACCGCCCGCATGACGAGATTTACGGCGAGGAGTACGGTTCGACGAAACCGGAGAATCCCACCGGATATCGCTGGTCAATCGATCCGTTGGACGGAACCACGAACTTCATTCGCGGCGTGCCGCATTACTGCACCTCGGTTGCGGTGGCCGGACCGGACGGGGGCTGGTTGGCTGGCGCCGTTGTTGCGCCCGCACTGGGGCGAATCTGGTACGCCTCTCGGGGCAACGGGGCGTTCAGTATTGCCGAGACTCCAGGCGCCGATGAGATGGTCGGCATTGCCAGCCACCCGGCTGAACCGCAGCGCCTGGGTGGTCCGATCCTGGGTCGTTCCGGGCGCCTCTTGGCGAGTGGCTTCGGCTACGACCCGGAACGGCGGAAGTTTCAACTGGGGATCCTTTCCGAACTGCTCACCGGGTTCGGCGATTTGCGCCGGATCGGCTCTGCAGCCCTGGATCTGTGCATGGTGGCAGACGGAACGCTGGATGCCTACGCCGAATACGGCACCCAAGAATATGACTGGGCCGCAGGAGCACTCATCGCCGAGGAAGCCGGGGTGCCCGTGCGCCGTCCGCAGTGGCCAGAATCCAGCTCGACGCCGGACTGGATGATCGCCGGCGACATCGACCGTCCGCACGTCGAGCTGCCGCACGCGCCCGGTCACCCGTACGCCTGATCGGAAACGCGGAGGAGCGCCGGGGCTGTGATGTCGGGTACTCTGGAGGGGGTTGTCGAACCTCACATTCGACAACCGCGCCGCTGACGGATGGTGGGAGAGCTCCGCACCACACCAGGGGCGGGCACCGAAGGAGCAACCCCTCCCCGGGAAACTCTCAGGTCTCCGTACCGCCATCACGAGGCACCTCTGAAAAGCAGTCGCGTCCGGAAACGGACGAGGCTCACCGACGGTGCAAGCCGGTCTCTGCGTTCGCGCACGAACCGGTCAAACTCTCAGGTTATTCAACAGGGTGGGGAGGATCAGTGACTCGCTGAGACGGCGTGCCCTCGTCGTCGTACGCACCGTTGTAACCGATCCGATCCGACAGATCCCTGGAGAGTTCTTGATCATGACCCAGACCGTGCCTTCGGCCCCTTTCACCGACCGCCATATCGGCCCCACTCCCGATGACGCGACCATGATGTTGCAGACCCTCGGCTACGACAGCCTCGAGGCGCTCATCGACACCGCCATTCCGGAATCCATCCGCCAGAGCACACCCCTGGACCTGCCGGCTGCGAATGAGACCGAGGTCCTCGGCGAGCTGCGTCGGATGGCCGCCCGCAACATCCAACGCACCCAGATGATCGGCCAGGGCTTCTACGACACCGTGACGCCCGCGGTGATCCGCCGCAATGTGGTGGAGAACCCCGCCTGGTACACCGCCTACACGCCCTACCAGCCGGAGATCTCCCAGGGCCGGCTCGAAGCGCTGCTGAACTTCCAGACCATGGTGATGGACCTGACCGCGCTGCCCATCGCCAATGCCTCCCTGCTCGACGAGGCATCCGCCGCGGCTGAAGCCGTGCTGATGATGCGCCGGGCCAACAAGCGCAAGTCCGATGGTCTGATTCTGGTGGACGCCAACACGTTCCCGCAGAACCTCGCCGTCATCGAGACCCGCTCCCGCGCAGTGGAAGCCCAGACCCGCGTGGTTGACCTCTCTGCAGGACTCACCGAGGACCTGCTGGCCGAGATCGCCGAGGTGGGACTGTGCGGCATCGTGGTCCAGCAGCCAGGCAACGACGGAGGACTGGTTGACCACACCGCGCTCTTCGCCCAGGTGAAGGAGCACGGCGGCATGATCACCGTGATCGCCGACCTGCTCGCCCTGACCCTGATCCAGGCACCGGGGGAGCAGGGTGCCGACATCGCCGTCGGTTCCACCCAGCGCTTCGGGGTGCCGCTGTTCTATGGCGGTCCGCATGCCGCGTACATGGCGGTGTCGAAGGGGCTGGAGCGCTCCATGCCCGGACGCCTGGTGGGAGTCTCCACCGACGACGTCGGTCGGCCCGCCTACCGGCTGGCCCTGCAGACCCGCGAGCAGCACATCCGCCGCGAGAAGGCCACCTCCAACATCTGCACCGCCCAGGCACTGCTGGCCATTTGCGCCGGACTCTACGCCGTGTACCACGGCCCCTCTGGACTCAAGCGGATCGCTCAGCACGCCCACCGGCGGGCCGGTCGTCTGGCGGCCAGCCTCACCTCCGGCGGCTACACGCTGGCCACCGAGTCCTACTTCGACACCCTGGTGGTGAACCTGGCCGATGAGACCTCGGCCCAGCAGGTCTTCGACGACGCCGAGGCCGCCGGTATCAACGTGCGCCGCTTCGCCGCCGATCGCATCGCGATCTCCACCGACGAGACCACCACCGAGGCGCACCTGAGCACCCTGGCCGCCGTGTTCGGCGTCGAGCTGGCCGAGTCGGAGCTGACCGCTGGTGCCGAGTCGTCCGCGATCCCGGAGGCGCTGCGCCGCACCTCGGACTACCTCACCCACCCGATCTTTCACTCGATCACCTCCGAAACGCAGATGATGCGCTACCTGCGCACCCTCTCCGACCGGGACCTCGCGCTGGACCGCACCATGATCCCACTGGGATCGTGCACCATGAAGCTGAATTCGGCGGTCGAGATGGAATCCATCACCTGGCCCGAATTCGCCTCCATCCACCCCTACGTTCCCGCCGCGCAGGCCCAGGGCTGGCACGAGCTGATCGACGATCTGGAAGCCAAGCTGGTGGCCATCACCGGTTACGCCGGCATCTCGGTGCAGCCCAACGCCGGATCCCAGGGTGAATACGCCGGACTGCTGGCGATCCGCCGCTACCACGACGCCAACGGCGACGCCCAGCGCACGATCTGCCTCATCCCGGCCTCGGCCCACGGGACGAATGCCGCCTCCGCCGTGCTGGCGGGTATGTCGGTCGTCGTCGTCAAGACCGCCGAGGACGGCACCATCGATGCCGAGGATCTCGACGCGAAGATCGAGAAGCACGGTGCTGAACTGGCAGCGATCATGATCACCTACCCCTCCACGCACGGCGTGTACGAGGGTGATGTGCGCCAGGTGTGCGACAAGATCCACGCGGCCGGCGGACAGGTCTACATCGACGGGGCGAACCTAAACGCCCTGGTCGGTCTCGCCCAGCCCGGCGAGTTCGGCGGAGACGTCTCCCACCTGAACCTGCACAAGACCTTCTGCATCCCGCACGGCGGCGGTGGCCCCGGTGTCGGCCCGATCGGCGTGGGCGAGCACCTGCTGCCGTTCCTGCCCGGTGACGCCACCGGCCAGGGCGAGCAGTCGAGCCGTTCGGGTGCCCCGGTCACCGCCACGGTGTTCGGTTCTGCCGGCGTGCTGCCCATCTCCTGGGCTTACATCGCGCTGATGGGCGGGGAAGGTCTCACGAAGGCCACCGGCACCGCGATCCTGAACGCCAACTACCTGGCGCGCCGACTCTCCGAGCACTACCCGATCCTCTACACCGGTGCGGCCGGGCTCGTCGCCCACGAGTGCATCTTGGACCTGCGGGAGCTCTCCGCGCAGTCCGGGGTGACCGTCGACGACGTCGCCAAGCGCCTCATCGACTTCGGATTCCACGCCCCCACCATGGCGTTCCCGGTGGCCGGCACGCTGATGGTCGAGCCCACCGAGTCCGAGGACCTGGCCGAGATTGAGCGCTTCATCGAGGCCATGGCCGTGATCCGCGACGAGATCCAGCAGATCATCGACGGCGGTCACCCGGTGGAGGAGTCCCCGCTGCGTCGGGCTCCGCACACCGCGGCCGCGGTGATCACCAGCAACTGGGACCGCCCCTACACCCGCGAACAGGGTGCCTTCCCGGTGACCAGCCTGCGCCAGGACAAGTACTTCGCCCCGGTGGGCCGCGTTAATCAAGCTGCGGGCGACCGCAACCTGGTGTGCGCCTGCCCGCCCCCGGAGGCTTTCGAAACCGCACCCGAGACCGCCGACGCCGAGGAGAACTGATCATGACGACCGACTCGACCGACCTGCGCCACACGGCGCTCTACGCCGCCCACGAGGCTGCTGGCGCCCGGTTCACCGACTTCGGCGGCTGGGACATGCCGCTGCGCTACGATTCCGAGCTCGCCGAACATGAAGCCGTGCGCACCGCCGCCGGACTCTTCGACCTCTCCCACATGGGTGAGGTCTGGGTGTCCGGTCCCGACGCCGCCACCGGACTGAACTCGGTGCTGGCCGGTAACCTCGCCGTCGTGAAGGAAGGCAAGGCCAAGTACTCGCTGATCCTCGATGAGGACGGCGGGATCATCGATGACCTCATCGTCTACCGTCTCGCCGAGGACCGCTACCTGGTGGTGCCCAACGCGGGCAACGCCGCGGCCGTGACCGCCCAGCTGCAGAAGATCCTGATCGATTCCGGGACCTTCGACGTGACCCTCGACGACGCCACCGCCCGCACCTCGCTGCTGGCGGTGCAGGGCCCGGCCGCCGAGCAGATCGTCGCCCGGCTGCTCACCTCCGAGGCGGACCGTGCGGCCCTGGCCGAGCTGCGCTACTACGCTGCGGTTGAATTAGACCTGGCCGTGACCGTGGACGCCTCCGGTGAACCCGGCGCGCAGACCTACCCCGTGCTGGTGGCCCGCACCGGCTACACCGGAGAGGACGGTTTCGAGCTGATCATCGATCCGGAGCACCCGCGGGCTGGTGCCGCAGGCGCCGATGCCGCTGCGGTGCCCGCCCAGCTGTGGGACGCCCTGCTCGCCGTCGGCGCGAAAGACCAGCTCGTGCCCTGCGGACTGGCCGCACGCGACTCGCTACGTCTGGAAGCCGGCATGCCGCTCTACGGCAACGAGCTCAGCCGGGAACGCACCCCCTTCGACGCCGGACTGCGCGGGGTCGTCTCCTTCAAGAAGGACGAGGACTTCCCGGGCCGCGCCGCGCTGGAGCCGGTGCGAGACCAGCCCAGCCGGGAGCGTCTCATCGGGCTCGAGGGCCTGGAGCGGCGCGCAGCCCGTCCCAGCAGCGCGATCCTCATCGACGGCGAACCCGTCGGCGAGATCACCTCGGGGCTGCCCTCGCCCACCCTCGGTCATCCGATCGCCCTGGGCTACGTCTCCGAGGCTGCTGCCGCCGCGGCGGAGCTGGCACCCGGGGTCGAGCTCACCGTGGACATCCGAGGGAAGTCTCATCCGTTCCGTGTCGTCGAGCTGCCCTTCTACACTCGTTAACCATCAGCACCATCTGTGAGGAGAATCACCATGCCTGTTGTTCCGTCATCCCTGCACTACTCCGCCGAACATGAGTGGGTGGACGCCACCGAGGGCACCGTGAAGGTCGGGGTCACCGATGTGGCCACCGACCAGCTCGGTGAGATCGTCTACGTGGACCTGCCCGAGGTCGGCGACACGCTGACCGCCGGGGAGACCTGCGGCGAGATCGAGTCCACCAAGTCCGTCTCCGATCTGTATTCCCCGGTGTCAGGCACCGTGGTGGCGATCAACGACGACGCCGTCGACAACCCTGCCACCATCAACGAGGAGCCCTACGGCGCCGGCTGGCTGTTCACCGTGGAGATCACCGAGGTGGGCCCGCTGCTGACGGCAGAGGATTACGCTGCCGCCAACGAGGCGACCGTCGAGTAAGTCGATGACGTCAGGTAATCTGACGGAATGAACCACCAGACCAGTCGCGAGCCACTGGATCTGCGCTTCGGCGGCGTCTCCGTGAGGGACGCCGCCGAAGGCGATTTCGAGGCCATCGCCGCGCTCACCCACGCCTCCTACGTCGACGCCGGGCACATCCCTGCCGAGGACGAGTACGTCTCTCAGCTACTGGACGTACCCGCCCGTGCCCAGGGCCCCGGGCGCCTCATCGTCGCCGAACTCGACGGCGAAGTGGCCGGCTCCACCCTGCTACTCACCGGAGACATGGAGATGGCCGAGGTGGCTGAGCCGGGCGAATTCGAGTTCCGGATGCTCGGGGTGGCCCCGGGATTCCAACGCCGCGGGGTGGGGCGTGCCCTGGTGACCACCGCCGAACTGCGTGCCCGAGCACGGGGCTGCTCCGCCATCGTCATCACCACCATGGCGTCGATGACGGACGCGCACCGGCTCTACCTGGCCTCCGGGTTCCAGCGCCGCCCCGACCGAGACTGGTCATTGGGGGAGCGCGGCTGGCTCAAGCCCGGAGAGCGCGACGAGACGTTCCTCGCGTTCGTGCATCCCCTCGCCCCGCGCGACTAGACTGAACGGCGATAAGAATTCCCCCTCCGGTTGACTTGAAGGAGTCGTATGTCTGAGATCACTCGCGAGAACGTGGTGCATTTGGCACAACTGGCTCGCATCGACATGAGCGCGGCGGAGCTGGATCAGCTCTCCGGCGAGCTCGCCGTCATCCTCGACTCGGTGGCCGCCGTGTCGCAGGTGGCCGGCGACGACGTCGAGCCCACCTCGCACCCGATGCCGCTGACCAACGTGTTCCGCGACGACGTCCCGCGGGGACTGCTTACCCAGGAACAGGCGCTGGCCATGGCCCCGGACACCGAGGACGGCCAGTTCAAGGTTCCGGCCATCCTGGATGGGGAGTGATCGGGAGATGACATTGGAGAACACAGCACTGATTCGCCTGACGGCCCTGCAGATGGCCGAGAAGCTGCGCGCCGGGGAGGTCACCTCGGTGCAGCTCACTCAGGCACACCTCGATCGCATCGCCGAGGTGGACGGCACCATCGACGACGACGGCGCACCCACCGGCGTGCACGCGTTCCTGCATGTCTCCGGCGACGAAGCCCTGGCCACCGCGGCCGAGGTCGACGCGATCCGCGCGGCCGGCGGCCCCGAGGCCGAGGCCCTGCATCCGTTGGCGGGTGTGCCGATCGCGGTGAAGGACAACATCGTCACCACCGGTCAGCCCACCACTGCCGCGTCGAAGATGCTCGAGGGCTGGATGAGCCCCTACGACGCCACCGTCGTGGAGAAGGTCCGGGCAGCGAAGCTACCGATCCTGGGCAAAACAAACCTCGACGAATTCGCCATGGGCGGCTCCACCGAGTACTCGGCCTACGGCAACACCCGCAACCCCTGGGACCCGGAGCGGGTACCCGGCGGCTCCGGGGGCGGCTCGGCTGCCGCAGTCTCCGCGTTCATGGCCCCGCTGGCCCTGGGCTCCGACACCGGCGGCTCCATCCGCGAGCCCGGCGCCTACACCGGAACGGTGGGCACCAAGCCGACCTACGGTGCGGTCTCCCGGTACGGGCTGATCGCCATGGCGTCGTCGCTGGACCAGATCGGCCCGGCCGCACGCACCGTCGCCGATGCCGCCGCGCTCCAGGAGCTCATCGGCGGGCACGACCCCAAGGACTCCACCTCGCTGCCCCAAGACCTCACCGGTCTGCTGGAGGCCGCGGGCCACCGCGACCTGAGCGGGGTGCGTGTCGGCGTCATTACCGAGCTGCAGGGCGAGGGCTACCAGGAGCCGGTCCAGCGCGTCTTCGAGGAGAACCTTCAGACGTTGCGCGATGCTGGCGCCGAGATCGTCGAGGTCTCCTGCCCGCACTTCCGGTACGCGCTGGGCGCCTACTACCTGATCATGCCCTCGGAGGTGTCCTCCAACCTCGCCAAGTTCGACGGCGTGCGCTACGGCCAGCGCGTCGTCCCTGAGGGCGGGGGCACCATCGAACAGGTCATGTCCGCCACCCGCGCCGCCGGCTTCGGTGACGAGGTCAAGCGCCGGATCATCTTGGGCACCTACGCGCTCTCCGCCGGCTACTACGACGCCTACTACGGCTCCGCCCAGAAGGTGCGCACCCTGGTGCAGCAGGACTTCGAAGCGGCATTCGAGCAGGTCGATGTCCTGGTCTCCCCGGCCTCGCCGCGGCTGCCGTTCCGGTTCGGCGAGCAGATCGACGACCCGGTGACCCTGTACCTCAACGACGTCACCACCATTCCGGCCAACCTGGCCGGAGTGCCCGGCATCGCGGTGCCCTCGGGTGTCGTCGACGGGCTGCCGGTGGGCGTGCAGTTCATGGCCCCGGCCACGGAAGACGCCCGACTGTACCGGGTGGCAGGTGCCCTAGAGGCCCTCGTCACCGAGAAGCTGGGTTCCCCGATCCACACGCAGGCACCCGAGGTGCCCGCCGCCGCACTGACCACCGCAGGAGGCCAGCACTGATGACCACCGAGATCATGAGCTACGACGACGCCCTGGCGCAGTTCGACCCGGTGCTGGGCTTCGAGGTCCACGTCGAGCTGAACACCGCCACCAAGATGTTCTCTTCGGCGCCCAACGCCTTCGGCGATGTTCCGAACACGAACGTCACCGAGGTGGATCTGGGTCTGCCCGGCGTGCTGCCGGTCGTCAACGGCACCGCCGTCGAGTATGCGATCCGCCTGGGCCTGGCACTGAACTGCCAGATCGCGGATTCCTGCCGGTTCGCCCGGAAGAACTACTTCTACCCGGACACCCCGAAGAACTTCCAGACCTCCCAGTATGACGAACCCATCGCCTTCGAGGGGTATCTGGACCTGGAACTCGAAGACGGCGAGGTCTTCCGCGTCGAGATCGAGCGGGCCCACATGGAAGAGGACGCCGGCAAGCTGACCCACCAGGGCGGCACCGGCCGCATCCAGGGCGCGGCCTCCTCGCTGGTCGACTACAACCGAGCCGGGGTGCCGCTGATCGAGATCGTCACCAAGCCGATCGTCGGTGCCGGCGAACGCGCTCCTGAACTGGCACGGGCCTACGTCACCGCGGTGCGCGAGATCGTCAAGGCGCTCGACATTTCGGATGCTCGCATGGAGCGCGGCAACGTGCGTTGCGACGCCAACGTCTCGCTGATGCCCAAGGGCGCCGAGGTCTTCGGCACCCGCACCGAGACGAAGAATGTCAACTCAACCCGCGCCGTGGCCCATGCGGTCACCTTCGAGATCCAGCGCCAGGCGGCCCTGCTGCAGGCCGGTGAGCCCATCGTCCAGGAGACCCGTCACTGGCACGAGGACACCCGCACCACCACCTCCGGGCGGCCGAAGTCCGACGCCGATGATTACCGCTACTTCCCGGAGCCGGACCTCGTGCCGCTGCACATCGACCGCGAATGGGTCGAGCGCGTGCGCGCCGAGCTGCCCGAGCTGCCAGCGGTGCGCAATAAGCGGCTGAAGGCCGAGTGGGGCTTCTCGGATGAGGAGTTCCGCGACGTCGTCAACGCCGGGGTGCTCGTTGAGATCGCCGCGACCGTCGACGCCGGCACCTCACCGGCGGCCGCCCGCAAGTGGTGGATGGGCGAGATCGCCCGCTTGGCGAATCTTGCCGAGAAGGAGATCGCCGAACTCGGTGTCACCGCCCAGCACGTGGCGGAGATCGAGGAGCTGATCGCTGCCAAGACCATCAACGACAAGATCGCCAAGCAGGTCCTCGGTCATGTCGCCGAAGGGGAGGGGGCGCCGAAGCAGATCGTCGAAGCCCGCTCGCTGGCTGTCGTTTCGGACGACGGAGCGCTCACCGAGGCCATCGACGCAGCAATGGCAGACAACCCCGATGTCGTCGAGAAGGTCAAGGCCGGCAAGGTCCAGGCCATTGGCGCCCTCATCGGACCCGTCATGAAGGCGACCCGCGGACAGGCCGACGCCGGCCGCGTGCGCGAGATCGTGATGGAGAAGCTCGGCGTCTCCTGAGCCGACCCGAACTGATCCGAGCAAGGCTGCACCGGCAGACACACGGGATACCCACGGCGAAGCCCGGCGGAGATTCGTCTCCGCCGGGCTTCGCCGTTCCCGGTCAGCGATGGCGCAGGCTTCACGGTGCGTTGAGACACGCCAGAGGTCTCGTTTAGAACGGGTTCATCTCCCGGCAAGGTGAGTTCGTGAGGGTGGAGAGGATGCGCTGAGCGCATCATCACTCGCACAGCTGAGACCACCACCGGAAGAGGACCTCACGATGACCCGACGACTGCTCGCCGTCTCCGCCGCCCTGACCGCCAGCCTGGCTCTTGCCGCCTGTGGAGGCGATGCCTCCTCCACCGACGCCGAGAATGACACCGACCAGGCCAGCGCCGCCGACAGTGCCGCAGCGGTCTGCGCTGAGTTCGAGCCGCTGCGCTTCTCCGACACGGGCGTGGAGGGTCTCGAGACCCTGGTGCTGGAGTTTGAGGATTTCCGCGTGGCCCTGGAAGAGGTCACCGGCCTCGCCGTCGAGTTCGAGCCCATGGCCTCGCGCACCGCAGCGGCCACCGCCTTGCAATATGACGATCTCGACGTGCTGCTCACCGGCCCCGCCGAGTACGTGGTGCTCAAGGAGGAAGCCGATGCGCTGCCGCTGGCGGGGGTGACCCGGGACAACTACAAGGCCGCCATCTTCAAGCGCGCCGACTCGGACTTGGAATCGGTGGCCGACCTGGAAGGTGGAACCCTGATCACCAAGGAGGTCGGCTCCACCTCCGGTCACCTGGGCCCGCTGGAGATGCTGGTCTCGGCCGACCTGGATCCGAACGTCGGCGACGTGGAGGTGGTACCACTCTCCGACACCCACATCGAAGCATTCGCCACCGGTGACGGGGACGCACTGGGCACCGGGATCTCCGACCTGGACACCATCCAAGAGATGATGGGCGAGGACGCCGTCGAGGTGCTTGAAGAGGGTCCGGACCTGCCCAACGACCTGTTCATCGCCCGCACCGGGCTGGGCGAGGACTGCGCCAGCTACCTGCAGGATGCCTTGGTCGAGAACCAGGATGTGCTCCTGGAGGCCATCGTGCAAACCGGGGAGAACGACAAGTACCTCGACTCCGAATTCGTCGAGGCCGCTGACGGCGACTACGATCCGACCCGCCGTGCTTTTGAAGCCGCCGGGTTCTCCCAGTACGCCGACCTGCCTGACGAGGACGAGCAGTAATGTCCCAGCCTGACGAACAGGGGCCGAGCGTGATCCAGCTCGCCGGGCTGAGCAAGCGGTTCCGGGACGGCACCCGAGCACTGCACGAGGTCGACCTCGCGGTGCGCCCCGGAGAGACCGTGGTGCTGCTCGGGGCTAACGGCTCCGGTAAGTCCACCCTGCAGAAATGCCTCACCCGGCTGGTGGCACCGACCTCGGGCTCGGCGCGAGTGCTGGGCACCGACGTGACCACCGCCTCCGCCGGGGAGATCACCCGGTTGCGTCGTCGCGTCGGCGTGGTGCACCAGAAGATCAACCTGGTGCGGGAACTCTCGGTGCTGACTAACGTCATCCACGGCTGCCTGGGGCGAGCGGGTTCTCCTCGCAACTGGTTCGCCGCCACCGCCCGCACCGAACAGCGGGAGGAAGCCATGGATGCCCTGGAACACGTGGGCCTGGCCGAGGTCGCCGGACGGCGCGCCGAGCAGCTCTCAGGTGGCCAGCAGCAGCGTGTGGCCATCGCCCGGATGCTGATGCAGCGCCCGGACCTCGTGCTGGCCGACGAGCCGGTGGCTGCTTTGGATCCGCGCGCCGGTCGGGTGGTGATGGACCTGCTCTGGCAGATCGCCGCGGAACAGGGCATCACCCTGGTGTGCACGCTGCATCAGCTCGAGCTGGCCCGTGCCTACGGCGATCGCGTGGTTGCCCTGCGAGATGGACGCGTGGAGATGGATACCCGCATGAGCCAGGTGGCCGATGCGCAGCTGGAAGGGCTGTACACCAGCGACGACGACGCCGACGACTGGGTGAGAGGAGCCCGCCTGTGACCGTCACCTCGAGTGATACCACACGGAACATCGCCACCCCGGGGGCAGTGGAGGCCGCGCCACCGCGCTGGCGGCGTCCGCGCTGGTCGTCCCTGTTGATCGGACTCATTCTGCTGGGGCTGGCCGTGAACGGGATCCGGCGGATGGACGTGACCTGGGCGCGCATCGCGCAGGGACCAGAGAATATCTGGGGGTTCGTCACCGGGGCCATCCCGCCGAACATCGAGCGGTTCCCGAACCTGGCTGAGGCGATGCTGGAGACCCTGGAAATCGCGATCATCGGCACCGGAATTGGTGTGGTCCTCAGCATTCCCGCCGCGCTGTTGGCCGCGCAGAACACCACGCCGCTACCCGGGCTCGGCTTCGCCGTGCGGTTCGTGCTGACGGTGCTGCGCTCTGTGCCGGATCTGGTGTGGGCGCTGATCTTCGTGATGGCGGTGGGCCTGGGGCCGCTGGCCGGGATCCTGGCGATCGCCGTCGACGTGCTCGGCTTCGCCGGCCGGTTCTTCGCCGAACGGATCGAGGAGGTCGAGCGCGGACCCATCGACGCGCTGCGCTCCACCGGTGCCGGAGGCATCGCCGTCGTCGTCGCCGCGGTGTTGCCTGCCTCGTTCGCCTCGTTCACCGCCACCAGCCTGTACTGCGTGGAGAAGTCTATTCGTGGCGCCACCATTCTGGGCATGGTGGGTGCCGGTGGAATTGGCATGGAACTGACCCCGGCGTTCAACCTGCGCCAGTTCGACACCGCGTTCACCATCATCCTGATGATTTTGGTGGTGGTCTTCCTGGCGGAGCAGCTCAGCTCGCTGGTGCGCCGCAAGATGCTCGGCGCCGATCAGCTCCGCCGCGCGGTCTGACGGCACCCAAGCATCCGGCGAGTCTGACACCCAGCCAGGGTCAGAACCGCAGCAGCGCCCCGACGTCTTCCACACGACCGTCGGAGATCACCACCAGGGTGCCCGAACTGTTCAGGGTGTGCAGGATCGCGCGGTCGACGTCGCCCTCGTCGCTGCCACTTCCGGTGTCTGCTCCGGACTGTTCCGGCGCCGGGTTGATGAACAGGGTATCGACGCGGCCCTGTTGTGCTGCCTCCCGGACCTGCTCGGGCTGAGCGATGCCGTTGCCGGTTCCGTGCGCTGCGGCGAAGCGGTCGAAGGCGGCGTCGTCATTCTTCTCGAACCAGGAGCGCACGATGCCCCAGGCAGCGGCGTGCAGATCGGTGGGATTCGTGGCGTCGGGATTGCCTGGGATGAAATCGTCGAGCAGAACAGGGTAGGCGCTGAGCCGCTTCATCAGCGGATGCGCTTCGGCGACCGAGGCCAGCACCATGGGCTGACTGCGCGCCTTGCCCAGCAGTGTCCCGAGTCCGTCGCCGACCGCCTTGACGAACTTCTCCTTGTCGATCTGGTCGATCTCATCTCCGGAACCGTGACCATGGAACATGGCCTTGCCGCCGCCGGTGGAGCGGTGCTGCAACTGCTTCTGCCGTTCCTCGGGATCGACCACCTCGTCGATGCTGGCCGGCACTGTGTCGCCGAGCTCCACGGGGTGAATCGAGTCCTCGGTGGCGTTGAACAACCGCACCTTATTCCGAGAGAGTCCGAGCACGTAGAACGCGTGCGAGCTCGTCAGGGCGGGCGCGATCGGGCGCAGGACGAAGTGATCGTTGACGGCGACCTGCTCCTCCAGTGAGAGCCCGAGCCGGTAGACGAAGTGCACTCCGTCGGCGGCGAACGCGGCCAGACTCTGCGACTGGTTGCGCAGGAACGTCCCGTCGGTGGCGAGCTGTTCCAGAGGAGCCACGATGCGCTTCGCCGTCGCCTCGTCGGTGCCCTGCTCCACCAGGGCCCGCGCTGCCGTGGTGGTCAGCGACTTGATCCTGGTACCGGTGTCCTGGGGCTGATGGTGGGCGGGGGCGGTCGGAGCGAAGAGCGAGACCACCGGTCCCGCGGCCGCCGCCATGGCCTTCAGATCGTCGTCGGTGATGTGGTCGAATGAGCCAAGAGTCTTCGATGCATCCATAGGTCCACGTTACTGATGATCCTCGACTTTGACGAGACCCCGGTCACAGGTTCTCGTCTCCCGGGCCTAATTCAGCACGACGGTGCGGTTGCCGTTGAGGAACACCCGGCGCTCGCAGTGCCATTTCACGGCGTTGGCCAGCGCCTTGCACTCGGAGTCGCGACCGACCGCCACCAGGTCCTCCGGGCCGAAGGTGTGGTCTACCTGCAGGACCTGCTGGGCGATGATCGGGCCCTCATCGAGCTCGTCGTTGACGTAGTGGGCGGTGGCCCCCACGGTCTTCACGCCCCGGTCGTAGGCCTGGTGATAGGGCTTGGCGCCCTTGAAGGAGGGCAAGAACGAATGGTGGATGTTGATCGCTCGCCCGGTCAGTGCGGTGGTCAGCTCATCCGAGAGGATCTGCATGTAGCGAGCCAGAATCACCAGGTCGATGTCGAAGCGATCCACCAGCTCCAACAGTTTCGACTCGGCCTCCGGCTTGGTGGCGCTGGTGACCGGGACGTGGAAGAACGGGATGCCGTGCCACTCGACGAGTCCGCGATGATCGGGATGGTTGGAGACGACGGCTCCGATGTCGATGGGCAGCTCGCCGACGCGGGCGCGATAGAGCAGGTCGTTGAGGCAGTGCCCGAATTTGGACACCATGATCAGCACCCGCTGCGGGGCGTCATGGGCAGAAAGGCTCCACTCCGCGCCGTAGGACTCGGCCAGCTGAGCAACCTCAGCGCGCAGCGGGCCGTCCGCCTCGGCGACGCTGGCATCGGCGACGGAGAAGTGCAGGCGCAGGAAGTAGTGATTGGCGCGCGGGTCGTCGAACTGCTTGAGCTCGATGATGTCACCCTCGTGGGGGATGAGGGCTCCGGTGAGAGCGTGGACGATCCCGGGGCGCTGGGGGCACGAGAAGGTCAGGACGAACTCGTTCTTCGAGGGTTCCTGAGGTGCGGAACGAAGCGGAGTGGTCATGGCGCGCGGCCTCCTGGATGTGTCGGGGAGAATGGAATACAGCGTGGGATGTCGCAAGCGTTCGCGACGATGCACGAGCAGTGGATGTACCACTGTACATATTCTGATATATCAGAAGCTAGACTTATACTATGATCTGAATCACAGCGACGGCAACCCCTGTTTCCGGGGCCGTCGGCCTATCGGCCATTGAGGGGAAACAATGCTCGATCATCGACTCGTGGTGCTCCGGACCTTCGCCGTGGCAGGAACGCTCGGAGCCACGGCTGACGCCCTGGGGTACTCGCCGTCGGCTGTATCCACCCAGCTGCGTGAATACCAGCGGGCCCTGGGGGTGCGCCTGGTGGAGAAAGACGGGCGCGGACTGCGCTTGACCCCTGCCGGGCACGCCCTGGTGGATCGCGCCGACGATCTGGTGGCCCTGTGGGAGGGTATCTACGCCGAGTTGCGTGACAAGAGCACGGAGGCGGTGCCCACGCTGCTGCGGCTGGGCGGATTCTCGACGGCGACGGGCTCCCTGCTCTCGCCTGCGGCCGCGGCACTGTCGGCGAAGTACCCGAGCCTCGACGTGCACATCATCGAGGCGGACCCGCAACGGTGCCTGGAACTGCTGGTGGCCGATCGGCTCGACGTCGCCGTCGTCGTTGCCATGCAGGCCACTCCGCAGGTCAACGACCGTCGCTTGGAGCAGCTGACGCTGATCGACGACCCACTGGATGTGTTGCTGCCGCGCGACCACCCGCTGGCCGGGCGCGAAGCCATCGAATTGGAAGAGCTGGCGGGGGAGTCGTGGATCACTGACCGTCCGGGGACGCCCTACCGGGCGCTGTTCGTCACCGGATTCACCGCCACCGGGGTGATCCCGCAGGTGGTGCACCAGGTCTCCGACTGGGGGTCGCAGGAGGCGCTTGTCGGACATGGCCTGGGTGTGGCCTTCATCCCGCGGCTGATGCGGCTGAGCCCGGAGTCCGGGGCGGTGCGGGTGCGCCTGGACCCGGCGTCGGCTCCGAGTCGACGTATCCTGGCGGTCGTCCGCCGGGGCACCCAGTCCCACGCGCTGTTCGCCGAAGCTCTGGAGACGCTCCATCAGATGGCGGTGCGGTACCAGGAGCCGACGCCTCAGGAATCGGCGGTGGGGTGAGGGTGCCCCGGCGGAGGGGGACCCGCTGAAGGGCGACCGGTGTCGTTCAGGGCCGCGGGATCAGCCCGTGCGGATCGATGACGAACTTCTGCGCCGCACCCTCATCGAACTGGGCGTAGCCCTGAGGGGCCTCGTCCAGCGAGATCGGGGTGGCGTTGACGTTCTTGGCGATGCTCACCCGATCCGAGAGGATGGCCTGCATCAGCCCGCGGTGGTACTTCATCACCGGGCACTGGCCCGTGACGAAGGTGTGGGACTTGGCGAATCCGAGCCCGAAGCGCATGGACAGCGACCCCTGCTGAGCTGCCGTGTCTTCGGCTCCGGGGTCTCCGGTGACATACAGGCCGGGAATGCCCAGGCTGCCGCCGGCGCGGGTAATCTCCATCAGCGAGTTCAGCACCGTGGCCGGCTGCTCCTTCTGGGCGTCGGAGCCATGACCGCGGGCCTCGAAGCCCACGGCGTCGATCCCGCAGTCCACCTCTGGAGTCCCGAGGATCTGCTCGATCTGGCCGCCGGGGTCGCCCAGGGAGACATCGACCGTCTCGCAACCGAAACTGCGTGCCTGGGCCAGGCGGTCCTCATTGAGGTCGCCGACGATCACCACGGAGGCTCCGAGCAGTTGGGCTGAGGTGGCTGCCGCGAGACCCACCGGCCCAGCTCCGGCGACGTAGACGGTGGAGCCGACGGTCACTCCGGCGCCGACGGCACCATGGAAACCGGTGGGGAAGATGTCCGAGAGCATGGTCAAGTCCAGGATCTTCTCCATGGCCTGATCCCGATCGGGGAACTTCAGGGCGTTCCAGTCTGCGTAGGGCACCAACACATACTCTGCTTGGCCGCCGACCCAGCCACCCATGTCCACGTAGCCGTAGGCCGAGCCGGGGCGGTCCGGATTCACGTTGAGGCAGATCCCCGTCTGCCCCTCCTTGCAGTTGCGGCAACGTCCGCAGGCAATGTTGAACGGCACGGAGACGAGGTCGCCGACTTTCAGGAACTCGACGTCGCGTCCCACTTCCACCACCTCGCCGGTGATCTCGTGACCGAGGATGAGTCCCGCGGGGGCCGTGGTGCGACCGCGCACCATGTGCTGGTCCGAACCGCAGATGTTGGTAGCCACCGTGCGCAGCACCACTCCGTGATGAACCTTTCGACCGACGTTGGCGGGATTGACCCCGGGGCCATCCTTGAGCTCGAACTCCGGGTACGGGGTGTCGACGACCTCGACGTGTCCGGGGCTGATGTAACTGACTGCGCGATTGCTCATCGGTCGCTCCTCTGATCGTGGGTGCCCCGGCCGCTGGCGCGACGCGGGTGGATGCACGATGAGTCTTTCCCCGCCCGTCAGGGGTGTCAAGCATCACAGTGGGTGCGTCCGAGGTGCCCTGGGTGCGTGGATCCCCTCTCGGAGTGACGGTGACGGCGCCACCGCGCGGATTGGCGCTCTTCCAGGTAAGGACAGGGGGATTATGCGAGATCTTCGCACGATAACGGTGAAGAAAATGCGCTGGTGCTGTGATGTGGGTCATTCCTACGATGGTTGATCATCGCACCCTTTCCGCGATGCTCGTTGTCCCCAATACCACTGCACCTCGCGGTCGAGGCACGTGCCGGATTCGGCTCGGCCGACCTTCATGATGGGAGAACCCTATGACGTCCACTGTGAACACCCCTCCGGTCCGTCGCGGCCGCCTGACCGCCGGTATCAGCGAGGATCGCTTCGATGAGATCCGCTCGCTCTTCGCGCAGCGAAGGAAGGGATTCTCCCTGGACGCGCCGTTCTATACCGACCCCGAGATCTTCGCCGCCGACATGGAGGGCATCTTCGGCAAGCACTGGGTGTTCGCCGGCTCCCTGGCCGAGATTCCCGAGCCCGGCGACTACATCACTGTCGACTATGGCCCGTACTCGCTGATCGTGCTCCACAACGACGACGGCGGAGTGAACGTGCTGCACAACGTCTGTCGGCATCGCGGCGCGCGGGTGCTCACCGAGCGCTCCGGGACCACCGGCAACATGGTCTGCGGATACCACTCCTGGACCTACGACTCTGAGGGGGCTCTCGTGCACGCCTCGGCCCCCGGTGAGGTGGACTTCAGCAAGGGCTGCTTCGCGCTCAAGCGCGCCCACAGTCGCGTCGTGGCGGGGCTGGTGTTCGTGTGCCTGGCTGCTGAACCCCCGGAGGACTTCGACGAGGTCGCCAAGATCTTCGAGCCCTACCTCGGCCCGCACGAGGTCGCCAAGACCAAGGTCGCCTACCAGCAGGAACTCATCGAAGAGGGCAACTGGAAGCTGGTGATGGAGAACAACCGCGAGTGCTACCACTGCGATGGCCACCCCGAGCTGGCCTGTTCGCTGTTCCCGACCTGGGGGCTGACGGAGGAGACGGTGCCAACGCACCTGGCCGATGTGTGGCAGCGGAACCTGACGGCGGAGTCCGACCTGCGCTACCGTTGCGAGCGCTATGGGCTGCCCTACGCGGTCATCGAGGAACTCGACACCCGAGTGGCCGGATTCCGCATCTCGCGCGAACCCTTGGACGGCGACGGGGAATCCTTCTCGGAGTCGGGCCGTCGCCTGTCGAAGAAGTTACTGGGCGATCTGCGCGACTTCCGCCTGGGACGCTGCTCCATGCACCTGCAGCCCAACAGCTGGTTCCACTTCCTCGGGGATCACATCATCACCTTCTCCGCCTTCCCCGTGAGCCCGGGGCAGACCCTGGTGCGCACCACCTGGCTGGTGGCCGACGATGCCGTGGAGGGGGTCGACTACGACCTCGATGTGCTGACCCACACCTGGAAGCAGACGAATCTGCAGGACAAGAATTTCGTGGAGCTCTGCCAGCGCGGCGCGGCCAGCCCCGCCTACGAGCCCGGCCCATACATGAAGTCTGAGTACCAGGTGGAGGCCTTTATCAACTGGTACGTGCAGCGGATGCAGGAGCACCTCGTATGACGACGACGGTGAGTACCTTCACCCCAATCTCCGAGAACATCCACATCCGGGGCCTGGAGATGCCCTGGAACCGCGTCCTGGAGAGCGCCACGCCGCCGGCCGGCGCGGCCAGGGCTCTGGGCCCCTGGCACCCCCAGGAGTTCCAGGCCGAGTGTGTGGAGGCGGTTGCCGAAGTCGGCGACATGATCACTCTGGTGTTCCGCCGCCTGGACGGGGCGCCCCTGGCGTTCCGCTCCGGACAGTATCTCAACATCGCGTTTCCTATTCATGGAGAGGGCCACGATCCGGTGGACCGCAGCTACTCGCTCTCCAGCGCGCCGACGGTGCCGTGGACGTTCGCGGTCACCGTCAAGCGCGAGGCCGACGGCGAGGTGTCACCCTGGGTGCATGAGAACGTGCGCCCGGGCACCATCCTCGACATGCTCGGTCCGGTGGGAGCTTTCCACCTGCCCGATGCCGATCGGCGCGCCCGCTACCTGTTCCTCGCAGCCGGCTCAGGGATCACCCCGCTGATGTCGATGATCCGCACTATCCACTCCCTGCCGGGCAGCGCCGACGTCGTCGTGCTCTATCACGGCGCCGAGCCGGGGACCTTCGCGTTCTCCCGTGAGCTGGAGTACATCGCCTCCGTCGACTGGCGGATCCGGGTGTACTACTCGCTGGGGGATCGCAGCCAACCGGGGAACTGGGAGGGGATGGTGGGACGACTCACGACCGAGATGATCAACGAGGTCGCCCCCGACGCCAACGGGCGCCAAGTCTATGCCTGCGGTCCCGAAGGCTATCTGACGGTGGCCGAGGACCTGCTGCGGCAGGTCGGCGTGGACGACGCCTCGATTCACGTGGAGTACTTCTCCGGCGGCAAGGAAGCGTTGCTCGAGTACGACGAGGAAGTGGCACTGGCCGGAGAGATCGCCGAAGAGATTGCCGAGGAGATCTCGACCGGGGAGAGCTACTACGTCGCTCCCTCTGATCAGGTGGACGTCTATGGTCCCGACTATGATTCGGGTGGCCTGGGCGAGCCGATTGAGCAGCCGGAAATTCTCGAAGCCTCCGATGGGGTGACGGTTTCTGCCACGGCCGAACAAGCTTCCGAGCCGGTGGCGGCGGCGGAGGAACCCGGCGATGCTGCTCCCGCCGCGTTCGACACCGTGGGTGAGGGAACGCTGACGATGACGTTCCTGAAGACCAAGATCAACGTGAGGATCAGCCCGGACGAGCGGATTCTTCCGGCGGCCAAAGAGGCGGGTGTGCGGATCGGTTCGAACTGCATGGACGGGATGTGCGGATCGTGCAAGTCCGTCAAAGTCTCCGGCGAGGTGGAGATGAACCACCAGGGTGGCATCCGTGCCCGCGAAATCGAGGCCGGCAAATTCCTGCCGTGCTGCTCCACCGCACTCACCGACGTGGTGATCGACGCCTGAGCGTCCCACACGATCAGCAACATCACCCCAGAAGGGCGCTTTCCTGACTTCCCGGCAGGTAAGCGCCCTATCTGGTGTCTCCAGGCCGGGACGACCAGCGCAGCCCGTTTCGGAGCACCCTCGGAGCCACGAGGCAGCGTGTGGTGGTGAGACCAGCGCAGCAAGGGTACCCAGGCCACCGGAGAGGGGCTCCGCCAACGTGTGTGTCGGCGGAGCCCCTCTGTCCGTGTGTGTCGGCGGAGCCCCTCTGTCGATCTGCGTGTGGTGAGCGGAGCCGGGGCGAAGGCCCCGGCCCCGGAACCTCAGCGCCGGATGCGGGTCATGGATGCGTCGTAGACCGGTTCGGCCAGGACCTCGGCAGGCAGGTGGTGACCGAAGCGCAGGATCGACAGTGGGGTTCCCACCTCGGCGTGCTCGGCAGGGACCCATGCCAGACCAATGACCTGACCGGTGACATAGCCGAAGTCGGCGGAGGTCACCCAACCCACCGGCTCTTCTTCGCCGGGCACGAATACCGGGGCACCGGACTCGGGTCGACCGAGGTCCATGCGGGCCCCGAAGGCGACGAGGCGCCGGTCCCGCGTCGGGTTCTCCTGCAGTGCGGCGCGGCCCACGAAATCGGCGCCCTTCTCCAGGCGGACGGCGAAGCCCAACCCGGCGTCCTCGGGGGTGTTCTCCCGGGTCATATCCGAGCCCCAGGAGCGGTAGCCCTTCTCCAGTCGCAGGCTCGAGAACGCAGCGCGACCCGCCGGAACGATGCCGTGCTGGGCACCCTCGGCCGCCAGCGCATCCCAGAGACGCAGCCCGTGGGCGGCGTTGGTGTAGAGCTCCCAGCCGAGCTCGCCGACGTAGCTGACGCGCAGGGCGAGCACCGGCACCCCGGCGACCCGGATCTTCGCCGAGCGGAAGTACTTCAGGCCCTCGTGGCTGACGTCGCCCTCCGTGAGCGGCTCCAGCACATCGCGGGCCCGCGGACCCCACAGCCCCACGCAGCAGGTGCTGGTGGTGATGTCGTCAATGCGCACCGTGCCCGATGCTGGAAGCAGCCCGGTGAGCCGGTCCAGGTCCAGGGGACCATTGGCCCCGATGAAGTACTCTTCGTCGTCGAGTCGGGCCACGGTGACGTCGGAGAGGATTCCGCCGTGTTCGTCGAGCAGCAGCGCATAGGTGACCGCGCCGATCGTCTTGCCGATCTTGTTGCTGGTCAGCCCCTCCAGCCACTCGGTCGCGCCGGCACCGATCACCCGGTAGCGGGTCAGCGACGACATGTCGTACAGGGCAACCCTGTTGCGGGTCGCCCACGCTTCCGCCGCCGCGATCGGTGACCAGTTCACCTGATCCCAGGCATCGCGCCGGGGCACCGCCACCGGCACGACGGCGTCGAGGTCCTCCGAGGGCGCTGGGTCGCCCAGCACGGTGGCGGCGTCGGCCGAGATACCGAAGGCCTTCGGAGCGCGTGAGCGGAACTCCGGGTCACTGAACAGGGCGGCGTTCTGCTCGTGCCACATCGGGCGCTCCCAGCCGTTGGCCTCCGAGAACACGCCTCCGGCATCTTGGATGCGGGTGTGGAACGGGCTGGTCTTCAGCCCGCGCGTGATTAGGGTGTCCTGATGCGGGAAGTGGACGTCGTAGACCTCGTCATAGCTCTCTGAGGCCTTGCCGCGGATCCATTCCTCGCTGAGCAGGTCGGGGTCGAACCGGTTCAGATCCAGCCCGTGGCTGTCGATGCCCGGGTCTCCGGTCAGGATCCACTCGGCCACCACCTCGGCACATCCAGCCGATTGGGTCACCCAGATGGCCTGAGCCGCCCAGAAGCACTCGAGCGTGGCGGAGGGGCCGAGCATCGGTCCGCCGTCGGGGGTGAACGAAAACACCCCGTTGAACTCGTCCTCCAACCCCAGCCCGGCGATGGCGGGGAACAGTCGGGCCGTCTCGGCGCGGCAGAAGTCGAAATCCTCGGACGTGAACCCTCGCTTGGCCGGCTCCTGGCCGGTGGCGAGCAGGTGCGCGGTGTCGGTGAGGTCCTCCGGGGCCAGCGGCAGGGGACGGTGCTCATAGGCGCCGATGCCGATGCGGGTGCCGAACTCGCGGAAGTACAGCCCGGAGCCCTGGTGTCGGATGATCGGGCGGCCCGGCTCGTTCTCGGCCAGCGGGGTGCCGTCCGGGGCCGTGCCCGGCAGTTCGGCAACGGGGGCGGTCCACGCGAATCCGTGTTCCATGGGGTGCATCGGCAGGCGCATGCCGCCCAGCTTCGCCAGTGGGTGGCCCCAGATGCCGCCGGCGGCCACGACGACATCGGCGGGAAGGGTTCGGCGGTTGCTGTCCCCGGTCTCTGCGGTAGCGTCCTCGACGACGACGCCGGTGACGCGCCCGTTCTCGGATTCCACGTCGACGACCCGGGTGAGTCCCAGGATCGTGGCCCCGCCGGCCTCAGCGCGGCGCGCCTGAAACTCGGCTGCCCGCTCGGAGTACACGACGCCGTCGGTGGGGGTGTGCAGGGAGCCGAGGATCTGGGTGCCATCGAGTCCCGGCCACAGCTCGAGCGTCTGCTCGACGGTCAGCAGCTCTGCCGGCACGCCCCAGGCTCGGGCGAAGCCGTAGCGGCGCTTGAGCTCCTGGAGCTGTCCGGGGGTGCTGGCCAGCTCCAGCCCGCCCACGCGACTCGACAGCGGTTTGCCGTCGAGTTCGAGGCCGTCGAGCTTGTTCATGGTGCGCTGGGCCAGCTGACACATGATGCGCGAGGGGCTGGTCTGGAAGACGAAGCCCGGAGCGTGCGAGGACGAGCCTCCGGTGTGATAGAGCGGACCCTGCTCGACGACGGTGACATTCTGGGCACCACGGGCGACGAGCTCATCGGCCAGGGCGGCACCGACCACGCCGGCGCCGATGACGACGATGCGTGCGGAGGGGTCGGTAGGGGTGGTCTCGGGCATGATGCCTCCTGAGGGCGAGTGACTGGTTGTGTTGCATAATGTGCAACAACCTCATATAGTGCAACTATTCAATCGTGGTGAGCTGCATCACGTCAAGAGGTGTGAGCGAGAAGATGAGGTGTCCGATGGGGATTCAGTCCGTGGACCGTGCCGTCGAGATCCTGGAAGTGTTGGCGGCTCAGAAGACCTCCAGTGTGGGGGCGGTGGCCGAGCGTTTGGACGTGCACAAGTCGACGGCGTCCAGAATTCTGGCCTCGCTGGCCGAACACGGTCTCGTGGAGAAGAGTCCGAGTACCGGGGAGTATGCGCTGGGCTTCGCCCTGGTGCGCTTTGCCTCTGCGGTAACGAGTCAGATGGATCTCTCGCAGACGGCGCAGAAGCTCTGTGACCAGGCCGCCGCCGAGCTGCGCCTCACGGCCAATGTTGCGGTGATCGACGACGTGTTCGCCGTCAACGTCTCCCAGGCGGTGGGGCAGGGGCTGATGGCCCCACGGCACTACGTCGGTCTGCGCACCCCCGGGCATGCCACGAGCTCCGGGAAGCTGTTGCTGGCACACGACGACGCCGCGGTTGATCGCGCGCTGTCCGGTGATCTGGAACCGCACACCGGGCGCACGCTCACCGAGGCGAGCGCTCTGCGGGCCGAGCTTGAAGCGGTGCGGGCGCAGGGTTGGGCGGCGTCGAACGAGGAGTGGGAAGAGCACATCACGGCGGTGGCCGTACCGTTGCGCCTGCACGATGGACGCGTCGAGGCCGCGCTCACGGTCACCGGGCCCACGCACAGCCTGCCCCCGGAATCCTTCGCCGAGGTGGCGGAGCGACTCCGGGGGCTGGCCGCGGTCTCCCACCGCTGGATCCCCTGACTGCTGGGTCTAGCGGGCCGGGGCTGAGGTGTGCGGGGATGAACCGTCGGTGTCGTCGTCGGTGCCGTTGAGCACCTCGTCGAAGAGCTGCTCTGACTCCTGCTCGTGACCGGCGGCGGAGTCGGCGTATTCGGGAGTGTCAAAGGCTTCCTCGCTGATCGGGTCGCGCACCGCGGAGGCCTCGACCCAGTGCAGGGCACCGGTCTGCGGATCCACGGTGGTCGCGTGGGCGGGAACCTCATGCATGGCGAAGACCATCTCCTCGGTCTCGTACTTCGTCGTCGTATCCCGTTTTCCTGTTCCGGTGGAGAGTCCGCCCAGCGTCGCCGAGGCCTGGGTGAACTTGAAACGGAACGATTTCGCTTGCGTGGTCAGGATCTCACGCAGACTGCGCTCCAGGGCCGCGGTGTCGCGCGTCCCCGCGACCTCGCGAGCCGTATCCACCAGCGCTGCTTTCGACGGTTGCTGGCGGATGCGGATGTAGCGGGGCATGGTGGCAGCCTCGAAGCGGAACATCCGGATCATCGCCACCACCGCCAGCACCATCACCACCGATAACGGCAGGGCTGCGGCGATCGAACTGACCTGCAGCACCGTGAGCGCTGCGGTTCCCCCGACGACGAGCAGCACGGCAGCGACCGTGCCTTCCATCAGTGACCAGAACAGGCGGGTAATCCGGTGGGTCTCAGTCCTGCCCCCGTAGGAGAGGATGTCGACCACCAGGGAACCGGAATCGGAGGAGGTGACGAAGAACAGCACGATGACCACAATCGCCAGCACGGAGGTGATCGTTGACCACGGCAGTCCCTCCAGCAGGTGGAACAGGCTGGTGTTCGTATCGACGACGCCGTCCTCGCCGACCATGTCACCGGCGGTGAGTTGGCGGTAGATCCCGGAACTGCCGAAGATGGTGAACCAGATGATCCCGATGATGGTGGGGGCCAGCAGCACCCCGGCCACGAATTCACGGATGGTGCGCCCCCGGGAGATGCGGGCGATGAACATGCCCACGAACGGCGCCCAGCTCATCCACCAGCCCCAGTAGTAGATGGTCCAGCCCACGGTCCAGCCGTCCTCGGCGCCGGCCCCGGAGGCGAGCATCAGCTGCGGGAACGCCATCGCGTACTCGCCCGAGTTCTGCACCAGTGACTGCAGCAGGAACAGAGTCGGTCCGGCTAGCAGGACGAACAGGGCGAGCACCGCCGCCATCATCATGTTGATGTTCGACAGCCACTTCAGCCCGGCGTACAGTCCGGAGATCACCGAGAGGGTGGCCAGCGCGGTGATGCCACCGACCAGGGCGATGAGGAAGCCGGGGGAGGACTCCACCCAGTCCAGGTACTCCAGCCCGGCCTCGATCTGCAGGACCCCCTGGCCCAGCGAGGTGGCCACACCGAAGAGCGTGCCGACGATGGCGACGACGTCGATGACGTGGCCGACCCCGGACTCGATGAGCTTGCGCCCGAAGATCGGCTCGAGCAGCCACCGCAGCGCCAGGGGGCGCCCGCGACGGAAGGTCATGTAGGCCAGGCCGAGTCCGACCACCACGTAGATGGCCCAGGCATGCAGACCCCAGTGGTAGAAGGTCTGGCCGATCGCGGTGCCGGCGGCCTCGATGGTTCCACCCTCGACCTGCGCGAAATCCGGGGGATTCATCATGTGGTTCAGCGGTTCGGCCACACCCCAGAAGACCAGCCCGATGCCCATGCCGGCGGAGAACAGCATGGCGAACCAGGTGAGCCGCGAGAATTCCGGCTGCTCGTCATCGCGGCCGAGCTTGATCTGCCCGGCTTTAGACATCCCGGCCCAGAGCGCGAAGACGACGAACCCGGTGGCGATCAGCACGTACCACCAGCCGACGGAGGAACCGATGGCATCCCGCAGTGTGCTGAAGGCCTCCGCGGCGTCCTCCTGGTAGGTGGCCCCGTACCAGGTGGCCCACACCAGGGCGGCCAGGATGATGAGCACCGCGGGGATGAACACGGGCTTCGAGAGCCCGCGCCACGCCTCACTGGGTGACCAATGGTTCAGGGGTTCTTCGGGGTGCGACGACATGGACCCTCCTCCAGTCAGACGACAGACGTCACCGGCGCGCCCAAGCAGGCCGGGGTGGTGGCCGAGGGGAACTGCGGTGCGTGCAGATCCGCGTGTGTCCTCGGCTCACACGATGCAGAAAAGTGTGTCGCGGATCACGTGGTTTGTTAAGCGGAAGATCTGGTGCTGATTCCTGCGAAAAAATGCGCTGGTGCCCGCACGGATCGCTGTGCTAATTCGCGGGCGGAGGTGTGATCCGGAATCGCGGCGTCATAGTTCGTCATATTCACGGCCACGCTACTGAAAAGTCACTTAGCGGTGGGGTGAGCGACATCTGCTGTTCATCTATGCCAGCGTGCGGCAGGATGCCGAAGTCATGGTGTCGGGGTGGCCTCGCGGTGGACCGACAGGGGTGATCGACGTCGTCGAGGGTGGGAATTATGCGACCCACGGTGATCGAAACGGCGCGATAGTTCTGATAGTTTTCAAACCGTCGCGACGCGCTGGGAACCCGGTGGCTGCGCAGATTTTCGGAACGGTCTCCGTTCCGTGGGGCCTCCCCTGGTGCTTGTTCAGTCCCTTGCACCACGGGAGGCTTCGTTGTTTCCGGGATGAGTAGAGTGGAGGCATGACTTCCCGCCCGCAGCACAACGCCGCCACCGCGGACCGGGTGATCGACTCCTTGCTCATCCGGGACGGGCACGCCCGCGCCGTGGACCGGCACCGCGGCCGGTTCGCCCGCGCCGTCGACGAGGCGTTTCCCGGCATGGAAACGGTGCGCTGGGCTGCGGACGGCTGGCAGTCAGCCGCCGTAGGGACCGTGTGGGATGACCTGCTGGCCGCGGTGCCGTGCACCGGCTCGTGGTTCCCGCTCGTCGAGGCGCTACGCAGTGCCGACGGGGCCCGGGTGGAGATCAGCGTCCAGGTGCGACCGGCCCCGCCGCTGCGGGCGCAGACCCGGTTGGCCACGACGGTCGACCGTCGTCATCATCCCCGGTTCAAAGGCGCGGACCCCGTGGTCACCGCCGAAGACCGGCACGCCGCGGTCACCCACGGCGCCGACGACGCGCTGTACCTGAACGAAGCCGGACACCTGGTGGAGGCCGCCAACGGGGCCGTGGTCGGGTGGACCGGATCCGAGCTACACCTGGCCACCGGCGACCGGGTACTGGAATCCACCACGGTGGGGCTGTTGGTGGCCGAGGCCGCATCCGGGCGTCCCGGGGTGCCCTTCACCGACGTGCGTTGGTGCCCCGAGGGCATCGACACCGCCGCGGTGGAGGAGCTCTGGTACCTCAACGCGCTGCACGGGCTCACCCCGGTGACCCACCTCAATGCCTCGCCGCTGCAGGTCGATGAGCACCGGCTCACCCTGTGGCAGCACATCGCCGAGTCCTGGTGGCGGCCGGTGTGATCCTGGTTCTCGACAACCGCGATTCCTACACGTTCAACCTGGTCCAGCTGCTACGAGAACGCACCGATCGCGAGGTGCGTGTGGTGAGCGCCGACGACGGCGACACGGCACTGGCGTTGCTCGCCGTCGGCGAGGTGGCCGGGGTGGTGATCTCACCCGGTCCTGGACACCCCGACGACCCGGAGGACTTCGCTGCCTCCGGTGCGGTGATCGACGCCGTGCTGGCCGGTGCCGGCAGGGGCGATTCACCCGGCGCTGGAGCGGGACCCGCTTCAGCCTCGGCGCTTCCGCTGCTGGGGGTGTGCCTGGGCCACCAGGGCTTGGCCCGCCGCTTTGGCTACGAGGTGGTGCCGGCGCCGCAACCGCGCCACGGCTGGCTCTCGCCCATCCAGCACACCGGCACCGGGCTCTTCGCCGGGGTGCCGCAGGGCGCCACCGTGACCCGCTACCACTCCCTGGCGGTGGAGCCGGGGGAGCATCCCGACGCGCGACTGCACGTGAGCGCGCGCAGCGAGGATGGCGTGATCCAGGGGTTCGAGATCGAGGGGGCGCCCTGGTTCGGGGTGCAGTTTCACCCCGAATCGGTGGCCTGCGAGCACGGGGCGACCGTGCTGGAACGGTTCCTGGAGGTCGTCGAACAGCGAGCCGGATCCACCCTGCACGTGGCCACCGCCCGCTGGGATCTCGATGAGGTCGAACTGACACCGCGCGAGGCCGCCCGGATCCTGTATCGGGGGGTCATCGAGCGCGGGAATGGCTCGTTCTGGTTGGACTCGGCACTGCCCGACGCCGATGAGGCCCGCTGGTCGGTGCTGGGGGATGCCTCGGGGCACGGTCGCATCGTGCGCGAAGACGTCACCGACACCGCTGACGCCGCGAGGGCTGACACGGATCCGCTGACCCGGATGCAGGAGGATCTCGCCGCGATCCGGCACACCGTCGGTGCCGAGGATCTGCCGTTCCGCGGGGGAGCAGTGGGCTGGTTCGGCTACGAGCTGGGCATGCGGCTACTCGGGATGGACCCGCCGCAGGAGCAGACTCGGCAGGATCGAGACCACCTGGGCGTCGGCGGGCAGCCGCCATCGTCGTGGTGGGTGTGGCCGGAGCGGTTCGTCGTCGTCGATCATCGGGACCGGCAGCTCACGGTCTGCGTGGCCAGCACCGATCCCGCACGCGCCCAGGAGGAACTGGGCGACTATCAGCGACGGGTGCGCCAGGCGCTGCGATCCGCGTCCACGCCGGAGACGAGTCCGCCCGGATCGCTCCCGAGCGCGCTGGCGGGTCCGCTGATCCCCGGGGCGTGGCGCGACGACCGGGCCAGCTATCTGGAAAAGATCCGCCGCTGCCAGCAGGCCCTGATCGAGGGTGAGTCCTATGAGCTGTGCCTGACGAACACCTTCACCGCCGATGAGGACGCCAGCGCGCGGATCGATCCGGTGGTGCTGTTCGAGGACCTCATCGAGCACCATCCCACCCCGTACGCCGCGCTCATCGAGGCGGACGCCGCCCTGGCTGTGGTGTCCGCCTCGCCGGAGCGGCTGCTGCGCGGGCGGCACGCGGTGTATTCGACGAAGCCGATCAAGGGCACCGCACCCCGCGGGGACACCCCGGAGGACGACGCAGCGCAGGCCGAGTTCCTGCGCTCGGACCCCAAGACGTTCGCGGAGAACCTGATGATCGTGGACCTGCTGCGCAACGACCTGGGGCGGGTGAGCGTGCCCGGTTCGGTGGAGGTCACCGAGCTGATGGCGGTGGAGACCTACGCCTCGGTGCACCAGTTGGTGAGCACCATCGAAGCGGTGGCTGAGCCGGGCGTTGACAGTGTGGAGGTGGTGCGCGCCCTGTTCCCCGGAGGGTCGATGACGGGGGCACCGAAGCTACGCAGCGTGCAGATCCTCGGCGAGCTCGAAGCCGCCCCGCGCGGGGTGTATTCGGGGGCGCTGGGCTTCTTCAGTGCCGACGGCGCGGTCGAGCTGTCCATCGTGATCCGCACCGCGGTGCGGACGGGCACGGAGACGCGTGCACGGTGGACCATTGGGGCCGGTGGTGCGATCGTGCTGGATTCCGACCCGGAGACCGAAGCCGACGAGGTTGAACTCAAAGCCTCCGCTCTGCGCCGGGCGATGCAACGGGTGGCCGGACGCCTCACGGGGAAGTACAGCTAGACATCCAGTAGCTCGGCGGCGCGTTCCAGCCGGGGCAGGGTGCGGGTGAGCAGGCGCACCCACTTCTTCGGCGCGATCTGCTCGAGGCGCAGCCCGGCGTCGTAGAGCGATTCCAGCGCCATTCCGGCCAGCCACACCCGGGCGCGGTGGTGTTCGTCGTCGTCGAGACAGAGATCCGCGAGCTTCTCCTCGCCGTGCCACATGCTCAGATACGCCGGATTCAACGCCGGATCCCAACGGCAGGCCAGGTCCCAGTCGAGGATGCCGGTGAGCCGCCACCGATCCTCGCCCGCGACCGGCAGCCAGCGCATGTTGTGCCCAGCCAGGTCCCCATGCACGAGCGACGGCGGAACCACCGGGTGCTCCGTCCAGGACCGGACCCTCTCGAGGAGCGCCAGCACCGTGGCCTCGAATCGCGACGGCGTGCAGGACGGGAAGAAATCCGGCCACGACACCGGGATACTGCGCTGTTCTAGACGCCGCGGCAGTTCCAGCACCCCAGCGGTCTTGGCGGGTGTCCAGGGGCCGCGGAACGAGAACGGCTCGGCGAGATGGGGCTCCAGTGCTGAGGTATCGACAGCGGCCAGCATCCGGCAGATCTCGCGCAGATCCTCGGGGCGCCCGCAGTGCGGCGGGTGGGCCTGGCCGGGGACGTAGCGGTGAAGGACGACGACGGCGCGGTGGATGTCAGAGACCGGGGCGTTGGGATCGGCTGCATCGGGGTTGGCCGCATCGGGGTCATCGGCGTCATCGGCGACCGGGTCGCTCAACGGCAGCGGCACCTCGAAAGGCAGACCGAGTCCGTGCAGGGAACGCAGCAGTGCGGTGGTGCGGGGTAGCTGAGCGGCGGAGGTGCGGGAGATGCGGGCGACCGCGGTGGGGGAGCCCTGCTCCGGCTGCGGGATCAGCACCAGGTGATGCTGGCCGCCCTCCTCGACGAGGCTGCGCGTCCAGTCGATGGTGCGTGTCTCGGCAGCGGAGTCGGCGGCGCGGGCGGCGAGAGCGGCTTCCGCTGGCGTTGCGAGTCGGACCATGCCCCCACCGTAGCGCGATCCCCGCCTACACTATGGACGTGACCCACACCGTCAGTCCTTCCCCGACGCCACCGACACCGCCGACGTCTTTGTCGCACTTGAGCTTGCCTTCCCGACCCTCGCCCCGGGTGGTGTGGTGGGAGATCATCATCGTCTTGGCGCTGTCACTGGGACGGTCCGCCGTGTACGCCGTCGTCGATCTGGTGCAGAACCTGATGACGGCGCCGCTGGGCGAACAGACCACCACCATGAACCCGCCGCTGGCGAACGAGGAACTCTTCGATCTCCTCCGACAGCTGCTCTCCATCGGGTTCTCGTTGGTCCCGGTGCTGCTGGTGTGCCACCTGGTGTGGATCTATGGGCGCAACCCGTTCCGGACTTTCGGTCTGGATTTCCGCCGCTTCTGGACCGACGCCGGGCTGGGTGTCACCCTGTTCGCTGTGATGGGCGCGGGCACCCTGGCGGTCTACGCGCTCGGTCGGTCATTGGGGCTCACCACGGCGCTGGTCGGTTCCGCCATGAACGAGTACTGGTGGACCACCCCGGTGCTGGTGCTCTCGGCACTGCGGCACAGCCTGATTGAGGAGGTGATCGTGCTCGCCTGGTTGCTGGACCGGATCGGCTATCTGCAGCAGCTGCGCCACGCGCGCGTGTCGGGAGAGCGCCGCGACGGTCATGGCTCGGGTACGACGGGGCTGAGCACCGCCTCGCTGAACACCACCGCGACCGGGGCCTACCTGCCCGGGGCGAGCATGCAGGGGATCGGACCGGTGGTGCTGGTGGTGTTCGTCTCCGCCGTCGTGCGCGCCTCCTACCACCTGTACCAGGGGTTCGGTCCGGGGATCGGCAACCTCGTGATGGGAGTGGTCTTCGCGCTGATCTACCTGCGCTACCGGCGAGTGATGCCGTTCGTGTACGCGCACCTGCTGCTGGACGTGGCCGGATTCGCCGGGTACCCGCTGCTGGCACGGCTGGGCTGGTTCGGCGGTTAGAGGGTCACGCTGCCCTTCGGGGTGGTGAAGGTGACCTCCATGATGCCCGGAGTCCCCGACGGCGCCACGAAGTCCACCTCGACGTCCTGCACCGACTTTTCGGGCTGATCCAGCCCCAGCCAGTCGCGCACCCGGTCTCGGGATCCGCCGATGGTGATCTGCTCGATGGAGCCCTCGGGTGCGGCCGCCTGAGAGGGGTGCAGGTCCTCGGTGCCGTCGTCCCAGCGCAGGATGTAGGGCAGCTGCGGGTCGGCGATGAGACCCTTGATGCCGATCTGACGCCAGGTCAGCTCGCGTCCGTCCGGGAACTTGCGCTGTGCGGGCACCGCACCGCGGCCGAGACGCTCCTCGAAGGGGGCGAGATCGTCGACGGCGACAACCCATCCCATCCAGCCGCCGCCCATCTCCTTGCGGGCGCGGACGGCCTGTCCGAACGGGGCCGAATCGGCAGCCGGATGATCGAGGACCTCCACGATCTCGAGGTACTGCCGGTTCGTCATCGGGAACAGGGCGTTGCGGGTGCCGAAGCGCGGATGCACGCCGCCCTTGACACGGTCGATGCCGAGCGCGGAGCTGATGCGCTCCACGGTGGCGTCCAGCCCCTCGGGTCCGACAGCGTAGGAAACATGGTCTAAACGCATCATGATCTCATCGTGCCACGTTGTGTGCGGTGGGTCTCATGAGGGCAGGCTCAATGTTTAACGGGCGTCAACCAGGCGGTATTCGCCGCAGCGCCGCGGTGGTGCGGGAGGTGGCGACGGCGCTGAAGGGGTCCTCGGGCCAGGGATGTTTGGCGTAGCGGGCACGGTTCTCCGCCCGCACCGCCGGATAAGCGTTCTCCCAAAACGAGGTGAGATCGGAGGTCACCGCCAAGGGCCGGCGTGCCGGCGAGAGCAGATGCAGCAGCACCGGAACCCGCCCGTCGGCGACGGTGGGGGAGCCGCGCCAGCCGAAGCACTCCTGCAGCTTCACCGCCAGCACCGGAGGTGCAACCGTTTCGTCGTCGTGGTCTTCCGGGGCGGGCCAGTCCAAGGTGATCTGCGAGCCGGAGGGCACAGGCATCCGAGCGGGGGCCAGCTCGTCCAGACGGGCCGCCTCGGGCCAGGGCAGCAGCCGACGCAGCGCGGAGAGCAGATCCAGAGACGTCTCGGAGGCGCCGTCGGCGAGCCGGTCGATCTCCGGGCCGAGCCAGTCCTCGAGGGTGTCGGTGAGTGCGGCGTCTGACACCTCCGGCCACGGGGCGCCAAGCACCCGGTGCAGGAACCCGAGCCGGTTCCGCAGGGTGGCGACCGGCTGCGGTGCCCGCGAGAGCAGGGGCAAAGCACCGGTGTCACGCAGTTCGGCGACGACGGCGGAGCGGGTGTGCTCGCGGCGCGGGGGCACCGGTGTGGAGTTAAGCTCGATGGCGCCCAGCCGGCGCACCTGGCGGGCGGTCACCCGGCGCCGGGCTGATGACCCAGAGCCAGACCCAGAACCCGAGCCAGAACCAGACCTAGACCCTGATCCCGGCCCCGCAGCGAAGCGCGCCACCGTCTCGGTGACCAGCAAGGGACCGGCCGCCAATTCGGCGTGCTCGGGGTCGAGTTCGACACCGGCGCGGATCACTGCCCGCTCGCCGTGCAGGCTCAGCTCGGCCACCGCCAACCATCCGGACCCGGTCAACGACGACGCGGCCGGCAGCGAGGCGGCCGTGCCCGAGGCCAGGTGGTAGTCGGCGTCGCGGCGACGGGCGATCTGCCCGGGGTAGGCGAGCGCGGTGATCAGCCCGAGCACGGCCGGATCGGGCGGTGGTGCGCTGATGCTCGAGTTGCGGTCGCCCGAGCGGTCTGCGGTGTTGACTGGGGTGTTGTCAGGGGTGGTGACCGCACGGGACAGCCGGTCCACTTCCTGGCGCCAGCCCCGGTCTGAGCGCAACTGCCGATGCAACGCCGCCAGGTCACCGCCGGGCGCGCGGGTGTCCGAGGCCAGGGTCGCCACCGCCTCGGCAGCCGCGCGGGCACCGAACAGCTCCGCGCCATCGAGCAGGGCGCGGCCCAGGTGCGGATCCACGGGCAGCCGGGCCAGTCGCGTCCCCAGCGCGGTCGGCGCGTCGTCGTCGTTCACCGCGCCGAGCTCACGGAGTCGCTGCAACGCACGGTCCGCAGCGGCCGCGGGAAACGGGTCCGGCAGGCGCAGCCCGGCACCGCGCGGGGCACCCCAACAGGCAACGTCGAGCAGCGCCCGGGAGAGGTCGGCGAGCCCCGCCGTCCTGATCTGTGGTGCCGTATGCGCCGGACGCGCCGCGAAATCGGCCTCACTCAGGCAGCGCACCACGGTCCCGGGCGCTTCACGAGCCGCACGTCCGCCGCGCTGCACCATGGCCGATTTCGACGCCCCCACGGTGATCAGCCCAGACACACCGCGCCGGGTATCCTCGCGCGCCTGACGATCCAGCCCCGCATCGACTACCAGCCGCACCCCGGGCACGGTGAGCGCCGACTCAGCGATGTTGGTGGACAACACGATGCGCGGTGCCGTGCCCGGACTCAGGATGCGGTCCTGCTCCCGGGCCGGCATCGAGCCCAGCAGCGTGAGGATCTCGGTGTCCGGTGGCAACCCGGGTGTGCCCCGCAGCCGGGCGGCCACCCCGTCAATCTCGCGCGCGCCCGGCAAAAACACCAGCGTGTCGCCGCCGCTGTTTCTGGTGCCGCCCCGCTCTCCGTCACTGTTGCCACGCTGGTGATGCTCGACGACGACGTCAACCACGTGGTCCAGGAACCCGGGTGCCACACCGCGGGCATCCAGACTCCGTTGCGCCCCTGACCCCCACGGCGCCCACCGCTGCTCGAGCGGGTGCGGTTCGGCGTCGACCCGCAGTATGGTCACCGACTGCGGGGCAGAATTCGCGCCCTGCTGGTCGTCGTGGTCGTCGTGGTCGTCCCCGCCGAGCAGTCCAGCCCAGAGCTCGGCGTCCAGCGTCGCCGACATCACCACCACATGCAGTTCCGGACGCAGTTCGGCCAGCTGCTGCACCAGCGCGAAGGTCAGATCGGTGTCCAGGTGCCGCTCGTGCACCTCGTCGAGCACGACGGCGTCAACTCCAGTAGCGTCCGGATCAGCGATCAACCGCCGCAGCAGGACCCCGGTGGTCACGAACTCCACCCGGGTCGCGGCCGATACCGTCCGGTCCCCGCGCACCGTGTACCCCACCTCGCGGCCCAGGCTCGTTCCGCTGAGGACGGCCAGCCGTCGTGCGGCGGCGCGCGCGGCCATCCGCCGCGGCTGCGTGACGACGACGCGTCCCGGGCCCGTCCCGCTGCCGACCCCGCTGCCCGTCCCGTTCCCCGTCTCAGCCGACAGTGCGGCCAGGGCCGGCGGCACCACCGTGGTCTTGCCGCTGCCGGGCGGGGCCGAGATCACCGCACGGATTCCGTGACCACCGTGACCACCGTGCCCGTCTAATGCCGTGCTGAGTCTGGTCAGCTCGGGAAGCAGCTGCGCCGCCGGCAGTCCTTGCGCGATCCGCTCCAGCGGAACCTCCCAGGCGCCCGGGCTCGTGCTCGCCATGTTCCGCCCCCATCGTCATCGTCATCATCAATATCACCGTCGTCGTCGGATTCACGCTATCAACCGCGCTGGCCCGCCAGACCTCGCTGACCTCACTGGCTTCACGGATCCCACAGGGTCCACCAACCCCACCGGTTCCGCCGTCCACACCGCCGGAGCGCATCGCGTGCCCCGCGCCAGATGACGTCCCACGTCGCCGGAGAACGCACACGAGATGAAACCTACAGAGTGTTCTGGCACAATGACACTCAGGTCACGAGTGTCAGCTGAAGGCCCCGGCTAGCTGACCGGCAACCCTCCAACCGCGGTGGGGTGCCCCGGGTGAGGACCAGGCGATCGAGGAACCCCTCGACCGCAAGCGCGGGCCATCGCGCACCGTGCATCCGCCACCGGTGGAGCAGCGATGGTGATGGCCCTGACCGAACAGGAGCCACATCTTGTCGCAGTCCACAGAGAACACCGCCCCCGCGTCCTGGTCGTTCGAGACACAGCAGATCCACGCCGGCATCACTAACGACCCGACCACGGGCGCCACCCAGCTGCCGATCTACCAGACGACGTCGTTCAACTTCCCCAGCACCGAGTCCGCCGCCGGCCGATTCGCTCTGCAGGAGCTCGGCCCCATCTACACCCGCCTGACCAACCCGACCACCGACGCGGTGGAGAACAAGATCGCTGCGCTCGAGGGCGGCGTCGGCGCCGTGCTGGTCTCCTCGGGACAGTCGGCCACCACCCTGGCCATCCTCAACGTGGCTGGTGCGGGGGACCACATCGTCGTCTCGGCCTCGCTCTACGGCGGCACCCAGAACCTGTTCAAGCACACCCTGTCGCGACTCGGCATCACCACCACGTTCGTCCAGGATCCGGACAATCTCGATGAGTGGCGCGCCGCCATCCAGCCGCGCACCAAGGCACTATTCGGCGAAGTGCTGGGCAACCCGCGCGCCGACGTGCTGGACGTCCCCGGCATTGCCGAGATCGCGCACGCGGCGGGTGTGCCGCTGATTGTCGACTCGACGCTGACCACCCCGTTCCTCATTCGGCCCTTCGAGCACGGGGCCGACGTCGTCGTGCACTCGGCCACCAAGTTCCTGGGCGGCCACGCTGCCGCACTCGGCGGGGTCATCGTGGATTCGGGCAACTTCGACTGGACCGCCGACCCGGAGCGTTTCCCCTGGTTCAACGAGCCCGACGAGTCCTATAACGGCCTGGTGTTCGGGCGCGATTTCGGAGCCGACGGCGCCCTGGGCGCGAACCTCGCGTACATCCTGCGGATCCGGGCCCAGCTGCTGCGCGATCTGGGCACCTCCGCCAGCCCGTTCAACGCGTTCATCCTCAACCTGGGACTGGAAACCCTCAGCCTGCGCATTGAGCGCCACGTGGCCAACGCCCAGCGGGTGGCCGAGTACCTCGAAGCACACCCCCAGGTGCATGCGGTGGCCTACGCCGGATTGGCCTCCAGCCCCTGGCACGAGCGGGCCACCGAGTTGCTGAAGGGCGCCGGATCCGTCGTCGCGTTCGAGATCGACGGCGGCCATGAAGCCGGTCAGGCCTTCGTTGAGGCACTGCAACTACACCAGCATGTGGCCAATGTCGGAGACACCCGCTCGCTGGTGATCCACCCGGCCTCCACCACCCACTCCCAACTCAACGAGGCCGAACAGCGGTCGGCGGGGGTTACCCCGGGCCTGGTTCGACTCTCGGTCGGGCTGGAGAACGTGGACGACATCATCGCTGACATCGACGCCGGATTCGCTGCGGCGCGGTCCGCTGAGACCGACTGACGTCGTCTCGGCCCAGAGCACGTTCAGACCAGGGCACATTCAGAGCAGAGCCCGACCAGACAACATCCAGACCAGACGGCGAAGGAAGCAGGAATCCATGACGATCGGTGTTGACCCGATGCTCCACAGCGATACTCAGGAGCAGCAGGACGGGCTCCGGCACGCCGAATTCGGCCGATTCGAGTTCGAGACCGGCGGCTGGCTTCCGGGGATCCGTCTCGCCTACGAGACCTGGGGCACCCTCAACAGCGACGGCAGCAACGCCATCCTGATCGAGCACGCGCTCACCGGCAACTCGCATGTGGCCGCCTCGCCCGCCTCCAGCGAACCCGGTTGGTGGGAGGGGCTGGTCGGTCCGGGGCGGCCGATCGACACCGAGAAGTGGTTCGTCGTCTCGGCCAACATGCTGGGCGGTTGCGACGGTTCTACTGGTCCGTCCAGTCTGGATGAGGCGGGGCGCCCCTGGGGTTCGCGCTTCCCCTTCGTGACCATCCGCGACGCCGTCCACGCCGAGGCGCTCCTCGCCGACCTGCTCGGTGTGAGAGTGTGGCACGCCGTGCTCGGCGGATCGATGGGGGGAGCCCGTGCGCTGGAATGGGCCGCGACCTATCCGGAGCGGGTGCGCGGCTTCGGCGTATTCGCCGCCGGCGCCCACTCCACGGCGGAGCAGATCGCCTTCGCCCAGGCCCAGGTCGAGGCGATCCGGCTCGACCCGCACTTCAACGGGGGCGACTACTACGACGGCGACCAGGTGCCCACCGGTGGGCTGGGCATCGCCCGGCGCATCGCCCACATCACCTATCGTTCCGAAGCCGAGCTGGAGACGCGGTTCGGTCGCGTCGCTCAGCCCGGTGAGGACCCCTTCGGCGCCGCGACTCGCCGCGACGGCCGCTACCAGGTCGAGTCGTACCTGGATTACAAGGCCATCACCCTCGCGAAGCGTTTTGATGCCAATAGCTACCTCACCCTGACCGAGGCGTTGATGTCACACGACGTCGGACGCGGACGCGGCGGGGAGTCAGCCGCGCTGAGCCAGGTGACGGCGACACCGTTCATCGCCGCGGTCACCTCGGACCGGCTGTACCTGCCGGCCCAGTCTGATCACTTGGCGGCTCAGCTGCCCGGGGACGTTCCGGTGCACATGATCGACTCACCGATCGGCCACGACGGCTTCCTGACCGACCTCGAGCAGCTCTACGACGAACTGATCGAGACACTGCAGCTCTAGAGTTCCGCCAGAGTGCGCTGAGGCCCGGAAACAGCCGGACTGTTCGTCGAGCAAGTTGCTGACTTTGCTGACCTGGCTGTCTTGGCCGACCCGGGTGTCTTGGCCGAGCAAGCGGCCTTTGCCGGCCCCGCTGACGTTGCCGACGTCGCTGGGTTAGTGCTGCTCACCGTGTTTATCCGAGGGCTCTTCGTGGGGCGCGCTGCCCTGCGGCATCGGCGCACCGAACATGGGCGACGCCGTCGGTCTTTTCGCCGAAGTGTGATCGCCTGAGGACTGTCCGCGCAACCGTCGCAACACCCACGGCAGCAGGTGGTCCTTCGCCCACACCGCATCCGCTGTTCGGGCCTGACGCCATGTACGCTCCACCGGAGGCTTAGGTTCCAACGGCGTCAGATGATGCTGCACGTTCAGGGTGTCGAGCACCATCGCCGCGATCGTGTGGTGCCCGGTCGCCGAGAAATGCAGACGGTCTTCCGCCCACATCTCCGGACGTGTGAGCTCACGTAGCGCCCACATGTCGGCGACGACGGCGTCGTGGCGCGCCGCCACCGCGCGCACGTTCTCGTTGTAGATGGCTACTTTGCCGCGGATACGACCCATCACCGGGGTGTCGCGGATATCGGCGCCGTTGAAGACGATGACGGTCGCGCCGTCGCTGGTCAGTCGCTCCACCATCTCGTCCAGTTCGGTGGCGATCACGTCGGGGTCGCCGGAAGGCCGCAACACGTCGTTGCCGCCGGCACACACCGAGATCAGATCGGGCTGCAGCTCCAGGGCGGGTTCGACCTGCTCCGCACGAATCTGTCCCAGCAGCCGTCCGCGGATGGCGAGGTTGGCGTAGGCGAAGTCCTGATCCTCCGGGGTGCTGCGGGCCAGCTCCTCTGCGACGCGGTCGGCCCAGCCGCGGTGGTATTCGGGATGGTCATCGAGGGGCTGGGGGTCGCCGATTCCCTCGGTGAAGGAGTCTCCGATGGCGACGTAACGGCGCCATGGGTGAGTGGCACGAAGATCGTTCATGATTCCATTCTGTCTCATTGCGAACTCCGGGGTAACCCACGGGCGTGTCGGGCGTTCACTCAGTCTGGTGGGACGGCACCGAGGCAGTTCTCATCGGTGGGCGGATCCGGAGGCTGATCAGATTCCGGGCTTAAGGAGAACAACCGCTGTCTCCAGTGCGTGTTGCGCCGGGGTGTCTGAGTGGGGTCGCGATACTTCGGCGCGGTGAAGTAGGGGACGCCGTCGATCATCTGGATGAACCAGTCCCCGCGGTCGGCGAGGGCGTGATCATGACGGCAGAGCATGACGCCGTTGTCGACGCTGGTGGGACCGTGGTCTCGGGCCGGATCGATGTGGTGGCCCTGGCACCAGGACAGGGGAGCCGTGCATCCGGGTGCGGCGCACCCGCCGTCGCGGACGGCGATGGCGCGGCGAACATAGTGGTCGAAGAAGCGGCGTTTCTCGCCGACGTCGAGTACCTGGCCTTCGCCGCCCAGCACCATGGGCAGGAAATCGGCGCGGCACAGCAGCTGGCGTACCTCGCTGGGCCGCATCGGTCCGGTGTGGGTGCCCTCGCAGAGGTAGAACTCGGGACGATCGTAGATCGCGGCACTCTCCAGATCGGTTCCGGGTGGCAGTAGTCCGGCGATCGAGGCTTGGCGCAGCATCGTGTGCAGATCAATGGTCACACTGATTTGAGGACGCGTGGTGCCGTGATCTGGCAGCGGATTGTCGGGATGAGACAGTCCGGCCGTGACCACGCTGAGCAGGGCGTCGAGCGCCTTGCGCGGCCAGGAGCGCTGATCGACGAGGGCGGGGTCGGTTTTCTGGGAAGTGTCGGTTTCGGAGGTGCCGTCGGCCCCGCGATGTTCGTCTAGTGTTTCGGCATGCTCCGGGACCACGCTGATGGTGGGCGTAGCGCGAGCAGCTGGGTTGTTCGCGGCGTGGGTGATGGTGTCGATGGCCTCGGCATCGACGTCGCCAGTCACGAGGGTGTAGCGAGTGTTGCCATGGCGATCCCGGCAGCGTTTGAACAATCCGCGTTTCGCCAGGATCGCCTCCTCGTTGGGGGCGTAGCCGTCTCCGGCCGTGAGGCGATTCTCCGTGCTTTCCCGCCACCGCAGGGCCGTGTGGGTGAACGAATCGTCGTGGGTGGCGGTGCGCGCTTGATCGGCCAGCTGACGATCGCCCTGCTCCGTGGCCTCCTGCATCCGGTGTGCGTCGATGCCAGCGGCCCGGGCGTCGTCGGTCACCGTGGCAATGGATTCGACAATGCGCCGTGCCGTGGCGCCGGTGACGTCTCCGTTCGTCACCGCTTCGGCCGTGGCCGGAAGTAAGGCGGGGCGGGCGATACCGGACAGCGGATCCAGTTCGGGGCGCATCAGCTGAGCCCCGATCTGCAGTCGTGTGCGTGCCGGTCCGAAACCGATCTGGGTAAGTTGGCGCAAGTAGTCGGCGGCGTTCTTGTAGACCGTCTTGCCCTCTGGCACGCCGAGCAGGCTCGTGCGCCGATGCGGCTGCTCGAAAACCTCGCCCACGATCCCGGCCAGGCTCGTCTGAGCGGACTCGGCGAAGCGGGCCAAGCGTTCCGTAATCCAGAGCGCATGCGGCAGCGACGCCTCCGGCTCTGGGCACTGTAGATCGGGCGTTCTCGCTGCGCTGGCTCTGCTGCTGTGGTCGGCGTTGTCGCTGGCGCTGCCTCCGTCACTGGTGTCGTCGTCGGGAGAGCGGTCGGTGGTCTGGTTCGAGGTGTTCGGCGAGGGGGAGTGCACGTCGACGTAGTCGAAGAACGCCGTGCCCCAGTCCTGCGCGCTGTTCGTACGCTCAGCGCTGTATTCGGCGAAGCCCTGGCGTGCGGTGGGTTCAGCCATGCGCCGCGACAGCTCCGCCATGCCGGCCTCCAGCTGTCGTAGCAGGTCGGGGGTCTCCAGTGTGGACCAGGCCCAGGCCGAGGTGTTCCCGGCTGCGCCGGCGCGGGCGTCGTCGTCGTGATTCTGCGTCGTCATGGGGTGCACCTCCTCACCTGGTCTCAGCGGCGGAATGCGGGCTACTGGGTTACCGTCGATTGAACGTAAAACTAGCATATACGTTCGAATTGATGAGATGGAAGGGGTGGGTGGAAGAAAGATAAATGTGTGAATAAAGTGCGCGTGTCGCAGGGCTGTGGAGGACCGGGTGGTCGGTGGCGAGGATCGGCTGCCCCTACACTGGTGGGCATGTCTGAACCCTGGAATCCCGCTGAACCCTGGAACCCCACCGTCCGCTGGTCGCGGGACGAAGACGAGCGTGCCGGAACGGACCTCATCGTTTTCTTGCACGGCTACGGCGCGAACGAGCACGACCTTTTCCCGCTGGCACAGTACCTGCCGCCGCGCTATACCGTCGCCTCGGTGCGGGCGCCGATGGCGATGGAGCTCGGCGGGGTCGTCCAGGGCTACACCTGGTTCCCGCTGGCTCAGGACATGGGTGCCGACGCCGCGCTGGTGCGTCGGGCCACCGCCGACCTGCAGTCTTGGGTGGCCGCCCAGCGCTCACAGTTCCGCTCGACCACGCTGCTGGGATTCTCCATGGGGATGGTGATGGCGACGTCGCTGCTGCGCATGGAACCCACCGCCTACGACCGCATCGTCGGGCTCTCCGGCTTCGTCATCAATACCGACCCCGACAGTCCGGCCATCCGCTATCCGGTCGACGATGCGCTGCGGTCTCTGTTCCACGACGACGACGTCGCTGCCGTCCGCCCCGCCGTTTTCTGGGGGCGCGACCCGCAGGACCCGATCATCCCGGCCGAGCAGGTCGGCTACGCCCGGGACTGGCTCAGCGCCCACGTCGATCTGACCTTCGAACTGTATTCCGGCGTCGGGCATGGGATTCACCCGAACGAGGTGCAGGACGTGGCCCGGTTCCTCGACGAGAGTGTGCACGCCGGACACTGAGCTGATCTGCGGTAAGCCCCGCCACCGAGCGGACAGCGCGGCGTCATCGCGGGTTCACCTTCCGGCCATGCGGACTCCCTAGGGTGAGCGAGTCACTGACTCACCGTGAAGGAGCCCACCCATGTCTTCATTCCGCCGCCGCGCGGGCGCCGCCGCACCGATCGTGGTGCTGGCGCTGATCATTCCGCCCGCCAGTGCCCTGGCCGACACCACCGAACAGCCCGGTACACCCGATGACACCTCCGGTGCGACCACCTCGCTGACGCTGCTGAACTTCAACGACTTCCACGGTCGGCTCAACGACACCGGCCTGGCGATGGCGAAGAACATCGTGACCGAGCGCGAGGCGAACCCCAATTCGGTGCTGATCTCCGCCGGTGACAATGTGGGCGGCACCCTGTTCGTCTCCTCCGCCAGTGACGACAACCCGACCCTGGACTTTCTGAATGTGCTGGGCCTGCAGGCCTCCGCCCTGGGCAACCACGAATTCGACAAGGGCCAGGACGACCTCAACGACCGCATCCTGGAGCGCGCCGAGTTCCCGTACCTGGGCGCCAATGTGCTGGGATCCGACGGCGAGCCGGCCTATGAGCCCTACACGTTGCTGGAGACCGAATCCGGCCACACCGTCGCCGTCATCGGCGCCGTGACCCCCGAGACCACGACGCTCGTCAGCCCCGCGGGCATCGGCGGTCTGAGCTTCCAAGATCCGGTGGAGCACGTGAACCGCTACGCCGAGGCGCTGTCGGATGGCGACGACGCCAACGGCGAGGCGGACATCATCGTCGCCTCGTACCACGAGGGTGTGAACCAGTCCGACCCGCAGAACGACCCGCTAGTCACGGACACCCATGCCGCCGTCGACGTGATCTTCACCGGGCACACCCACCAGGAGTACATCATCGACGCGCCGGTCCCCGGTGACGCCGAGCGCACCCGTCCGATCATGCAGTCCGGCGAGTACGCGGAGAACCTGGCCAAGGTGGACCTGGAGCTCGATGAAAACGGCGACGTCGTCGGCCATGACGCGTCGAATCTGGGCTCGTCGGTGCCCGAGTCCGGCACCGAGGAATACGCGCAGTTCGAGCAGGAGATCGCGGCGAACCCCACCCTGGCCCAGCTGAGCCAGATCATCACCGACGCTGAAGCCGTGGCTGATGAGGTGGGCAGCGTCGAGATGGGCACCATTCAGGACTATGTGACCACCGGCATTCGTGACGGCGAGTCCGGCACCTCCTTCGACCAGCGGGACCTGGAATCCACCATGGGACACCTGGTAGCCGATGCCTGGCTCTACGCGGCGAACCAGACCGAGGCCGGCGCCGGCGCGGTGGACTTCGGCATGGTCAACCCCGGCGGGTTGCGCGACGAGTTCCCGGGCGGGCTGCGCGGGGATCAGTCCCTGGCGGTTCCGGCGCCGCTCACCGTGGCCCAGGCGGTGGGTGTCAACCCGTTTGCGAACACGCTGTTCCTGGTGGACATCACCGGCGCCCAGCTGCGTGAGGCGCTCGAGCAGCAATGGCAGACCTCGGCCGACGGTGCGGTGCCCTCGCGTCCTTACCTGCAGCTCGGGCTCTCGGATAACGTCCGCTACACCTACACCTCCGGGGTGCGGACCTCCAGCGACGACACCGTGGGGCACGACACCCGGGGCGAGAACGTCGATCAGATCTGGGTGAACGAGATCCCGGTGCTCGACGACGACATCTTCACCGTGGCCGTGCCTAGTTTCCTGGCCGCCGGCGGCGACAACTTCCGCGCCCTGGCCAATGGCCAGAACCACCGCGACACCGGTCTGATCGATACGGACGCCTTCCAGGATTACGTGGAGAACGGGCTCGACGGCGAGGTTGGTCCGCGGTTCAACAAGCAGGCGGTCCAGCTCGGCGAGTTTGCCGAGCAGTACGACGTCGACGGCGAACTGACCCTGAACCTGGCCGATCTGGATGTGTCGTCCTTCGGCGCGCAGGGTGTGCAGGAGCTGAGCGTGAGCATCGCCGCCTACCCCGGTGACGATGCCCGTGATGAGGTCGCTGACGCCGATTTCCAGGAGCTGGGCACCGTGGAGGTGGACACTGAGTCCGCCACGGCAGCGGTGACGCTGAACCTGGCCGAGGCCGAGCTGTCTGCGGGTATCCACGTGCTGCGCCTGGCCGATGAAGTGACCGGTACCGTGATCACCCGGACCGTGGAACTGATTGGAAGCACCGACGACGCGACCGATGGCGCGACGGATGGTGCCACTGACGGTGCGACCGATGGCGTGACTGACGGCGCGACCGATGAGGCTACGGACGGTGCATCCGATGGTGCGACGGACTCGCCCTCATCCACGCAGAGCGCGGGCACCGATGGTTCGGGCAGCACCGGTGGTTCCGGCGGCTCCGACGGTTCAGGGGACGCCGGGCAGGATGTCTCGAAGGACCGGGACGGCGCCCTGGCCGCCACCGGTGCTGAGATCGCCGGGCTGGCCCTGGGCGGTCTGCTGATCCTCGGCGCCGGTATCGCCCTGTTCGTGGCCCGCCGCCGCAGCGCTCACTGAGTGGGCTGACCCAACACCACAGCGGGGGGGGGCGGGGGGGGGGGGCGCCGGGGCCCCCCCCGGGGGGGGGTGTGGGGGGGGGGGGGGGGGGAGAAGAGGG
>JBQDEV010000002.1:206555-331545 GCA_052084925.1 Micrococcaceae bacterium
GCGGGTATGGCCGTGTTGGGGCCCCGCCGCCGCCGCGCTCACGGGGGGGGCTGCCCAAACCCCCCTGGGGGGGCCGCCGGTTCCTTGCTCCGGCGGCCCCCGCTGCGTTGGTGGTTCAGTCGTCGGTGTCGTCTGAATCTGCGGTGATTTGCAAACGCTCGTCACCGAAGGAGATGACGTCACCGGGATGTAGCTGACGGCCGCGGCGTACCTCGACCTCGCCGTTCACGGAGACCTCCCCGTGCTCAATCACGTGCCGGGCGTGCACGCCGTCCTCCACCACATTGGCCAGCTTCAGGGCCTGGCCCAGGCGGATCATCTCGTCGCGGATCGGGACCTGCTGCGTTTCATCGCTCATGCACCCATTGTTGCAGGCGGGTTGGTCCAGGCACGCCGCCTCCGCACCGAGACGAGCAAAGTCGGTGCCGCCACGTAGACTGGGGCGGTGACGGCGGGATTCGTCGTCGTCATGTGTTCGACCCTGAACGTGACCCACCGAAGACACGGAAGTGATAGATCTATGGCTGCACCGTCCACTCTCGACCAGGTGATCTCTCTGGCCAAGCGCCGGGGATTCGTGTTCCAGGCCGGTGAGATCTACGGCGGTTCGCGCTCGGCGTGGGATTACGGACCGCTCGGCGTGGAGCTGAAGGAGAACATCAAGCAGCAGTGGTGGAACACCTTCGTGCGCTCCCGTGCGGACATGGTGGGACTGGACTCCTCTATCATCCTGCCCCGCGATGTGTGGAAGGCTTCCGGGCACGTGGAGACCTTCACCGATCCGCTGATCGAGTGCACCTCCTGCCACCGGCGTCATCGGCAGGATCACCTGCAGGAGGCCTACCAGGCGAAGAAGGGCACCTGGCCGGAGACCATGGACGACGTCGTCTGCCCCGACTGCGGCACCCGCGGCAAGTGGACCGAGCCGCAGTTATTCTCCGGGCTGGTCAAGACCTACCTCGGCCCCGTGGACAACGAAGAGGGCCTGCATTACATGCGCCCGGAGACCGCACAGGGCATCTTCGTGAACTTCCTGAACGTGGTCAACGCCGCGCGCAAGAAGCCGCCGTTCGGCATCGGCCAGATCGGTAAGGCGTTCCGCAACGAGATCACCCCCGGCAATTTCATCTTCCGCACCCGCGAGTTCGAGCAGATGGAAATCGAGTACTTCGTGCACCCGGACGAGGCCGGCACCCACTTCGACACCTGGGTTGAGGACTGCTGGAACTGGTTCGTGGATCTGGGCATCAACCCGGACCACCTGCGCAAGTTCGATGTGCCCGCCGACGAGCGCGCCCACTACTCCGACGGCACCATCGACCTCGAGTATCGGTTCGGGTTCCAGGGGTCGGAATGGGGCGAGCTGATGGGCATCGCCAACCGCACTGACTATGACCTCTCCCAGCACACCGAGCACTCCGGCACGAAGATGCAGTACTTCGACCAGGGCTCCGGGGAGCGCTACACCCCCTACGTGATCGAGCCGAGCTTCGGGCTCACCCGCTCGATGATGGCGTTTTTGGTGGACGCCTATGCGGAGGACGAGGCGCCGAACACCAAAGGCGGGGTGGACGTGCGCACCGTGCTGAAGCTGGATCCGCGGCTGGCTCCGGTGAAGGCGGCGGTGCTACCGCTGTCCAAGAAGGAGGAGCTGGCGCCGACCGCCCAGAACCTGGCCGCGGAGCTGCGCAAGAACTGGAACATCGACTACGACGAGTCCGGGGCGATCGGTCGCCGGTACCGCCGTCAGGATGAGATCGGCACCCCCTTCTGCATCACCGTGGACTTCGACACCCTGGAGGATCAGGCGGTGACCATCCGTGAGCGCGACACCATGAACCAGGAGCGCGTGGGGCTGACCCAGGTGCGCGGCTGGCTGGCGGAGCGCCTGAGCCGATGAGCATCGAGCTGCGCCGCTGGCAGGAAGGCGACGACCTGCGCCTGCTGGAGATCTTCGGCGACGCCGAGAACCCGCAACAGCACCAGGATCGGGCCATGCTGCGGGAAGAATCGGAGAAGCCCTTCACCCGCTGCCTGGTGGCTGAGGACGACGGCGTGCCGGTCGCCGCGGCGGTCGTTTACGCCTCGGCCGTGCACCCGCAGCGACTCTGGTTCTACGCGGAGACCGCCGTCGCTGAACGGCGTCGGGGGATCGCCACCCGCCTGCTGAGTGCGCTGCGAGAGGAGATCTCCGCCACCTCGGTCGACGTGCCCTCCGCCCTGAAGGCCCGGTTCGCCGAGCCCTCGGAAGCGTCGTCGGGGTTCCTGACGACGCACGGCTTCGCTCCGATCCAGACCTCGCGCCGGATTGTGGTGGGGCCGGGCTCGCTGGCGGTGCCCGAATTCACCGAGGACGGACTGCAGCTGCAGGACCTGGCCACCGGTTCGGTGGAACTGACGGGCATGGTGCAGCGCTTCTATGAGGCCACCCATGCGTGGGATCCGACGCAGGTGTCCCTGGGGCGGATCCAGCAGCTGCTGCTGGCCCCGGAGACCGGGGCCGGGGGAGCGGTGGTCTTGCGCGACCGCCCCCAGCACGAGGGTGGGCGGATCCTCTCGTTCGCGGTGTCCTACTCGGCATTGCGCGACGACGAGCACGTCACTGAGGTGCTGCTGGGCTGGAACCCGGACCTCGCCGAGGCCGAGGCACAGTTCGCCCTGGCGAGCCTGCTGGGCATGCTCACCGCACAGCATCCGGTGGAGCTGGAGGTCGATGAGTCCATGGTCCCGCTGCTGCCCATCATCGAGGGCCTGCTGCACACCGGCCACGCCCGGGAGGCACTGACCACCAGGATCCTCGCCACCGATGCCTGAGCGGGACGAGGACCAGCACGGCCATGAGGGCCACGGGCACGGGCTGCCCGCTGGTCCCTCGGCCGACCGCCTGCTCGGCGGGAGCCGGTCCTCGCGTCGTCGGGTCACGGTGGCCCTCACCGCCATTCTCGCACCGCTGACCGTGCTGCTCATCGGGGCGATGATCGCGCTGTGGCCCTCCGGGTCCTACCAGGAGCTCTCGCTGGACAACCCCTACGGCACGGCCGAGGGGTTCAGCATGGTCAACGCCACCGTCACCGACACCCTGCCGCGCGACTGTACCGGTCAGACCGGAGTGCTCGACACCTCCGAAGGCACCACCACGCAGATGCCCGATGGCACCGAACTCTCGTGCATCTACGCGGTGGTGCAACTCGACGAGAGCGCCGATCTACCCGACGACGCCCACGACCAGGCCTATGTGGAGGTGCCCCCGGACATCACCGCCTCCATGGACGTGGAGGCCGGGGACCGGTTGCGAGTGATCACCCTCAACGGTCTCTCGGAGATCGAGGGGTACGAGGAGGCGGTGTTCGTCGACTTCCAGCGCACCATGCCGGTGGCGCTACTCGCCGGACTCTACGCCCTGGTGGTGCTGGCGGTGGCCCGCTGGCGCGGACTGCGCTCGATCGTCGGGCTGGTGCTCTCCTTCACCGTCATCTTCGGCTTCATGATCCCGTCGCTGCTCGAGGGGGGTCCGCCCCTATGGGTTGGGCTGGTGGGCTGCTGCCTGATCATGGTGGTGGTGCTCTACTTCGCTCACGGCTTCTCCTTGCGCACGACGACGGCGCTACTGGGCACCTTGCTCGGATTGGGGCTCACCGCCCTGCTCGCACTGTGGGGCACAGAAGCTGCCTATCTGGTCGGGCTGGGGGAGGAATACTCCTACATCCTGGCGTCGGTGGTTCCCGAGGTCCGGCTCTCCGGGATCGTGCTGTGCGGTCTGCTGATTGCCGGGCTGGGTGTGCTCAACGACGTCACCATCACCCAGTCCTCGGCGGTGTGGGAACTGCAAGCCGCGAACCCGAAAACCTCACCGCGTGATTTGTTCGCCGCGGGCATGCGCATCGGCCGCGACCACATCGCCTCCACCGTCTACACCATCGCCTTCGCCTACGCGGGGGCGGCCATGCCGGCCCTGATGGTGATCTCCCTGTACGACCGTTCCTTGCTGGAGACGCTGACCTCGGGGGAAATGGTGGAGGAAGTGGTGCGGATCCTGATCGGCTCGATCGGGCTGGTGCTGGCAATCCCGATCACCACCGGAATCGCCGTCGTCGTCGCTAAAGCGGTGGCCAAAGACGACGAGGCCCGACCGCACTGGCAGACCGCGGAAGAAATTGAACTCCAGGCTCCCGAAGACGCTTCCGAGGCGTCTTCTCAAAAGGGGACACGATAAGCATCGCGCGATCTTTGTGACCCCGAGTAGTGTGGATCACAGTGCAGGACCCACATCGTTTCCGGTCAAGGAGTCGTCATGAGCCAAGCAGCTTACATTGTTGATGCAGTGCGAACCCCGGTGGGCCGCCGCAAGGGCGCCCTGTCGCAGGTCCACCCCCTGGACCTGGCTGCGGTGCCGATCCGGGCGCTGATTGAGCGCATCGGTGTCCACACCGACGACTATGACGAGGTCATCCTCGGGTGCATCGATCAGATTGGTCCACAGTCCTTCGACATCGCCCGCAACGCCTGGCTGGCCGCCGGCGGCTCGGAAGGCGTTCCCGGCACCACGATCGACCGGCAGTGCGGATCCGGCCAGCAGGCGGTGCATTATGCAGCCCAGGCGGTGATGTCGGGCACCAGTGATCTGGTGGTAGCCGGCGGGGTGCAGGCCATGTCCACGGTGCCACTAGGATCGGCCAACGTCATCATGAAGGACCAGGGCTTCCCGACCCCGTTCACCGGCTCGACTGCCTGGCAGGAGCGCTATGGGGACCAGGAGATCTCGCAGTTCCGGGGCGTGGAGATCATCGCCGAGCGCTGGGAGTTCACCCGCGCCCAGGTGGAGGAGTACGCGGTGGAATCGCACCGCCGTGCCCTAGCAGCCCAGGCGGCGGGGGTGTTCCGCGACGAGATCGTTCCGGTCGGTGAGGCTCACACAGATGAGGGGCCACGGGAACCGGACCTGGCGAAAATGGCGCAGTTGGAGCCGATCCGTCCCGGGGGAGTGCACACGGCGGCTTCCGCATCCCAGATCTCCGACGGCGCGGCGGTGCTCGCGATCGCCTCGGAACGCGCCGTGGAAGAGCACGGGCTGACGGCGCGGGCCCGAATCCATCACCTTTCGGCCCGCGGCGACGACCCGGTGGCGATGCTCACCGCCCCGATCCGGGCGACCCGGTACGCGCTGGAGAAGACGGGCATGTCGATCGATAATTTCGACGTCATCGAGATCAACGAGGCTTTCGCGGCCGTGGTGTTGGCGTGGCAGCAAGAGCTACAGCCCGATCCTCAGAAGGTGAATCCGCGTGGGGGCGCGATCGCGCTGGGGCACCCGATCGGCGCGACCGGAGCCCGGTTGATGACCACCCTGCTGCACACCCTGGAATCCACGGGCGGCCGGTTCGGATTGCAGACCATGTGCGAAGGTGGGGGCCAGGCCAACGTCACCATCATCGAGCGGCTCTGAGAGACTCAACTGCTCAGCGGTAGGTGGTGGGCCAGCCGGTGCGTAGCCGTGCGATCCTCCCCGTCACCTGACGTTGCAGGCGCCCAGACACCAGACCCTCATGCAGCCCCTGCTGCAACCGTTCCTCCAGGCGCCGACCACTCGATGAGCCGAACAGCCCGGTCGGCACGGAATCCCCGAACATGCGCTGCATCGACGCCGGAAGAGACTTCATCCCCTTCGACAGTCCATCGTTCAGGCTCTGGGCCCACCCGGGTCCTGCGTTCAGGTTCACCTCGAGCCGCTCCGAGACGAGGACGAGCAGTTCGTCCTCCTCCAACTCCCGGTCCGGCCCCAGTACCACCCAGGCGGCGTTGGCAATCTCCAGGGTCGGCACGTCGTGGAGCGAAAGATCCGCGCTGCGGCCAAACGTACGGAACGCGCCCCACTGCTCGCGGCTCACCGAGGTCGGCCAGAGGAATCCCTCCTGATCGACCCGGTAGCGCTGGGTGCTCACCAGCTGCTCCAGGGCCTTCTGTGCGCGCTTCGTTACCCCGTGGGCGCTGGCTTGGTGCCGCACCGCGGTGATCACGGAGTCCCGGTGCACCGGGAACGTGGCGTCCAGGAAAGACTTCAGCGCTGCCTCGGCGCCCTGATCCTCCAGAACCGGCAGATGCGGGTACACGGCGGGACGTCCCCAGCGATGGTCGAGCATGAACTGCGCGTGCGGGAGCCGGTGGTCACCGGGACGGGTCCACCCGGTCAGCCGCACCGCGCGGTCCGTCTCCGCATAGGCGTCCTCGAGTTGCTCGACGACGAGCTCATAGCGGTCGATCTCTTCCTCGGTGGGCGCCAGCGAGGACGCCGCGTCCGAAGAGGACCCGAGGGCCTTCTGCACCTTCTTCTGCTGCTGCGTCGTGGCCGCGGTGGTGTTGCGCTCCAGCTCAAGGCGTCGCTGCTGGGCACGCCGCAGGGTGCTGGTGAAGCCACGCACCAGGGGATTGGACCGATCCAGCCATCCGGGAGCGGCCAGTGCGCGCTGCGGATCGGTCTCCACCTGAGTCGACTCCATGGTGATCTGGTCGAAACGGCGATCCAGTTCCCGCCAGCGCTGCTGCCGATCGGTGAGCTTTCTGCGGTTCATCGTGGTGAGTGACCCCCATCCCAGGATGACGGCGAACGCGATGAGCAGCGGGATGAGCCAGAGTTCCATGCTCCTCGATGCCGTCCCTTCTCACCCGGCGAAGCCGTGCGCGTGCAGATGTCCCTCTAAGGTTAGCAACGAGAGGTCACGAGATTGGGCGCCGGAGTCGTTATTTCGGAGAACCGAAACGGAATTGAGTCGCGTAATGCCAGTCTGAGCCGCTCTTCAACTTGAAGCAGTTCTTGCTGATATAGGCATTGTGGAACTGACGGGCAAACTTCGTATGCTGAACGTTGCTCTGAACAAGACAAGAGACGTAGTTCTTTCCATACCAATGCTCGCGCATATTATCTGCAGAGGCCGGTGCTCCCGTACTGAGCATCAGAGCACCGGCGACGACGATCGCGGCAGCAGCTGAGACGAAACGATTTCTCTTCTTGGTTCGGGTAGACATGTACGTCATTGAACAAGATGGCGCATCGTGCCGCAACACTGGGTGATCTCTTGTTTTCGCCGAGAATGGATATTGTCGGACTGTGATGTCCAGCCACAGTGTTAGCTGGATGTCCGATAGGTGGGAGGCCAGCTGCGCCGACCTCGGCCGATGGTGCCGTCGATGCCGCGCTGCAGCCGTTCGGTGAGCAACCCGGTGTGCACCGCCTCGGTGACCACCCGGTTCCAGAGCGCCGTGCGCCGGACTAATGAGTCCCCGCGACGTCGAGTCAGGGGGATGGCATCGGGGAAGTCGGTGAGACCCAGCTGCTCCACCAGGCCCTCTCCGATTTCCTGCTCCGTCATGCTGGTGCCGTCGAGCATTCCCCAGATGGCGTTCGCGATCTCGACCGAGGCGGCGTCGAAAACGGTCAGGTCGGCTTCGGGGCCGAAGGTGCGGTGCACACCCCAGTTGTCGACGTCGACCCACTGTGGCCACAGAAATCCGTCAGCATCCTCGACGGCGTACTGTGCGATCACCGTGGGCAGGGTGCGGCCGCCCGCCAGCCTGCCAATACCGTGGGCAGTTAGGGTTGCCAGGGCGTCGGCGCGATTGATGGGGTAGGCGTCGTCAAGGAACCGGCGCACATTGTCTTGACCGTGGGCGCCGTCAAGAATGACCCGCGCCGGGAGGATCGCCGGCTCTCCCCAGCGCTGGTCGAGCAGGAACTGTGGATGCGGTGCTCCGCGGTGGTCGTGCTGCGCCCAGCCAGTGAGTCGCAGCGCCTGGTCGATCTCCTCGAACGACTCGGCCAACTGATCGACCACCTTCTCGAAGGCGCCCAGCTGTGCCTCTGAGACGCGCGATGGTGCCACCGCGGACATCGTGTACCTGCTGTCGTAGGCGATCTCCTGGCGCCGCTGCTGAGCATCGGCCACGGCGGTGGCATAGGAGCGCACCAGGGGATTCGACTCATCGAGCCAGGCCGGGGTCGCCAGTGCGCGCTGGGGGTCTGCTTCATGCTGGCCCACATGGGTGCACAGCGCCTGGAACCGGTGGTCTAGTTTGGCCCAGTGGCGTCGACGGTTCTCATTCTGCTGTGCCGAGTCCTGCCACGCGATGAAGCCCCAGATCGCGATACCCACGACAATGAGCCCGAGCACGATGTACCAGTACTGGATCAGCAGCCCGAGCAGCACCATCGCGATGAAGATGCCGAAGCAACCGCCGCCGCCTCCTCCACCACCCTTCATGAGGTGTCCTTCCGCTCAACAGAGATATCGATGCCTCAAGTCTGCCCGTTCGATAGGACACGATAAGCAATCGTCACTACTGTGGAGCACATGGATAACAGTGCCTATGAGCGAACGAGTGTCGCCCGGACGTACGACGTCGAGAACAGCGGGCGGTGGGACGTCGACTTCTACCTCGCCCTGGCCCAGGAGCTCAGCGACGGTAACCCCGATTTCGGCGTCCTGGATATTGGTTGCGGCACCGGAGCCCTGGGCGTTGAATTCGCTGGGCTGGGGCTGCGGGTGACCGGCGTCGATCCTGCCGAAGCCATGCTGGAGGTCGCCCGACACCGTGCCGGCGGAGACGCAGTGACCTGGATCCGGGGCTACGCCGAGGACGCACCTTCCTCGAATGCGGACTTGGCGGTGATGACCGGGCATGTGGCCCAGTACTTCCTACAGCACGAGGACTGGACGGCTCTGGCAGAGCAGGCTCATCGGGCGCTGCGCCCCGGTGGGCGACTCGTTTTCGAGAGCCGCAACCCCGAGGACCGGGCCTGGGAACGCTGGACTCCCGAACGCACCCGCAACAGCTATCCACACCCGGACGGCGGCCAGTTCACCTCCTGGGTCGAATCGGTCTCCGTGGACGACACAGATCCCGACGGCATCCTCGAGACGCACCGCGGGGTGAGCGAGTATCCGGACGGAACGCGCAGCGAGGATCTGGAGACGCTGCGGTTCCGCCCGCTCGGCCGACTCATCGAACCACTGGAGCGGGCCGGGTTCGTCGTCGAGCGCCTTTTTGGTGACTGGTCCCGCGGTCCAGTCGTGGAAGACAGCGTCGAATACATCGTCGTGGCCCGCCGCCGCTGAGCACGGGCCGGAGTTGTCGGGAACTATTTCCAGCCCAGCAGCCGGAACACCTCCACCCAGCCCTCGAAAAGGTGCCGGTTGAACTCGACGCCGAGCTGATTGGGGTTGGCGAACAACACCCAGTCGGCAGACTTCACGGCCTCGTCCTTGCTGAGCATCTCGGCCAGCTGCTCCACGGTGCCCGTATAGGTCGGCCCCGAACGGGCCGGGCTGCCATCTAGGAAGCCAGAGGAATCGGAGAGCTCCCGCCGTCGTCCGAAACGCATCTCATCTTCGGCCGTTCGGATCGGGAACATAGATCGAGTGACGGCAGTCTTGCCGCCGGTGCCATGACCGGACTCGCCGTACGCCTCCAAGTAACGAGCGATCTGATCTGCCTGCTGGACGTGGAAGGGGCGCCCATCATCCTGCAACAGCAGGGTAGAGGAAAGCATGTTGTAGCCCTGCTGACCTGCAACAACAGCCGAGGGCGTGGAGCCGGAGCCCCACCACAGTCGGTTCAGCAGCCCCGGCGCCTGAGGTTGGACGTTCAGTCGCTCGACACCATGTGGCGCCCATCCAGAGGACGGGTCGGCATGGGCGACGGGGGTGCCGGCCAGCGCCTCACGGATCCGCAGGCCGCGCTGTTGGGCGAGCTGTGACCAGGTTTGACCGGGCTCAAGATCGTAGCCGAACTGGTGCTGCCCATCGCGGGCCGCCTCGGGTGAACCGCGCGAAATGCCCAACTCGAGTCGGCCGCCGGCGATGAGGTCGGTGGTGGCGGCTTCCTCTGCGAAATACAGCGGGTTCTCGTAGCGCAGATCGATGACGCCGGTGCCGAGGTGAATGGTGGAGGTCCGGGCCGCCATCGCGGCCAGGGTGGGGAACGGGGCCGAGAGCATGTCCTGGAAGTGGTGGGAGCGGATCCAGGCGCCGTCGAGCCCGACCTCCTCTGCAGCGACGGTCATCTCGATCTGGTCGTTCAGGGTCGCGGCGGCGTCCGGGGTGTGGGAGCCGGGCACGTGATTCCAGTGGCCGAAATTCAGGAATCCCAGCTTTTTGGGGGTCTCAGTCATGCTCATCCCAACTGTTCAAAACTGAACTGTATTCCCATGCCGAAGTGCAACTTGGCGTCGACCGAGCAGTGGTTGTATTCTTTACACCTGTAAGTGATTGACAGGTGTAAAGCAGGGGGAGTGAATGTCGGTCGAACCGATGGATCACCAGGGCATGACGCGAGCTGCAGAGATGGCAGTGGATATCCGATTGCAACGATCCCGCGACGCCATGATTGTGGCGGTGGATGAGCTGATTGCCTCCGGTGCAGGGCTGGAGCAGATCAGCGTTACCGATGTGGTGCGCCGTGCGGGGGTTTCGCGTCCGACGTTCTACAAGCAGTTCGCCGATGTCGCGGAACTGCTGCGCGCTTCGGCGATGACCCGGATGACGGCGATGTTTGAGCGTGCAGCAGATGCCGGGGTTCAAGCGTCGTGGTCCGATTTCATGACGCGCACCTTCCGCACCCTGCTGACCGAGCTGGTCTCGGATGGCCGGTACTACCTGACCGCGTTGAAGGCCTCGCCGGAGCTGCTCAGTCATGAAGTGACCCTACTGCTCGCCGACCGCCTCGTGAACTACTCGCCGCTGGGGGAGTCACTGCGCTCGGCCAGCGGGCCGGTCACCCCGGAACAGCGTGCGGAATTTCTGGCCGCGGGAATCGTGTGGCAGGCGCGAGCTTGGTTGCAACAGGTCACCTGTGCCGAGCTGAGCCCCGCCGACCTCGAGAGCGCCATCGAGCAGGAAATGCTGATTCTGACAGCCCTGCTGTTCGACGCCACTGGAATTAACCGAGACAGCACCGATCTGAATGCAGGAGACTATCGCTGATGCTCGCGAAACTTCGAACCATCCCTGCCTCGGCGTGGATCAAGACCGTGGTGGTGCTGACTGGCATCGCGCTGGTGCCGGTGATCTACGCTGGTGCCCTGACCTGGGCCAACGCTGACCCCATGGACCGCCTCGATCGGATTCCGGCGGCCATCGTCAATCTGGACGAGCCCGCGGAACAGTCATCGTCGACGGGCTCAGACTCCGAGCCAACCACTCTGACCCTGGGCGACGACCTGACCACCGAGCTGCTGGACTCGGAGGAGTCGCAGAATTTTGACTGGTCGGTCATGGGGGCCGATGAAGCTTCCGAGGCGCTCGCCGAGGCCGAGGTCTACGCGGTGCTCACCATTCCGGAGGATTTCTCTGCGGCCGCGGCATCCCTGGGTGCCGACGACCCGAAGGACGCGCTGGCCTCGCAGCTCGACATCACCACGAACGACGGAACCAACCTCATTGCCGGCAACATGGCCAGCAGCGTGGGCCGGGTCGTGGCCGACACGGTGCGCTCACAGATCTCCGAGGAGTACCTCGACACCATCTATGTCGGATTCACCACCATTCACGACCAGGTCTCCGACGCCGCCGACGGCGCCGCTGAGCTCTCCAACGGCACATCGACCGCACACGATGGCTCCGCCGACCTGGTGGTGGGACTGAACGAGCTGGGCAGTGGCGCCTCCACGTTGGCCTCCGGTGCCGCAGATCTGGCCGCCGGTGCGCACGAGGCCCAGGACGGCGCGAATCGACTGGCCACCGGCAGCTCCGCCCTCGATGACGGTGCGCAGCAATTACGCGGCGGTGCCTCCGAGCTCTCCGGCGGACTGAGCACCCTCGCCGAGGGAGTGAGCGATGCCGATGCGGGTGCGAAAACGCTGCGCGACGGGGCCTCCGAAGCCAACGATGCGGCTGAGCAATTGTCCTCCGGTCTCGGGCAGATCAATGACGAGGTCTCCGGACTTCCGGACACCCTCGACGGCTTCGTCGAGGAGGCACAAAAATTCGCCGACTCCGGAAACCAGCTGGTCGAGGGCCACCGGCAGATCCGTGACGATCTCGACACCGTCACCTCCGCCGGCACCGCAGCCGACGAACGGGCCGCCGCGGCGACCTCGGCGGCGCAGCAGGTCCAGGAGCAGACCTCGACGCTGTCGACGACGGCGGACGAATTGGCCGTCGGCCTGCAGAACTGGGACGCCCTCACGGAGCCAGAACGTGCAGAGCTGATCTCCGGCGCCGACCAGGTCGCCTCCGGGCTGCGCGACGTCGACGCTGGCGTGGGTGAGGTGCTCGGCACCGAGTCTTCCGGCACCGGCCTGGCAGGGGTGCGCACCTCGACCGGACAGCTGGTCGAGAGCGTGGGCACCGTTTCCACCGGGGTCGATCAGGTGCAGGCCGGGGCTCGTGAGATCACCGAGAACACTCAGAACCTTGACGAGTTGGTGTCCCCGATCCGCGAACGGCTAACCACCTTGACCGACGGGCTCAGCGCGGCCGATTCCGGCTCCACCGAACTGGCCGCAGGCACGAACCGCCTCCTCACGGGCGCATCAGATCTCAGTGCCGGACTCGGCGAGCTACGCACCGGCGCGGATGCAGCCGACGATGCCTCGTCGCAACTAGCCGCTGGGACAGGTGAGCTTGCCGAGAACACGACCACCTTGGCCTCCGGTGCCGGCGAGCTGGCCCACGGCACGAGCACCCTCGCCAACGGGGCCGACCAGCTGGCGGCCGGCAGCGCGAGTCTGGCCGAAAACCTGGGCGTCGCGGAGGGTGGAGCAACGGACCTGCGTTCCGGGCTCAACGAGCTGAACTCCGGGGCCGACGAGCTGCACACCGGACTCGACGACGGCGCCAGCGAGATCCCTTCCTACCGTTCGGATGATTCAGCACATCTCTCCACGGTGGCCGCCGATCCGGTATCGGCGTCGATGAATCGCGCCAATGAAGTGCCCAGCTTCGGCCACGGCATGGCGGCGTACTTTGTGCCGCTGGCGCTGTGGATCGGCGGGCTGAGTTTCTACTTGATGTTCCCGGCCCTGCGAACGCGAGCTATTCAGTCCCGTCTGCCCTCCTGGTTGGTCGGGCCGGTGAGCCTGATTCCAGGGCTGATGATGGGTCTGGTGCAGGCGATCCTGGTGTGGTCCATGCTGCGCATCGGACTCGACATCGAGGCGGTGAACCCGTGGGGTCTCCTCGGGGTGATGTTGCTGGGCAGTCTGGTCTTCGTCAGCATCAACCAAGCTCTCGTCGCCATTCTCGGCAGCCCGGGGCGATTCCTGGGCCTGATCCTTCTGGTGCTGCAGCTGGCCGCCGCCGGTGCCACCTACCCGGTGCAAACCGCCGCACCGTTCTTCCAGGCCGTGCATTCCTGGCTACCAATGACCCACCTCGTGGATGCGGTGCGCTCACTGATCGCCGGCGGCGGATACGGTGTCGGCTCGGCCGTGGGATGGCTACTGCTGTGGTGGGCCGTGGCGCTCGCCCTCACGATCCTGGCCGGGGTGCTGCGCTGCCACGGGCTACGGGAAACCGCGGATGAGGTCGAAACGGCACCCGCTTTGGGGGTGTCCCTGTTGGAAGAGCACCTCGATGACTCCGCCGAAGATCCCGCCGGGCCGAAGTCATCCGAGCATCTCCGTTCCTGAAACGGGGCACCGCGGACCCGGCTCTGGTTAGACTGCCTGGGTGACCAGCCCACGCCTCGATGCCGTTCACCGCGCCCTCGACCAGAATGACGCCGTCGTCGTGCGCGAGCTCGCCCATGATGCGCTAGGCACTGACGAGCTCGACGACGTGTTGGCCGCGCTAGCCGGCCGTGCCGGGGACCGCGGCGACTTGCCTCTCGAACCGGGCGCGCGGCAGCTGGCGCTGGACGTGCTGCTGGAGACCCTCGACGCCTCGGGGGTGATCCGCCGTTTCGCCGGTGCCGCGCTGCTGGACCACAGCGCGGTCGACGATGTCAGCCAGGACGCTTTGATCTCTATTGCCTCCTCGATCGACTCCTACACCGGGCGCGGCAAGGTCACCAGCTGGGTGCACACCATCGTGCGAAACCGGGTGGTCGACCACCTGCGCCGCCAGCGCTCCACCGCACCCCTCGACGACGACGTGGCCCCGGCGGCCCGGATGAGCTCGATCATCGCCACCCGGGCCACCGTGCGCCAGATCCTCGAGGAATTACCCGAGCTCTACCGCGACGCCCTGGTGCTGCGCGACATCGAAGGCCACAGCTACGCCGAGGTCGCCGAGAAGCTCCAGCGCCCCACCGGCACCGTGAAGGCCCAGATTAATCGTGGCCGTGCCCTGGTGGCCGCACGGTTGCGCGAAACCGACGGAGAGCGTGCATGACGGCGGAGCTGGGGCGCTACCGGATGCAGGACGTCGTGGGCGTAGGCTCCTTCGCCACCGTGCACCGGGCGGCGGATGAGTTGCTCGAAGACACCGTCGTGGTGAAGATCCTGGCCGAAAACCACTCCCTGAACCCGGAGATCCGGGAGCGCTTCATCGCCGAGGGACGCAGCCTGCGCAAGGTCGCCAGCCGCCACGTGGTCACCGTGCACGACATCGGCGAGTCGGCCCGACAGCAGCCCTACCTGGTGCTGGAATATGCCGATCGCGGCTCCTTGGCCGAACGGGTCCACACTCTGCGCTCGCGGGGGTGGCGAGCCAGCGCCCAGGATGTGCTCTCGGTGGCTCGGCCCCTGGCCGCTGCGTTGGATGCGGTGCACCGCGCCCAGCTGGTGCACCGTGATCTCAGCCCCGGCAACCTGCTGCTGACCAGTGACTATGGTGCCGAAGGATACGACGAAGACGTCCCCGTCCCCGGGCTCGCCCCTGCAACCGAGTTGGTCACCAGCGATGAGCGGCTGCTGGTGGCCGACCTGGGGATGTGCAAGGACCTGGCGCTGAATTCCGGGCTCACCGTTTCGGGTGGCACCTCAGGGTTCCGTCCACCAGAGCAGTCCGGACCGGGGCTCGTGGACACCCGCGCCGACATCTGGGCCGCTAGCGCGCTGCTGGCCTGGCTCACCGAGGGCTCGGCTCTGCCCGGCGCGTTCACCCGGGCGCTCCGCCATGGCATGCAGACCAAACCGGAGCGACGACCTCAGACCATCACCGCGTGGCTGGCCGAGATCGAGGACGCCCTGCGCCCCGCACCCCCTGAACCGTCATCGCCTCCGCAGTCCGCGACCGGTGCGGTCCCGGAAGAACAGGCCGGATCGCCGGCCCGGGGGAGCGGGCGTCGCTGGCGCTTGATGTCCATCGTGGCTGGCGCGCTCGCCGTCCTCGCTCTGGTGATCGGCGTCGTCATCGGGGTGAGCCTGGGTGGCGATGACGCGCCGGTGGCCGAAGCCGACGGTGCGTCCATCGCGATTTCCGGACCGCAGGAAGTCCACGTGGGGGAGGTCGTCACCCTGACCGCCGAGACTGACGGCGTGGACAGCTGGGCCTGGTCCCTGCCGACGGGCCGGTCTGTCGCTGACGAGACGGAAACCACGCTCACCGCCACCTCGGCCGGCGACACTGTGGTGGTGCTCCGCGCGCGGGTTCCCGGTGGTCCGGAGCTGGAAACTCGCCACCACATTCGGGTGGTCGAATAGTGGTCAGAAAAACTTCTGGTCCGAATGCAACTTTTTCTTCCACCCGCACGACTCATAGGTGACAGACACTCATCGCCACGGGAATTCAGTAGAAAGGCACACATGATGCGTAGCTCATCTCTTCGTACTTCACTCTTCGGCGGGACTGCGGTGCTCGCGCTGCTGCTGACCGGCTGCTCCACCGATTCCGAACCGGCCGGGTTCACCGAAGCGGACTCCTCCGACTCGACGCAGCGAGCCGACCAGACCGCCGAGCCCACGGACAATACTGGGGCTTCCGACGACGTATCCGTCTCCAATTCTCATGAGGAGTCATCCCCGGGACAAAGCGAGCAGAGCCTCATTGACCCCGAGGCCGCCATTGAGACCGTGACTTACCCAATCGATTCCCGCGACGTTGAGGGCACCATGACAGTGGGCTTGCACCACTTGAAAGTCCGTGAGAACTCGATGGAGCTACTGCTGACCTACACCCCAGAATTTGAAGCCTCCGGGGAATACAACCTTTGGGAGTTGCACTCTAGGAACCACTCGATGGTGGCGCCGGCGCTCTACGACCGGGAGAATCTCAAACGTTACGACATTCTCAGGAACTCAGCGCTGTGGGATTCCCCTGGCGTGTGGGGCAGCCCGAATGCCCAGGTTGATCTCGCCTCCGGTGAGACCCAGGCCTACTGGGCGAACTTCGCCCCGCCTCAGGACGACATCGACACTATCAACGTCGCGCTCCCCAACGCGCCCGAATTCGAGGACGTACAGATCGCACAGGATGGCTCCGGTGCGGACACTGCAACGGACGCCTCCTCGGAGGACGCTGCGTCGGAGGATGATTCCTGATGCGTCCCGACATGAAGAAGAAGGCGCTCTCTTTCGGCGGCGCAAGTACCCTCGGCCTGAGCCTGTTGCTCGCTGGCCCGGCTGCCGCGGATGAATCGCTGCAGCCACCGGAGTTGGAGTTCGAGATCACCGAGAAGGTCCTGGCCGACTCGATCACCGAGAAGGTCCTGGCCGACTCGATCACCCAGTTCTCCATTGAGGACTCCATCGAATCCCTCGGGGAGGCAGAGAGCAGCGAGGAGGACGTGATTGTCCTGCAGGCCGATATCCTCTTCGTCGCCATGAAGGCCGACCTTCCCGACAGTGCTACCTCGCGGATCGAGAAGCTCGTGGAGGAAATTCCCGACGGCGCCTCCGTGCAGGTGCACGGCCACACTGACTCGAACCCGATGCCCGAGGATCACGAATACGACAATCAGAGCCTCTCCGAAGCGCGCGCTCAGGCCGTCGCCGACGCGCTGTCCTCGGTGCGCTCCGACTTGGAGCTCGACGTCGAGGGCTTCGGCGACACCGATCCGGCCGTCAGCGAGAACCCTGACGACCCCTCCACCTATGCGGCGAACCGTCGCGTGGAAATCCGCTACAACTAAGGCGCAGCGCGCTGAGGCGTACTGAACAGACGTGAAGGAGACCGAGATGATCCCCGAATCCACCAGTCATGCTGCGCATCGCACGATGCCGCTTGCCGTGCGGGTCGCCGGGCTCGCCGCCGTTGCCGCACTGACCCTGGCTGGTTGCTCCTCGGGCTCCGAGCCCGCGGGATTCACCGACGGCAGTGCCTCACCCTCGGCGGCAGCATCCGAAGACTCTGCGGCGCAGGATGGGGCCGACGAGGCACCCTCCGCCACCACCGAGAATGACGGCGCCCTCGTTGCCGAGATCGACGACCCGGTGGAGTTCGAGGTGTGAAAGAAGGCGGAAGAATCCGAGACGGCCACGGTGACTTGGCTCGAAGACCAGGTGATCGAGGAGTCGGAGATCAGCGCCGGGGCGGACCCCAAAACGGTCGAGACCGATGACGGCGAGATCGAGATCCCCGGCGCCCCCGCCGTCATGGTCCCCGAGCGGGTGGCGCAGGCCGGATGCATCATCGAGTACGACGCGCCCGGTGGCTGCCTGCCCGCCGTCGAGATCTCCGGTTCCTACATTCCGGGATACCGCGTTCCCAGCCGGGAGATTCCTGCCGTCGAGCTGCCCGGCGGTGGCACGAACGAGGCGCTGGTCCAGGACGAGCTGTCCAAAGAGGCAGTCGAGCAAGACGGCGCTCGGGCGGAGCAGGTGTGCCAGATCGATGAGAGCGAAGCCAGCGGGCGGGTGGTGGCGCCGGTGACGCGCGGCCCTATCACCCGCGGTCCGATCACCGTGGGGCCCTTGACCGCTGGCCCGCGCACGCAACCTCCGGCCAACACTGATGCCGGTTTCATTCCCGGATATACGTTGACCGGGATGAGCGTCCCGGGCCAATCGGTGCCCGGAGCCTCCGTGCCAGGCGCGTCGTTGCCGGGGTACGTGCTCGACAACGCCGAGGGCACCAACAAGGCCGAGCGCGACGAGCAGGTCTACTACACCACCGAAGGTGACGTGCTCTTCGACGCCGACTCACACGAGCTGAGCTCCGCCGCCGGTCAGGAGCTACAGGCCGTCGCCGACGACATGGCTGCGCTGGTCGAGCAAGGCGACGTCGAGATGACGGTGGAGGGCCACACCGACAACGTGGCCACCAGCGCCTACGACGACAACCAGGACCTCTCCGAACAGCGCGCGGCCTCCGTGGCCGACTGGCTGGTGAGCAACGCCGGTGTGGAGGAGTCAGCGATCACCGTGGAGGGTCTGGGCGAGGAACACCCGCGTGCCTCCAACAACACCGACGAAGGACGACAGCAGAACCGTCGCGTCGTCATCACCGTCACGCCTGAGGGCTACGAACCCGAGGTGGACTACGAGACCGAGTCGGGCAACTGACCGCCCGCACCGTCGTTCTCCCCAAGGGAGCGGCGGTGCGGTAGGAGTCCCGCCCGGTTTCTGGGATAATCGAGGGCAGTATGACTACTCTTTCCCAGACTCCGGTGCGCGATTCCGCCGACCATCCACCTCAGCCCGGTGTCCGGCATGCCCGGAATAGTGTCGAGGGCGCGGCTTCCGATGAGGGTTCTGCACACCCGCGGGCCAGCTCCTCCACGATCTCCCTGCCTCCGCTGAAGCTGGGCCCGCTCACCATCGATGTCCCCGTGGTGCTGGCCCCGATGGCCGGCATCACTAACACCGCCTTCCGACGCCTGTGCCGCGAATACGGGGGCGGACTCTACGTCTCCGAAATGGTGACGGCCCGGGCGCTCGTCGAGCGCAATCCGGAATCGATGCGCATCATCCACCACGACCCGGATGAGGTTCCGCGCTCCGTTCAGGTCTACTCGGTGGACCCGGTGACCACCCGTGACGCCGTCCGCATGCTGGTCGAGGAAGACCACGCCGACCACATCGACCTGAACTTCGGCTGCCCGGTGCCCAAGGTCACCAAGAACGGCGGCGGTTCGGCCCTGCCCTGGAAGATCGACTTGTTCGCCTCCATCGTGGCCGCCACCGTGCGGGAAGCGTCGAAAAAGAACATCCCGGTCACCGTCAAGATGCGCCGCGGCATCGACGAGGACCACCTGACCTACCTCGAAGCGGGCCGCCGCGCGGTGGATCTGGGAGTGGCTGCCGTGGCCCTGCACGGGCGTACCATGCAGCAGCACTACTCCGGCCAGGCCAACTGGGACTCCATCGCCCGGCTACGCGAAGAGCTTCCCGCCGAGGTGCCCGTGTTGGGCAACGGCGACATCTGGTCCGCGGAGGACGCGATCGCCATGGTCGAGTACACCGGGGTCAACGGCGTGGTCATCGGGCGCGGCTGTCAGGGCCGCCCTTGGCTGTTCGGTGATCTGCAGAACGCGTTCACCGGATCCGAAGAGCGCTTCCGTCCCAGCCTCGGCGACGTGGCCGACTCGTTCTACCGGCACGCCGAGCTGCTGGTGGACACCTTCGGCGGCGACGAGGCCAAAGCTCTGCGCGACATCCGCAAACACGTGGCCTGGTACTTCAAGGGCTACCCGGTCGGCGGCGAGCTGCGCGCTTCCCTGGCCCAGGTGATGGACCTGAACATGCTGGCCGAGCTGCTGGCCGAGCTCGATCGCAGCACCCCCTACCCGGGCGCCGACGTCGAAGGTCCGCGTGGTCGCGCCGGGTCCCCGAAGAAACCGCACCTGCCTTATGGCTGGCTGGACTCGCAGGAGCTCAACGAAAACCAGCGGGAACTGATCAAGGCAGCCGAGCTGGACGTCTCCGGTGGCTGAGCGCGACCAGCAGCGGCCCGGCTCAGCGGTACAGCAGACCCTTTTCGGTCCGGAAGGCCGACCGCCCTATGCTGGCCGCCCCGCGGTCACCCCCGGCTACGGTGCCTGGGACCGCGCACGCTGGCTTCCCGAACCGCCCAAGTCCTCCTACCGCTCCGATTTCGAGCGTGATCGCGCCCGGGTGCTGCACTCCTCGGCGCTGCGCCGGCTCGGGGCCAAGACGCAGGTCGTCTCGCCCGGTGACGACGACTTCACCCGCACCCGGCTCACCCACTCCCTGGAGGTCGCTCAGGTGGGGCGCGAGCTCGGCCGGTCGCTGGGTTGCGACCCCGACGTCGTCGATACCGCCTGTCTGTCTCACGACCTCGGCCACCCGCCCTTCGGCCACAACGGGGAGAAAGCACTGGACGCCCTCGCCGAGACGATGGGCGGATTCGAGGGCAACGCCCAGACGCTGCGACTGCTCGCCCGTCTGGAGACGAAGAAGACCTTCGACGACGGCTCCTCGGCCGGGCTGAACCTGACACGCGCCTCCCTTGATGCCGCCTGCAAGTACCCGTGGCTGCGCGAAGACGCTCCGCTGAAGGCCGACGGCACTCGTTCCAAGAAGTTCGGCGTGTACACCGACGACGCCGAGGTGTTCGACTGGTTCCGGCACGGAGTTTCCGCGCACCGGCAGTCCATGGAGGCCCAGGTGATGGACCTCGCGGACGACATCTCCTACTCGGTGCACGACGTCGAGGACGGGATTGTCTCCGGACATTTTCAGCTGCAGTGGCTCACCGGCTCCGAACATCGGGGCCGGGCGATCGAGACCACCCGCACCTGGTATCTGCCCGACACCGATCCGGCGGAGATCGAAGCGGCCCTAGCGCGGCTGGAGACCACCCGTGTCTGGGTGACCGACGCCGACGGCTCCCGGGCTTCGCGCGCCGCACTGAAGGACATGACCTCTCAGCTCATCGGTCGATTCTGCACGGCGGCCTTTGACGCCACCCGCGAGGTCTACGGTAACGACCCGCTCACCCGGCATAACGCCAACGTGGTGGTCCCGCCGCAGACCGCCATCGAGATCGCCACCATGAAGGGCATCGCCGCCGCCTACGTGATGTCCTCGGAGGATCGTCGCCCCCTCTATGAGCGCCAGCGCGAGCTGCTCACCGAGCTCGTCGAGTTCCTCTCCCACACCGAGGGGCATTACCTGGAGCCCATGTACGCCCACGATTGGAAGCACGCCCATGACGACGCCGGACGTCTGCGCGCCGTGATCGATCAGGTCGCTGCCCTCACCGACTACGCCGCCCTGGAATGGCACACCACCCTGGTGCAGGGCGAGCGCTATTCGGGCGGCGCAGTCAAGAGCTAGACCGGCACGACTCAGCCTTTGAGCAGACCCAGCGCGTGCGGTTCCTGGAATTCGCGTAGCCCGATGGTCCCCATCTCGCGGCCGATGCCGGACTGCTTGATCCCTCCGAAGGGGGCGCGCTGATCCAGCAGTGCCGGACCGTGCGTGTTGTGGAAGACGTAGCCGGACTGCAGCCGGCTCCCGATCTCGATCGCACGATCCTCGCTCGCTGTCCAGACACTGTTGCACAGGCCGTAGGGGCTGTCGTTGACCATCCGGACGCCGTCCTCGACATCCTCGAAGGTCAGAATCGGAATAGTGGGTCCGAACTGTTCCTCGGTGACCACCCGCAGCGCAGGGTCGGGGTCGAGGATCAGCGACGGGCGCATGAAGTACCCCTCCGTCCACTCACCGCTGGGGAGCTCGCCGAATTCGCGCACCTCTGCTCCGGACGCCCGGGCCTCCTCCACCAGCTCGGCGACGAACTCCAGCTGGGCCTTCTGATGGAATGGCCCCATCGTGGTCTCTGGGTCCGACGCCGGCCCGATTTTCACCTGTTCCAGCCGCTTCGTCAGCTCGGCGATCAGCTCGTCCTTCTTCGATGAGTGCACGTAGATGCGCTTGGCGTTCATACACACCTGACCGGTGGTACCGAAGATGCCCATGAACAGCAGGTCCATGCCCTGCTCGGTGAACTCGGCGTCATCGAGGATCAGCACCCCGTCATTGCCGCCCAGCTCCAGGGTCACGTTCGTCAGGCTCTGCGCCGCCATTGTCATGATGCGCTTGCCGCCGTTGACCGAACCGGTGAAACAGACCTTGGCGACGTCGGGATTGGACACGAGGGCCTCGCCGATCTCCGCGTCCTGGCCCGTCACGATGTTCAGCACACCGGCGGGCAGCTTCTCGGCGTAGCGCTGCAGCACGCGCGCCATCGCCAGGGGAGTGGAGGGCGGTGGCTTGACGACGACGGTGTTGCCGGCCATCAGCGCATACGGCAGGGAGGCGCCGAGAATAGCCAGCGGCCAGTTGAACGGCACGATGATCGTGACCACGCCCATGGGCTGGTGGCTCACCCGCACCTCGGTGGGAGGTCCGGGGAGAACCTCCACGGCGTCGACATCATCGACGAGACCGCAAGCCAATTCGGTGCGCTTCTGCAGGCCCATCAGATCGAAAGTGGACTCGCCGACGACCTTGCCGTTCTCGCTGGAGAGGACTCGAGCGTCTTCCTCGGAGTTTTCCATGATGGTGCCAGCGGCGGCCTGCAGAGCTTCGGCGCGGTCTTGGGCCGACGTCGCTGCCCAGGCGGGGAACGCTTCCTTGGCGGCGGCGACGGCGGACAGGGCCTGTTCGCGTGTGGCTGCCGCAGCGGTACCTACGGTTTCCGAGGGACGGGCGGGGTTTCTGACATCCAGTGTCTCTTCGGTGCTATGTTCCTGACCGCCGTAGAACAACGGGGTGATGATCGCAGACATGATTTCCCTTTCAAGGGCCATAAAAATATATCGGTACCAAGGGGTAAATGGCAGTTTCCTGCCATGGCGGCCGAATCGAGGCCGGCCGACGTGCGGGGCGAAGCGAAGGGCTAATGTGTGAGTCGCATCACTTGCAACTTAGTGAATCAAACCCGTCGCGTAGCGTCAAGGGGGTGGGCCGTATTACGGTCTCTGCAACTAGGTTCGAGGGGAGCATTCGAGCCGACTCCGCCTAAACCCCCATGTCAGAGCAATGTCTGTTCGACGCGACAAGGGCGCTGAAAAAAGTGGTTTACAGAATCGTTGACAAGATCTAGTCTGAGGAGTGACTTAACTCACATCTCAGCAAAGTCGCACTCCGAGTGAGGCGCCTCAAGGGAGATTTCGATGGTTGAAACGATTTCAAGACCGACTGTCACCGTGGATGAACTGGAGGAGCTGGCCTACGAGCTCCGCGAGAAACTACTTCTGTTATGCGGTGAATACAAAGGAGCTGTTCATATAGGTGGTGATTTGTCATCCGCCGATATATTCACATTGCTCTATCAATACGGAATGAGGGTTGACCCGCAGGACCTGAAGAACCCGGAGCGCGACCGGTTCGTGCTGAGCAAGGGGCACGCCGCGGTCTGCATGTACATCGCCATGGCGATGCGCGGATTCTTCGACTACGACGACATCGTCGGCACCTATGGTCAGCTCGATTCCGCCTACGGGATGCATCCTTGCAAGGTGCAGCTGCCTGGCGTTGAAGTATCGACAGGATCGCTGGGGCACGGCTTACCGCTGGCCACCGGCATGGCCCTGCACGCACGGCGCAATGGGCAACAACATCGCGTCTTCACTCTGATGGGCGACGGCGAAACAGGTGAAGGCTCGGTCTGGGAGGCGGCCCTGGCGGCACAGTCGAATGATCTAGGCAACCTCGTGGCCTTCATCGATCGCAATCGGCAGCTGATGACCAGCTTCTCCGAGGAGCGGGTCCGTCTAGAACCCTACCCGGATAAATGGAGGGCTTTCGGCTGGAACGTGCTGGAGGTGGACGGCCACGACATGAGTTCGCTCGTGGAGGCCTTCGACCAGCTGCCCGATCCGGATTCCACGGTGCCGACCGTGATCGTTTGCAACACCGTCAAGGGCAAGGGCGTGGACTTCATGGAACGGAACCTCGCATGGCACGCCGGCTCGCTTAACGAACAGGACCTCGAACGCGCGCTGGCCTCTTTGGCCCAGGAACGAAAGGGAAACCAACGATGACGACGGCAACTCAGAAAGCACCGGTGCAGAATGCCGAGGACATCACATCCTTCACCTTCGGAGAACTGCTGTCATCGCGCACGGTGATCGGTGAGACGCTGAAGGACCTCGGATCGACCCACGACAACCTTTGGGTCCTCACCCCGGATATCGGGGCGACACTCGTCGAGTTCCGGGAAGCCTATCCGGATCGGTTTATTGATGTCGGTCTGTCGGAACAGGCCTGTGTGGGTATTGCCGCCGGCCTGGCCAATGAAGGAAACATCCCCGTCGTATCCGGAATGCTGCCGTTCTTGAGCATGCGTGCCCTGGAACAGGTGCGATCGGATGTTTGCTACCCCAATCTGCCGGTCAAGATCGTGGGTACGCACGGCGGACTCGTCGGCAACGGCGGGTCTACCCATTACGCTGTCGAGGATCTCGGGCTGATGACCTCACTGGTGAATATGACGGTGACCTCCATCGGCGATCCGCTGATGGTGGGCGAGGTGCTCCGACAGTCAATGTCCATGACCGGTCCGCTGTATATCCGGCTGGCCGTCGGCAAGAAAGACAAGGTCGTCTACGAACCCGGATCGGTGACGGTCGAAATTGGCAAGGGCATCACCGCGCGCGAAGGAACCGACCTGACCCTGTTTGCCCACGGGGAAACGGTGGCGCAAGCGCTCGAAGCCGCGGAGATTCTCGCCAAGGAGCACGGCGTGAACGCGCGTGTGGTGGACATGTTCACCCTCAAACCCCTCGACGAGGAATTGGTCTTGAGATGCGCCGAGGACACCGGACGGTTCGTCGTCGTGGAAGACCATCTGGCTTATGGGGGATTGGCCTCACAGATCTCGGATGTCCTGGTTGATCGCGGCGTCCGGCTCGACGCGTTCCGTCGCCTGGGCATCCCTCAGGTTTTCGCCGGCTTCGGCGAGGACACCGAGCTGCGCGACAAGCACGGGTACGGCCTGAGCGCAACCGTGCAGGCGGCCCTGGAAGTCGTGGGCCACCGCGCCCCGAGCGAGAAAGGCGGCGCACGATGACTGATCTGCTGACAGACCAGAGCACGCAGGGTGGCAGGGCTCCCGACGTGGAGACCGTGGCAGTCACCAAGATCGGCAGACTGAATGCTGCTGACCCTGACGAGCGCGGAGCGATCGGCGTCGTGACATTCCCGGCGCAGGAGCTTGGCCCCGAGGATGTACGGATCGAGGTGGTCTACGCTGCGATCTGCGGTTCGGACCCGCACCTGGCCGAAGGGTTTTTCGGTACCGACGTGCCCATCGGTCTCGGGCACGAGATCTCGGGAGTGGTCGCGGAGCTGGGATCCGGGGTGCGACGCACCGATCTGAAGGTCGGGGACAACGTCTCCGGGAACTTTGTCCGGTTCTGTGGTTCCTGCCGTCCCTGTCAGGACGGCCGCCAGCAATTCTGCGAGCATCTGCAGGAGTACAACCGGCCTGGCATGGCGCGATCCGTGGTCTGGCACGAGTCCCAGGTCTACACGCTCCCAGACACGGTGTCCCTGCTGAAGGGATGCCTGCTGGAACCGACTTCGGTGGCCGTGCGCATTGCCGACAAGACCCGGGTGCGCCCGGGCGATCGGGTGGCGATCTGCGGTGGGGGACCGATCGGCCAGTTGGCGCTGCAGCTGATGCACCGGTACGGTGCCACCTCGCTGACCATGATCGAACCGATCGGTGACCGGCGCGAGTTGGCGAGACGTTTCGGCGCACAACACGTCGTCGACCCCAGCACCGAAAGCCTCATTGACCGTGCGGACCAGATCACCCAGGGGCGCGGATTCGACGTCGTCATTGACGCTTCCGGATCGCGGCACGCAGTTCAAGGTCTCCTCGAGATCGCCTCTCCCGGCGCAACGGTGGTTTACGGAGCGATGTATCCCTCCGACTACGAGATGCCGTTGAACCTCTCGAACTACCTGTATCTCAAGGAACTCACCCTGACGGGCGTCTTCGTTTCGCCGTACACGTTCCCTCGGGCCGTCCAGCTATTGGCCGAGCTCGACCTCGACCCCTTCCTGACTACGGTGTTCGACCTGATCGACGCCAGCGAAGCCTTCTCCGCGCATCTCAGTGGCGAGCAGCCGAAGGTGCTGATTCGCTGCAATCCCGAAGGGACGTCACGGTCATGAGTGCACCAGTCCTGGAGAAGACGGAGACCACGGAGGCGGAGCGGTTCGTGCTGCGCGCGGAGGGCATTTCCAAGAACTTCGACGGCGTCGCCGCCCTGACCCAAGCGCGGCTTCACGTGCGACCGGGCGAGATTCATGCCTTGCTGGGGGAGAACGGTGCAGGAAAATCGACCCTGATCAAGGTGCTCACCGGGGTGTACCGACAGGATTCCGGAACCATCGAATCGCAAGGCGCGCCGGTGCAGTTCTCTGGGGTTCGTGATGCTCACAACGCCGGCGTCGTCGCGCTGTATCAGGAACTGTCAATCGTGCCGACCATCAGCGTCGCCGAAAACATTCTGCTGGGGGAAACCACACCGAACACCGCCGGCTTTGTCCGCTGGTCCGATGTGCGGAAACAAGCGCAACGGCAACTCGAGCGACTGAACCAGAAGATCCCGGTTCGACGCCTCGCCGGAAGACTCTCTCCAGTCCAGCAAACGATGGTCGCGGTGGCGCGGGCCCTGACGACGAACGCGCGGGTGTTGATCCTGGATGAGCCCACGGCATCGCTGACGGATACCGAGATTCACAACCTCTTCGCGGTGTTGCGCAGCCTGCGCGACGAAGGTGTGGGGATTGTCTACGTGTCGCACCGGTTGGAAGAAGTCTTCGAGCTCTGCGATCGAGTCACCATCATGCGCAACGGGTCGACGATCACTACCCGCGATGTTGCTGACATCACCATCAATGAGGTCATCTCCACCATGGTGGGCAAAGCTGCCGGTGATCTGTTCCCTGCACGGGGCACGGCCACCGACCGGCCAGTGCTGCAGGTTGACTCCCTGTGTGGCCGACGCGTTCAAGACCTGTCATTCACCGTCCATGCGGGTGAGGTGCTCGGTATCGGCGGATTGGCCGGCTCGGGGCGCAGTGAGCTACTTCGGCTGCTCGCCGGTGACCAGAAATACGTCTCGGGAACCATCACCGTCGGCGGGCAACACCTCACCCTGAGCGGCAACGTCGGCGCCGTGATTCGAGCCGGGATGGTGCTGGTTCCTGAGGAGAGACGCAGCCAGGGGGTGTCCCTGGAGGCATCGATTCAGGACAACATCGCGCTCGCCAATCTAGAAAAGGTGAGCCGCGCCGGATGGGTATCCAGCCGGCGTATCGCCGAACTGGCGCGCAGTGGCATGCAAAATCTGCAGATCAAGGCCCGAAATCCGCGACAGCATGTGGGGCGACTGTCTGGAGGCAACCAACAGAAAGTGGTCCTCGCGAAGATGCTCGCCCGTGACCCGCAGGTGCTGCTCCTCGACGAACCCACTCGCGGCATCGACGTGGGTACGAAAGCCGAGATCTACCGACTCATTCGAGAACTGGCCGCCCAAGGGACGGCGGTTGTTGCGGTGAGCTCCGAACTTCCTGAACTGATTGGCATCTCCGATCGGATTCTCATCATGCACGAGGGCCACCTCTCTGGCCAGGTACCTGCAGAAGGTGCCGACGAGGAACTCCTCCTCACTTACTGCTATGGAAGGACGGCCTGACATGGCTGCTACTACGACCGAAACCGTCGCGGCAGTTGAGCTGCCGAACCCGCGAACACCACTGATCCAGTTCATCTGGCAGGGTGGCACCATCATCGCCCTCATCCTGCTCATCGTGATTTTCGGCGTGCTGAGGCCGGGGGCTTTTCTGAGCTTCGGGAACCTGACGAACGTGCTGGCCCAAGTCGCGATCTTGACCATCATCGCGGCAGCCCAAACCGTCGTGATGGTCACCGGACACATCGACCTCTCCGTCGGCACCACCGCGACGCTCTCGGGGGCGAGCGCTTCGGCATTCATGCTGTCTGGACTGCCTATTCCGTTGGCCATCTTCCTGGGGTTGCTCGTGGGTCTTGCGGTGGGAATGATCAACGGATTCCTGGTGGCCTACCTCAATATCTCCGCTATCGTGGCGACACTCGCGACCTTGACCACAGTCGGTGGGTTGAGTTTCATCGTCACAAACGGAACCACGCTCTATGGCATGCCGGATGCGTTCTTCCGACTGGGGCAGGCCCGTCCGTTGGGCCTACCCATGCCGATCATCTTCGCCGTCATCGTCGCGGCGATCATGTGGGTCGTATTGCGCTACACCACGGTAGGCCGACGCTGGTACGCGGTTGGCGGCAACCCTGAAGTAGCTCGCCTCTCCGGGGTGAACGTGCGCCGCAACGTGTTCTGGGCCTTCGCCATTGCCGGAGTGACTTCGGGGATGGGCGGGATCATTCTGGTCAGCCGGCTCTCCAGTGCGAGTGCCACCTCGGCCAATGACTACATGATGCTGGCGATCGCCGCGGTGTTCTTGGGGATGACCATCGCCAATTCTGGCCAGGCCAACCTCGGCGGCACCTTGGTCGGTGTCGGCATCATCGGGGTTCTGCAGAACGGACTCAACATCGTCGGCGTGAACACCTACGTTCAGCAGGTCCTCACCGGCATCATCATCATCGGCGCAGTACTGCTTTCCTCCTTCAAATCCAAACACGCATAGCACCATCTCCGGGACCGGCAGGGAACGGCATCCGCCAGCACCTGCCCGAACCCATTCATTTCACATCAGCGAACTGTCCCGCGCGACAGCCTGACTCAGGAGAACACCATGCAGAAAACATTCAAGATGAGTGCCGGACTCGCCGTCATCGGGGCGCTTGCCCTCACCGGCTGTTCCGGCGATGCCGGCGCCGACGGAGAAACTTTCACCGTGGCAGCGTTTACCGCAGGCTATGGAACACCGGCCGGGAAGGAATCGCTCGACGAACTGGTCGAGAAGGGACGAGAAGCCGGCTGGAACGTCACCCTGTACACTAGCGATTTCGACTACGACAAGATCAACAGTGACGTGCAATCGGCCATCACCCAAGGCGCTGACGCGATTGTCGCCGGTTTTCCCGACCCGAGGCAGATCACCCCGCTCGTCAACGCTGCCGAAGGCGCTGACATCCCCATCTTCTCGATCGATGGTGGCGTGGAGCCCAACGATGACTTCGTCGTCGACACCACCTTCAAACAGCAGCAGATCGCAGAACTGGGTCTGGGCGCTCTCGATGAGGCGATGGGTGGGCTCGAAGGCAAGGATGTCATGGTGATCGGGCACGACCCGCACGTCGGAATCATGACTCGAAGCAACCTTGCCGTCGACATGCTTGAGGAAGCAGGCGCGACCATCGCCGGCGGATCGATCCGACAGGTTCTGAACCCGGGAACCTCTCAGGAAGAGACGCTGAAATTCGTCACCGATTATCTCCAAGCCAATCCCGATGGACTCGACGGCATCTGGACCGGCTGGGATCACGCTGCACTGGGTGCCGTGCAGGCCATCAATGAGGCCGGACGCGATGACATTTTCGTCACCGGCGTGGACGCACTGGGTGCTGCGGCCGCCGAAATCGCCGAGGACGGACCGTTCTACGCCTCCGTTCTGCAGGACTGGTCCAAGGTCGTGGACATGACCGTGGAGGAAGTTGAGACCTACCGCGAAACCGGCGAATTGCCCAGCGAGAACTTCGTCGAAGTCGACGCCGAACTGATTGACCGCACCAATGTCGACGACTACGAACCGACGATGTGACCCGAGACGAGCGGAGAAGAATTTCATGACTGTACTGACAGATAAAGTCATCCTGATCACCGGCGGCGCCAGCGGAATCGGCGCGGCTACCGTTCGCCGATGCGCGGAAAAGGGAGCCAAAGTTGTTGTCGCTGACCTGAACTTGAGCGGAGCGCAAGTGCTCGCAGACGAGGTGACGGCGGCTGGCGGACAGGCCAGCGCCGTCGAGGTCAATGTTTCGGATTTTTCAGCCGTTCAACGTGCTGTCCAGTCGGCTGTCGACTCGTTCGGTCGGCTCGACGGAATCTTCAACAATGCGGGTATCGCCGGCGGTAAGCCGCTGCTGGACCACGACCCGGAACGGGATTATCACCCGATGATCCGTATCGATCAGGACGGCGTGTACTACGGCATCCTGGCCGCCGCACGGCAGTTTGTGAAGCAGGGCGGGGGCGGTGTCATCGTCAACACCTCGTCGATTTATGGCGAACAGGCGGCGGAGCTCTCCTTCACCTACTCCGCTGCCAAAGCTGCCGTGATCTCGTTTACCCGCTCGGCGGCGTACGAGCTCGCGGAACACGGCACCCGAGTGCTGGCGATCACCCCGGGGCGAGCGAACACGGCGATCATCCAGCAGTTCCCGCAACAGTTGCGCGACTTGTTTGCCTCCGAGCAGTTGCGTGGCGTGATGACCGAACCGGAAGAGATTGCTAACGTCGTCGCCTTCTTGTTCTCCGAGGAATCCAACGCAATGAACGGGACCGTGGTGAACGTTGACGATGGGTACTCCGTGTTCAAACACCGCTTCGAGCTGCCGGAGTTCTGAGATGTCGACCTCCACCATGGACAGCAACGCCACGACGGCGAACCGGCTTCAGCTGGATGTGGCGTGTCAGAGTGCGGCCTTCGCCACGGATCCCTTCAGCGAGGCGTTCTCCTCGGCGCTGCCTCAGCTGCACGAGTCTGGCTATCGTCGGGTCGTGCTCGGTCCGATAGATCACTCGCATCGAGGAATCGCGGATCTGGGACGTCGGATCCATGACGCCGGATTGTCACCCATCACCATGGCGATCCAGACGCCCGAGGCGAACGTCGCATCCCCAGAGTCTGCGGTGCGTCGACGCGGATACGATCTTCTGCGGCGATTCATCGACATGTCGGTGCGCATGGGCGCTGACCAGCTCAACGGTGTGCCCTACGGTGTTCACGGAGAAGTCTCTGAGAAGCCGGACGAGGCCACGATGAGGCGAACCGCCGAACTGGTGGGGGACGCTGCGGAGGAGGCTGCCGCGGCACGGATTCTGATGACGTTCGAGGTAGTCAACCGCTATGAGACTTCGATCATCAACACAGCAGCACAAGCAGTCCAGTTCGTCGAGTATTCCGGATCGAAACGTCTGAAAATCCACCTAGACACGTTCCATATGGCGATGGAAGAATCCGACCTGTTCGGAGCGCTCACGTATGCCCTGCCCCACCTAGGGTATCTCGAGTTCGGCCAGTCGTCTCGAGGCTGTCTCTCGCAGGGGTCGATGGAGTTGACGACGATCCTGCGACACGTCCAGTCACTTGGCTATTCAGGGCGGTTCGGTGTGGAAGGTTTCAGCCGGGCGACCATGGAGGAAGCCGTCGCGGATCAGTTGCGGATTTGGGACACCACCTTCTCCACGGGAGCGGAATTCATGCGTGATGCTGCTGAACTCTTTCGATGACATGCGTCCCGTCTGGAGGTGCCGCCCTGGCTAAACTAACGGGCATGGCACCGGAACTCTTGGATCTTCAGGCATATCCACGCCCGTCAATCGCAGCGGACGTCGTCTTACTTACGGTGTCTGACGGACAGCTCAATGTTGTGTTGAGGAAGCGCGAAGAAGGTAGCCATGCCGGGGTGTGGATGCTGCCCGGAACGATGCTTCGCGAACGAGAGCGGCTCAGCGACGCTGTGCTGAGATGCCTCGACACCCGGATGCACGTCCAAGGGCGATCACCGCGGCAGCTGCACGTTTTTGATGAGCCCTTCCGTGACGAACGCGGATGGGTGCTCACGGTGACCCATCTGGACGTCCTTCCTGTGGAGGAACTGTCCCTGGCGATCGAGCACGGGCACGGACGACTCGTTCCCGTGGACGAGGTGCAAGGGCTGCCTTTCAGTCACGACGAAATTATTGCCTGGGCCGTGCGTAGAGTGCGCTGGGAATACGGGCAGGGACCGGATCCGTGGAACCTTTTAGATGGTCGCTTCACCATGACCCAGCTCCGGCAGATTCATGAGGCAGTGAACGGGTCCGTGCACCAGAAGGACACTTTCCGGCGAAGCATGGAGCCGCAGCTGGAAGATTTGGAAACGCGATCAGCTCCGCCTGGAGGCCGGGGTCTGGGCCGCCCGGCACGCCTTTATAGAAAACGTGCTCTGAGTTTTGCGCCGGTGCCACTCATGACGTGAGTAAGTGCCGGAATCCACTCCGGCAACCGTTGAGGACAAGGGAGAACACCATGAAGATCGATGCCCTCGTTGTAGAAGAGACGAATGGCCCTTTTAACGCCGAGACGCTGGAACTGGACGATCCTGGTCCAGGTGAGGTTTTGGTAAGAGTAGTCGCTTCTGGTGTCTGTCATACGGACGCCATCACCCGGGCCGGTGACATGCCGTTGCCCCTGCCCGGCGTGCTAGGGCACGAAGGCTCTGGGGTCGTCGAGAGAGTTGGCGAGGGCGTTGACGAAGTTTCGGTGGGAGACCACGTCATCATGGGCTGGCCGTATTGCGGCCAGTGCCGGAATTGCCGTCGGGGTCAGCACCGCTACTGCGATCTTCTTGGTCCAGGGGTCGCCAGTGGCCGACGATTCATAGGCACCTACGCAGGCTCCTCGGCATACCGTCGTGCGGATGGATCCACTCTGTCGGGGCACTTCTTTGGGCAATCGTCCTTTGCGACGTATTCGCTGACCACAGCCAACGCCGTGGTGAAGGTCGATCCTGATGTACCTCTGGAACTCGTGGGCGTATTGGCCTGCGGCATCACGACAGGGGCCGGCGCTGTGTTCAACACCGCGCGACCTGCAGCGGGCGAATCGGTCGTCATCTACGGTGCCGGCGCGGTCGGACTGGCTGCCGTCATGGCCGCAACGAACACTCCAGCGACAACCATCATCGCCGTGGACCTGCACGACTCTCGTTTAGAACTGGCCGAGCGCTTCGGCGCCACCCACACCATCAAGTCCTCCGAGCAGAATGCAGCGGAAGAGATTCGGCAGATCTGCGGCGGCAACGCCGACTATGCCATCGAGTGCACGGGCGTGGTTGCCGTGATCGAATCGGCGGCGGAATCAGTCGGAATGCTCGGCACCTTGATCCTCATCGGCGGGGCTCCCGCGGAGGCCAGCTTTAGCCTGGATCATCAGAGTACGCTCTGGGGCAAGACAGTCGTGGGGACTCTGGGCGGCTCGGGGACTTCTCACGAACTGATTCCAGCACTGATCGCACTCTATCGACAGGGGCGCTTTCCTTTCGACCAGCTGGTCCGCTACTACCAATTCAGTGAGGTCGAGCAGGCATTCGCCGACAGTCACTCTGGAAAGACGATTAAGCCGGTGCTGAAGATATCGGCACCGTGAGGATCAGCCGACGGTGACGAGGAACATTCCATGAGGCGGTAGAGGCGTTGTTCGGGAACCGCGCCCAGAGCATGATGGCGATCAGACCCTGTTGTCGCGCTCGTCGTGCGACAGCAAGAAGCCGTAAAGAAAAGGACTCTGACCCGTGGCTGATTCCATCTCTCCTGAAATTCATGATGTGTTGATCGTCGGCTCCGGACCGGCAGGGTATACAGCAGCAATCTATGCTGCGAGGGCGAATCTGAAACCGGTGGTTCTTGCTGGGTCAGTCACTGCTGGCGGTGAGCTCATGAATACCACGGAGGTGGAGAACTTCCCGGGGTTCGCGCAGTCGGTTATGGGGCCGGAGCTCATGATGACGATGGAACAGCAGGCTCTCCGTTTTGGAGCCGATATCCGACGCGAGGACGTCACTGAACTTCTGCTGGATCAGCCAATCAAGCGGGCCACCCTGGGGACGGGGGAGCTGCTGCGGGCCCGCACTGTCGTGCTCGCCACGGGCTCTGCCTACCGTGAGTTGAACGTTCCCGGAGAGAAGGAATTCACCGGTCACGGTGTCAGCTGGTGTGCCACCTGTGATGGCTTCTTCTTCACAGGGCGCTCGGTTGCTGTCGTTGGCGGGGGAGACTCCGCGATGGAAGAGGCGCTGTTTCTCACGAAGTTCGCCGATCAAGTCGTTGTCCTACATCGACGTGACCAGCTGCGGGCGTCGCGCATCATGGCAGATCGCGCCCTGGCGAACGAAAAAATCCGGTTCCTCTGGAACACTGAGGTGATCTCCATCAACGGATCCGATGCGGTTGAGTCATTGCACCTCCGGGACACAGTCACGGGGGAAGAATCGCGCTTAGAGGTGGCTGGAGTGTTCGTCGCCATCGGCCACGATCCGCGCGTCGATCTGGTTGCCGATCAGCTCAAGCTGACACCGAACGGAACCGTTTGGGTGGATGGGCGTTCGTCTCGGACCTCGCTGCCCGGTGTCTTCGCCGCCGGCGACGTTCTGGACACCACCTATCGGCAAGCGATCACGGCTGCGGGCTCGGGATGTGCCGCCGCAATCGACGTTGAACACTGGCTTTCCGCACTCGGCGACCCGCATGCTGGCGCGGCGAGCGACGATCTGTCTGTCGCAGTAATACAAAGCGCAGGCTGAGCATGTGACCAGCGACGACGTCTAATCTTCGACACGGATGGGGTAGAAATCCTCGTAGGTCTGACCGCCGTGAACGACGGGACTCTCCGATAGTGGTGCTCGACTCCGCGATTCTGGTGATTGTATGTTTCTCGGCACCTGGGGCGGACTGTGTCATACGCTGACGCCGATGCACGAACAATTCGCAGTCGAGCATTAAGGTCGCATCGTGCTGGGGGATGGGAACCCGCAGTTCGTGGCTTGCTTCGCCGTGACAATCATCCAGCCGTACTCGGATTCACCGATGGACACTTGACGCGAAAGGTCAAAGGAAGCCAGCCTGGAACGCCCTGCAGGAGGCATGCGCCGGATTGGTGGGCTGAGTCGGCCCAAAAGTCATGCGATGTTCTGGTCCTCCGAGGGCTCTGACCCCTGTTCGGCCTGCCTAAAGGTCAAAGAGATGCGGTGCGCAGTAGTCGTCAGTGCAGGCAGTAGCTGATGCGGGGTGCAGCGCTCGGTCGGCGCCGTCATCCCGACGGCAGCCACGGGCCTACCCTGGGACCCGATGATGGGCGCGGCGACGGCAGTCACGCCTTCGACAATCTGATCGAACGCGATGGCGACCCCGCGCTGTCGGACTTCGGCTAGAACCTGGCGAAGTGTCACTGGATCGGTCACTGTCGCGGGTGTGTAGGACTTCAGCGGCTGGCTCAGGTGAGCTTCCATCTGCTCTGGCGGGGACGAAGCGAGCAGGACGCGACCCGTCGCGGTGGCGTGCATCGGCCAACGATCGCCGAAGCGGCTGGAAACCGGAGCGCCGCCTGGGACCATGAGTGACTCTAGATACAGCACATCGTGCTTCATAGCCACTGAGAGATGGATGTTTGTCCGAGTCGTTCGATGGAGCGCGTGCAGATGAGGGAAGGCGAGCTGCTTCAATCGAAGTCGGTGACCTGCCAGCGAACCCAGTTCCAGGAGCTTGAGCCCGATCACATACTTCTTGCAAGGAAGCCGAATCAATGCGCCCCAATCCACGAGTTCATTGACCAGACGGTGTGCGGTCGGAAGAGTGAGTCCGGCGCGGGAGGCGATAGAACTCAGGCTCAAGCTGTCATGGCGGCCATCGAAAGTGTCGAGTACGGCCAGCACGCGGCCTGCGGCGGTGAATTTTGAAGACATCACGGTTGTCCCTCCTCTGGCGAAAACAGGCTGCTGGGACAGTGAGCGCACCGGATGCGGCGGTGCGTAACAGCTCACCTGTAATTCTTGGATTCAACACTAATATGTGAGATAACTCACATTCTAGCTAATGGTGTTCGGCTCGTCTAAGGACCATCGACGTTCTCCTGATTCATCGTGTCGAGTCGGTGGCGACAGGGACCTTGATCCGCGCAAGGTGGCCCCGCACATCGGGGACCAACGGAGATAAAGTGCGTTGCGTCCAGCAACCGCGGAGCACCCCGAGAGAGAACGACGTGTTCTCCACCGTTCGCAGAGGAACAAGTGTGATGGCGCGACGCAGATGTGTCAGGACGCGTCCGAAAGACGCGGACTGCGTTCCGGCATCGGTGGAATGTCGGGGTCGCAGAGACGGTGCCGTCTCCGTCGCCGACGAATGAAGTGTCGAAGTGTAAAACGCGTCGCAGAGCAGGCTGCGTGTCAGTAGCCGACGCGCGGGTGTCGACGCCAGGGCTACAGGTAACACCACAGGCAGCCAATAGCGGGTGATTAGTGAGGAGGTTTGCCGCAGATTCGCAGAGACCCCGGTCCATGCCAGTCGAGAGGCGGGGCCAGCAACGCTGCGTGGTTGACCCAACCGACGACGAACGCGAGTTTCGGAAATCAGCCACGCAGCGGTCATCGTGGCGGCGAATATCGGCCAGGGCGCCATCATCGAGGCCGCGACCACCGCTCCGGTGAGGGTATACCGTGCCGGGGCGATGCGTGCTCCGTGCCGCAGAGCCAGAGGTGCCGAGCTTAAGCCGTACCCATGATGCTGTTGGGACCAGCTGGCGAGCGTCTTGCGAGCGTCGTGCTGGGCGCGCACCTGAGGTATAAAGCGGATGGTCCAGCCCTGTCCGGCCAGACGCCATACCAGATCGACATCCTCGCCGACCCTGAGGCCGAGGTCGAATCCCGGTCGCACGGCCGCCGTGCGACATACCCAGCAGGCGGATGGCACATAGGTGAGCCGACGATTAGGACCGACCAGGCCAGGCAGAGCGCCGAGGTCCAGGGACCCGTGCTGTTCTTCATATCGGGAGATGAAATGTCCGTTGTGCTCTTTGCTTCCGACCATACGGGGAGCGACAATGGCCAGCAGAGGGTCGGAGAATTCTTGCAGCAGCCGATCGAGCTGGTGCAGGCTCACGGTAATGTCGGAGTCGAGAAATGCTGTGTATTCGGTGCTGACCTGGGCAAGCCCCGCGTTGCGGGCGCCGCCAGGACCGAGATTGGTCGGTAAATCGATCTGCTCGACGCGATGACGACGCGTGACTTCGAACAACTCTGTCGGATCGGGCGTCGCATCGTTGACCACAAGAACCCGAGGTCGTTCTGACTCCGTTCCGCTGCTCGAGATCATGCCGAGGAGGCGGTCGAGTTGACTGGAACGACCATGGACCGGAATCACTACTGTGAGTTGATCCAGCGTGGGTCCGATCCGCTCGATACCGTTGGATCCGTGGGCAGGAAAAGCCAGGTCGAGATCCATGAGCCGACGCGCTTGGGCGGAATCGACCGTGTCACCGACGGTGATCAGTTGGGTCCCGTCCATGTGGAAGGCGGGTAATCTGACGTGGGCCAGTACAGGACGCACGGTGGACTCCCACAGCATGCCAGGATGCTGGCGCGCGGCCAGCCGAAGCGGGTAGCCATTCGGCAATAGGGCACCGGCGGCAGGCGCGGGGGCGCTCATCTCAATAATCCTTCGGCGTCGGGTTTTCCCTTGAGTAATAGTGCGTCGATAGTGTCGCAGAGCGAGGAGAAGTATGACCTACCCTGCTCGGCGCTGGCCCCAGTGGGGTCACCGAGGACGCCGTTAGTCGACACCGCGCTGACACCGCGGCGCATCAGCTCGGGCATGATCTCGGACAGGGGAGCCGTGCACCCTGCAGCAGCCAGGGGCATCTGCACCAGCTCGGGGGCCAGATGGAGCATCAGCGACGTCTCGGTATGACCGGCGTGCGCGTCGGATCCGGGAAGACCAACGCCGGTCCACGCCACATCACGTCCTTCGAAGAGCAACAGACGACAGGCGGCGCGCATCGCGGCCGCATTTCCGCCATGGCCTGAGACGAAACGGATCGACGAGCACCATCGGGTGGCTGAGCGGGACAACTCGACCAGATAGTCGACGAGCGCCTGCTGTCCGATGGACACGGTGCCCGGAAACTGCTCGTGCTCCCCGCTGCATCCGAACGGAACCAACGGTGCCACGACTCGTAGGGGCGTTGAAACCGAGGAGGTTCGACGATGGCTGCTCAGGGCCGTACAGACCGCGTGGGCCACCAGCCCGTCTGTCGCTAGCGGAAGGTGAGGGCCGTGCTGTTCCACGGACCCCACGGGCACTAGCAGCGTCGTTGCAGCCTGCACCTCTGCGGAGCGATGGTCCCCGAGATACTGACTGTGCTGGACGAGCGGAGCGTCGATCATGACTGTCCGTTCACAGTCTGAGATGGAAGTGCTCGGGGACCACTAGATGGTTCGGGGTGAGTTCATGGACGGAGTTGAGTCCCATCCCGGTCAACGCCGATACTAAGCCCCCGCGCAGCAGGTCCAGCACGTTCTCCACACCGGCGGCCCCGTTTGCAGCGAGTCCCCATAGCGAGGCGCGCCCGATCATTACGGCTCGTGCTCCTAACGCCAGCGCTTTGGCAACGTCGGATCCTCGGCGGACGCCGCCGTCGAGCAGCACTTCGACGTCGTCCCCGACGGTCTCGGCGATACGAGCAAGGAGCCTGATCGTTGCCGGTGCCCCATCGAGGTTGTTGCCGCCATGGTTAGACACGGAGATCGCGGTTGCGCCGGCGTCGACGGCGCGCCGGGCCTCATCGATACCGGTCACACCCTTGACCATGACGGGTCCGTTCCAACGATCAATGACCCACGAGATGTCCTTCCATGTCGGAGGCGGGGTTTGCATCCACTCGCCGTATGCACCAAAGAAGGTGGGCCCCTGCTCACCCTGTGGCACGAGGTTGGGAACAGTGAGGTCAGGGATACCGCCGTTGCGCAGGAACGACAACAGCCACGCAGGTCGCGCCGCTACGGAGGGCGCCAATTTGACGGCGGCTTCGATGTTGACCTTCTCAGGTATTTCGGGGCTGCCCCAGTCGCGTCCGATGGAGAAGGACCAGTCAGTGGTGAGGATAAGGCCGCGGGCCCCGGCAATCCGAGCGCGTTCCAAGCGCGCCAGCATGTCGTCCCGGGTTCCGGTCCAGTACATCTGGAAAAAGGTGTCCGGGTTGGCCGCGACGACCTCCTCGACGGGTTTGCTGGCGAACGAGCTCAACCCCATGGCCACCCCGCGGTTGCGGGCGGCTTGAGCCACGGCCACTTCGCCGTCGGGATGAACGGCCTGGACTCCGGTTGGGGAGATCATGACTGGCATCGACAGATCCACGCCCATCACCGTCGTGGCCAGGTCCTGGTCACGGGTCTGGCCCACAGTGCGCGGGCGCAGGCCGATTTCGGAGAAGGCGGCCACGTTGTTCCGGATGGTGACTCCGGCTTCCGACCCAGCCCTCAAGGCTGAGTACACCGGCGCTGGGAGTCGCTTTTTCGCTCGTCGCTGTGCTTCCGCCACGGTTTCGAACCAGGGGTTCGGTGCCCACGGGTTTCTGATGAGTCGGACCATCTTCATTGACCTCTCTCTTATGGTCATCACGATTGAGGAACAAACCCTGCAAGCGGGCTCTCAGCGCAGGGCGAGGTCGGCGGTTGGTCCGGACGGCGGCGCATCAGTTGAACCAACACCGGTTCGTTGCGAGTGGCGAAGGGGCGCGAATGATCCTGACTGGCCTCGGGGATGGTCCGTTCCGCTTTCAGCGCCTCGTCGCTGTTGCCCAACACGCACTCCGGGTCAGGGCCGTCCATCGGCAAACCGGTGAAGAACTTGGCCGCCATGCACCCGCCACGGCAAGCGTCGAAGAACTGGCAGCTTGAGCAGGCGCCGCCCGACTGTGGATTGCGGAGCTCGGTGAAGAGCTGTGAGTCACGCCAGACGCCTGCGAACCCTCCCCCGTCGAGGACATTCCCGGCGAGGAACTGATCGTGAATGGCGAAGGGGCAGGCATAGACATCGCCGATGGGGTCGATCAGGCACACCACGCGTCCGGCTCCGCACAGGTTGAGACCAGGCAGCGCTCCGCCCAGTGGGGCGAGATGGAAGAACGAGTCGCCAGTGAGCACATTCTCGCCGTGGGCGACCAGCCAGTCGTAGAGCTGCTGCTGCTGGTCGCCGATCAGGCGCAGCTCGTCCCAGACGTCGGCGCCGCGGCCGGCGGGGCGCAGCCTGGTCAGGCGTAGCGTCGCATCGTAGTGGTCGGCGATGGCCTTGAACTCGTCGAGCTGACCGACGTTCTGTCGGGTGACGACGACGGAGATTTTCGCATCGCGGAACCCGGCCCGCTGCAGGTGCCCCAGTGCGCGTATCGCCGTGTCGTAGGATCCGGGGCCGCGGATGTAGTCGTTGACCTCGGCGGTGGCGCCATCCAAGGAGATCTGCACGTCGACGTAGTCGGTGGCGGCCAGGCGGCGCGCATTCTCCTCGGTGATCTTTACTCCGTTGGTGGAGAACTTCACGCCGACCTGATGGCTCACGGCGTAGTCGATCAGGTGCCAGAAGTCGGGGCGTACTGTGGGCTCCCCGCCGCCGATGTTCACATAGAACACCCCCATTTGCTGCAGCTCGTCGATCACAGCCTCGCATTGCTCGGTGCTTAGTTCGCGAGGATCCCGCCGTCCGGAGGCGGAGAGGCAGTGGGCGCAGGAGAGGTTACAGGCGTAGGTGAGCTCCCACGTGAGGCAGATCGGGGCTTCCAAACCGTGTTCGAAGTGGTCGACCAGCCGGGAGCCGGGCACGGTGGCGGTGGCGAGTGCAGTCATTGTGGATCCTCTGGGTGGGGGTGGTGCCGGACCATACCGTTAGACAGGAGATGGCGGATGACGGCCAGCAGGGCGGGGTGCTCTTCGAGGGCACTTCCACTTTCGTCGAGGCACTGTTCAACACTGGTGCTACCGTCCATGCACCCGATGATCTCGGCCAGGCGGGGGGTCTTCAGGAATAGCAACTGCCGGGTGCGGAAGTCGTACAGGAGCGCGCCGAAGCGCTCGGGGCGGACTGAGACGGACGGTGCCCGCTGTAGTCGAGCTCCGAGCAGGGGGTCTCGACTCTGGCTTTGGTCCTTGCAGAGTTCCGACCCTGCGTGGGAGGGGAGACGGTCGGTGGCGCTCATCAGTAGACGCCGCACATCCCGTCGATGGAGACCTCTTCGATGAGCTCGGCGACGTCGGTGGGCTCGACGGGGGGAACATCGGCCGTGTCCTTCTGTCGGGTGGAAGGTGAAGGGTTCGATGACATGCGCGTTCCTTTCGCTGGATGCGTGCGGTCTTGGATACTTGCAGCCAGGGGCCGACCGGTGTCTTCGATGCTACAAAGGGAGTTTTGTGTGATGGGGGTAACATCCGTGTGGCGGAAGCCCAGTTCCGTTCAGGTGTTTCTCGGCCCTCCGAAGGAGGTCAATCGAGCATCCGAGTGGCCATTCTTTCGCCGAGCAGAACTGCTGTGAGAGCGGGGCCTCGACTAGGTACATCTGGAAGCACCGAGGTGTCGATGACACGCAATCCGTCCGTTCCGTGGACCCGACCGTCCTCGGACGTGACTGTTCCGCGGCGGTCATGCGGTCCCATGGGTGCTGAGCCGCACAAGTGCACCGCGGTCCCGACCTGCTGGAGCATCCATCGGTCCAGTCCAGCGTCGTCGTTGCATATCTGCGGCAGTCGGTCGGCGTCGACCCAGTCATTAAGTGGCTCCGAGCGCAGCAGAGTGTCTGCCGTCCGCAGGCCTTCACGCATTCGGCGCCGGTCTTCGAGTTCTTGAAGGTGGTGGTAGCGCACGCTGGGCGGGGTCTGCGGGTCGGCGGAGACCAGTTCCAGGCGGCCGCGGCTGTGCGGCCGTTGCAGGGCCACTATGATCGCCAGCTCCGTTCCGCTCGGTGCTCCGGCGAGCACAGAGAAAGGTTTGAGCAGTGGGAGAATCTCGAGGTCGCCGGGGGTGGTCGATCCATGGGCGGTCCAATTCATCGCCCATGCAAAGAGCGGGTCCTCTGCGTTGGGGCGGAGCGGACGACGCAACGGGGCGGTGAGCATCATGTCGGGGTGTTCGGACACAGAAGCTCCTACGCCGGGAAGGTCGACCAGTGGTTTCACCCCGATTCTCTCCAGCGCGCGTGCTGGGCCAATACCGGAGAGTTGCAGCAGCTGAGGGGATCGCACGGGACCGGCCGCGAGCACCACTTCGCCGGCGCGGATCCTATGCAGGCGTCCGTCGATGACAGCTTCCACGCCGGTGGCACGAGTGCCCTCCATCAGCACCCGTTGCACCTCGGCTCCACCGATCAGGGTGAGACGGGGGCGGGTGAGCGCCGGCAGTAGGTACGCGAGTGCCGTGTTGATGCGCTCCCCGCCCTCCACATTCAGCGGCAGGGCGCCGTGTCCGTCACTCGTGTCGATGTCATTCAGGTCGGTCTGCTGCGGGTATCCGGATGCGGCAGCGGCAGCGGCGAACGCGTGCGCCACGGGGGAGTGGTTGAACGCCGAGCGATCGACCGGCATCGGTCCTGAGTCGCCGTGGTGGCGATCAGCACCGAACTGCAGGTCTCGTTCCAAGGCACAGAGCTCCGCTTCTACCAGCGTCGGGTCCCAGGAGGGATTTCCGGCGTCGGCCCAACGTTGCAGATCGGTGCGCCGGGGGCGGACGAAATAGGCGCCGTTGACGGAGGTGGATCCACCGGCGCCCTGCCCTCGTCCGACATCGTAGGGCCGCCCCGGGACCACCTCGGCGCGATGCCACCAAGTGTGGGGACCGGGCCCGATCACGGTCGGCAGGAGCCCCGGGTCCAGGGTCGCGAGCGGGAAATCTCGTCGCGTGCGGGGGACTGGCCCTGCATCCAGGCCCAGGACGGAGAGGGAGGATTCCTCACTGAGCCGGGCGGCGAAGGGTGCACCAGCGCCACCGAGCCCGACGATCACCACATCGACGGACAACGGAACAGCCAAGGGAATATCGGACGGTCTCGAGTTGTGCATGGCACAGTTCAGGTGGCATAGGGGCGGTAGGGGCGCTCATCGGCTGCGCCGCGCGGTGAGGGTGCGCCCAAAGCGCGCGACAAGGCTCGAGCGGTGGCGGCCACGGTGGGCAACACGTTCATCGGAGTGTGAGGTCCGTTCCGTTTCAGGGTCACGCTCACCGCGGCGATCTCGCGATTGCGGGGGCCGCGCACTGGCAGGCCGACGGCGCAGGCCCCTACTGTGATGGAATCGTTGAGCACGGCGAAACCAGTGCGTCGAACTTCGGAGAGCATTTTGCGCAGGACCTCCACGTCCGTGATGGTGTGCTCCGTGTAACGCTTCAACCGCCCTGAAAGGGCTTCGTCACGCACCTGCGGTGGGGCGAACGCCAGTAGTACCATCCCAGTGGCCGTGGTGTGCAGCGGCCAGCGCCCGCCGAGGCGACTGAGCACGTGGGCACCCTGCTGCTGCTGGAGATCGTCGATATAGACGACGTCGAGCTGATCGCGGATGGATAAGTGTACGTTGGCGTTGATCGCGGCCTGCAGGTCCGAGAGATATGGGCCGGCCACGGCCTGCAGATGAAGAATCTGCGGTTCCAGCGAACCGAGCTCCAGCACTCGCATACCGATGGTGTAGTGCCCCGACGGTGTGCGTTCAAGCGCGCCCCACTCCACAAGCTCGCCCACGAGGCGGTGTGTGGTGCTGAGGGTCAGCTCGGCCCGTCGGCTAATCTCGCTGAGGCTCAGTTCGAGGTGATCTTGATCGAAAGTGTCGAGGATCGAGAGTAGCCGGCCGGCGGCGGTGCGCTGGCCCGCGTCGATGACGGCGTCAGCATCGTCCTTCGGCAAGCTCGGTCGTTGGTTCTTTTGGTCCTGTATGTCGAAGACGTGAGTGGAGCGGTCGTCGTGGTGCGTGCCGGGTGGTGTCATGCGAGGCAGCTCCTCATGGCAGTCTGACGGTGTTTCATAGTCTGAAGGCCAGGGCGGTGAGTGCGAGGGAACCTTCCACCTGGCGGAAGAGGGCATGCTCCCGCCTGTTGTCTTCCGTCGGAGCGCCCGTTACATCGGAATTCCTTGCGGAGTTCCGCATGAAGGAAGTCGGGCGCACGAGAGTGCAACGGGGCTTAGATTCACGACGAGGCGGATGCCGGCCCCATCATGTCGGTGTGGGAAACGCGGGTCTGCTGGAAGGAGTCCCCATGAATGCACGACGCGACGCTTCGAGGACCGGCGCGCTCCAGGACCAGATCGCTCTGGTCTCCGGCTGTGGCAAGCCTGACGGCATGGGGCAGGCGATCGCCCGGCGCCTGGCTGCAGACGGCGCCACCCTGGTCATCATGGATCGGGAACCCAGGGGAGTGGCTAATGACCGTCAAGACCGTCTCGGTCAAGTGCCGTCCTCGGGGCTGGGAGAGTTCGCCGAGCAACTGCGAGCTGACGGGACCAGAGTGGAGACGGGGCTGGCAGATTTGGCTGACCGTGACTCGGTGCACCAGGTAATGAAACAGGTGGAGGACCGTTTCGGGCAACTCGATGTGCTGGTCAACAACGCTGCGGCGCCTCAGGGCGCAGACCGGCGCGACATCGCTGAGGTGCCTGATGACGCCTTTGACCTGCTGATCGATGTGAACGTGCGGGGAACGTACGCGATGTGCCGTGCAGCGGTGCCGCTGATGCGGAAAGGCCGCTACGGCCGTATCGTCAACATCTCGTCGATGGCCGGGCTGACTGCCGCCCCTTCTTCCGTCGCCTACTCGGCGTCCAAAGCGGCAGTGATCGGCCTGACGAGAGCTCTGTCGATGGATTTGGGCCCCTGGGGTATCACCGTCAACGCGGTGTGCCCAGGTCTGGTGGCCACCAGCCGGGCGATCCTCGATCCATCGGCCGAGGTCGACGTGGAACAGACACTGCAGCAGCGGGGACGCAGCATCCCGGTGGGGCGGGTGGGCAATCCTGCAGATATCGCAGCCCTGGTCGGTTACCTTGCATCCCCGGACGCTGGGTACGTTACCGGGCAGGCCATTCCCGTCGATGGCGGGGGCCTCACACCGTTCCCGCTGCGCCAACCCCCAACAGAAGACACAGAGCCTCGATCCGCGAGCGACTGAGATTTCGACGCCGACGCGGACGAGAGGGGAATCGATGATAACGATCGACCTGATTGGCTCGGTTGCGCTGTTCATCGGGCGCGGACCGAATGGTAGTTCCGGTGTTGTCCCGGCGCTGTCAGGGTAAGTAGGGAGCGGGCCCGGAACGATGTCTCAGTAGAGTCCATCCGGGCTGTATTTCCCAGATCGAGGGCAATGATTGTACGGCGATGGTCGTCACTGTGCGAAGAACCTCGCCCACACTTCGGCCGAACCGAACATACCGGTGGCACCGACAACTTAGATCATTGACCGGGAGGCACGACAGGGCAGCAGAGCCCCCGGCGTCACTGGCGATGGACCGGAGATCCCTTGGCGGATTCTTGGGCGTAGACGGGGGACGAGAGCAGGAAGGGAATCGACTCGGCTCGACGTTGTTCGATGGGCTCGTCCGGGAAGGCATCCTCAATAGCGCGGTGACGCTGCTCGACTCCCGCTTTGAACTCCGGGTGCGTGAGAATGAACAGATCAGCGCGCTGGATGCCTTCCAGTACGCGCGTTCCGGCCTCTTCGGCGCTCATATAGGGCTGCGTTAGCTGGAATTGTGTTGCTTCTTGCCCGGGGACGGTGTAGCCGGACGGACCATATTCAGCTGGCCTCTTGGCCACCGATGAGGCAATGTTCGAGTGTGTAGGCCCCGGACAGTAGACCGAGACGCCGATGTTCTCGGGCTGCAGCTCCAGATGCAGCGCCTCGCTCAGCCCGATCACCGCGGCCTTGGTCATCGAATAGAGCCCGGCGACGATGGGCATCAGCCCTGCCATCGACGAGGTGTTTACGATGTGCGCGCCGTCCGGGCACCGACGCAGTGCGGGGAGGAAGCCCTGGATGACATGGCCGACACCCTTGATGTTCACATCGATGATCCAGTCCCAGTCCGCCTGTGTGGCTGCCGCAACCGGACCTGTGAGACCGATGCCGGCGTTGTTGGCGAGCAGGTCGATGCGGCCCTCCTGCTCCTCAATGCGCTCCGCGGTGAGCCGGACTTCCTCGGCGTCGGTCACGTCCATGCGATGGGAAACGACGGGCAGTCCCTCCTCGGCGAACAGCAGCTCCGTATCGGCCAGGTGATCGTCGGTGCGGCCAGTGATGTGGACCCGCATGCCAGAGCGGGCGCATGCCAGGGCGATGCCACGTCCGATGCCACTGCTTCCGCCGGTGATCACGGCCACCCGCGTATCGAGGTTCTTCATAGTTATGCTGCCTTTCTACGGTCACGGGTGAGGGGAAGGGAAACGGGTGGGATTAACTCGCCTCGAGATCCTCGGTGTATTCGGCTTCGGTGCGGGATCGCACCTGCTCCGGGGTGATGCCTGGGGCGCATTCGACGAGAAACAGGCCGTCGACAGTGCAGTGGAAGACTGCCAGGTCGGTGTAGATGCGTGTGACAACGCCGACTCCGGTCAGCGGGAAGGTGCACTCACGGACAACCTTCGAGGTCCCGCGACGGTCCACGTGTTCCATGCACACCCACACCTCAGGGGTTCCGGCGACCAGATCCATGGCGCCGCCGACGGCCGGGTTGCGACCGGGAACGTACCAGTTGGCGAGGTCGCCGCCCTGAGACACCTGCAGGGCGCCAAGGATCGTGACATCCAGGTGCCCGCCCCGGATGACCGCGAACGACGTTGCAGAATCCACAATGGCGGCGCCCTGGATCAGGCTGGCCGGGAGCTTTCCAGCGTTCGTCAGATCTGGGTCTCCGGGTCCCTCGCCGGAATGCGCGTCCAAACCGAGGATCCCGTTCTCCGAATGCAGGACGACCTCCGTGGTGGCAGGAATGTGCTGAGGGACGGCTAAGGGAATGCCGACGCCGAGGTTGACGGTGTAGCCGTCCTGAAGGTCTCGGGCAAGCCGCTCGGCGATCTCGTCGCGGGTTCGACCCCGCAGGCGGGTCGGTGCGGTACTAGTGCGTGACATGGATGCCTCCGATGCTGGATGAACTCGACTCTCTGGATGTGACGATGGCGTTACGGTGCGGGGATGCTCCGGGAAAGGTTGGCCGGGACGGCCGCGCCGGTGCTCACCACGTGATCCACGAACACCCCGGGCAGGTGCACGTCATCGGGCGCCAGGGACCCTACATCGAGGAGTTGCTCGGTCTCCGCGAAGGTGGTGTGTCCCGACATCGCCACCAGGGGATTGAAGTTGCGTGCTGAGAGGCGGAACCGCAGATTGCCCTTGGGATCGGCCTGGTGGGCTTTGACGAGGCCGAAGTCGGCGCGGACTCCGTACTCGAGGACGTGAGCACGGCCCTCGAAATCACGGCTCTCCTTGGAAGGCAGGAACTCCTCGGGCGATCCCTGCCGGTATGACGCGGGGAAGGTGCCGTCGGCGAGCATGGTGCCGGCTCCGGACGGTGTGTAAAACGCAGTGATGCCGGATCCGCCGGCGCGAAGACGTTCGGCCAAGGTCCCCTGGGGGACCAGCTCCAACTCGACGCGGCCGGCGAAGTACTCCTCGTAGAACTCCGGAAGCACTGGAAAGGAAGCCGTGATGCGACGTACGCGGCCCTCCATCACGAGGCGGCCCACGCCAGTGAAGTCGTCACCGACATTGTTGGCGTAGATGTGCAGGTCCTTCTTGCCCAGGTCGGACAGGGCGTTGAGCAGGGCATCCGGACGACCCGAGCTGCCGAATCCACCGACGGCGATGGACGCGCCGTCCCACACCGCATCGAGCCGTTCGTGCAGGTCTGGGCGATGTTTGTCGATCATGATGAGCTTCCTTGGGTTCGGCGCTGACGTTTCTTTAGTCAATCCAGGTCTGCTCACGGGGGCACCCCGGTTTCCGCGTTGCAGAAGACGGAGATGTGAGCGCCCCGGGCACGCTTGAAATGTGAGGCCGGTCACAATCAACCCTTCCGTGCGGTGGAAGCACTCTGGCGGCACCGCATGGTTCAGAGCACGGTGGGAGTATCGGCAGTTCCGGGGGCCGCCGCGTAGGTAACCCCAAAGACCAGCCGGTCACGTACTGCACCGTTTCGGTGCCCACCCGCCAGAAAGGAAACTCATGAGCATGAAGACTCGTGCAGTGGTGTGCCGCGAGCCGGGCCAACCCTGGGAAATCACAGAACTGGACCTGGATGAGCCGCGTGCCAATGAAGTGCGTATTCGGATGATGGCCGCCGGCATGTGCCACTCAGATGATCACATCCAGAAGGGGGATGCACCCATGCGGATGCCGGTGGTGGGCGGCCACGAGGGTGCGGGCATTATCGACGCAGTCGGCGATGGCGTGACTCGCGTGAAGGTCGGCGATCACGTCGTGTGTTCCTTCATCCCGGCGTGCGGATCATGCCGTTACTGTTCCACCGGGCGGCAGAACTTGTGCGATGCCGGAAAGAACGCCGCAACAGGGGAGTTTCCCGACGGCACCTTCCGGTTCCACCAGGACGGAGTGGACTTCGGTGGTCTCTGTGTTCTGGGCACCTTCTCTGAGTACACCGTCGTCTCCGAGTACTCCGTCATCCCCATCCCTGAGGATCTCCCCTTCGACGTGGCCTGTCTGATTGGCTGCGGCGTTCCCACCGGCTGGGGCTCGGCTGTGCACGCCGCTAATGTCGCCCCCGGTGACACGGTCGTCATCTACGGAGCAGGCGGCGTGGGAATGAACGCGGTGCAGGGCGCGGCCATGGCCGGTGCGCATCGAGTGGTTGTCGTTGATCCGGTTGAACTCAAGCGTGAAAAGGCTATGGCGGACTTCGGCGCGACCCACGTGTTTGCCACAGCGGAGGAAGCACATGATTTCATCGTGCAAGCCACCTGGGGTGACCTGGCACAGCACGCCATCATCACGGTGGGATCGCTCCACGACGAGGTGATTCACAACGCGATCAACATCGTGGGCAAGACCGGGCAGGTCACTATCACGGCCGTTGGAAACGGGCGGATCGAGGAGAACCCCGGAATGCTGATTGGCTTCCAGCGCCGCATCCAGGGAGCTATCTTCGGTGCCTGCAACCCACTTTTCGATGTACCACGGCTGGCCTGGCTCTACCAAAGCGGCAAGCTCAAGCTCGACGAGTTGATCTCCCGACGCTACACCCTGGAACAGGTTAACGAGGGCTATCAGGACATGCTCGACGGCAAGAACATTCGCGGCATCATCGAGATCGCCAGCTGAGCACAGACAACGAGGAGATGGATCATGACTACGATCAGCGACCCCACGGCAGCGCTGGAGACACCACTGCTACGTGACAACGCGATGCTCATCGGCGGCGAGTGGGTTCCCGCATCCAGCGGGGAGACCATCGACGTCATCAACCCTGCCAATAGTGACTTGCTAGCGCGCATTCCGCGGGGCACCGCGGACGACGTCGACGCTGCGGTGCGAGCCGCCGAGGAAGCGCTGCCCGCGTGGCGAGACCTGAGCGCTACCGCCCGGGCCAACCTGCTTTTCCGCTGGGCCGACCTCGTTGAACAGCACGCCGAGGTGCTAGATCAGCTCGAATCCCGAGACGTCGGTCGCCCGCACTGGGGCCCATCGCCCATCCCGGGGCAACTGCGTTTCACCGCAGGACAGGCTGACAAAGTGCAGGGCCTGTCGCTGCCGACCTACTCCCCGGACGTGGTGGGATTCACATTGCGTGAGCCCTACGGCGTGGTCGGGGCGATCATCCCGTGGAACGCCCCGGGGCCGATGTTTACCAATGAGGTCGGCCCGGCGATTGCGGCTGGAAACACCATCGTGATCAAGCCGGCCGAAGATGCTCCACTTGCTCCGCTCGCTCTGGCACAGCTGGCGCTGGACGCGGGCATCCCGGCGGGGGTCATCAACGTGGTGACGGGCTACGGTTCCGAAGCGGGAGCCGCGATACCGCAGCATCCGTCCATTCGGCGGGTGGGGTTCACAGGGTCACCGCAGACTGGTTCCATCGTGATGGAGGCTTGTGCGCGCACGCTGACGCCGTTGCACTTGGAACTGGGAGGCAAATCGCCCCAGGTCATCATCCCCGACGCCAATCTGGAGGTCGCGGCTCCGGCCATCGCCACCGGGATCACCCTGAATACCGGGCAGATCTGTGCGGCAGGTTCACGCGTGGTGGTGCTGCGCAGTGTGCACCAGGAGGTCGTCGAGCGGCTGGCAGAGGAAATGGCGAAGGTGACGGTGGGGCCGTGGCACGAGTCCGTACGGATGGGGCCACTGATCAATGCAAAGCAGCACGAGCGTGTGATGGATTTCATCGACGCTGGCCGCGATGCCGGAGCCGAGCTGATCACGGGAGGCGACGTGCCCACCGGTGACCGGTTCGGTAATGGGTTCTTCGTCAACCCCACCCTCTTCGACGGGGTGACCCCGGAAATGTCCATCGCCCGGGAGGAGATCTTCGGACCCGTATTGTCCGTGATTCCAGTCGACGACGAGGCCGAGGCGATCGCCGTCGCCAACGGCACCGACTACGGGCTGGTGGCCTCCGTCTGGACGGAGGACGTCGGTACGGCGGTGCGCATGAGCCGGGCGTTGCAAGCAGGTCAGGTCGGCATTAACAACCCGCTGGGCGCCGGTGTCATTGGTGGGCCCTTCGGCGGATACAAAGACAGCGGCTTTGGCCGGACCATGGGGGCCGACTCGGTGCTGAGTTGGACCCAGGTCAAGACCGTGTCGATGCGCGGCGCGAGCCAGCAGACTTACTGAAAGGAAGACCGTTAACATGGCAACGATCACCACGCGCTCCGCAGTCGCTCGAGCGCCTCATGAGGGCTGGCAACTGACCGAGCTCCAGCTCGACGAACCCCGTGACCACGAGGTTCGAGTCAAGATGGTGGCAGCGGGACTGTGCCACTCGGATCATCACATTACCGCTGGCGACGCCCCGGTGCGCTTCCCCATCGTGGGGGGCCACGAAGGTACCGGCATCGTCGAGTCCGTGGGGCCGTCGGTCACCAGGGTTAAAGCCGGAGACCGCGTGATCTGTGCCTACATTCCCGCCTGCGGAGCTTGTCGGCCGTGCTCGATCGGCCACCAGAATCTCTGCGTCCAGGGACTGAACGCCGGAACTGGGATGTTCCTCGACGGGTCTTTCCGATTCCAGGACGAGTCCGGTGAAGATGTCGGAGGCTTCTGTACGCTGGGCACCTTCTCGCAGTACACGGTCGTTTCCGAGTACGCCGTGGTGCCGCTTCCGGACGATATCCCCTTTGAGATCGGTGCCCTAGTCGGTTGCGGGGTGCCCACCGGGTGGGGTTCCGCTGTGTACGCGGCGGGCGTCCGCGCAGGTGACACCGTGGTGATCTTCGGCGCCGGTGGCGTCGGGATGAACGCCGTGCAGGGTGCGCGTTATGCCGGCGGAAAGAACGTCATCGTCGTGGATCCCGTGGAGTTCAAGCGTTCCTCCTCCCTGGAGTTCGGCGCCACTCACGCCGTTGCCACAGCCCAGGAAGCGCACGACTTCGTTGTCGAGACGACCTGGGGCCAACTCGCCGATCACGTGATCATCACGGCCGATGCCGTCACCGAGGAAATGGTCGGTGCCGGTATCGCGATGACCGGTAAGGGCGGCAAATTGACCATCACCTCGGTGGGGCATCTCACCGAAAAGGCAGTCAGCGTGCACGCCGGAATGCTGATCAGCTACCAGAGGCAGATCCGCGGTGCTTTGTTCGGCGACTGCAACCCGCTCTACGACATTCCTAAGCTGTTGGGGCTCTATCGTTCCGGTGACCTTCGGCTCGATGAGCTCATCACCCGGAAGTACACCCTTGACGAGGTGAACACCGCCTATGCGGACCTGCTCGAAGGACGCAATATACGCGGCGTGATCGTCCACGAGCAGTGACGCCACCCAAGCTCCATCGCTCCTCTGACTCAGGAAGGCTGGGCCCATGAAAGACATCATTCTTGACCCCACCGGAAGCCGGACCACGTTCCCAGAGGGTCACCGCCACGCGGAGTCCACGCTGGCTCCGCGGCCGGAGTCCCTACGCGGACAGCGCATCGGGTTGCTGGACAACACCAAACACAACGCCCTGCTACTGCTGACGACTGTGGGCGAGATCTTAGTGAGGGACCACGGCGCAGCGGACGTCAGCATCGTCGAGACCAAACGGAACTTCTCAGTTCCCGTCGACGACGAGATTGTGAGTCGATATCGGGAGCACTGTGACGTGGTGATCACCGGAGTCGGGGACTGTGGATCCTGCAGCGCGGCGGGCGTTGCCGACGGCATCAATTTCGAGAAGGCCGGGGTACCTGCCGCGGTCCTGCTCACCGATGCCTTCGACGTGACCGGCCGTACTATGGCCGGGGTACAGGGTGTACCGGACTATGAGTGGATCAGGACGGCACACCCGCTCGCCGTGCTCGACACCGACGCGGTGCGCAAGCGGGCGGTGCAGCTGGTGCCCGAGATCGTGGAAACGCTGAGCGCGGGAGCGACGGCATGATTGATCACACCACCGTAGCCGAGATTGACGCTGCCGCTGTGCACGCCGCCCAAGCTGCCATCGAGTACGGGTACGAGCAGGAATGGTCCGATGGGCTGCCCTTGGTCCCGGCCACTCGGGAGCTGGTGGACCGGTTCATTCAACTCGGGGGACGCCCTGCCGAGGAGGTGCTCAGCCATCTCAAGCAGGTCGATCGCTCGGTCGATGTCGAGCTGCTCGCGATCAATGCCGCCATGGCGGGATGTCGACCCGAGTACTTCCCAGTGGTGCTCGCCGCCTGGCAAGCCCTGGCTGGGGAGCGTGCCACGGGGGCCGGAGGCTGGCAATCCACCAGTGGCCCTGCGCCGTTGCTCATCGTGAATGGTCCCATCCGACACCGGCTTGGCTTCAATAGCACCGGCGGTGTGTTCGGCCCTGGATTCCGCGCCAACGCCACGGTGGGACGGGCCATCGGACTGACGGTGCGCAATGCCTACGGCATCCGCCCACACGAGCTGGAACAGGCCACCCAGGGGCTACCAGGGCGCTGGACGATGTGCGTGGGCGAAAACGAGGAAGACAGTCCATGGGCCCCGCTGGCGCAGGACCTCGGTGTCACCGGTGACGCGGTGACCAGCGTGCTGCTTCGCACCAGTGAGTTTGTCGACAACCGCCACACCTCCAACCCGGAGCAACTTCTCGGTGACATCGCCGACACAATCGGACGCTCCGGAGGCTGGATCTTCGCCCGCGCCGCGGCCGGTGTCGTACTCTGCCCGGAACACGCCCACCTGCTAGCGAGAGCCGGATTCTCTCGAGCCGACGTTGCCACCTGGCTCGCCGAACGTTCGGGACGAACCACCCGTCAGCTATGGCAGGCCGGCAAGGACCGCGCCAACGAGAACGGCGTGCGGTTTCCCGGAGAAAACACTGACCCGGACACGTTCCATCCCACCATCGCGGACCCAGCGACGATGATCATCGCGGTCGCCGGATCACGCAGTGCCGGGATATCCATGGTCGTGCGCTACTTCGCCGACTGGTCCCAAACAGCCACCCCCATCACTATGGCCGACGCAGACGAGGATCGATCCTGAATGCTGTACTCCCAGATAGAAGACCGGTTGATATCCGACCCGCTCGAGGATCCGCTGGAGCAGGACGGGCACGCGTTGACTGGCCGCAAAGCACTGATCACCGGAGCCGGGCAGAACGGAGACCTGCCCGGGGTCGGTTATGCGATCGCCTGTCTGCTGGCGTCTCGGGGCGCTGAGGTGGTCGTGCTCGATCGCAGTCCTGACGCGGCTGAACGCACGGTTCAACAGATTACTGATGACGGTGGTCGCGCCTGGAGCCTGCAAGCCGACGTCACTGACGATCCGGCGTGCGGCGACGCCGTCGCCGAGGCTCAGCGGTTGCTCGAAGGGCCTCCGGACATCCTGGTCAATAACGTCGCCAGCGGTGACCGGGCCGGCATCTTCGAAGTCACACCCGAACGGTTCCAACAGCTGCTCGACATTAACCTGATCTCGGCCTGGTCGATGACACGACACACCGCACCGGTGATGCCGCGTGGAGGGTCGATCCTCAACATCTCCTCCGTGGGAGTCAGCGCTCGCGGCCCCGGAATGCCCTACTGTGTCGCCAAATCTGGCGTCGAGAACCTCACCGAGGGGGCCGCCAGCACCCTGGGCGGCCAGGGTATCCGCGTCAACTGCATCCAAGTGGGGGCCATCTGGGGGTCGTTTGCGGCGTCGGGCATGGACGAGAGTGCGCGGGAGGGGAGACGCGAGATGACCACACTCAAAACCGAGGGAAGCTCTTGGGACATCGCCCACGCGGCGGCCTTCTTACTCAGCGACCAGGCACGGTGGATCACCGGCCAGATTCTGGCCGTCGACGGCGGGCCGTTTGGGCGCGGGCCGATGGTCCCGCCCGTGACCACGGTGGCCCACTGAGGAACGACGAGACGACGGACAGAGACGACCCGATGTGGGAGAGGGAGAGTTGATTCATGGGTGAGACAGTCAGGGCTTCGGTGCAGACTGGGCCGCGGACGATGGAAGTGCGCGAGTTTCCGCGCCCAACGATCGGTCCCGACGACGGGCTGCTGAGGGTTGAGGCCAATGGCATCTGCGGCAGTGACGTTGAGATCTATCGCGGCCATCTGGGTATGTCGAACGGGCCGTTCATCCCCGGTCACGAACCGCTGGGAATCATTGAGGAAGTGGGTGAGCGCGCGGCCGAGCGCTGGGGCGTCCAGGTGGGCGATCGCGTGGCGCTGGAGGTCATCGTGCCGTGCCGTTCCTGCCCGGATTGTTTGATCGGGCGCTACCAAGCTTGTCGTGCCCGCCGCGGCGGACACGGAGTGACCGGCCTCGACCAGGAGCCGGGACTGTTCGGGGGATTCGCCGAGCACCTCTATCTCCAGCCGGGAGCTGTGTTACACCCGATCGACAAAAACCTGCCGATCGACATCGCGGCCATGTACAACCCGCTCGGAGCTGGCGTGCGTTGGGCCGTGGACCTCGGAGGAGTGGGTCTCGGGGACACCCTCGTCGTGCTGGGCGCGGGACAGCGAGGACTCTCCGCGGTGATCGCAGCGAAGGCAGCGGGAGCCGAACGGGTCATCATCACCGGCCTAGAGTCCGATCGGCACAAGCTGGCCATCGCCGAGCGCTTAGGCGCCGACCACACTGTCGTCGTCGATGGCGAGCAGGGCGAGAGCATTGTCGACGTCGTCGCAGATCTCACCGGGGGCCGGATGGCCGACGTCGCTCTGGACCTGACCCCCATGGCGGCGGGGCCGGTCACCGACGCCATCAACGTGGTGCGCCATGGCGGACGCGTCGTGCTTGCCGGGCTGAAGGGCGGCCGGGAGATCCCGATTCAGACCGATCTGCTCATCAACCGTGGTGTGACTCTGGTGGGTGCCTACGGGGTGGACGCCGTCGCGAACAGGAAGGCGATCGCGCTGCTCGAGTCCGGCCGGTTCCCCCTGGAGTTGATGCACACCCACACATTTGGCCTGGACGACGTCTCCGAAGCCATCGAGACCCTTGCCGGGGAGCGCGACGACGCCAGCGCCATCCATATCACCGTGCAGCCGCACCTCTGAGAGCAGAAGGACCACCATGATCATCGATGCACACGCCCACCTGCTGCCCAAGGACTACCCGGACGGGGCGCCGGAGTGCTTCCCCTCCATGCACGCCGTCGAGGACAGCACCGACCGGACGCTGGTCTTCGGACAGATGAACTTTCGGGCCAAGGACGTGTTCTTCACGGCCGAGCGTCGGCTCGAGGCCCAGGATGCCTCTGGCGTCGATATGGAAGTGATCAGCCCGATGCCGCCGCTATTACGGTACGATCTTCCCGCCGGTGACGGGTTGGCACTGGCCCAGCACGTCAACCACTTCACCGCTCAGATGTGTGCCGTCGCACCGGAACGTTTGGTCGGACTGGGGATGGTGCCGTTACAGGATCCCAATGCGGCTACTGCAGAGTTGGCGGCCATTAAAGACGCCGGACTCGCCGGTGTAGAGATCGCCTCAAACATCCTCGGGAAGTCGATCGGTGACGAGCGCTTCCTGGACTTCTTCACGGAGGCTGAGCGTCTGGGAATCGCGGTGTTCGTCCATGCCATGCCGGCGCCGATGGACCGGTTGCCGATGTCGGCCATGGGCACCTATGTGGTGGGCATCGAAGGAATGCTCGCAGCGGCGTCCATGGCGCTCGGTGGCACCGCTGCCGCATGCCCTGATCTGAGGATCTCCTTCAGCCACGCTGCGGGCGGGTTTGCGATGATGCTTCCGAGGGCGAACTATTTCTGGGGTGGCGCTTGGAATGAGGGGCCGAGCAATCCGCAGCGCGCGGTGATGCCCGACGACGGGCCATCTCCGCTGGAGATGGCCCGACGCTTTTACTACGACTCCATGGTGTTCGACCATCGGACCATTCGCTATCTCATCGATCTACTGGGAGCCGACCGCCTGCTGGTCGGATCAGACTTTCCAGCCATGTTGCGCGAGGAGCCAATCGCGAAGACCTTGAGGGAAATGAACCTGCCCGCAGAACAGTGGGAAAACATCGCCTCGAGCAATGCACTGCGGTGGTTGGGACGCCAGCTCTGATCTGCGAAGCGAGCCTCCGCGATGGATGTTCCGCCCGATGGAACTCTCGCCAGCGCCTGGGCCTGGCCGCCCTAGCATGAGAGATACATCACAATCCGCGGAGTTGGTCGAGCAAGACTCCAGTTGTTTTCTCGACAACTCGCTGGCCTCCATCCGGCTGGACTGTCAGGGTCGGCGACTGCTCGAGAGCCTGATTATTTGGGAGAAGGGACAAGAATGCCGTGGCAGACACGCTGACTACCGTGCAGACTTCGGCTCCGCCCACGTTGCGAGCGAGAAAACACGTACCACTCTGGCAATTTCACGTGTATTTCGTCGTGCGGAAGCTGCTGCATTTGCTTATGGTCCTGCTGATTGTGACCTTCAGTGTCACGGTGTTACTTTCGCGGAGCAGTAATGCCGCCAACCAGATCCTTGGCCCCAACGCCACGGCCGAGCAGGTCGCCACCCTCGAGGCTCAACTCGGTCTGGACCAGCCGGTCATCGTTCAGTATTTCTCGTGGATCAGTAACGCGCTCCAGGGTGATCTGGGCCGGTCGCTACTTAACGGCGAACCGGTCATCCAGGCGGTGTCCAACGGCCTCGAGGTGACATTCACTCTGATCTTCTTGTCACTGGCCATGGCACTGATCGTGGCTATCCCCTTGGCGGCGTACGCGGCCCGACACCCAGGCAAACTCCTGGACACTGTGTGCAATGCGGCCTCATCGCTGTTCATCTCCATTCCGTCCTTCGTGTTGGCTCTGTTGCTGCTGCTCCTGTTCTCCGTCTCTCTAGGCTGGTTCCCCATCAGCGGCAGCGTGGCCTTCACCGCGGACCCGTTGGCCAGCTTGAGGTCCTTCTTCCTGCCAGCGCTAGCTATCGCGCTGACTCCCATGGCCACTTTCTACCGGCTCCTACGCAGTGACATGATCACCACCCTGCAGCAGGACTTCATCCTGACTGCGAAATCCAAAGGGCTGTCGACTCGATACATCTTGATGCGGCACGCTCTGCGGCCCTCATTGACGACCGTAGTCACCATGCTGGGTCTGTCCATCGGCATGTTGATTACCGGGGCTGTGCTCAGCGAAACGATTTTCCGGCTTCCCGGGTTGGGATCCTCTATGGTCAACGCCGTGACACGTGGAGACCTCCCGATGGTGCAGGGGATCGTCTTGGTGATCGCCCTGATCTACATCGTGGTCAACACCGCCGTAGATATCATCCAGACGTTCATCGATCCGAGGGTGCAGTCATCATGACCGACACCAATGTCGTGGCCGCACAGGGAACGGCAAGCCTCACCACGCAGGTGGACGCCGTGCCCGGTAGCAAGGCGAAGCGTGCTCGAGGGCGAAAGTCCGTTTTGACGCTGTTGTGTGTCCTGTGGGCGGGCGGAATCGTGCTCGCAACATTGCTGGCACCGTTGCTGCCCTTGCCGCACTACAGTGCGCCGATTGCCGCCGGTGCTCAAGCGCCTTTCGCCGAAGGCGGTGCAGCGATCTTTGGTACCGATGCCATCGGCCGCTCCATCCTCTCCAGGATGATTTATGGCGCTCAGCTCTCCTTGCTCATTGCCTTCCTTGGCACGGCCATCGGTCTGGTCGTGGGAGCCCTGCTGGGAATGCTGGCCTCCTACTACAAAGGATGGCCAGCAAAAGTGATCAATCTGATTAGTGATTCGATTTTGGCGTTCCCTGGGCTGGTGCTGTTGCTCGCCGCCGCGACCATCGTGTCACCCTCTGTGGTCTCTCTGTCGGTGATCTTGGGCATACTGACCCTGCCCGCCAGTATGCGCATCGCCTTCTCTAACACCAATGCCCACCTGGCCCGAGAGTATGTCACGGCGGCTCGGGCACTGGGCATGTCCGGGGGGCGGATCCTGCTTCGGGAAGTGCTGCCCAACATTCTGTTCTCGCTGGCTGCTTTCGGGTTCATCATGTTGGCCACGTTCATGGTGGCACTGGCCGCTCTGGATTTCCTGGGGGTGGGTATGCCTCCACCCCGGCCAAGCTGGGGCGGAGACATCGCCACCGGGTTCGCCAATATCCGCACTCGGGCGTATTTGGTGCTCGTGCCCTCGATTTTCCTGGTGACGACGGTGTTCGCGCTGAATCAGATCGGAGACTATCTCCGCGCCAAAGCGGACGGACGAGGAGGCCAACTGTGACTGTAACGACCGACATGCCGGGGATCACCGATCCTGGATCACCGACCCGAGGGCACCTCTCGATCAAAGATCTCACGCTGCAGATCGAGACTGCACGTGGCACTATCTGGCCGTTGGACGGCATCAACCTGGAGCTCGAAGCCGGGCAGACGTTGGGCCTGGTGGGAGAGTCCGGCTCTGGAAAGTCCATGCTGGTGAGGACCATCATGGGAATCTCTCCGGAGAGCGCAGAGATCAGCGGATCCATTACCTACGGGAACATCCAGCTGGCCGAGCACAGAACCAAGGAAGCCTCGGGGATCTGGGGCCGGCGCATCGCGATGGTGTTCCAAGATTCACTGACCTCGTTGAACCCGGTGGTAAGAATCGGCCGTCAGGTGGGCGAGCATGTTCGACGACATTTGGGCCTGAACAAGAGGCAACTACGAGAGCATGTGCTGGACCTGATGAATCTGGTGGGAATCCCGGAGCCGGAGAAGCGGATGAATTCCTTCCCGCACCAGCTCTCCGGAGGGATGCGCCAGCGGGTGGCTATCGCCATGGCCCTGGCCTGCGAGCCCGATATTCTGATCGCAGATGAGGCGACCACGGCGCTGGACGTCACCATCCAGCAGCAAATCCTCGATCTGCTCCAGGACATCCAGCGTCGCCGCGGGATGTCGATGATCATCGTTAGCCACGATCTGGGTGTAGTAGCTGGACGCACGGACCGAATCGCGGTCATGTACGCCGGCAGGCTCGCCGAAACGGCTAACACTCGAGACCTCTTTGCTAACCCTCGCCATCAATACTCCAGAGCACTGTTGGAATCCCTGCCGAGGTCGGATCAGCCACGACATTCTGAGCTGTCCACGGTGAAAGGGTCCCCGCCGGATCCGGTGGGGCGTCCGCAGGCGTGCCGGTTCGCAGGTCGGTGTCCGGCACAGACGGAGATCTGCACCGCGGAGCGCCCCGTCATGGAGGCAGCCGCCGAAGGACATCTCTTTGCCTGCTTTAACCCCGTAGATGATTACTCCGCCCAAAGTCCGCCTGAACGTCCAGTCTTCGATGCAACTGAGACGAGTGGGGAGAACATGATCTCCGTGGACTCCCTGGTCTGCACGTATAAGGTGCGCGGGGGCAATGTTCAAGCTGTCAGCAGCATCTCATTCGACATCAAGCGGGGCGAGACTCTTGGACTGGTCGGAGAATCCGGCTGCGGGAAATCCACCACCGCCAAAGCAATCACGCGGCTGATCGACAGTCAAGAAGGAAACATCGTCATCAATGGACGAGACGTCAGCGGCGTCAGGCCCTCCAAGCTGGATGACTTCCGCAAGGAGGTCCAGGTCATTCTTCAGGACCCCATTGCCTCCCTGAATCCTCGCCGCACCGTCCGGGAATCGGTGGCGGCCGGATTGGAAGTCCACCGCTATCCTTCCCACGAAATTCGGGAGCGTGTCGATCATGCGTTGCAGGACGTGGGGGTCGATCCGGAGATCCACGGCGAGAAGCGGTCCTTCCAGCTGTCGGGGGGACAGGCCCAGCGGGTGGCGATCGCCCGGGCTATGGTCCTTGAACCGAAGGTGCTGGTCTGTGACGAACCTGTGTCGGCCTTGGACGTGTCTGTCCAAGCTCAGGTGATCAACCTCCTGGAGCGTCTAAAGATTCAGCGTCAGCTGACTGTGCTGTTCGTGTCTCACGATCTCACCGTGGTGCGAAGCATCAGCGACCGCATCGCGGTGATGTATCTGGGAAAAATCGTCGAGATCGGTGACGCAGATCTGATTTACAGCAGTCCTCGTCATCATTACACCAAGGCCCTGATCGACGCCGTCCCTGTCCCTGATCCAGACGTCGACGTCTCCGACAGGCCGCGGCTCACCGGGCATTTGCCCTCGCCGCTCTCCCCGCCCTCCGGTTGTCGGTTCCGCACTCGTTGCCCCATGGCCCAGGAGATCTGTGCCCAAATTGAGCCCGAGCTGGAGCCAGATGAAGACGGGCGGTATGCGGCCTGCCATTTCCCTTTGGGGGGAGGGCGGGTCGAGCATACGGCTTAACCTGGAACGCCGTTGACCTGCAGAGCAACGAGGATGCCAAGGAAGGTTCGTTCGCATGTCGAAGCAGCCGCGCAAGAAGATGCTACTGACTATGTTCATGTTGGCCTCAGGATTTCAGATCGACAGCTGGAGAGCGCCGAACAGTCGGTCTGAGGAGCTTGGACGGCTGAGCCTGATCGCGGATATGGCCCGAGCAGCTGAGGAGTCGAAGCTGCACGCCGTGTTCTTCGGCGACGGGGTGGATGTTGGGACCATTCGCGACAACAACATCCGCAATACCGGTCTTTATGAGCCGATCTCGTCGATCGGTGCACTTATTGGGCACACGAAGTACATCGGGTTGGTGGGCTCCCTGTCCACCAGCTTCACCGAGCCCTATAACGCCGCCCGGCAGTTCACTGGGCTCGACCTGCTCAGTGACGGCCGTGTCGGCTGGAACATTGTGACCTCATTGTTCGGTGGAGCCCAGAACTTCGGTCTGCAATCCATGCCCGACTCCACGTATCGGTATCGCAGGGCCACCGAATTCGTCGACGTCGTCCGTAGCCTATGGGACAGTTGGACTGACGATGCAGTGCTGAACGACCGCGCCTCTGGTCAATGGGCGGATGTCGAAAAGATTCAGGACATCGATCATCGTGGCGAGTTCTTCTCTGTCACAGGGGCGCTCAACATGATCCGGCCGCCACAGGGGCACCCGGTGTTGTTCCAAGCTGGACAGTCGCCAGCAGGGATGGAGCTTGGCGGCACCGTGGCTGATGTCATCTACACCGCTCAGTCCGACCGGCATGAGGCTCAGGAATTCGGCCGGCGTATCCGCGCTGTCGCTGCCCGAGTTGGACGGGACCCGAAGCAATTGAAGGTACTTCCGGGCGTGGTGCCGATCGTCGCTGAAACTAGTGCAGAGGCGGAAGAGATCTCTCACGAGTTGGCCGGTTACATCGACATGGATGCCGGCCGGCGTCGTTTCGAGAATTCGTCTGGAGTGGATACTTCCGGTATCGGCCTGGACGATCGCATTCCGGCTGAGCGCTTCAAAGGGGCACGAGGGAACAGCTCCAGGTGGGAGGCTATGCGCCGCATGGCTGTGGAGGAACGTATGACCCTTCGTGAGTTGATCATTGCCTTCGCCCGTGCCGGTGGCCATCGAATCCTGATCGGCTCCGTCGAGAAGGTGGCAGAGGAATTGATTAGCTGGTTCGACGCCGGCATCAGTGACGGCTTCAACCTTGATCCGCCCTCGGTTCCAGACGGGATGAAGAATATGCTGAGGCTGCTGGTGCCTCACCTGCAGGAGCGCGGATACTTCCAAACTGACTATCGCGGCGGAACGCTGCGCGAGAGCATGGGTCTGGCGCGCCCTGCATCGAGGTGATCCGGATGAACTCCACGACGCGACGACAAATGGTGCTGACTATGTTCATGCTGCCCTTCGGGTATCAGAACGATGCCTGGCGAGCGCCGAGTAGCCGAGCTGAAGACGTCGGCAGTCTTGACTTCATCACTGAGATGACCACCGCTGCCGAGGACGCAAAGCTGCACGCCGTCTTCTTTGCCGACAGCAACGAAGGCGGGCCCTTGCTCTCTGGGGACAACCGCGGAGTCACCATCTATGAGCCGGTCTCCACGCTGGGCGCCCTGGCGGCACGGACGCAGCACATCGGGCTCATCGGCACGGCCTCGACGACCTTTAGCGATCCCTTCAGTATCGCCCGCCAGTTCGCCAGTCTCGATAACCTTTCTCAGGGGCGGATCGGGTGGAACGTCGTCACCTCCTTCACCGGCTTCCGGAATTTCGGATTGGAGGAAATGCCGGATCCTCAGTTCAGATATCACCGGGCAACGGAGTTCGTCGAGGTCGTCAACGCGCTGTGGCGCAGCTGGAAGCCGGGAGCCGTCATCGCCGACCGTGCCCGCGGACTGTGGGTCGATCCGCAGAAGGTGTCACCCATCAACCACAATGGCGAACACTTCCGTGTCCAGGGGCCGCTCAACGTGCTGCGCCCGGTGCAGGGCAGACCGCTGATCGTCCAAGCCGGACAGTCGCCAGCCGGAATCGAATTGGGCACCTCGGTGGCGGACGCCGTCTACACGATGCAGTCGGACCAAGCGAAATCAATCGAGTTCTATCGTGAATACAAACGGAAGGTCGCAGGCAAAGGACGCGACCCTGAGCAGGTTAAGGTGTTGCCCGGGATCATGCCCATCATCGGGCGCACGGAGCAGGAGGCCAGAGAACTCTCCGATGACCTGGCATCCTACATCCGGGTCGACTCCGGCCGCCGAACGGTGGCCGCCATGCTCGATGTGGACATCAACGATCTGAACCTGAATGAGAAGATCCCGCGTGAACGGATGGTGGATGGGCCCTCCAGGATGGACAGATGGAGGGTGTATAGGGACATCGCCCTGGAGTGCACTCTGGGCGAGCTCATCACGGAGCTCTCCCGAGCGATGGGTCATCGATGGATAGTCGGCTCCGCCGGACGAGTCGCCGAGGACCTGATCGATTGGTTCGACAGCCGTGCTTGCGATGGCTTCAATCTGAATCCGCCCAGCGTCCCTGAAGGCATGAGATCCATGCTGACCCTGCTCGTGCCCGCACTGCAGGAACGTGGATACTTTCAGGCTGACTACAGCCGCCCGACACTGCGCGAAAGTATGGGGGTCTCTCACAGGTAAACACAGCCGGATATCAAGGCTTCCGCACTCCGGAAGTCGACTGACACAGTCCCATTGCGGCTAATACAGTCACACACAATCAACGTTGTGTTGTGCATCACAATTGCTGAAAGGGGCGCGTGCATCATGAGACTCCACAAGAAGGGCCGTTTTCTCGGTGTCTTGGCCAGCATCGCGGGCGGCGCCCTCGTTCTGTCCGCCTGCGGTGGCAATGGCGGCGGAGGCGCCGCTGCTGAACCCGACGAGGAATTGGCCACGGCGGGTATGGGCGAGGACGGCATTGTCGAAGGCGGAGAGGTGAAAGTCTTGATCACTCAAGGAATCTTCTCCCTCGATCCGGCCCGTATGCAGACGGCCAACTTTGGCTCACAGGGGGGCATGCTCCAGGCCATTTACGACACCCTGTTTTATGTCGACTCCGAGACCAACACGGTCATGGGCTCCGTAGGTGAATCGATCGAACCCCGAGACGATGAATGCACGTCCTGGGAGGTGGCGATCAAGGACGGGGTGGAATTCACTGATGGGACTCCGCTCGACGCAGCGGCCGTGGAAGCGCATTGGTTGAGAATCCAGGACCCTGAAACAGCATCCCCGCAGGCGCCGAAGCTGGCCGGCGCATCCTTCAACGTGACCGGTGACCTTAGTTTGACCGTCGAGCTAGATGAAGGCAACTGCGACTTTGACCGCAATGTCGCTAGCGGTGTGGGTTTCGTACCGTCGCCGACCGCTGTCGAGCAAGCCGGTGAGGACTATGGTGAAGAAGTCGTCGGGGCTGGCCCGTTCGTTGTGGATAGCTGGAACCGCTCTGCCAATGAGCTCAACCTTGTCAAGAACGAAGACTTTCACGTCGAAGGTCAGCCGCACCTCGATGGCATCTCTTTCATAACGGCCACCAATACGGCCACCGTGGTGGACTCGTTGGTGGCCGGTGAGTACCAGTTGACTGACAACGGCTGGACCTCGACTGCCGTCGACGATGCGCTGGCTGGCGGACTCGGCGTACAACTGCGAGAGCCCAGCGGTGGCTTTACCCTGCAGTTCAACATGCAGCAGCCGCCATTCGACGAGGTCTGCGCCCGAAAAGCCTTTGGATATGCCCTTGACCCCACTGCGATCACCGAGGCCATGAGTCAATCAGAGCTGATGTCGGTGCCACTAGAAACAATCTTTCGACCTGACTCGGACTTCTATGACGAGGAGATTGCCTTCCCCATGAATGACCCGGAGCAGGCTGCCAACTTTGTTCAGGAATGCGAGGACATGGATAACCCGCTGACGTTCTCAATTACGGCCAGCCCGGGCAACGACCAGGCCACTGCCGAATACATCGCATCTCGCCTGAATGAGGTGGAAGGTTTTGACGTGACCGTCGACATTATCACTCTCGAAGAGGCATACACCACGATCTTCCAGAACCGTGATTTTAATATAAATGCCTATCCCGGTGGGCAGCGATTCTACGACCCGGCACCACTGTTTATGGACTGGTTCCACTCGGAAGGCGTCACCAATATCACCGGATACGCCAGCGATGAAATGGATGAAGCTATCGAGTCTGCCCAAGCGACCCTGGATGAGGAAGAGCGCATCCGGGCCTGGCAAGAGGTGGCTCGGCTGTGGGCTGAAGATGTCCCGACGTGGGGGTACATGGAAAACCGGCAGTACTTCCTGTTCGACCCTGACCTCGCCGGAATCTACCCCGTGAATGACGCGCAGAATCTGCTGCTGACGCAGCGCTTGGGCTACACAAGCCTCGACTGACAAGGGAATCAGGACTCCGGTCGGCACCTCACGCCGCCCCCACCGCCGCTGTTGTTTCAGTGCGCCGTGGGGGCGGTCGTGTGTCGTAGGTTGATGTCCTTTCATCTCGCGGAAATCACCTGGATACCACTTGGGGGCTCCGGAAGACTGCGAATCAATCGAATGTGGCATAGATCACATTTGAGGTTCGGTTCACATCACTTGGGAGAGTCGTCATGAACACAGTAAAAGGTCAGCCCAGACGCCGAGGTTGGGGGATTCCGCTACTCGCTATGATGGCAAGTCTGGCTCTCGCTCTTACGGGTTGTGGAGGCGGTGCGACGGGCCCCGGAGACGACGCGGCAGCCGCCGCCGGAGAACCTCAAGTTGGAGGCGAGTTGACGGTGCTCTTGGACGCCGGGTATTCCGGGGGCTGGTCCACGGGTCTGGATCCTGCCACCAGTAACACGACTGGCGCGAATCTTCCCCAGAATGCGGCGATCTTTGGTGGGCTCTTCACCCTTGAAGCCGACGAGAACGGCGAGAACGCTGAAATCGTTCCTAACCAGGCTGAGAGCTTCGAATACTCAGAGGACGGTCTGATCCTGACAGTGACGCTGCGTGAGGGCATCACGTTCAGCGACGGCACCCCGATGGACGCGCAGGCCGTACTATGGAATTGGATCCGCCAGCTCAGTGCCGGCAGCACAGGAGCTCCTCGCATCGATCTGAACGATGATCAAGAGGACCCCGATCTCGATCAGGCATTCCTCGACGACCTCTACGCGTCGCTCCCTGAAGACGTCAACCAGGACGAGGTCGAAGAACGTCTCCGCGCGATCCGAATAGTCGACGATCTCACTCTGGAGATCCACTTCGCCACCGCGAACGGCGCATTCATCAACGCGATGCCGGCCAACAACATGAATCTCATCGCCTCGCCCACCGCATACAAAAACGTTGGGGCCGAGGAATTCGGCCGAGCACCTGTGGGGGCCGGGCCCTTCACCGTGACGGGAAACCGCCTCAGTGAACGGCTGGACCTGACGCGCAATGAGGAGTACTTCAAGGAGGACCTCCCCTATCTGGACAATCTCAGCTTCCAAGCGGTCGGAGGCGATCAGGTCCTGTACCAAACCCTGCAAGCTGGACAAGGCGACGTGATCGAGGGTCTCAGCTCGGTCACACTGATCAACGAGGCCATGAACAACGCGAACCTCACGACGACGCTGGGCGCTCCCACTTCGCCCTACGTGGTGCAACTGAATACGCGCCAAGAGCCTTTCGACGACAAGAAGGCTCGCGAGGCGATCTACTACGCCACTGACTTCGACGCGATCAACCAGGGCCTGTTCAACGGGGAGGCTGACATGACTCAGTCCTTCACCGCGTCGGGCGGGCTGTTCCACGAACCGGAGGTCGAGGGGTACCGGACCTACGACCCTGATCGGGCTGCAGAGCTCGTGGAAGAGCTCGGTGGACTTACCGTCACGCTTGGAACGACCGATATCGTGACGGCGCGTGCGGTTACCACCGCCCTGCAGTCGCAGTGGCAGGAAGCTGGCGTCAACGTGACTATCGAGTCCAAGGCTTTGGGTGATGTGATTACCGACTTCACCAATGGCCAATGGGAGGCAATGCTTCAGACCACGGGTGCATGGGACCCTGCGGCAGGAATCGGTGTGGCGGTTCGATTCGGCTCCACCTCGCCGTTCAGCGGGGCTCCGTTGCCGAATGGTGCCGACAGTGCCGCACAAGCCATCCAAGAAGGACTCAGCACCGAGTTGGACGTCCTGCTCGAGGACGCCGCCGCGTCTGTCGACGAAGATGCGCGCAGCGCGCTGTACCAGGAGGCCGCGGTCACGATCGCCGAGGAGGCTTACGGGCCGATCGGTCCGGCATTCTCCCCGGCACAAGTGGTGCGCAACGGTGTACACGGCCCTGGCCTGACCACTCCGATCCCGGCACTCGCAGTGAATTCAGGTGTCCTCTACGACAGGGTGTGGGTCGAAAGTGACTGAGATTCCCACCCGATCGGCGACGGATCCCCGGACGGTCTCAGGCAAGACCGCCCGGGGATCTGGATCGCCATTGGCTCGCCTGTTCGTTCGACGCCTGTTGATGGTGATACCACTCTTGCTGGCCGTGAGCGTTTTGGTGTTCGTCCTTCTCGAGGCGATGCCGGGTGATCCGGCTCGAAACCAGGCAGGCATGGACGCCACCGAAGAGCAGGTCGAGGCGGTACGTCAGCGCATGGGGCTTGATCGCAGCCCCGTCGAGCGGTACTTCGGCTGGCTGTTCGGTATCTTCCAAGGCAACTTCGGGGTGTCTGCGGTCAGCGGACAGTCCGTGGTGGATATGATCATCGACCGCGCCCCGGTCACGGTCGAGTTGGTCGTTCTGGCCTTCGTGGTGTCGCTGGGCATCGCCATACCACTGGCTCTGCTGGCGGCGCGGCGCCCCGGCGGCATCGTCGACCGGGCCAGCATGGTGTTCTCCATGACCATGCTGGCCGTTCCGAACTTCGTGCTGGCCATGTTGCTCGTTCTGGTCTTCGGCGTGACTTTGCGGCTGCTGCCGGCGATCGGGTTCGTGCCGTTGTCAACCGGAATTCTCCCGAACCTCCAATCGGTGATTATGCCCGTGCTTGCGCTGGCCGTCCCCCTTGCTGCCTTCTACACGCGGTTTCTCCGGGGTGATCTGGTCGAGCAAATGAACTCCGCGGACTACGTCGATACGGCTCGAGCCAAAGGTGTGAGCACGGGGATGGTGCTGTGGCTACACGCCTTCCGGAACTCGTCGTTTGGACTGCTGACGATTGTGGGGCTGAACATCGGAACACTGGTCGGAGGCACCGTCATCATCGAGATGATCTTCGCGATGCCTGGTCTGGGAATGATGATGCTTGACGGCGCCATGTCTCAGGACGTGGCCGTGGTCCAGATGTGCGTGTTCATCTTTGCCGCAGTAGCCATTCTTGCCAATCTCGTCGTCGACCTGTTGTACGCCGTTCTCGACCCAAGGATTCGATATGGCAGTCACTGAACCAGCGGTGCTCGACACCGCGAACCCGCTGTCAGACCTTGGCGGGGAGCGATGGGGTCGGCTGCGACAGAAACTGGTCGTTGGTCTGCCCATGGCGTTTGTCTCTCTGCTGGTGATGGCCTGTTTTCTGGGTCCTTTGGTGTTTCCGATACCGGCGCCTGTTGGGGGCAGCGTATTGGAGAGCGCCCTACCGCCCGGCTCACCGGGGCATCTGCTCGGGACAGACATTAACGGCAATGACGTGTTCTCACGGATGCTGCACGGGGGACAGACTTCGTTGATCATCGCCGTGTCTGTGAACATCATTGGGTTGGGACTCGGAGGCGGACTGGGGGCCCTGTCCGGCTACCTGGGCGGGAAATTCGACAACATCATCATGAGGATCCTCGACGTGTTCATCGCCTTTCCTTCACTGGTGCTGACCATCGCCATCGCTCAGACGTTGGGACCCAGCGTCCCCAACACAATCTTTGCGCTGAGTGCTTTCAGCATTCCGGCCGTGGCCCGCGTCTCTCGTTCGGCTACCTTGCGGGTGATGACCATGCCGTTCTTGCAGGCAGCTGAGCTCAGCGGCAGTCCGGCGTGGAGGATCCTGCTTCGACACGTGGCTCCGAACATCACCCCGCAACTGCTGAACTTCGCCATGCTGGGCATGGGAATCATCATCGTCACCGAAGGTGCGCTCAGCTTCCTCGGACTGGGTGTGCCCCCGCCAGCTCCTAGCTGGGGAAACATGATCTATGAGGGCCAGCAGTCGATGTCGGCCACCCCATTGCTGGTGCTGTGGCCTAGCCTCGCACTCCTTGCCACGGTGCTGTCCTTCAACCTGTTGGGTGAAAACATCCGAGACGAAATGAGCGGACGATGATGGCTGAAACAGCCGCAGCCGAGGATCTCACCACCGTACGTGGCCCGGATTCAGCTGACTGGACTCTGGAGGTACGGGATCTGCAAGTCACGTTCACCCGCCGGGGTCGACGCATCCGTGCGACCAAGGGGGTTTCCTTTAACGTCGTACCTGGTCAGATGCTGGCGATCATCGGCGAATCTGGCTCCGGGAAGTCGGTGACCGTTCGGGCGCTAATGGGACTCTTGCCACCCAGCGCGAAGGTGGAAGGGTCGGCACGCTTACTTGACCAAGAGATTGTCGGAATGACCGAGAAACAGCTCCGGCAGATTCGCGGACGGGAAATCGCCATGATCTTCCAGGATCCGGCGAGATCGCTGAATCCGACGATGTCCGTGGGTGCACAGATTGTCGAAGCCGTCCGGACTCATCGTGCCGTGTCCCGTAAAGAAGCGTCTGAACGGGCGGTGGAGTTGCTCCGGGTCGTCAAACTACCTGCTCCCGACAAACGATTTCACCAGTATCCGCACCAGCTCTCCGGGGGGATGCGTCAGCGAGTGATGATCGCGATTGCGCTCGCCTCCGATCCAAAGGTGCTCATCGCTGACGAAGCGACCACCGCGTTGGACGTCACCACTCAGGCACAAATCATGGAGCTTCTTGTCGATCTGCGACAGCGATTAGGGACGGCTGTCATCATGATCAGCCACGACTTGAGCTTGGCTGCCAGCTATGCCGATGAAGTCCTCGTCATGTACGCAGGAAAGGTCGTGGAGCAGGCCGCTACCGAGAGGCTCTTCGCCAACGTGCGAATGCCCTACACCAGAGCACTGCTGGACGCCATACCGCAGATGTCCAGTCCTGCGCACACGTTGCTGTCCGTGATCGGTGGACACCCGCCCGACCCCAGCGAACAGATCCAAGGATGCCCTTTTCGACCGCGATGCCATCGATCCAGTGAAGTGTGCGCCAGTGCACCGACGCTTGACGAACACGATCCCGGTCACTGGTATGCCTGCTGGAATCCTGTTTCCGGACGAGAACCAGCTACTCGGCCAACTGCGTCGACGGAAACCTTTTCGGGAAAGGACTCTTCATCATGATTCCAGACGCACTGAGCTCGGAGACAGGCCGCTCCACGGTGGAATTCACGGACACCGTGGGGCCCGCAGATGCGCGTACGGAGCCGATGCTGTCTGTACGCAACCTTGTGCAGGAATTCGAGAGCCGAGGTCCCGGGGGGATCAAGGAGGGCATCGTTCACGCTGTCTCCGACATCTCCTTCGACCTGTTGCCGGGCGAGACTCTGGGCGTCGTGGGCGAGACAGGGTCGGGAAAATCGACCTTGGCGAGAGCTACGATCCAGGTGGACCGCCCCACCTCCGGTTCCGTCGTTTTCCATGGGCAAGAGCTGACGGCGCTTAGTCGCCGTGAGCTAAAGAAGGTCTGGGCTAATTTCCAGATGGTCTACCAGGATCCCTTCGGCTCGCTGAATCCCCGTTGGAAAGTGGAAGACGTCGTTGCTGAGCCGCTCATGGGTCACACCACGTTGGGGCGTGCGGCGCGGAGAGAGCGCGTCCGAGAGCTCTTGGAACTCGTCGGACTTGACCCGGAGACTTACATGCGTCGTCCGCCGATGGAACTCTCCGGAGGACAAGCACAGCGGGTTGCAATTGCTAGAGCAATCGCGTTGGAACCTGCCGTAATCATCTGCGACGAGGCGATCTCGTCCCTGGACGTGCTGATCCAGGCCCAAGTCATCAACCTGTTTGAGAAGCTGCGAGTCGAACTGGGTCTGTCCTACATCTTCATCGCCCATGATCTCGCCACGGTGAAGCAGGTCTCCGATCGCGTTGCTGTGCTTTATCTGGGACAGCTAGCCGAGGTTGCACCCTCCGAGGCTCTATATCGTACGCCTCGGCATCCTTATACCCGAGCACTGCTTGATTCGGTGCCTGGAATCGACCCGGACACTGGTCGTGCCAAGCGGCCAGTCACCCTCGAAGGCGATGTACCGAGCCCCCTCGACCCTCCCTCGGGATGTAGGTTCCGCACGCGGTGTCCATTTGCGCAGGAAATGTGCGCGCTGGAGGAACCTGCGCTCAGGCCGGTCAAAGGCGGTGGGGAAGTGTCCTGCCATTATCCTCTGGACGATGCAGGACGCCCCACTAACGGACATCCTGAAACGCTGTCGTGGTCCCGATGAAAGGCCGAACTACCGTCGCATGATTCGAATAGAACCGACGAAACGGCGCAGTCCGAAAAAGGACTGCGCCGCTGGTGAGGGGGCTGGTAGCGGTGAAGGGCTAAGAGGAGGCGAACTGCCCATCATCACCCAGCTCTGCGGGGTAGGCGATCTCGATCGATTCCGGGTTCTGTCCTGTGGCGTTGGCGATCATGCCCGCCATCAAGCTCTTGGGGACTAGGCAGTCACTGCAGACGCCGTCCTCGGCACTGATGCGGGCTGCGAGCCGACCGGGGGCGGTTTCAGTAATGTCGAGGATGTACCCGTCTGTTGCCAGTGTCTGACGCAGTTCTTCCAGGGAAGCGGTGCTCATCGAAGCTCCTCCAAGTCACGTAGGGGATGCTGCTACTATCAGCTAGTTTCACCCCGGATCAGGATCTCGTCGAGGCTCCTTCCGCGGCGCGGAAACTTCGACAGACTCCGCACGTGATACAACCGCTCAGTCTCCACGTCACCCGGTTTTGGCATTGAGCAAGGTCGGCAGCAACTCGGCAGCGGTGCCACGCAGGGACAAAGTCGCGTCCTCGCTCAGCGGTGTCGAATCGGGGTTGATCTCGACGACGGCGGCTCCGGACTCCAGCGCCAGATAAGGCAGTGACGCAGCTGGCTGCACGAGCCCCGAGGTTCCCACCACCAGGGCTAAGTCGCATTCTTCGACGGCCGCGGTGGCGGCCTCGAAAGCCTTCATCGGCAGCATCTCGCCGAACCAGACGATTCCGGGCCGCAGAGCACCGCGCGTGCATTGGTTGCAGGGCAGGGGAGCGGACTGCAACATCCGTTGCAGGTCTTCCTCTGAACCCACTGCACCTGGTTCGGCGGAGCCCGGATCGAATTCTGCGGGTGCCCCACAATCGGCGCACCGGTAGTCGAACAGCGAGCCGTGCAGATGAGCCAGGACCTCGGCTCCGCCGCGTTCGTGGAGATCATCCACGTTCTGCGTCACGATCTGCACGGTGCCCTGTCGTTGCGCAAATCTGTGCTGCCAGTCCCCGAGTGCACGGTGGCCCGCGTTCGGTTCACAGGCCCGCACCATCCGCGCGCGCCAGAGATACCACGACCACACCAGCTCCGGATCGGCCCGAAAGGCCTCCTCCGTCGCCAGCTGTTCGGGAGAGAACCGTTCCCATAATCCTGTTTGGGCGTCCCGGAAGGTCGGGACGCCCGACTCTGCGCTCATCCCGGCGCCGGTCAGCACTACCACACGAGTGGCGGAGGCCAGGAGGTCGCGCGTCGTCTGCATCGGGTCGGGCGGTGCGGTCATTCTTCCACCGTGGCACAACCGGTCGATTTCCTCCACAGGCTGACATCGCGGCGGCACGTCGTCGCGGCGGTTGGATCTAGACTGGTGGCCATGGCGGGACTGATCAAGCGGGAGGACATCGACAAGGTGCGCGAGAGCACCGATCTCAAGGAGATTGTCGAGGAGTACGTCACCCTGCGCACCGCTGGTGTCGGATCGTTCAAGGGTCTCTGCCCCTTTCATGACGAGCGCACGCCCTCCTTCCATATTCGCCCCTCGGTCGGCACCTATCACTGCTTCGGTTGTGAGGAGTCCGGCGACGTCATCAGCTTCCTGATGAATCTCGAGCACACCAGCTTCACCGAGACGGTGGAACGGCTGGCGGCGAAGTCCGGGATTGAGCTGCGCTATGAAGATGGCGGGACCGGACCTGACCGGCATCAGGTGGGTCAGCGGCAGCGATTGCTGGAGGCCAACAAGCTGGCTGACGAGTTTTTCCGGAACAGTCTCGGTGCCCCTGATGCTGAGATTGGGCGGGTGTTCCTTAAAGATCGTGGATTCACTCGCGAAGATGCCGCTCACTTTGGCGTCGGCTACGCTCCGCAGGGCTGGGACAAGCTCTTGAACCAACTGCGCGCCAAAGGCTTCCAGGAGGATGAGCTACGCGCCACCGGGTTGTTCTCGGAAGGCAACCGCGGGCTCTATGACCGGTTCCGCGGCCGGTTGACCTGGCCCATCCGCGACATGACGGGCTCCACCATCGGTTTCGGCGCCCGTCGACTGCACGAAGACGACCAAGGGCCCAAGTACCTCAACACCCCGGAGACCGCGCTCTACAAGAAATCCCAGGTGCTTTACGGACTGGACCTGGCTAAGCGAGATGTCGCCAAGTCCCGACAGCTCGTGGTTGTGGAGGGCTACACCGATGTGATGGCGGCCCACTTGTCCGGTATCACCACGGCTGTGGCGACCTGTGGCACGGCCTTCGGCGCCGACCATATCAAGATTGTGCGACGGCTGATTTCCGACGATGGCAGCGGGGGCGAGGTGATCTTCACCTTCGACGGTGACGCGGCCGGTCAGAAGGCGGCGTTGCGGGCGTTCGAGGAGGACCACCGGTTCCTGGCCCGCACTTATGTAGCTGTTGAACCCTCAGGGAAAGACCCTTGCGACGTGCGCCTGGAGAAGGGTGACCAGGCGGTGCGGGATCTCATCGAATCCCGGCGCCCGCTGTTCGAGTTCGCCATTCGCGCCGGGTTGAAGAACCACAACCTGAATACGGTGGAGGGGCGCACCCAAGGGTTGCGCTATGCAGCCCCGATCGTGGCGGATATCCGCGACTCGGTGATCCGGGCCGGGTACACCCGAGAGCTTGCCGGCTGGCTGGGTATGGATCCGGGCATTGTCGCCCGAGCGGTGCAGGCCTCGCAGCGCTCCGGCGGAAGTCAGGGCGCCCAGCAGGGTCGCGGCGCGCAGCAAGAACAGCGCGGTGGGAGTTCACCGGAGCAGCCGGAACGGGCGCCGTCGTTCCGCCCGGACTTGAGCGACCCGGTGTCGCGGATGGAGAAAGAAGCCCTGGAAGTGGTGCTGCAGCAGCCCACCAAACTCTCGGCCGAACAATGGCAGGCGTTCTATACCTCACAGTTCAAGGTGCCAGCGTTCGCCGCGATCCATTCCGGGGTAATGGCGGCCGGGTCTGCCGGGGCGACTCCGACGAACTGGGTGGATAAGGTCGTCGATGAGGTGCCGCAGCCGCTGGCCTCTCTCGTGGCTGAGCTGGCCGTGACCTCGCTGCCCGCCCGCACCGAGGAAGACCTGGTGCGGTATTGCCGCGACATCATGAACAGGCTCTTCGAATTGCAGATCACCCACCGCAAGGCTGACCTGATGGGCCAACTGCAACGACTCGGGTCTGAAGCGGATTCGGAGACCTTCACCGCGATCAACCAAGAACTCATGGAGCTCGAACAACGACGACGCGCCCTGCGCTCAGGTCGTTGAGCTGCAGGGCGCGTCGTGGACGTGTATTCGTCGCCTCTCGGTGAGGATCAGGTCGCCGGAATCTCGAGTTCGGCGAGGTCGTTGCCGTTCTCGTCGTCCAGATCGATGTCCCACACCAGGCGGTCGTCGTCCTCATCCAGCTGTGCCTCATCGAGTACCGAGCCCTCGTGCTGGTTCAGCGCCTCCTGGATGGCTTCGGCTGCGGTGACGGTAGCCTGCTGGGCCTCGCGGACATCATCGTCGTCTCCTTCGCGGTCATCCTCGCGGATCTCGCCGTCGAGGGTGACCTCCAACTCGATGACCTCATTGCCGACCACCACGTCGACGTCGTAGCGATCGCCACGGTCTTCCTTGTCGACGTCGACGATGATGCCGTCGGCATACTCAGCCAGCACGTCGTCGATCACGCCGAAGACAGGGTCCTCGCCCTGAGCGCCGGTATCGGCCGTGGCATCGTCTGAGGCAGCGTCCGAGGCCTGATCCGAGGTTTCGGTCGACTCGGTGGCCTCAGGATCCGCACCGGCGTCGGTTGCGGCGGCGGAAGGAGTGTCGATCGGCGGCTGCGACACGGAGTCCGAGCCCTCCTCGGTGGTGCAGGCGGCCAGCAACGCGATCGCAGCCAGGCCAGCTCCGGCGGTGGTGGCAATACGGCGGATGGTGGCCGTGTTCTCGTTCTTCATCACTCATCACTCCTCAGTGATCGACGGGTGCCGACGGATCTGCATCGGCTGTTGGCATCAGCGTAACGAGGGTCCGTGAGAAGCAGATGAGAACGCGCGATTCCATGGACCCGTCGCGTCATGCTCCCTACACTGAGGTCATGAAACCCGACGCCGCAGCCCCACGCAATCTCCCCTCGCTGGCGGCCCTTGCCGCTGGCGCGCTTATATTGAGCTCCTGCGGTTCTCAGGATCCCCAGGTTGGCCTGGTCGGTGATGCGGACTACGCCCCCGCGTCACTGCAGGACGCCAGCGCTGTCGACGACGTTGTGGCGGCCACCACCCGGATCGGCGTCGATGCCCAGACGCACCTGGGTCAGGGGAGCGAGAACTCGGTGGTCTCTCCGGCCTCCATCGTCGTGGCATTCGCCATGCTGGCCGAAGGCGCCAACGGCCCTGCAGCGGAGGAACTCAGCACGTGGCTGGGCGCTACGGGGGAGGACCGTACGCATGCGTTGAGCGCCTTGCAGGCAGCGGTGCTGGACTACGACGGCGACCCCGGCATCGTTCAGGATGAGGAGCTGCCGGAGGTGCCCTTGCTGCATCTGGCGAACCAAGTGACCGTTCGTGAAGACGGGGGAGTCAAAGAAGAGTTCCTCAATACGCTGAGCCGCTGGTATGACGCCGGCGTCGGCGAAGCGGACTTCACCTCATCCGAAGCCAAAGAGGACCTCGACGCGTGGGTAAATCATCACACCGGGGGACTCATCGAAGAATCCGCGATAGAACCGGACGCCCAGACTCTGGCGGTGATTCAGAATGCCATTCTGATGGCGGCCCGGTGGGAGAGTCCCTTTGATGCGAACCTCACGAGGCCCACGGAGTTCACCCGAGCTGATGGCACCACCGTAGAAGCAGACTCGATGGTCCAAGTGCTGGAAGCGCAGTATAGCGAGACCGATTTCGGTCAGATCATCCGACTGCCCTACACCGAAGGGTTCGCCATGGACGTGGTGTTGCCGGCACCAGGAGCGGCTCCGGGCGAGGTGACTGCCGATGACTGGAACGAAGTATCCCAGCTGTTCCAGCAGAATGCCGTCACCGAAGTGGACCTGCAGGTGCCCGTCCTCGACGTGGAGACCCCCGATGGCGCTGAGGATCTGATGCCTTTCCTGCGGGACCAGGGGTTGGAAGCCACTCTGAAGGGTGAGCTGCTGGACGGGATCATGGAATCGGATCTCTGGATCGACGCCGTGGGACATCAGGCGCTGTTGCAGGTCGATGAGGCCGGCACTCTGGGGGCCGCGGTGACGGAAGTGGAAGTAGCCGAGACCTCAGCGCCGGTGCAGGACGAACCTCCCGTGGCGATGCACGTGGATCGACCCTTCACCTTGAGGGTGGTTCACTTGGAGACCGAATGGCCACTATTCATGGCTACGGTGCAGGATCCAGCTGCCTGAAAGGCGCACAGAAAAGTGAAAAGTCCTCGTCCCGTCAGGCGGGTCGAGGACTGATCTCAGCTCCCCCGACTGGACTCGAACCAGTAACCCTTCGATTAACAGTCGAATGCTCTGCCAATTGAGCTACGGGGGAAAGCAACGGATAAGACTCTACCACCGGAACTCGGCATTCGTGAAATCGGCCAAAAACGCACGGCAGATGACGCGCTGAAGGATGAATGAGGTAAGGCTCGCCTGTGTGTTCTTCGTCTCTTTGCGAATTCGTTGGGGCGGGCGGTGAGGGGGCCTTTAGGGGCTTCGATCGCCGCGCTGGTGCGGAGTTTCTGCTTCGCGTCTGGTTTTCGTGGCCGGGGAAGGCTTGTCCAGCTATTGGACATCGTCTTGAATCACTAGGCATTGCTCGCGATGCTTCGGGGTGGCGGAAATGCCTCTGAGCGCAGCATCAAGGAGTTGGTCACGATCAATCTGGATACCTTTGCACGCTTCAGCGCACGCAGGGACGACCTCCTTCGACGCCAGAGGCGGCGGGACGCCTTGTGGGGTACGGTGTTCGTCATTTTGGCCGCGCTCTTCTGCATCGGTTGCGGTTTCCGCCTGATCTACCAGCCGAGCCTGATGTTCGGGCCTGGCCTGTTGCCTGCGGTGATGATCTTGTTGTTGCTGTTCTGGTGTCGAGAGATCACTCGACCAGGAGTGGACCCGGTTCATGAGTTGCTCGAGCCCAGCGACGCGGAGTCGCGGTGGGTGCTCTACCACCGTGGACAGAGGTTGAACGAATCTCCCGAGTACGCGTCCGCGCTTCGACGAAAAGTGATGATCCTGGTACTTTCCGCGGGTCCGCTGGTGCTCCAAATAGCACTCTGGCTCGTCGGCAAAGGGCCTGCCTCACCGTGGCTGGCCGCGCTGGTGGCACTTATTGTGGTCTTCACCGGTGGCGCGCTGAAGCCGCGATCACTCGACCCGTTCAGCATCGTGCGATTCACCGATGACGATGTTAAGGAACTTCTGCACCGTCGTCAGCTGGATCCCGCGAACCGGCCCAAGGCGCTGCCGATCATCTTTGTTGCCGACCCGAGTGATGTGGACGAGAAGCGGAACTAGTTCCCGGGTGTGCCGCGTGCCTAGATTTGGGCGGTGAGGCGTCGACTGGCTTGGAGCAGAATGCTCTGGTGATTGCTGATCCCGACGACGTCGATGGTGCCGTCATGGGCAACAAGGTTGATGGATGCGATCACGTCACCGTCGACGGAGCGTACAGGCGCAGTGATGCTGACGGTGTCGCGATGCCGCTCCGCCTGGCTGACGAAGTAGCCCGTGTCTCGGACAGACTGAAGATCGGCGCGGAGGGTGTCCGCCGTTTGTACTCGGCCATCCGCGAGGTCGAAGGGCTGGTAGGACTCCAAGAGTCGGTCCTGGTCCGCCGGGCTGGCGTGGGCGAGGAGGACCTTTCCACCACCCAGGTACAAGCTCAGCAGTTGCCCCACGGGAAATTGGTAGCTCAGGGGGTCGGGAGATTCGCAGCGGGCGATGAGCACCCGATCGTCGCCGGTGCGCACAAAGACCGACGAGGTGAGTCCCGTGTGGTGCGTGAGTTCGTTCAGGATGCTCGGTGAGATCAGTGCAAGTCGATCCTGAACCACGAACGTGTGTGACATCGGCAGTACCCGTGGTCCCAGTGTGTATCCCCGTGACGTGGCGGCCATGTAGTCCCGAGCCACGAGGTGTCCGATGACGCGACGTGCAGTGGCGATGTGAAGTCCCGTGAGTCGGGAGATCTGCGTGAGGCTGAGGGGATCGCGCGACGATGTCACGCACTCAAGCAGGTCGAGTGCACGGTCGAGAGTGCGCCCTTGATTGCCAGATGCTTCCGCCATGAATGCCTTTCCGCGAGCGTGAATTCGGGGTGTCCCGGGTCCTGCCGTTCATTTTCTCAGATTCCCGTGCCAGGCGTTGACCCGGCGAAACTCTGTCCAAAATCGGCTTGACAGTCAGTGTGAGCATCCGCACAATGATCTAAGTCACTCTACTGAGTGATAGAGAATATCATCAGGTGATAGGAGTCATGGTGCGGGTAGCAATACTGGGTCTGGGTGAAGCGGGAGAAAAGTACTCTCGAGCTTTTGCCTCGGCCGGACAGGAAGTCGTCGGGTTCGATCCCCGCGACGTCGAGGTGGGAGCGGGAGTGACGAAAGCCAGCTCCGTCCAGGAGGCGGTGCAGGGTGCGGAGCTCGTCTTGGGATTGACCACCGCGAAGCCGTCGGTAGCCGTCGCCGCCGAGGCGGCCGACGCCCTGACGGCAGGAGCGGTCTACATCGACCTCAACGCCGCCGCCCCAGAGCGGAAGCAGGAGGTTGCTGCTGCGTTGGGCGAGACCGCGAAAATGGTCGATGGTGCGGTGATCGGTTCGGTGCAGAAATTCGGGGCTCAGGTGCATGTCCTGCTCTCCGGGCCGCATGCAGAGGAAGCCGCGGCTTTGCTGAGCGTGATCGACGCCAAGGCCGAAGCCATCGGTGGTGGCGTTGGAGATGCATCCCGTCGCAAGCTCCTGCGCAGCGTCTTCATGAAAGGCCTCGGAGCCTTGATTTCTGAGGCCATGGAGGCCGGTGAATCTGCCAACGAGGCGGAGTGGATGCGTGCGCAGATCTCTGGTGAACTCGCCCAGGGCGAAGCCACTTTGGACCGCCTGTGGGCAGGGACGAAAACTCATGCATATCGCCGCGGGATGGAGTTGGGTGACAGCCTCAACGTTCTCGACACCTTCGGAGGTACGTGGCCGGTGACCCGCGGTGCGCGATCCGTTCATCTCGATCTCGCGCGCAAGACCGGCGCTGACGAAAAGGGTGTCGTCGATGCGCTGGCGAGCATCCCCACCTCGGCTTTAGGCGATGGTGGAGATCGTTTGGGAATGCTCCACTCTCGGATCAAGCCGGTATGGGACTGCCCGCCGCTGGCTGGCCGAGCCTTCACCGTGACCACTCGACCCGGCGACAATCAGGCGTTGCACCAGTCACTGAAGCTGGCACGTCCTGGAGACGTGTTGGTGATCGACGGCGGTGGGCATGCCGAGCGAGCGCTCATGGGTGAGCTGATCGCCGAACGCGCCCAGATTGCGGGTATTGCCGGAATGATCATTGACGGCGCGGTCCGCGACGTCAAAGAGCTTGCCGCACTCGGGTTCCCCGTTTGGGCCGCGGGCGTCACGCCTGCCGGGCCGTACAAGAGCGGCCCAGGCCGGTGCGGGCAGTCGGTGTCCATTGGAGGTGTGGTGTGCCACCCGGGGGACATCGTCGTGGCTGATGCCGATGGTGTCATCGTCGTACCGGCACTGGAAGCCGAATCTGTCCTCGCCGCTGGTCAAGTTGTGGTCGCGGACGAGCAACAACGGCAGCGCGATATGCGCGACGCCGCGAAGAAACCGTGAATCAGCGCTACGCTGCTGGAACTGAAAGGAGAAGGCGATCATGCCTCTCGCACTGATAGCGCTGGCGGTCTTCATCGCGGTCATCGTGATCTGGAACGTCGTCGTCAAACGAAACATGGCCGAGGCGATGCTGCTCGGCTTCATCGCGACCCTGCTCTTCGCCGGTGCGCAGGCGCCGGAGATCGCCGTGCAGGCGTTCGTGTCGGCCTCGGAGAACGAGGTCCTCTACGCCGCTGTGGCTTTCGTCTTCATGACCTACTTCGTCGAGAAGACCGGAGTGATGGACAAGCTCATCGGGATCCTCAGCTCGCTACTGGGCCGACTCCCGGGCGGCCCAGCCTATGTTGATGTGGTGGCCTCTGGCGCCATGGGGGCTGTTGCGGGCGGCTCGAACACGGGCAACGCGGCCGCATCCGGCTCGATCACGGGCCCGTGGATGGTGCGAACCGGATGGCGCAAGGAACGCGCGGCCACGGTGATCGCGGGCAACGCCGGCCTGGGTGCCGCCTTGCCACCGAGCGCCTCGATGATCATCATGATCGGCTTCGCTGGGACGCTGGTGACGACATCTCAGGTATACCTCGCTCTGCTGGTGGCTGGGCTTTACCAGGTGGGCTTCCGCGTGCTGCTCACCGTGTGGTTTGTCTATCGCGATGGGATCAAGGCGGAGAAGGGAGCCGCCTCGGAATCGGCCGCTGTGGCTTTGAAGCGCGGGTGGACCTCATCGCTGATCTTCCTGGGTGCACTGGTACCGATTGCGATCTCCGTGGGGCCATTGGCCGATGCGCTCAGCGCGTCCGAAGCTCTGGGTGAGTCCATGGGGAACATCTCCCTGATCATGTGGATCCCGGTGCTGATCATCGGCATCAGCGCTTTGGTGGCGTGGAAGCAGCTGCCTTCGACACCCCGGCAATGGTGGACCTTCATGGAGGGCTCCGTGCCGAAATTCTTCACCATCGGTGCCATCCTGTTCTTCGCCATCGCTGCCTCCGAAGTGCTGGCCGCGCTGGGGCTGGATCAGGACGTGAACGCGGTGCTGGACGGCCTGAGCATTCCGCTGTGGCTGATGGTCACCTTGGTCGGGCTGTTGGTGGTACTGGTGGCAGGCCCGCTCTCGTCCACGGCAACGCTGAGCGCCGTCGGACAGGTCTCCTTGTTCACGCTGGTCGGGGCCGGAGTTGATCCGCTGCTCGCCGTGATTGCGATTCTGGTCTTTGCCTCCACTGAAGGGGCCTCGCCGCCGGCCTCCGGATCGATCTTCGTTGCCTGTGGCATCACCGAGGCGCGTCCTGAGAAGACCTTCATACCGCTGGTGGTCTACTACGTAGTTCCGTTCTTCATTCTCGGTGTGCTTATCGCGCTGGGAATCGTACCTGTACCGATGGGATGACTGACATGAAAACAGCACTGAGAAAACTGCTCCTGCCCCTGTTCACCGCAGCCATCGTGGTATTCCTGCTGATGGCGTTCGCCATCGTGCTCACGCAGCTCGCCGGGCTCATCCTGGCACAGGGCTCCTGGATTGATGGAGCATACGAGGCGCTGGCGCAACCGAGCATCATTGCGGCGATCGCCGTGGGGTTGCTGGGTTACGCCTACTACAACACCATCGACACGTCTCCGGTCGACGAAGGGGATGGGAACTGATCGGGGACTGAGCGGATAAAGTCCGCTGCAGGAAGGGGTACCCGGGATCGAGTGCGGCCGGTAGGCTGATCTGCATCACGTTCTGACAGTTTACTGCCACTTAAGGAGATTCTATGTTCATGGATCTTGATGCCTCCTCGATCCGGGTGGCCTCCTTCGACCGGACCGCTGACTCGGAAGCACTGCGGCGGCTGGCCGATTTTCCGGTGGCCCTCATCGGTGACACCCGATCTCGCATGGGCATGCTGGACCCGCGGATTCGCCCCGTGACGCCGCGGCCGCGTCTGATGGGCTCGATCTTGCCGGTCTGGTGCCGCGAGGGAGATAACCTTGCGGTGCATCGCGCCCTGGATGAGATCCGCCCCGGTGACGTGATGGTCATCAACGCGATGGGAGACATCACTCGTGCCATCATCGGCGCCCTGATTGCTGAAGCAGCGGTCGTGCAAGGACTGGCTGGGCTGGTGGTCGATGGCTCCGTCCGTGACGCCGAGGAACTGGGCGAGCTCGGGCTGCCGGTCTACGCCCGGGGTGTTAGCCCGGCCGGTCCCTACAAGAACGGTCCCGGCGTCGTGGGTGAGTCCGTGGCCTGCGGCTCGGTGGTCTGTCGGGGCGGGGATGTCATCATCGGGGATGCTGACGGGCTGATCGTGATCCCGCCGAAGGGAGTCGAATCCGCCATCGCCGCAGCCTCTGCCCAAGAAGACTACGAGGAGAGAATGAAGGCCCGGTTCAGGAATTCTCCGGGTTCCTGATGCCCTCCAGGCTGGCCTGATAGAGGGTGCTGAAATGCTGCACGAGCTGCCGGTCGGAAAACCCTGCCGCGGTGCGCGCGTCCAGGATCTCCCGAGAATTTACCAGGGCATTGAACAGTGTCAGCGCCCAGGGAAATTGTCCTGCGGTGATGCCGCGTTCCTCAAGCATGCCGCGGATGGCCTCGCCCCACGCCTGGGCCATGGCCAGCGTGTGCGCCTCGCCCTGGCCATAGCGGGTGAGGAATCCCTCGCGGGAGCGCACGATCACCATGGCCTCTCCGTATTGCGACACGATGCGAACCCACTGGTGCAGGATTTCCTCGAATCGCGCCGTGCCGGTGCTGGTGAGCAGGGACGTCTCCTGCTGGAGGCGGTGGATCACCGAGAGCATGAACTCGCGGTGGAGGTGGTCCATGGTGGGAAAGTAACGGTAGGCGGTGGTCAAGGACAGTCCGGCTCGCTCGGCCACCGCCGGCATCAGTGCCTGGGCAGGGTCGGCTGCGAGTAGTTCGCCGACGGCGCGGACGAGCTGGGCCTTATTGCGCACCGCGTCCTGGCGCACGGCGCGCTGACGCCGCGGGCGCGAGGCATCGCCGGATTCGGTGGGGGAATTCGGGGACTGCGCGGGAACATGCTGCTCAGCGGGCATCGTCACTTCCGGTCGTGAACGGGATGTTTCTGGGTCTTCCGTATCGAGTCTACTGATGATTATGATGTGGATGTTGACTTCCAGATAAAGGAGATCTTAGATGACGGAAGTATCCTATGCCGAGGCCGCTGCGCGAGGCATCTGGAGGTCGGAGGCCGACTTGGTTGGCTACGTTCCCTCGGTGACCGTCGCCCCGGTGATCGACGCGCTGGTGGCGGCCGATGGCGGTAGCAACGGTTCCTCGCCCCGCGTCACCCCACTGTCGCGCGAGGAAGAAGCAGTGGGTTTGGTCGGTGCCCTGCCGCTGGCCAGTCAGTTCGGGGCCGTGGTGATGCAAGACAACGGCTTCGGCAATGCGCTCACCGCGTTGACGACGTTCAGCCTGTCGTACCATCTGCCGCTGTTGATCGTGGCCAACACCCGCGGAAGCCTGGGGGAGTACAACTCCATGATCCATTCCATCAGCCAGCCGGTCCCCGCGTGGCTGGAGGCAGCAGGCATTCACGCGGTGCACCTCGACCGACGATCCGGCACAGACGATTGGGAAGACGTGGTCGCTGAGGCCGGCGTCCACGCGCGTATGACGTTCCGGCCCGTGGTGGTCCTCGCTTCGTTCTGGAATACCGATGGGAAGGTGGCCTGACCATGAAACGCATTGAAGCGCTGCGCCTTATCAACGAACTCACACCGGAGCTTCCGGTGGTGCTCACCTGTGCCGCCACCAGCCGAGAGATGGCGTCGGTGGAGGACCGGGACAACCACTTCCCGGTGCTGGACTCGATGGGACTGGTCGGCTCCATCGCCACCGGGCTGTCCTTGGCGGTACGTGAGACGGACATTGCCAAAGTCGTCGCCGTTGAGGGTGACGGCTCCCTGCTGATGAACCCGAACGTGCTGCCCACCGGCGGATTCCTGGCACCGGAGAAGCTGTTGCTGATCCTGCTCGACAACCAGGTGTATGGGTCGACTGCGGGACTGCCGACCTACGCCTCGCGGGTGGATCTCGGCGCGCTGGCCGAGGCGGCCGGCTGGCGGATGTCCCGCGCCGACGACGAAGACGGCCTGCGGTCCGGATTCGCCAGCCTGGTGCAACACCCTGGCCCGGCGCTGTTGCATGTGCGCATCGAGGCCGGGAACGCGGCCAACATTCCGAAGCTGCTGGTGGACCCGGTACTGATCACCGCACGGTTCACCCGCTGGCTTTCAGCCCATCACGGGGTCGGTCACCTCCCGAGCGCATAGACTGCAGGTGCTCCCTCGTTCTCGAAGAAAGCAGGACGCTGTTGACGACCCTGTACCTGATCTTCGCGACGATCGGTCTGGCGATCGTTGGCTACGGATTGTGGCGTACGCTGCGTGACGCCCGCGGTTTCGCCGCGTACGGGGCGATCGTGTTCGGCCTGGTTCTGGCGGGTGCCGGGATCAGCGGATTGCGCTTCCAGGCAGGGGACCCTCTTCCCCTGGTGGTGCTGATCGGCATCACCGTCGGGCTGCTGGTGCTGTTCAACCTCATCGGCTATCCCGCCCTCGTCGTGTTCCTGATCTGGAGTGGCATCACCATCTTGCGGCGGGAGAGTCGCACCCTCGGCAACGCCCTGGCGCTGCTGGGTGGTGTGGGACTCATCCTGCTTCCGTCCACCCTGGAGCGACTGTCGCCTCAAGGCGAGGTCCGGGCCGATCCCTGGTACATGATCGGCTATGGGGTGCACTCGTTCGCGGTGCTCCTGGTCGCATACTTCTCGGCGGTGTTCGCCCTATTTCTGCTGGGGTCGCTGCTGTACCGATGGCGCCGACCCACGGTACAGCCCGCGGCCGTGGTGGTCCTGGGCTCGGGGCTGATCCACGGTGAGGTCCCGCCGCTGCTGGGTGCCCGTCTGCGTCGCGCCGTCGAGGTTCAGCGCTCCATGACGCCGGCACCGGTGCTCGTCCCCAGTGGCGGCCAGGGAGCCGACGAACCACGCAGTGAAGGCGAGGCGATGGCCGCATACCTTCGCGACGAACTGGGGGTGCCCAGCGAGCAGATCCGCGCCGAAACCGAGTCGAGGACGACCCAGGAGAACCTCATCAACGCGAGCACCTTGCTGGACTCGGAGCAGGATCCGATCACGGTGGTGACCAGCAGCTATCACGTGTTCCGTGCCGCGTTACTCACCCGCCGCCTCGGACTGTCGGCGCACGTCGTCGGCGCCCGCACCGCCTGGTACTACCTGCCGAGCGCGACCCTGCGAGAATTCGCGGCCGTGCTGCGCGACCATCTGCGCGTCCACGCCCTGGCGGTGACGACGCTGCTGATCGTTGCGGTGGCGGTCACGGTGATCTTGGTTCCGGCCACGGCCGTGGGTGTCTGAGGCGCGGAAGCGGTGACCACTCGGAGCTGGCCGCTCTCATCCCCGTCTCATCGGAGTGGGGGAGACTGAGACCATGAGTCGTACACCCTTCTCGGCACGGACGTTTCCGTGGGTGAGCATCGCCAGCGTCGTGGCCGTGATCGCCGCCGCGGTGGCGATCATCGTCACGCTCTCGACGGCGAACCCCGGCACGGTTGATCTCGGTCCCTCGGTCTCGGTCAACGACGAGCCCTCCCGCACCACGAACCAGCCCTCCTCGGCGGCGCCCGACGCTGCGTCGGAGTCAGCCTCCGAGTCGGCTTCGGCGAGCGCCACCTCCGCATCGACCGCGGCGAACTCGACCAGTCCGGCCGCGTCCTCCTTGACCCCGCCGCCCGCCTCAGCGCCCTCCACTCCGCGTGCCGTGCCTGAGCCGGAACCCTCACGTGCCCAGACGCAGACCTGGGATGACGACGACTGGGACGATGACGACTGGGATGACGATGACTGGGACGACGACGATGACGATGATGACGGGGACGATGACGACTGGGATGACGACGACGACTGAGACGCTCGCTAAGGTGGGGGTGTGAGCGCTACTCCCACTCGACGACCGGGCACTGCCTGGGGTCGTCTCACCGTGCGCACTCGCGTGGTGATCACCCTGTTAGCGCTCACGCTGGCCTCCCTCACGGTGACCGGGGTGATCTCTTTCGCCCTGCAGCGCGCCGATTACCAACAACGGATCGACGACTCACTGACCCGTACCGTGGATGAGGTGCGCATTCTCGCCCAGGAGGGCGTGGACCCGGGCACAGGGGAGCCCTTCGTAGAATCCGACCAGATGGTCTACGTCGCGATGCTGCGTCACCTGCCCGGTGCCACCGAGGGCATGCTCGGCATGAACTCCTCCGGGGTGGTGTGGACGGCGAACGCCTCGGTGCCGCTGCGCCTGGAGGACGACCGGGAGCTGATCTCGCAGCTGATGAACCGGGTGGGACCCGATGCCCGCCCCGAGGTGATGCTGGAATCGATCACCACCTCCACCACTGAATACCGGGTGGCGATCATCCCCATCTCGTTCCCCGACGACGCCGAACCGTCCGTAATGGTGGTCGCCGAGGACCAGCGGGCGGCACTGCGCACTCTCGACAACACCTTCCTCACCTACGCCGCCACCGGGCTCGGGGTGATGATCGTGGCCGGGCTCATCGGCTCCCTGGTGGTGGGACGACTGCTCGCGCCGCTGCGCGTGCTGCAATCCACCGCCGCGGAGATCTCCGGAGATGAGGATCTGGATCGTCGCGTCCCGATTACCGGTAGCGACGACGTCGCCCGTCTCTCCGAGGACTTCAACGCGATGCTGGACCGGCTCTCCGGCAGCTTCGCCTCCCAGCGCCAGCTCCTCGACGACGTCGGCCACGAGCTGCGCACCCCGATCACCATCGTGCAGGGCAATCTGGAGCTGATGGACCCGCAAGACCCCGTCGATGTCACCCAGGTCCGCGACATCTCCCTTGACGAGCTCGACCGCGTCACCCGCCTCACCGAAGACCTGGTGACCCTGGCGAAATCCGGCCGCCCCGACTTCGTTACCCCGCTCCCGCTGGACGTGGCCACGCTGACGCACGCCGTCGCCGAGAAGGCCGAGCGGCTGGGCCCGCGCGCCTGGACGGTGGAATCGGCGGCCGAGGTGGTGCACGATCTGGACGAGCAGCGCATCACCCAGGCCTGGCTGCAGCTGGCCAGCAACGCCGTCAAGTACTCCGAGCCCGACACCCAGGTGTGGATCGGGTCGCGGGTGGAGAACATCGGCGGGCCGATGCACGCCGTCGCCAAGACGCCGGAGGTCACCCTGCCCGGCCAGGCACCCGTGCCGACGCCCACCCCCACCCCAGCCACCGGGCGCTGGCTGAGCCTGTGGGTGACCGACCGCGGCATCGGGGTCAGCGCGGAGGACGCGCAACGGATCTTCGAGCGCTTCGGCCGCGGTGGCAACTCCTCGCGCGCCGAGGGCTCCGGACTGGGGCTGAACATCGTGGTGGAGATCGCCCGAGCCCACGGCGGCACCGTCTCCGTGCGCTCCACCCCCGGCACCGGCTCCACCTTCATCATGCACCTGCCGCTGTCCGAGCAGCCGAACCACCTCGACCCGGCCCCCGGCCCGACCGCCATCACAGGAGGACACCCGTGACCGCTCAGCGCATCCTGATTATCGAGGACGAGCACCGCATCAGCGACTTCGTCTCGAAGGGCCTGATGGCCGAGGGCTTCGACCCGACCGTCGTCTCCACCGGCGCCGACGGCGTCCGCGAAGTCTACGAGCCGCACTCCGGGCAGGGCTACCAGCTGGTCATCCTCGATCTGGGACTGCCCGACGTCGACGGCTTCGAGGTGCTGAAGAAGATCCGCGCCCGCTACCCGCAGCTACCGGTCATCATCCTCACCGCGCGCACTTCCGGAGCCGACACGGTCACCGGTCTCACCTCGGGCGCGGACGACTACGTGCCCAAGCCGTTCCGCTTCCCCGAGCTGGTGGCCCGGATCCGATTGCGGCTCAAGGCCCACGAGGGGCTCGGCGATGCCGACACCGGCGACGGGGCGGGCGGCGGTGGGAGGTCCCGCGGATTCAGCTCCGGTGCGGGGGCCGAGAACGGCAGGAGGGACCCCGACGCCGAGATCCTGCGCCACACCGACCTCGTGCTCGACCCGGTGCGCCACCTGGTGACCCTCGACGACGCCGTCGTGGAGCTCTCCCCGCGCGAATTCACCCTGGCCGAGACGTTCCTGCGACACCCCGGCCAGGCGCTGACCCGCGACCAGCTGCTGTCTCGGGTGTGGGGCGACGACTTCGACGGCAGCTCCAATGTGGTGGATGTCTACGTGCGCTACCTGCGCACCAAACTCGGTGCCACCCGGTTCATCACCGTGCGCGGCATCGGCTACCGGCTGGTGGACGAGAAGAACTATCAGCCCGAGGCGTGAACGACCGGCAGCTTGGCGGTGACCGGCCCCGCATCCAGGTCCCAGACGACGACCGCCGCTGCTGCCCGCGGTGAGCGCAGCAGCGCCTGCGGGTTCGAGGAGGACACCAGCACCACCCCGGGGTGGCGGTCGATGAGCTCGGCGAGCCGGACCAGACCCTCGGCGTCGAGATCCTGATCCACCTCGTCCAGCACCACCAGCGGTGGCTGCCCCAGAAACGCGCGGGCCACTTTCAGCCGGGCCGCCTGCTGGGAGGTCCACGGGGCGCCGTCGTTCTTCAGCGGTCGACCCAGCCCGCGCGAGTGACCCTGGACCGTCTCGGTGAGTCCCACCCGGTCCAGCATCCACCGGATCTCGCCATCGGTGGCCTCCGGGGTGCGATATGCCGTCAGCCGACGCACCGAACCACGCTCCAGGGGCAGATGCCGGGCGGCCACCCCCACCAGATGACGACGCTGCCGCAGCGGCGCCAGCGGGTAGTCGGCCCCGGCGATGCGCACCCGGGCGGGGGAGTCCTCCTCGGCCAGCAGTACCGCGTCCAGGGCATCCCGGCGCACCAGCGGATCGGAGGAACGCACCTGCACCACCGACCCCGGTGCCGCGTGCAGGGCTGGCAGGCGCACCGGGGCATCGTGGCGCACCACGGTGGTATCGACGACGTCGACGCCCAGCGCGGCAGCGCCGTCACCGGCAACGTCACCGGGGCCGGCGGCGGAGCGCTCCCAGCGGCGCTCGCGCTCGGCTTCGGCCGCGGTGAGTGCCCGGGCCTGGTGCAGCACCGGGGCGATCACCCGACGGGCGGCCCGGAAGTTCTGCCGGTATTCGACTACCTGCCCCAGGTCGGTGAGCGGGGCAGCCATCACGCCTAGCAGCGTCATCACCGAGGCCACCGAGGCGGTGTCGATCCAACCGAAGGTGGACAGCAGCACCACGGCCACCGTGCTCAGCGAGGCCGCGGTCACGGTCAGTGCCCGGATGAGTCCGGTGACATAGGAGCGCTGCACGGCGGCGTCCACGACTTTGCGGGAGTCCCGGTCCACGGCGTTGAGCTCGCGGCGCACCGCACCGGCCAAGATCACGGAGTCACCAGCTTTCACCGCGTCGGCGATCCGCGCGGACATCCGGCCGCGCATCCGGCGCACGGTGCGGGCGCGCTGCCGAGCCAGCCGGGCCAGCCACGGCAGCAGTCCGGCCATCACCAGCAGCGGTACCGCGACGGCAGCAGCGATCACCAGGTGGGAGACGGTCAGCGCGCCCAGCACCACCAGAATCAGGGGTAGCCCGGTGAGCAGCGGCACTAGTCCCCGGGAGATCCAGGTGCGCACCGCGGTGAGGTCGTTGGAGGCGCGGGTGACGATCACCCCCAGAGAGCGGTTCCCGGCCCCGCCGAACGCCGCGGTGACGAGACGGCGCCGCTGCTCGAACACGTAGTCCTGGCCCAGGTCCTCGGCGACGATGCGCTCGATCCAGCGGATGACGCCGATGCCCAGCACCGAGCCGATGAGCCCGGCCACCAGTAGCCCGGTGGGCATCGGGTGCACCGGATCGACACCGGGCACCGCAGAGGCAGCGGAGAGCAGCGTCTCGACCAGCAGCGCCATGGCCAGCCCGGCCACGGCTTGAGCCACCCCGCAGCCGACCAGCTGGATCAGCAGTAGCCGACGCCGCCCCGCCCAGACGCGCGGCATGCGGGGTTCGGTCTCGTCGCGCGCGGGCTGCTCAGCGGTCATCGGTGTCACGCCCGGTCCCGGACCAGCAGCCGGGTGGCCACGGCGGCGTCGGTGAGCTCCATCGTGTCGATCACCGGCACCCCGGCCTCCGCCAACACCTGGTGGGCCTCGCGGGTGGACAGCGGCGAGGAGGTCATCACCCCGGAGGCCGCCGCCACGGTCAGCCCCACCTGTTGCAGCGCCTGCACCCCGGCCTTCGCGCCCAGGGCGTCGGAGGCGGTGAACACCACCTGGTCGATCACCTCGTGGAAGATCGGGTCGCGCAGCAGTGCCGCGGTTTCTTCCTGGTAGACGCCGTCGGCGATCTCCACGATCACCACGTCGACGTCGTCCTGGCCGAGCCGGTCGATGAGGTTGACGGTGAGGCTGCGGACCTCCGCCATCGAGGTCTGGAAGGTGGTGGGGTAGCCGAAGTCCGTGAAGTCCAGCACCCGGTGCGCTCCGGCATCGTGATAGCGCATCGGATCATTGCCGGCCCCGGTCCCGGTGATCTTGCCGGCCGAGACGTGTCGTCCGGAGGCCACGAGCCCGTTGACCAGGCAGGCCGCCGCGGTGGACTTCCCGGAGTTCATCGAGGTGCCGAGCACCGCGAACACCTCGGGGCGGCGGGTGCGCAACCGAGCCAGGGCGGCGTCGTCGTCGAAATGCAGGGGAGCGTAGCGGGACAGGTTGATGACCCCGTCGTCGTCGGCGAGTAACCCCACCGGCTCGATCACGGTGGGCTCATCGACGTCGGCGTGGGTCTCGGTGACCAACCCCGCGATCCCGCCGGCGGCCACCAGATGGCAGCGCTGCAGCGAATCCGGGACGTGGGCCAGGAACTGATCGGCGGCGTAACGGTGTCCGTAGGCGAGCAGGATCAGTGAGTTCTCGAACAGGATCGCCTTGCGGGATTCCGGAGTCTCCACCCGCTGGTGCTGGCCGATCTCCACGACCCGGGCCACCACCACGTCACCGGATCTCGGGCGCACCCCGAGCCCGGAGCGCAGGTGGAAGGATCCGCGACGAGCGGCGAGCTCCGCGCCGGCGAAGCGGGTGGTGTAGGCCGCCTGGACGCGTTCCGGCACTGGATGGCGCACCGTGAGCTGCGTCAGCGGTTCCGCGGAGCGCAGCAGCTGCTCCGCACTGAGCGGGGCGGGGATCGACGTCAGGGAAGCAGTCATGGTGGATCCTTTCGGGAGGTCAGGACGATTCGGGTTGCTGAGCAGTATCAGACCAGGTCAAGATGACGTCTCGGTGAGACGCCGATGAGAAGCAGATGAGGGAGCATCCCAGGGGATGAAGGACAGGTAGGCCACCCCGGAGGTGTTGTAGGAGAATCTGATGCCCATCATCTGCCGGATGCCCCAGTGCATGCTCCAGGCGGCGACGGCGAAGAGCTGACCGGCGCGCGGATGGGTGAGGGCGATCGGGGCGCCCAGCTCGACGGCCAGCGACAGCGCCGCCAGCGCGCCGAAGGGGGTGCGGGAGGACCCCAGATGTCGGGCGGTGGCCGGCGGCCGGGAGCCGAACACGTCCTTGCGCAGTGCATCGGCGGCGATCTGATCGCGCAGGGTGTCGCCGCTGGCCCACTTCCAGCCGCGCGGGGAACGAACCTTGGCCACCCCGGAAAGCAGATACGTCGCACAGGTGGCCACGTTCATCGTCGGGGCGATGGCACCGTAGCGGCGCGCGGCGCGGTGGGGGAGCAGTTCGCCGTCGCGCAGCAGGGCATCCACAGAGAGCGCGTCGGCGGAGCGGGTGACCCCGAGCACGGCTTGGTGCAGCACCATCAGATTGTCGTGGTGATAGACCATGCCCCACGAGTTGCGGTAGGTCAGCGTCCACCACTGCAAGGCGGCGTTCACCGGGCCCGTGACCCGGTGGGCCACCCCGGCGGTGGCCAGCACATTGGCGACGAGCGCCAGATCCAGCACCGCGTCCGCGACGCGGGGCGGCAGGGGGCGTTTCAGCACCGACACCACGCCGACGGGACGGAACCGTTGCGGCTCCTGGCGGTGCAGGGTGCGGAACATCCGGCGTCGGCGCAGCTGCTGGGCCACGGCGTAGGCGCCCACACCCAGACGGAGCACCCCGGGGCGGACAGCGGGGGCGACCGGGCGCAGGGCGTTGACCAACGAAGACAACAAGGGAGATCGTCGAAGGGAAGGCGGCGGTGACAACGGCAGGGTCGGCATCAGTGGTCCTCCGTCGTGCTGGTTGACACGGTGTCGGGGTGAGCGAGCCGGCCAGGGGAGCAGAGCGTCGCGGTGCCGCCCGGGGTGCAGCGGGCGTGGATGTTCTCCGCCCACGGAACGCGCTCCCCGGCGAAATAGTCGGCGAAGAGGAAACGGCTACGCACCACCAGCACCTCGGCGATCTCCTGCGGGTTGCCACGCTGATGGAGGGCGTCGGCGTAGGTCTGAGCCACCTCGTCGGCACGACCGGCGCGCACGGTGCGGGCGACCTGCTTGCGTACCTGGTTCAGCCCGCCCGTGCCGAACAGCCGATAGTGCAGGTTCACCCGGTCGCCATCGAGGGTCTCGCCGATGACGTGGGGGACGACGATGCGTCCGGAGCGATCCGCGGAGAACATTGGGTAGGTAGACAGCGGGAAGGAATCGCGCTCGATTTTCGCCTTCTGCACTCTCGCCGCCGGGCCCACATAGTGGCGCAGCGGGGCCAGCAACACCGCGGCGAAGGCCGCCGTGGCCAGTAGACCGGCCGCATCGGCGCGCTCCAGGGCGGGAGGGGATGACGTGGAAGTACGAGCTGGTCGTGTCGGTGACATGGGCTTCGACTCTCAGAGATCGGGGGCTGACGTGGCGACGGCGTCGTCAGACGGGTCAGGCAGGTCTGGTTGGTCAGGCCATCGTGGCGCTCGCGGATGAGAACCATGTGAACACCAGATGAGATGGCGGTGAGAAGAACCGGAGGGCGGCGTCGATCTGAACTACGCGGGGCCCGGGGGCCGGTGATACTTTTGTAGGCGACAAGACCCCGTCCGAGATGTTAAAGAGGTAGTTCCGAATGGCAAATCCCGGTACTCATGCGGCCGCTGATGCGCAGGATCAGCATTCGTCGCAGCGCGGACGCGTGCGTGTGACGGACCAGACGCGGTCCAGCTCGATGATGGATCTGACTGCGACGGGCCTGCGGCTGGTGCCGAAGCAGCTCAAGGATGAGACGACACTGGCGGTCAACCACGTGAAGTCCAAGGGCGTCGGTCTCGGCGTCGGCATCGGTCTCGCCATGGTGGGGCTGTTCGTGCTGGTGATCGTGCTGATCTCGCTGGTGGTCGCCCTCATCGGCGCCTTCGCCGACACCGGCAACCTCTGGTTCTGGTCACTGATGGTCGCCGCCGGGGCTCTCATTCTCAGCCTGATCCTGATCGGGATCGGGGCGCTGCTCCTGAAAGGGCAGATGCCGCTGGTGCCGCAGGAGACCATTCGGGGATTCAAACATGACCTGGGCTACCTCGCCGAGGGGAACTCCTTCGACCCGGTGGAGTTCGACCGTCTCGAGGCCGAGAAGGCCGAGCGGAAGAAGCAGGAGAAGCTGCGCGAGAAGGAATTGACCAAGCAGGCCGCCAAGGAGGAGAAGGCCGCACGCAAGCGCGGTGAGGCACCGACCACGGTCACCTCCATCAAGCCTTCCACCGAGGAACTGCGTCATCGCGCCGAACTGCGCCGTCGCCACCTGGGCGATATCCGCTCCGGCCTCGAGGAGAAGACCGACGTGAAGGCACAGTTCGCTGCGTTCACCGCGGCTGCCACGGGCCGTCGCCGGGACGACGCTGGCACCTCGCCGGTCTCGCCCTACACCGGAGCGGCTCGCGCCGGGGAGAAAGTCGGGGACGCCAGCGACTACGTCAAGGACCGTTGGCAGCCGATCGCCCTGCTAGGCGCGTCCTCCACGGCACTGGCGGTATTCTTGAGGAAGCTCACAGAGAAAAAGTGAGTCGCCGCACCGCCGTCGACTCACCCCACCCCGGGGGAGTAATGGGATGAAGCTGATCGGCGCCGGCACCCGATCCGATATCGAGTACCAGGTCTCGGATCGCTGGCTGACCGCGCCGAACATCATCACCCTGGTGCGGTTCTGCCTGGTCCCGCTGTTCGTGTGGCAGGCGTTCACCGGTCAATATCTGGGCGCTTTCATCACCTTGGCGGTGCTGTTCAGCACCGACTGGGTGGACGGCTACGTCGCGCGGCGGTTCAATCAGATCTCGACCGTCGGCAAATGGCTGGATCCGTTGGCGGACCGGATTTCGATCGTCGTGGTCGCCGTCACCGTGGTGATCACTGGGGTGGCCCCCGGCTGGCTGGTGGCGAGCCTGCTCATCCCGGATCTACTGCTGTTCGTCCTGAACGCCGTGCTGTTCCTCGGCTCACCGGAGCTGGAGGTGACAGCGCTGGGCAAGATCCGCACCGCCCTGATCATGGCCGGGATCCCGTTCCTGCTGCTCGCCCAGGTCGCGGAGATGGACTCCACCTTTTGGCATGTGGTGGCCTATGCGTTGCTGGTGCCGGGCTGCCTCGGCCACTGGGGCGCCGCCGTGGACTACACCATCCGCTCACTGCGGAAGCATCGTCAGCTGCGCGCCGTGGGAATCAACCCGCGCCAGCGCCAATCCTGGGCCTTCAAACATCAGCAGGGCGGAGTGGGACACTCCACCGCCCCCGAAGCCGGAGCGTCATGATCATAGGTGCCGTCGTGGCCGCCCTGCTCGGGGCGGTCTGCTTGGCTGTGGGCTCCGAGCGGCAATCGTCCGGGGTGCGCAAATACGCCGGGGTGCGCATCCTGCGCCCCCTCGACTACGTCAAGCTCGTCCGCCAGGGACGCTGGCTAGTCGGCGGTCTGCTCCTGATCCTGGGTATGGCCCTCAATATCTACGCGCTGGCCACCGCCCCACTGACGGTGGTCCAGCCAATCGGCGCGGTCGCCGTGGTCATCACCACCGTGCTGCACGCGCGCATCAACTCACTGCGACTGAACCGGTCCACAGTCGCGGCGATCACCTGCTGTGTGGCCGGGTCGGCCGGGTTCGTGGCGCTGGCAATCGTGGCCACACGGGAGAATCATCGTCCGCGGATGGACCAGGAATCGCTGACGAACTGGATCGCCGTCGCTATCATCGTGGTCTTCGCCGTTACCGCGACGATTCTGCGCACCCACCCCTCGGCCTTCATGTACATCATGGGTGCCGGGGTGCTGTTCGCCTTTGTCGCCGTGTCCACGCGCTTGGCGATCCTGCACATCCTCGACCGCGACGCCGGCGGGCTGCTGGGGGTGCCGTGGCTCCAGCTCGGCGTGCTCATCAGCGCGGCCCTGCTGGGCAGCTATTTCGTGCAACGTGCGCATCAGCACGGTCCGCCCGACCTGGTGGTGGCGGGGCTCACAGTAGTGGACCCGATGGTGGCGGTCGTGATCGGGATTTTCGTGCTCGGAGAACTGCAGGACGGGGTTCCGCTCCTCGTGTTGGCTGGAATGGTGGTGGCTGCTGCCGTAGCATCGGGGGGAGTTCTCGTGCTGGCCCGGGACCACCCCGACGTGATCAAGCGCAAAGCTGAGTGGGATCAGGCGTCGCAGCCCGATAGCCCACCGCAGACGACGACCTGACCCGCTGACCCCACGAAGGAGCGATTCGACGTGACGGATGCTGACCGCGCACCCTTGAAGGTCCTGATCGCGGCAGATACTTACCCGCCACACGTCAACGGCGCGGCCACATTCTGCCACCGATTGGCCACCGCGCTACACGAACGTGGTCACGAAGTACACGTAGTCGCCCCGCGCAACGAGTCCGGGACGAATACGGTCGAGCACACCGAGGTGGCGACCGTGCACCGGGTGCGGTCCCTTCCCGCGCCCACTCACGAGTACTACCGGCTGGTGAGCAAACGCGGTGCGGCGCGTACGATCGGCGCCATCCTGGACGAGGTCCGCCCCGACGTCGTGCATGTCCAGTGCCACTACATGATCGGCGAAGCAGCCATCAAGCAGGCCACCGTGCGTCGGATCCGCACCGTGTCGACCAACCACTTCATGCCGGAGAACCTGGAGCCGTTCCTGCCGTTCCCGCAGTGGTTCCTCAACATCGTCTCGCGTAACTCGTGGCGAGACATGGGCCGACTCATGGGACAGACTGCGGTGGTGACCACCCCCACCGAACTGGCGGCACGCACCATGATGGAGCACGCCGGGCTCGAGAACGTCCTCGCCGTCTCCAACGGCATCGACTCGACCAAGTACGAACTGAAGCCGGGCGAGAAGCTGATCCGGCATCAGCAGCCCACCGTCCTGTTCGTCGGTCGCCTCGCCGTGGAGAAGAATATCGACGTGCTGTTGCGCGCTCTGACCCTGACAGACCCCGCGCTGCTGATCCGTGCCGAGATCGTAGGAGACGGGGAACAACGCGACGCGTTGCGCACGCTAGCCGAGGAACTGGGCATCACCGACCGAGTCACGTTCCGTGGCCATGTCACCGAGGCCGAGTTGCGCGAGGCCTACCTGCGCTCCGGTGTTTTCTGCCAACCGGGCACCGCAGAGCTGCAGTCCTTGGTGAGTCTCGAAGCGATGAGCGCGTCGAAGCCCGTCGTGCTCGCCGATGCCCTGGCGTTGCCGCACCTGGTCGACGACGGTGTCAACGGGTACCTCTTCACCCCTGGTGATCCTGCGGATCTAGCGCAAAAACTGGACGCCGTGCTGGGTGCTGACCCGCAGACTCGTCAGTCGATGGGGGAGCGCTCCCATGACAAAGTCCAGCAGCATGCACAGTCGAAGACCATCGACATCTTCGAGCGGATCTACCGCGGTGCTTCAGCGCGCGAGATTCGAGCGTCGAACTGACAGTATGATGGACGGGTTGCCGTTGCGACGGCAATGCAGGGGGCGTTAGCTCAGTTGGTCAGAGCAGAGGACTCATAATCCTTGGGTCGCGGGTTCAAGTCCCGCACGCCCTACCGCATGGATAAAGGGAAGCCGCCCCGTTCGGGGCGGCTTTTCCGTGCTCGTACCTGGGACAGTACCTGGATCAGAACCTGGATCGGCATCTGGAATGAAACCGGGAGCGCACTGGACGGGATAGTGTTCTGAACGGAACCTATCCGTGATGCAGGAGAGGAACACATTCGTGTCTCGAACGTCCCCGTTGCGACTCTTCATAGACGCCCGCTATACGCGCACCGATTTCCACGACGGCATCTCCCGCTACGGCGCCTCGCTGATCGAGGCCACCGCCCGACGCGCCGACGTCACCATGATCATCCATGACGAGGCACAACTGCCGATGCTTCCGCCCGGAGTTCCGTGGGTCAAAGTCACTGCGCCGACGTCGCCCCGAGAACCCCTGGTCGCGCGTGAACTCAATCAGTACGCACCCGACGTCGTCTTCTCGCCGATGCAGACCATGGGATCGGCAGGACGGCGCTTCGGACTGATCCTCACACTCCACGACCTGATCTACTACCAGCATCGGACACCTCCACGGGATTTCCCGCTGCCGGTGCGCGGGTTATGGCGGCTCTACCATCTGGCTTACTGGCCGCAGCGTCTCCTCCTGGATCGCGCCGACGAAGTCGTCACTGTCTCCGGCACCACACAGCGCCTGATGCGCCACCACCGTCTCACGCGCAGACCGATCACCGTGGTCTCCAACGCGCCGCAGCCCACAGCAGCGCCCCGCGACCCGGAACGGTCCCCGGAGAAAACCCTGGTCTACATGGGCTCGTTCATGGACTACAAGAATGTCGAGTCCCTCATCGCAGCACTTCCGGGACTGCCGGGCTATCAATTGCACCTACTGTCCAGGATCTCCTCGGCTCGCGAGGAGGAGCTACGACGCCAAGCCGCCGAACTCGGCCTCGACCCAAACGTGGTGGTGTTTCACCGCGGTACCAGTGAAGAGGAGTATCGAGAGCTCCTGCGCTCTTGCACCGCGCTGGTGACGATGTCGCGTGCGGAAGGATTCGGGCTCCCGTTGGCCGAAGCTATGGCGGAGGGGACCCCGGTCATCGTCTCGGATCTGGAGATCTTCCGGGAGATCGGCGGCGAAGCAGGTGCGGCTCAGTTCGTGGAGTTGACCGACCCCGAGGCCACGGGAAGCGCCGTGGCCGCTGCCGTGCGTCGATGGGAAGACCCGGTGGCCTACGCAGAGGCTTCACGAGCCGCTTCACAACAAGCTCAACGGTTCACCTGGGAGCGGTCGGCTGAGGCACTGATGGGTGTCGCAGAATCCGTGGTCGACCGTCGTCGTCGACGCGCGCAACAGCGCTGAGCCAAACCGCGGTAGCAAAGGTTAGCCCAACGGGGTGCCCCGCAATGGCCACAGAACGGACGGCCCGGACCACCCCAACAACAGCCCGGGATCGATATAGCGGTCTCGGACGGTGGCCCCGATCGACCAGCCGTCCGGGATGCGCACGCCCCAGTGCACACACTGAACCGCGCAGTGCTGTTCCTCGCTGATCTGTCCGACCACCTGTCCGCGCTGGACGGCGTCGCCGACGGCCAACTCCGTGGATACCGGTTCGAAGGACGAGAGCATCCCGTTGGGGTGCTCGATGGTGAGCACAGGCCGGTCGACCACCGTGCCCACGAAACGAACGATCCCCGCTTCGGGGGACAGCACCTCGGAGGAAGCCTCGAGATCGATGCCGCGATGGCCTGGGGCCCAGGGCGCGCTCGGCGCGCTGAACTCACGCAGCACGGACGATGGCGTCGCTCCTGCCACGGGAGGTGCCCACGCTTCCCCCGTGCCTCCCGAGATGCCCGATGCTCGCTCGGAGAGCATCACAGCATGGCTGCTGGCGGTCACACCCATCACTGAACCCAGGACGAGGAGCAGAAGGGTGACGGTGATCGTCCATTTTTCGGCGAGATTCTGTCGGGTCGATCCGGGTATTGGAGGAGCCATGGACACAGCCTCGCGGAGAACGTCTGAGCCTGTGGGAACCCGCACCATCGTCGGGGGATAGCTGCCGATCATGCTGCTGAATCGGGCGCCTGTGGAGGAGCGTGGCCCGTGTCTGATCCGACGCTGAGATGGGGTATGCTGGTGCGAGCAGTTCTGTGTTCATTCGTCGTGCCTCGGCAGGGGAAGATGCAGGGCTGACTACGCGCATGGCAAGCGAAGCGCGCGAGTGCTTCGACCTGCGGCCATCGGTCGGTTGCGGAAGAGATATCGCAATCGTCAACGGGCGCAGAGTGGCGAACGCCGTTGTCATGCCAGGGGTCACCGTCACCAGGCGGCTGGCCAATCAACCGAAAAACTACAAGAAGCAGTGTGCCACGCCCGCTGCGCCGCGATCCGCGGTGCCCGGCGTCTCGCCTGCACAGAAGGAGCGACATGCCCGTCGTGACAATGCGCCAGATGCTGGATTCCGGCGTCCATTTCGGCCACCAGACCCGTCGTTGGAACCCGAAGATGAAGCGTTTCATCTTCACCGAGCGCAACGGCATCTACATCATCGACCTGCAGCAGTCCCTGTCTTATGTGGACCGCGCCTACGAGTTCATCAAGGAGACTGTCGCCCACGGCGGCTCGATCCTGTTCGTCGGCACCAAGAAGCAGGCTCAGGAAGCCATCGCAGAGCAGGCCACCCGCGTGGGCATGCCCTACGTGAACCACCGCTGGCTCGGCGGCATGCTGACCAACTTCCAGACCGTCTCCAAGCGCGTGAACCGCATGAAGGAACTGGAAGCCATTGACTTCGAGGATGTCGCAGGCTCGCAGTACACCAAGAAGGAACTGCTGCTGCTGCACCGCGAGCTCGAGAAGCTGCAGGCCAACCTCGGCGGTATCCGTAACATGACCCGCACGCCTTCGGCTGTATGGATCGTGGACACCAAGAAGGAGCACCTGGCTGTCGATGAGGCGGAGAAGCTGGGTATCCCGATCGTCGCCATCCTCGACACCAACTGCGACCCGGACGAGGTCACCTACCCGATCCCGGGCAACGACGACGCCATCCGCTCCGTGTCTCTGCTGACCCGCGTCATTGCCGACGCTGTGGCCGATGGCCTCATCGCCCGCAACCAGGGCAAGTCCGGCGGACAGGGCACCACCGAAGAGCCCTTGGCCGAGTGGGAGCGTGAGCTCCTCGAGCAGCACAATGAGGCTCAGGCACAGGAGAAGTCGGCTGCTGAAGGCGAAACCGCCGAGGCAGCCGAGACCGCTGAGCCGGCCGCAGCTGCCGAGCAGCCGGAGTCGGCCGCTGACGCCGAGAAGTCCGAATAAGACCTCTACGATCACTGACCAACATCACTGCGGAGACCCCGCATAACTGAAGGATGTGTTAACAGCAATGGCGAACTACACCGCTGCTGACATTAAGGCACTGCGTGAGCGCACCGGTGCCGGCATGATGGACGTCAAGAAGGCTCTGGACGAGGCTAACGGTGATGCCGAGAAGGCCATCGAGATCATTCGCGTCAAGGGACTCAAGGGTGCCACCAAGCGCGAGGGCCGCTCGGCCGCTGAAGGCCTCATCGCCGCGACCGTCGCCGATGGCGCCGGCGTGATGATCGAGATCAACTGCGAGACCGACTTCGTGGCCAAGGCCGACAAGTTCATCAACCTGGGCCACACGGTGCTCGAGGTCGCTGCCTCCTCCCAGGCAGCCGACGTCGACGCGCTGCTGGCAGCCGAGTACAACGGCCGCACCCTGGGTGACCACGTCACCGAGGAAGGCGCCCTGATGGGCGAGAAGGTCGTCGTGCGTCGCGTGGCTCGTGTGGAAGGCGCCTTCGTGGATGCCTACCTGCACAAGACCTCCAAGGACCTGCCGGCTCAGGTAGGCGTGCTCATGGCTGTGGATTCCGACTCCGCTGAGGCTCAGACTGCAGCCCACGATGTCGCCGTTCACATCGCCGCCATGGCCCCGACCTACCTGTCCCGCGACGAGGTCGCCGACGACGTGGTGGCCAACGAGCGCCGCATCGCCGAGGAGACCGCTCGCGCCGAGGGCAAGCCGGAGCAGGCCATGCAGAAGATCATCGAAGGACGCCTGACCGGCTTCTTCAAGGAGATCGTGCTCGAGGACCAGGGCTTTGCCAAGGACCCGAAGGTCTCCGTGGGCAAGGTCCTGGAGCAGGCCGGAACCAAGGGCGTGAAGTTCGCCCGCTTCCGCGTCGGCAACTGATCGCAGTAGACTGCACCACAACGTCCGTCGTCGTACAGCGATGATGAACACCTGAAGGAGGGGGTGATCACCACACGGTGGTCACCCCCTTTTTCTCTGCCGAGCATCGCCTTCGGCGCCATCCCCGTCCGCAGCTGCGCGGCACCCCGCGCACGTTCGATGTCTAGGAGACCCCATGCCGGATCAGCACGCACCGGAGACCAGCTCCACCCCGACCATCAACACCCCCGGCGGTCTGCAGGATGGCCCGGACGCCCAACAACGGTACAACTCCACAGCGCCCTCCGGGCGACGCCGGGTGTTGCTGAAGCTTTCCGGTGAGGTCTTCGGTGGTGGCAAGGTCGGCATCGACCCGGCCACCGTACGTTTCGTGGCGGAGCAGATCGCCGCCGTCAAGAACACGGTCGAAGTCGCCGTCGTCGTCGGTGGGGGCAATTTCTTCCGCGGCGCCGAACTCTCCGAGAATGGCATGGACCGTCGCCGCGCCGACTACATGGGCATGCTCGGCACCGTGATGAACTGCCTGGCCCTGCAGGACTTCCTCCTGCAGGCCGGCGTCGACACTCGTGTCCAGTCCGCCATCTCCATGGAGCAGGTCGCCGAGCCCTACATTCCGCTGCGCGCCATCCGTCACATGCAAAAGAACCGCGTGGTGATCTTCGGCGCCGGAACCGGACTCCCTTACTTCTCCACCGACACGGTGGCCGCACAACGAGCACTCGAGATCGGCGCCGATGAGGTGCTGATGGCGAAGTCCGGCGTCGATGGTGTTTACACCGCAGACCCGAAGAAGGACCCCACCGCCGAGAAATACGACCATCTCACCTACGACGACGCGCTGCTGAAGAACATTCGCGTCATGGACCTCACTGCCATGACGATGTGCAAGGACAACACCCTGCCGATGATGGTCTTCGGCATGGAGGGCGACGGCAATGTCACCCGTGCCCTGCGCGGCGAACGCATCGGCACCACCGTGACTGTCTGACGCGGCGGTGTCCGCTGGCCCGTAACGGCCCCGCCGTAGCCTAGGATTGAACTCAGACCCATCAACGTCGAAGGAGACATCGTGACTGAAGAGAATCTGGTCGAAGCCGAGCAGCAGATGGAACGCACCCTGGAAGCCACGCGCGAAGACTTCGCAGGTGTCCGGACCGGCCGAGCCAACCCCGGACTGTTCTCCAAGGTCATGGTGGACTACTACGGCACCTACACCCCGTTGCAGCAGCTGGCCTCGTTCACCACCCAGGATGCCCGCACCCTGATGATCGCTCCCTACGACGTCTCGGCCCTGCGCAACATCGAGAAGGCACTCTCCGACTCCGAGGTGGGCGCCAACCCCTCCAACGACGGCAAGGTCATCCGCATCGTGATGCCGGAACTGACCGAGGAGCGTCGCAAGGAGTACGTGAAGCTGGTCAAGACCAAGGCCGAGGATCACAAGGTATCCGTGCGCAACACCCGCCGGAAGACCAAGGAAGCCCTCGACAAGCTCGTCAAGGACGGGGAGATCGGCGAGGACGACGGCGCCCGTGCCGAGAAAGAACTCGACGCACTGACCCGCCGCTTCACCGAATCCATCGAAGAGATGGCGAAGAACAAGGAACAGGAACTGATGGAGGTCTGATCCGTTCGTCCGCGAACAGATCCCTGACCTGACCGATCGATATGTCAGACCCAGCAGACACCGCGACGTCGTCTCCTCGTGAGGAGACGACGTCGTCGTCACACCCCGAGACGGCATCCGGTCCGGTGATCACCGCGCTGGACGGCTTCCCCGACCCGGTGCACGATCCGGACACGGGGATGATCATTCCGCAGTCCCGCAAGGAACGTAAAGCACTCGAGGCCGCACAGGCCGCCGCCCAGGCGAACGCGACCGCCAAGGACCGGACCGCCGCTCCCGCAGCGGTGCCGGCAGCCGTGGCCGCGGTGCCCCTGCTCAGCCGCGTGCCTGGCACCGGTGAGGGAGTCGCCATCGATCCGCGCGGTGGTCACGAAGCCATCGGGATCGATCTCTCCGAAGACGGTGCCCAGGCAGCCCTGGAATCGCCCTTGGAACTGCCGGCCGCGGAAGAGCCCAAGAAATCGCGAGCCGGACGCAATCTGCCAGCCGCCATCACCACCGGTGTCATCCTGCTGGCCACCGCGATCATCGGGCTGCTCTATGTCCACCTCGTGCTCGTGGTGCTGATCGTGGTGTTGCTGTTCATGGGGACCTGGGAGATTGCCCGGGCGCTGCGGCCACGAGGGATCGACGTGCCGGTGGCACCCCTGTGGGTCGCCTCGGCCGCAATGCCGCTCACCGCCTACTTCGGCGGCATCGACGCCATGATGTTCGCCCTGTTCGGCACCATGCTGCTGGCCCTGTACTGGTCGGTCGTCGAGAGTTCGACGACCCCGGTCGGCACCGTGCTCTCCGCCATGCTGATCCTACTGTGGGTGCCCTTCCTGCTGTCCTTCGGAGTGGTGCTCCTGCACGAGCCCCAGGGCAGCCTGATGGTGGCGTCGCTGCTGCTGATCGTCGTCGCCAATGACACTGGTGGCTACATTGTTGGCGTGCTGTTCGGCAAACACCCCATGGCCCCGAAGGTCAGCCCGAAGAAGTCCTGGGAGGGACTTGCCGGCTCCCTAGTGGCGGCGATGGCTGTCGGCGCCGGCTGCTTCCATTGGGCCCTGCAGGAGCCCTGGTGGATCGGCGCTGCCCTCGGTTTCGCTATCGTCTTCGCCGCCACGGCTGGCGATTTCTCAGAGTCCATGGTCAAGCGCGAGCTCGACATCAAGGACATGGGGAACTCGCTGCCGGGTCACGGCGGGGCCATGGATCGACTCGATTCGTTGGTCTTCGCCGCCCCCGTCGCCTATACCGTTTTCGTGGTGCTGATGCCATGACCGCACGCACCACCCGCCTCGCACCATCGACCGGCATCAAGGGAGCTCATCGACCATGACCGCGAAAGCCCGGACCTCCACCCGACGCGGCACCAAACGCGCGCCGTTGTCATCGGACCCCAACGAGGCGAACCCGTTCTCGACCACGTCGCGAAAGAACTACGGGTACGACCCCAAACAGGTCGATGAGTTCATCCGCCGGGCCCGCCATGCCTACCACGGTGACGGCGCGATGACCGCGGCCGAAGTGCGCTCCACGGCCTTCGATGCCGTCAAGGGCGGGTACGCCGCCCACCAAGTTGACCAAGTGCTAGATCGGCTGGAGGACGCTTTTCTGCGCACCGAGCGCGATGAGCTCATCCAGAAAAAGGGGATGGAAGCCTGGAATACCTCCCTGGATGAACTGATCCGCCGGCTGATGACCCGACTGGACCGCCCCGAGGGGGAGCGCTTCCGGCGCCCCAGCCGCGAGGAGTCCATGAGTTATCACGTCCAGGACGTGGATACCCTCTGCCGCAAACTGCGCGGACACCTCACCGACGAATCATCCGTGTCAGTGACCGATCTGCGCGTGGTCTCCTTCCGATCGGTGCAGGGGAGCCAGGGCTATGAAGAGGGCCAGGTCGACGCGTTCATCGAAGACGCGGTCGAGCTGCTGACCGTACTCGACTGAGCGGGGGAGCGCGACCGGTCGCCCCGGTCGCGGTGCACCTCGACTACGCCTTCAGCTCCAGCACGAGTTCGGTGACGACCTCAGCGCGGGCGTTGGAGAAGGCCTTGACCTCATCGACCACGGAGAACCCTCGGCGGGTGAGGACCTTCTGCGAACCGATGTTGTCGGCGGGCACATGCGCGCGCACCGGACGTGAGGCGAATCCTTCAAGGAATTCGTCCACGGCCGCCGTGGTGATGCCCTGACCCCAGAACTGCCGGGCGGTCCAGAACGAGAGCTCCGGAACCTCGTGAAGACCAGCACACACCAGGGCACCGGCGACCTGGCCGTCATGCTCGATGGTGTACACGACCGAATTCTCGTCACGCAGCAACGCGGACCAGTGAAAATCGAAGACGCCGCGGTCTCGAGGGTTGCGCGGCGCAAAGGCGGCCATCACATTCGCCTGCTCATCCTGCTGCTGCAGGAAGAACTCGTCGACATCCGCAGAGCGGACCTCACGCAGGATCATGGTTCTCGTGACCTCCTCGTCACCGTCGGTCGATGTCCTCCTACTCTACGTGGTTCCCGCCGATTCAGCCGACACACAGCGCGGACCTGCATAATGGTGCGGTGACTTTCTCCGTGGTGGCCTTCGTGATCGGTGTTCTTGTCGTCGCTGTGGGCATCATCATCTCCATCGCGCTACACGAGATCGGGCACCTGGTGCCCGCGAAACTCTTCGGTGTGCGTGTCACCCAGTACATGGTGGGCTTCGGCAAGACCCTGTTCTCCGTCAAACGCGGCGACACCGAATATGGGATCAAAGCCATTCCGCTCGGCGGCTATGTGGCGATGATCGGGATGTATCCGCCGGCGCATCCGGAACAGGGCGAGCAACCGCGCAACGCCTCCACCGGGCTGCTTCAGCAGATGTCGCAGGACGCCCGTGAGGTCGCCGCCGCGGAGCTCCGAGATGGAGATGAACAGCGGATGTTCATCTCCCTGCCCGTGTGGAAGCGCATCATCATCATGCTGGGCGGGCCCTTCATGAACCTGGTGATCGCCACGGTGCTCACCGCGATCCTGGTGACCAGCGTCGGCGTCGCCACCCCCACCACCACCGTGTCCGAGGTGTTCCGCTGTGCCATGAGCGCTCAGGAACAGGCCGAGCGGGCCGAGGCCGGTGCCGAGGAGTGCACGGAGGGCGACCCGGCCTCACCGGCCTATGCGGCGGGGCTGGAGCCCGGTGACGAGATCGTCGCCTTCAACGGGGAACCCGCGGAGAGCTGGGAGACGCTGACCGCCGGCATCCAGCAGCGCGCCGATCAGTCCACCTCGATCACCTACCTGCGCGACGGCGTGGAGCACACCGCCTCGATCACGCCTCAGCTCACTGCGCGCCCCGAACTGGACTCCCTGGGGCGCGTCCAGTACGACGAGAACGACCAGGTGATCACCCACGACGTCGGCTTCATCGGCATGGGCTCCCAGGTGGAAAACCAGACCCAACCGGTCACCCAGACCTTCCCGCTGCTCGGCCAGCAGCTCGAGGCCACCGGCCGGGTCGTCGTTGCCCTGCCCGTGCGGCTCTGGGACACCGTCGTCGTCATCGCCACCGACGGCGAGCGCGACCCCAACGGCCCCATGTCCGTGGTGGGCGTGGGGCGGATCGCCGGGGAAACCGCTGCCCTCGACACCGTGCCGGTCGCCGATCGGGCTGCGATGCTGCTGTCGCTGATCGCATCGGTGAACGTGGCACTGATGGTGTTTAACCTCATCCCGCTGCTGCCCCTGGACGGCGGACACGTCGCCGGGGCGCTCTGGGAGAAGATCCGGCGCACCTGGGCGTCGCTACGGGGGAAAAGAGACCCTGGGCCCTTCGACATCGCCCGGCTGCTGCCCCTGACCTATGTGGTGGCCGCGGCGCTGATCGTGATGGGCGGGATCCTCATCGTCGCCGACATCGTCAAACCTGTGCAGCTCTTCTAGCTCCTCGTTAGAGTGACCCTTATGACCGATCCCTTCGACTTCCCCGCTCGTCATCCTTCCCGACCGACCCGACGCGCCGTGCTGACCGGCCTGTCCGGGGTGGGCGCGACCTGGGTGCTCTCGGCGTGCGGAACGGGCGGATCGACCGGTGCAGGCGGTGAAACCTCAGCCCCCACCGCCTCTGCCTCGGCCAGCGCCTCTGCTTCGCCGTCGCCGACCCCCACCCCCATGGCCGAGCTGCCGGGCGGGGGCACCCGCCTCTTCCCGGGGCGGCGCTTCGTCGCTCTCTACGGCTCTCCCGGAGTCCCCTCCCTGGGGTTGCTGGGCGAACAGGACCTGGAAGAATCAATCACCCGCGCGAAGGAACTGGCGGCGTCCTATGAGGGGGAGAGCCGCGAACCGGTGTTGCCGGCCTTCGAGATCATCTCCACGGTCGCCACCTCCGCCGAGGGACCCACCGGCGAATACACCGCCACCGTGGACATGGACGTGCTGCGCGAATGGGTGGACGCCGCGGCCGAGAACGACATCTACGTCATTCTGGATCTGCAGCCGGGACTGGCCGACTTCCCGAGCCAAGCGCAGCTGTTCGAGGATCTGCTGCTGGAACCGCACGTCGGTCTCGCGCTCGACCCGGAATGGCGACTGCAGCCGGGCCAACGGCACATGGCGCAGATCGGGCAGGTGCAGGCCGACGAGATCAATGAGACCACCCAGTGGCTGGCCGACCTGGTCGCCGAGAACAACCTGCCGGAAAAGCTCGTCATTCTCCACCAGTTCCAGCTGCGGATGATCGTGGATCGAGAGGACGTGGTCGAGCGCCCCGGGCTGGCCTTGCTCGTGCACGCCGACGGCCACGGCACCCCCGGGCAGAAGATGGACACCTATCGCACGCTGACCCGCGAGCTGGCACCGCACGTGCGGATCGGGTGGAAGAATTTTATCGACGAGGACAACCCGACCTTTACGCCGGCCGAAACCATGGACGTCGTCCCCAAACCATGGTTCGTGTCGTATCAGTGACCGGGGTAGGGGATCGAGGATGGTGCCGATGAGCGTGACACCGCGCGGAGTGCACTGGACCGCGGAAGCCGATGCGGCGATTCGGCTGCGGACTCAAGATACGGTACGTCTGCTGACCGATGCCGACACGGAGGCGCTCGGCCGCCTATGTGCTACGGACCCGGTGGCGCACTGCTACGTGCGCGCCATCCTCGAATCCGGACGCCGGGCAGGGCCGCTGCGTGCGCTGCACCGTGGTGTCTTCCTGGGAATCGACGATCTCGACCGGCCGGGCGATCTGATCAGTGCCTGCTGGGTCGGCTCCAACGTTGTCCCGGTCGGTGCCGATTGGCTGGCCGGGGAGCTGCTCGGGCTGGCGGTACGTGTGCTGGGGCGCCGGCTGGGATCAATCTTCGGCCCGCGTGAGGCCGTGATGAGCATCTGGTCGTCCTTGCAGGCCGGCCCCCAGCAAGCCCGGGACATCCGCGAGCACCAACCGCTGATGATGCTGGATGGCGCACCGCGGGGCCCGATCAACCCCCGGGTGCGCACGGCTCGGCCGGAGGAGTTCTCCCGTGTTCTACCGGCCTCGGTGGCGATGTTCACCGAGGAATTGGGCTATTCGCCCCTGGACGACGGCCCGGTGATGTACCGGAGCCGGGTCGAATCCCTCATCGCCCGGGGCCACTGCCTCGTGGAGATCGACGAGACTCCGGGGGACACCGCAGGACGTGTCCGATTCAAAGCGGACATCGGGGTCTACACCCGCGACTGCATTCAACTCCAGGGCGTCTGGCTCGCCCCGTGGGCTCGTGGTCGCGGACAAGCGGCACCGGCCGTCGCGGCAACCGCCGTCCATGCGCTGACGCTCTCCCCGCGGGTGAGCCTGTACGTCAACGATTACAACGAACCAGCCCTGCGGACCTACAGGCGTGTCGGATTCGAGACCATCGGCGACTTCGCCACCGTCCTGTTCTGAGAACCCCGACGGCGCTCCGGTACACTGGCATCGGTGTCGGGAGCGAGTGACGAGCCCGACCGGACACTGCGTCGAAGGAACATCCCATGCGAGCACGCTTCAGCGACCTTCCGCTGCGCTCTGCTGCCCTCACTGTGGCTCTTGTGCTGTTGGCGGGATGCGCGGCCCCGGCGGAGGAACCCGAACCTGCTCCGAGCGCCGAACCGACACGCGGTGCGCCCAGTAACGCGGTCGCCACCGCTCCGGAATTCACAGCCGATTCCGTCTCCCTCCAGCTCGAAGAGACCCTGGCCGAGGAACTCGGCGAGGAGGCCAGCACCCTGGCTGGTGAATCCGCACGGGCCGTCCTGACCGATTCCGACGCCATGATCAGGGACTCTGGGGTGAGTCCTAGCGAGTGCGCCCCGACCGCCGAAACCCAGGGACTTCCCGACACCGGTATCGCCGTGGGCATCACCAGTCGCACCCTGGAAGATGGCTCCGCCGAATCCCGGTCGGTGCGCATTGTCCGCTTCGATACCGCCGCCGACCTCGACAGCCACCTCGAGGGGATCCGTGTCGAGGCCACCGACTGCGCGACCCTGACCGTGGATCAGGGGGAGGGACTGAGCGCCGACATCAGCCGGACCGTGGAGGACCTGGACCCGGAACCGGGCCTGATCATCACCACCGACACCACCCTGACCATGGAAGACGAAGCCTCCACGGAGGGGGCAGAGGATGCCGGGGACACCGAATCCGAGGCGGTCACGCCGTCGCTGGAGCTCGCCCCGACCACCGCGGTCTATGTGGCCGCGGGCACCGACCTCTACGTCTACACCGGAGACGCCGATACCGATACCGACGCCGCGGTGGAGCTCATCGAGCGTCTGCGCGAACGCCTGGAATCGTGACACGCCGATGAAGGAGACCCATGACCGCTGAAGACGCCTCGCGCACGGTACGGGTGGCCAGCACCCTGATCCTCGGCGCGCTGTTGCTGGTCGGCTGCCGCGAGGGAGCCCCCGGGACCGAGGGCACCGCGGAGCCCAGCGCGCCTCAAACCAGCGCGAGCGCCACCGAGGACGCGCCGTCGGGGGACCCCGAGGAGCTCACCGAGCAGCACCTGTCCCAGGCGCTGCAGGAGACGATGGGTGAGGACTCCGAGATCACCACCGGCGACGACGTGGTGGCCCAACAGCTGCTGCGCCAGCAGTGGGGCGACGTGGAATCCGCCGAGCCCGCCGAATGCCTCGCCTCCCTGGTCGGCGCCGGTAGGTCCGAGGACGCCGACCCTGTTGAAGGCGCTGAAGCCACCGAGGCCACCGCTGAGTCGACCTCGGAGGAGACCACGGACGTCGACGAGCCCGCAGGCCCACTCGAGGAGGCCGGAGCCGAGTTGGCCGCGGCCGGCACCACGGTCGATGCCTCCCAACCTGGCAGCTTCCTCATCGAGCAGCTGACCGTGATGAGCTTCGCTGCCGACGACGACGCCATCGCCTATGTTCTCGACCAACGTGATGTCGCCGTGCGCTGCTCCACCGTCGACGTCACCCTCGGCAACGGCACCCAGCTGCGTGCCGATACCGAGGTCAATGAGCTCAGCCACCACACAGAAGAGGCGCTGGAGGTGCTCAACGCCATCGCCCCCGCGGACTCCGACGAGAACGACGACGACGGCGGTGCCCAGTTGCCGCCCATGGAGATCTCCACCGTGCTGGTGCGCGACGGAGACCTGGTCTACAGCTACCTCAGCACCGAGCAGAGCGACGTCGGGGTCGGCCTGACCTTCATCGACCAGCTCGGCGAGGCGATCCGCGCCGAAGAGAGCTGAACCGCACTCAGGCGGTAAGCTGGAGCAGGCCGACCGCGGCGCCCCGTCGCGCCGTCGCCGCACCCTGTCGCCCGATTCCGAACGGAGCCGAAATGCCGCTGCGCATGTCCACCCTCTTCCTGCGCACTCTGCGAGACGATCCCGCAGAGGCCGAGGTCGCCAGCCACAAGCTGCTGGTCCGCGCCGGATACATCCGTCGCGCCGCCCCGGGAATCTACACGTGGCTGCCGTTGGGCATGCGGGTGAAGAACAAGGTCGAGCAGATCGTGCGCGAAGAGATGAATGCGATCGGCGGCCAGGAAGTGCTCTTCCCGGCGCTGCTGCCGCGCGAGCCCTACGAGGTCACCGGGCGCTGGGAGGAGTACGGCGACAATCTCTTCCGTCTCCAAGACCGCAAGGGCGCCGACTACCTGCTGGCTCCCACACACGAGGAGATGTTCACCTTGCTGGTGAAGGACCATTACTCCTCCTATAAGGACCTGCCGGCCTATCTCTACCAGATCCAAAACAAGTACCGCGACGAGGCGCGTCCGCGGGCCGGACTGCTGCGGATGCGCGAATTCATCATGAAGGACTCCTATTCCTTCACCGTCGACGACGCCGGCCTCGATGAGGCCTACGCCGCCCACCGTGGCGCCTACCTGAAGATCTTCGCGCGCCTCGGTCTCGACGTCGTGCCCGTGCAGGCCACCGCCGGGGCGATGGGAGGATCCCAGTCCGAGGAATTCCTGCATCCTTCACCCGTGGGCGAGGACACCTTCGTGGAGTCCGCCGGCGGCTACCGGGCCAACGTCGAAGCCGTGACTACGGTCGCGCCGGAGGCCATCGACTACACGGATGCACCCGCAGCCGAGGTCAAGGACACCCCGGACTCAACCACCATCGCCACCCTGGTCGCGGTGTCCAACGACCTACTGCCCCGGGCAGACCGTCCCTGGGACGCCACCGACACGCTGAAGTGCGTGGTGCTCACCGCGGTGGTCGATGGCGGCGAACGGCGCCAGTTCGTCGTGGGCGTGCCCGGTGACCGCGACGTCGACCTCAAGCGACTCGAAGCCAGTGTGGGCGAGTTGCTGCAGGTCACCGGGGAGCCGACCGTTGAGCCGGCCACCGATGAGGACCTGCGCAAGCATGCGGCCCTGGTCAAGGGCTACATCGGCCCCACCGACTTCTCCGACGGCTCCGCTCGGGCCTTCTTCGGCGAGGAATCCCTCTCCGGGCTGCCCTTCTTCGTGGATCCGCGCATCGTGGCCGGCACCACCTGGATCACCGGCGCGAACTCCGCCCAGCAGCACGTCTTCGGACTGGTGGCCGAGCGCGACTTCACCTGGGACGGGACCGTTGAGGCCACCGAAGTGCGCGACGGCGACCCGGCTCCCGACGGCTCCGGACCGCTGCAGACCCGCCGTGGCATGGAGATGGGCCACATCTTCCAGCTGGGCCGCAAATACGCCGAGGCGCTGGACCTGAAGGTGCTCGACGAGAATGGCAAGCAGGTCGTCGTCACCATGGGCTCCTACGGGATCGGCGTCACGCGCGCGGTCGCCGCCCTGGCTGAGGCCCACCACGACGAGCAGGGCCTGAGCTGGCCGTCTGCAGTCGCTCCGGCCGACGTGCACATCGTGGCCACCGGCAAGGGCGAGGAGATCCTCGCCGCCGCTGAGCAGCTCAGCACCGAGCTGGAGGAGCGTGGACTCGAGGTGCTCCTCGATGATCGGAAGAAGGTCTCCGCCGGGGTGAAGTTCTCCGACGCCGAGCTCATCGGGGTGCCGTTGACCGTGGTCGTCGGCCGCGGACTGGCCGACGGTGAAGTGGAGCTGAAGATCCGGGCCACCGGCGAGCGCCGCAGCGTCGCCGTTGACGAAGCCGCCGGCCTCATTGACGATCAGGTGCGTTCGACGCGCTGAGCTCCTCGAGCACCGTGGCCTGCCACAGGCCGTTGCGGGCCACGGTCTCGACCTGCTCGGAATCCGCCGTCACCCACACCCGGATCCACTGATCCGTGAGCCCGGGCAGCAGCTGGGCCACTTCCGAGTCAGGGCGCTCCGGCACCTGGAACGCGGTCCCCGCCTCATCCCAGCATTCCGACGGCACCCACTGTTGCAGCGCGCGTGACATCGACGCCGTCTCCTCGGTCACCTCACCCGCGAACTCCACCGCGGTGGGGGAGTCGGCGCGCGCGGCGCTGAGCTCACCGACCTGATCCAGGGCTCGTGTGGACGCCATCGCCGTCTGCACCGAGGCGAGCGTCGTGGACTCGCACGACAACTGTTGCGCTGCCGTGACGGCCTCCGTCAGTGTTGTCACGGCAGGCGGCGTCTCACCGGCACCGGCCATGCGACGATACTCGGCGGCCAGCGCCGCACCGCGCTGCTCTCTGTTCTCCTGCACCCAGCCGGTGCCGGGTGCCAGATCGCCGCCCGCATCGGAGACGACCGGCGTCTGCCCGGGGGAGTGCTCACCCACGAGGGCGCGCACCACGCCCGAGGCCAAACCCCACAGCGCCACCAGGAACCCGGCCGCCAGGAGCAGTCCCAGGCCCACCACCAGCCATCGTGACCACACGCGATGCGGCCGCGGCGTCGGTGCCGATCGGGCCGACGACGCTGAGTCCGCGCTGGGGTTCTCCGGTGAATTCGGGGTGCTGGTGCTCACGCCTGTGTATTCTGTCATGTTCCGGGCTCAGCCTGAGTACCCTGGAAGCCGAGAGCCATCTCATCCACCCTCCGCGACCCGCCCTCCAGCGGTCCATCACCCAGAAGGAGTCGACATGTCTGCACAGAGGAGCCACCCGGTCTCCGAACGTCCCGAGGAGCAGCGCACTGAGCTGGAGCGGCTGGTGCTGACCGCACTGGCCCCCACCGGGCTGTGGCTCGAGGACGTGCGCGTCACCGGATCGGGTCCGTCTCAGGTGCTGGCCGTCATCGTTGACCTCAGCGAGGGCACCGACGGTGTTGACATGGACTCGCTGCAGGCCGCCACCGAGGCCGTCGCCGGTGCTCTCGACGCCGTCGACGATCTCCCCGAGCTGGGCCGGGATGCCTACCAGCTGGAGGTCAGCTCTCCGGGGGTCACCCGTCCCCTGACCCGCCCGCACCACTGGGCACGCAACGTCGGCCGGGTCGTCGAGGTGACCATCGGCGACGACGACGAAGCCGTCTGGGGACGTATCCTCGCAGCCGATGAGGACGGCGTGGACTTCGCCGAGATCCGGCCGGGCGCCAAGAAGGGCATGCCCGCCAAGGAGGCGGCGCCGAAACGCCACCCCTACTCGGTACTGTCCAGCGCCGTGGTCCAGGTAGAGTTGACCCACGGCCGGTCGATCACCGGAGCCTGACGCTGTCCGCAGCCGGGCATCCGGCCACGAGAATCTGGCCCAGCACCCACAAGCGAATACAGGGAAAGAAACGGGAGGCACACGGTGGACATTGACATCAGCGCGCTGCGCATGCTGGAGAAAGAGCGGGAGATTCCGCTAGACCAGCTGCTGCCCACCATCGAGCAGGCCATCTATCTGGCCTATCAGAAGTCGCCCGGTGCCTTGAACAAGGCGCGGGCCGAGGTCGATCGCAAATCCGGCAAAGTCACCATCTGGGCGGCCGAGATCGACGAGGACGGCACCGAGATCGGGGAGTTCGACGATACCCCCTCCGGATTCGGCCGCGTCGCCGCCTCGACCGCACGTCAGGTCATCCTCCAGAAGCTGCGCGACGTCGAGGATAATCAGATCCTGGGCGAGTTCCGCGACAAGCAGGACGAACTGATCTCGGGCGTGATCCAGCAGGGCAAGAACCCGCACATGGTGATGGTCAACTTGGGCTCCGTGGAGGCCGTGCTCCCGCCCCAGGAACAGGTCCCCGGCGAGGACTACACCCACGGGCGGCGCCTGCGCTCCTACGTGGTCTCGGTGCAGCGCGGCATGAAGGGCCCCTCGATCACCCTGTCTCGCTCGCATCCCTACCTGGTGCGCAAGCTCTTCGAACTGGAAGTCCCCGAGATTGCCGACGGTTCGGTCGAGGTCATGGCGTTGGCCCGTGAAGCCGGGCACCGCACCAAGATCGCCGTCCGAGCCACCCAGTCCGGCATCAATGCCAAGGGCGCCTGCATCGGCGAGATGGGTGCCCGCGTGCGCGCCGTGATGACCGAGCTCAACGACGAGAAGATCGATATCGTCGACTACTCGGAGGATCCTTCGACGTTCATTGCCAACGCCCTGTCACCGGCTAAGGTGGCCTCGGTGCCGCGCGCCGATGAGGCCACCCGCACAGCACGGGTGATTGTTCCCGACTACCAGCTGTCCCTGGCCATCGGCAAGGAGGGGCAGAACGCGCGCCTGGCGGCGAAACTGACCGGCTGGCGCATCGACATCGTCGGAGAATCGCAGGCGGAGTCGCGCTGACCTCGGCCCCGGTGCTGCCCTCGTTGAACCGATTTTCGGCCGTTCCGGCATGAGCGCTGTCACGTCCGTCCCACACAGACGGTCAGAAACGGCTAGACTGGTAGGCGGTCCATCACTGTGGCGGCGTTCGATGCGCCTGACGATAGCTGTAAAGCGGGTGTTGAATGCGCGATCGTGAGCCGGTGCGCACGTGCATCGGCTGTCGCCGGAGAGAGGACCAGTACCACTTGATGCGCGTGGTGCTCGTGGAGTCCGCGGATACCCGATCCGTGGTCCTCGACGAGAACCGTCGCCTGCCGGGCCGAGGGGCCTGGCTGCATCGAGACGTACGATGCTGGAACCTGGCTGAGTCGCGACGCGGTTTCGCTCGCGCTTTCAAAGGGACCGTGGACACCACGGGACTCCGAGAACGGCTGGAGGCAGCAGCGGCGCGCCTCGAGGAGCGAGACGCGTCAGGACGTCAACAAACCAACCATGAAAGCGGGTCAGAGATCTGATGGATACCCGGTGAGCACGCGATGAGTGCCCAACGATGAACATCACACCCATCAACGGTCCTGCACCGGAGGTGTGCGCGAGCTGAATCGTGCACGCGTCACGGTTCGGACCAGAACAGGAGAACCGTGGCGAAGCTACGCGTCCACGAAGTTGCAAAGCAGCTTGGTATCACCTCGAAGGAGGCGCTGTCGAAGCTCCAAGACATTGGAGAGTTCGTTTCCTCAGCCTCCTCGACCATCGAACCCCCGGTGGTCAAGAAACTGAAGGCGGCCTACGCCGACGCCCCCGCAAAGGGCGAGTCCAAGAAGTCCTCCGCCGGCAAGCCCGGTGCGCCGAAGCCCTCGGGAAACAAGCCGGCAGCACCGGCCGCTCCTTCCTCGGCCCAGAAGCCTGCGGCCCCAGGGCCGAAGCCTGGTGCGCAGCCGGCAGCACGCGCAGAATCTGCGGCCCCGGCCGCCGAACCCGCAGCGGCTCCGAAGGCGGAGCAGCAGCCATCGGAACCGACGCAGCCGGAGCGTCCCGCTCCCAGTGCTGCCGAGAAGCCAGCTGCACCGAAGCCCGGTGCTGCCGCTCCCAAGCCGGGCCCGGCCGCGCCGAAGCCCAACACCCGTGGTGGCGGCGGACGTCCGGGTAACAATCCGTTCACGCCCAAGCACAGCTCGGACGAGCGCTCCGGTGGGCCCCGCCCCTCGGGCGGTCGCCCCGGCGGTCCGCGACCGGGCAACAATCCCTTCGCGCCCAAGCAGGGCATGAAGTCCAGCCGCAATGACGGCGAGCGTTCGGCACCGCGTCCCGGCGGTCGCGGACCGGCCGGTGCACCTCGTCCCGGCGGTGCCGGCGGACAGGGCACCGCACAGGGCGGCGGCCCCCGTCCCAACCCGTCCATGATGCCCGGCCAGATCTCACGGCCCGCACCCGCCGGTGGCGGACGCGGTGCCGGTGGTCGCGGTCGCGGCGGCGCTCCCGGCACCGGTCCCAGCACCGGCGGCCCCGGTGGCGGCGCACCGCGCGGCGGTCGTGGCGGTCGTGGCGGCACCCAGGGTGCCTTCGGTCGTGGTGGCGGCTCGCGCAAGCAGCGCAAGTCCAAGCGCGCCAAGCGCCAGGAACTGGAACAGCAGCAGGCACCCGTCGTCGGTGGCGTCAAAGTCCCCAAGGGCGACGGCAACACGGTGGTGCGACTGCGTCGCGGCTCCTCCTTGGCCGACCTGGCCGACAAGATCAAGGCGGATCCGGCGGCGCTGGTGACCGTGCTCTTCCACCTGGGAGAGATGGCCACCGCCAACCAGTCCCTCGACGAGGGCACCTTCCAAGTGCTCGGCGACGAACTGGGCTACAAGGTCGAGATCGTGTCGCCGGAGGACGAGGACCGCGAGATCCTGGACTCCTTCGACATCGACCTCGATGCCGAGAAGGAGAACGAGGACGCCGCGGACCTGGAGAAGCGCCCAGCCGTCGTGACCGTGATGGGCCACGTCGACCACGGTAAGACCCGACTGCTCGATGCCATCCGCTCCACCCACGTCATCGAGGGCGAAGCCGGCGGCATCACCCAGCACATCGGCGCCTACCAGGTCGGCCTGGAGCACAATGGCAAGGAACGTCGCCTGACCTTCATCGATACCCCGGGTCACGAGGCGTTCACCGCCATGCGTGCCCGCGGTGCCAAGGTCACCGACATCGCCGTGCTCGTGGTCGCAGCCGACGACGGCGTTATGCCGCAGACGGTGGAAGCCCTGAACCACGCCAAGGCGGCGAACGTGCCGATCGTGGTGGCCGTGAACAAGATCGACAAGCCCGAGGCTTCCCCGGATAAGATCCGCGGACAGCTCACCGAGTACGGTCTGGTGCCCGAGGAGTACGGCGGCGACACCATGTTCGTCGACGTCTCGGCCCGGTCGAACTTGCACATAGACGATCTTCTCGAGGCCGTCATGCTCACCGCAGACGCGGCACTGGAGCTGCGCGCCAACCCGGACAAGGACGCGCGCGGCGTGGCCATCGAGGCCAACCTGGACAAGGGACGCGGCGCCGTGGCGACCGTGCTCGTGCAGTCCGGTACGCTGCGCGTCGGCGACAACATGGTTGCGGGCACCGCCCACGGCCGTGTGCGTGCCATGTTTGACGAGAACGGCGATACGGTCACCGAGGCACTGCCCTCGCGTCCCGTCCAGGTGCTGGGTCTGTCCACCGTGCCGCGCGCAGGTGACCTGTTCCTGGTCACCGAGGACGACCGCACCGCGCGTCAGATCGCCGAGAAGCGTGAGGCCGCAGAGCGCAACGCCACCCTGGCCCGCCGTCGCAAGCGGATCACCCTGGAAGAGTTCGACCAGGCCGTGGCCGAGGGCAAGATCGACACGCTGAACCTGATCATCAAGGGCGACGTCTCCGGTGCCGTGGAGGCCCTGGAAGATTCGCTGATGAAGATCGACATCGGGGAGGACGACGTCCAGTTGCGCGTCATCCACCGCGGTGTGGGTGCGATCACGCAGAACGACGTCAACCTGGCGACCGTGGACAGCGCGATCATCATCGGCTTCAACGTCCGTCCGGCCGAGCGCGTCAACGAGATCGCCGATGAAGAAGGCGTGGACATGCGCTTCTACTCGGTCATCTACGACGCGATCGACGACATCGAGTCCGCCCTCAAGGGCATGCTCAAGCCGGAGTACGAAGAGGTCCAGCTGGGCACCGCCGAGGTGCGCGAGGTGTTCCGCTCCTCGAAGTGGGGCAACATCGCCGGCTCGCTCGTCATGTCCGGTATTGTTCGCCGCAACGCCTCCGCACGCCTGGTGCGCGACGGCGCGGTGGTGGCCAACGATCTCAAGATCGAGTCGCTGCGCCGGTTCAAGGACGATGCCACCGAGGTCCGTGAGGGCTACGAGTGCGGTATCGGCCTGGGCAAGTTCAACGACATCAAGGACGGCGATATCGTCGAAACCTACGAAATGCAGGAGAAGCCGCGCGTCTGATGACGCGTGCCCGGGCCGTCACGCCAACGGCCCGGCCCCTGTAACGGAGAACGGCCGTGGCCGGTGAGGCTCAGCCTTGCCGGCCACGGCCGATCGTCTCCCCACCAACCAACGTCAAGAACACACCAGAGAGGAAGCCACACCATGGCTGACCCAGCACGCGCGGCCCGTTTGGCCCAGCGCATCAAAGTGCTCATCGCCGAAGCGATGCGCAAAGCCGTCAAGGACGACCGGGTGGAGCCCGTGACCATCACCGAGGTCAGGGTCACCAACGACCTGCAGCACGCCTCCGTGTACTACACCGTGCTCGGCGACGACACCGTGGTCGCCGCGGCGCGAGAGGGCATGGACGCCAACCGCGGCATCCTGCGCCGGGAAGTCGGCCGCGGGCTGACGATCCGGCTGGTGCCCACTCTCGAATTCATTCCAGACACGGTCCCCGAGGCGGCTGCGCACCTGGAAGACGTGCTGCGCGCGGCACGCGAACGCGACGCGGAGATCGCGGCCGCCTCCACCGGAGCGCACTACGCCGGTGGAGAGGACCCTTACCGCAAGGACGCCGAGGAAACGGACGCAGCCGAGGACACCCGGGAGCACTGACCGATGACTCATCAGCGTCCGAGCGGGGCACCCGGAACCGACATCTCGGGGCTGGCCCTGATCGACAAGCCCACCGGATGGACGTCGCACGACGTGGTGGGCAAGGTCCGTCGCCTGGCCGGCACCCGGAAGGTCGGCCACGCCGGGACCCTGGACCCGATGGCGACCGGACTGCTCGTCATCGGCTTCAACAAGGCCACCCGACTGCTCACCGCGATCACCGGCACCGACAAAACCTATGAGGCCACGATCCGTCTCGGCGCCTCGACCACCACCGACGACGCCGATGGCGAGATCGTGCGCTCCCGACTGGCCAATGCGGTCACCGAGGACCGGGTGCGCGAGCACCTCGCGACCTTGACTGGAGAGATCCAGCAGGTTCCCTCCTCGGTGTCGGCGATCAAAGTGGACGGCCGCCGCGCCTATGACCGGGTTCGTTCGGGCGAGGACGTGGAACTGCCGGCCCGCCCCGTGCGCATCGATGCCTTCGAGCTCACCGACTACCGCCGGGCCGAGGACGGCAAGACCGTCGACCTCGATGTGACCGTCAGCTGCTCCTCGGGTACCTACATCCGGGCGCTGGCCCGGGACGTGGGCGAAGCTCTGGACACCGGCGGGCACCTCACCATGCTGCGACGCACCCGGGTGGGTCCCTTCCACCTTGACGACGCGGTCACCGTCGATCAGCTGGGGGAGAGCTTCGTCTACACGGAACTCTCCGCGGCCGCCAGTGGCCTGTTCCCGGTCCGGAACCTGAGTGCCGAGGAAGCCGCCGATCTGCAGTTCGGTCGGCGCATCAGCCCGAACGATCAGGAGGGCACCTATGCCGCGCGGACCAGCTCCGGCGCCGTCATTGCCCTCGTCGAGAACAGCGTCTTCCGCGGTACACCCGTGGCCAAGCCCAGCATCGTCTTCGCCGCCGCCGAGGGGCCCGGTCCCGCTGCGGGCACAGGTGCGAACAAGGGTTCAACCCCGTGATCTACGACGCCTGGTTCTGGGTCGGGACCGTCATCTGCCTGACCTCCTTCGTCATTTGCGTACTTATGACGATCATCCGCACCTTCCCTGACGACGCCTCGATCGTCTCGGTGGCTGCGGTCGAGCTGTTCCTGGTGGTCTACGCGATCGCCGCCCTGGTGCGCTCCACCACGGGAACCCCCATCGCAGGACCGCTCTGGGAATTCTGGGGATACATCCTCACCGCCCTGATGCTGCCGGTCATCGCGTTCGCATGGGCCGTCACGGACAAGACCCGATGGTCTAATCTCGTTCTGGGAGCCATCGGCCCCACGGTACTGGTGATGATACAGAGGATGCAGGTGATCTGGTTTGGGTGAAAGACGCAAGACGACGGAAGCGGCCCCGGACACGAGCCGGAAGACGACCGGCGGCGTGACCTCGTCGACGACGTCGAAGAGCCGGCGCAACTCCGGTCTGGGGCGCATCATCATCGCCGTGTACGGCATCTTCGCGCTGGCCGCGACCGCCCGGGCCGGCTTCCAGCTGCTCACCGATTTCTCCGCGGCTCCCGAGCCCTACCTGCTCTCCGCCTTCGCCGCCGTGGTGTACATCGTCGCCACCATCGCCCTGGCCATCCCCGGTGCTCGCGCCTGGTGGACCGCGCTGGTCGCGGTACTGATCGAACTCGTGGGCGTGATCGCCATCGGCGCCTACTCTTTCGTCGCCCCCGAGCATTTCCCCGAAGCCACGGTGTGGAGTCACTTCGGGGAGGGCTACGGCTATGTGCCGGTGGTGCTGCCCGTGATCGGGCTGATCTGGCTGCTCACCCACCGTCCCGGCGCGGACCTCGTCGATGACGCATCCGCAGCGGGTACCCGGTCCTGAGGGATCCGGACGGTACCGTGAATTCCGTGAAGTCTGTGTGTTCCAGAGAAGACGCGTGAGAGGATCCCCGTGCACTATTGGCAGGGCCTAACGGCTGTCCCCACCCCGCAACCGGCCTCGGTGGTCACCCTCGGCAATTTCGACGGCGTCCACCGCGGCCACCAGGCCGTACTCGACCAAGTGGTGGCGACCGCACGCTCCCGCGGCGAACAAGCCGTGGCGCTGACCTTCGACCCGCACCCCCGCCTCGTGCACCGCCCCGAAGAGCCCCTGGTGCCCATCGTGTCCCTGCCGCAGCGCCTCGAGCTGCTGGCGGACCGAGACCTCGACGCCGCCGTCGTCGTGCACTACACCCTCGACTTCGCCCAGCAGAGTCCGGAGGAGTTCGTGCGCACCGCCCTCGTCGAGACGCTGAACGCTTCCGTGGTGATCGTCGGCCATGACGTGCGCTTCGGCCTGCAGAACAGCGGCGACTTTACCGCCATGTGCGAGCTCGGCGCCGCCCACGGGTTCGAGGTCATCGCTATCGACGACGTCGGAGAACAGCGCCGCTGGTCCTCGACCTGGGTGCGCGAGAGCCTCACCGCCGGTCGAGTAGCCGCTGCTGCGCAGGTGCTCGGACGGCACCACGCCGTGCAGGGCGAGGTGGTCCACGGCCATGCGCGCGGCCGCGAGCTCGGTTTCCCCACGGCGAACCTCTCCACCGAAGCCCAGGGACTGATCCCCGCCGACGGCGTCTACGCCGGCTGGCTGATCGACCAGACCGAGCGCCGCTGGCCCGCGGCGATCTCGGTGGGATCCAACCCGACCTTCGACGACATCGAGCGCGTGGTCGAGGCTCATGTGATGGACCGCCCGGACGAGGAGATTGCCGACTTCGACCTCTACGGCCAGCAAGTCACCGTCGAATTCGTGGCCCGGCTGCGCGGAATGGTGGCGTTCGAGGGCATCGAGAAGCTCATCGAGCAGATGGACCGCGACGTGAGCGCGGCTCGCGCGATCCTGCGTGGAGAACAGCCCGCAGAGGATTCCGACTCCGCCACCAGGCCGTGACCACGGCGCCCCCGCCCCGACCGAACCGGCTGCCCCGGCTCGACCCGCACCAGCGCGAGCGCCTGGGCGGGGCCTTCGACGCGGGGGCGAGTGCTGCCGAGATCTACGACGCCGTCCGCCCGGGCTATCCGGCCGAGGTGATCGACGTGCTGGCTGCGGGACGACTCCCGGGTCGGGCTCTCGACGTCGGGGCCGGCACCGGGCTGCTCACAGGACAGCTCGTGCGCGCCGGATACCGGGTGACCGCCCTAGAACCGGCCGCCGACATGCTTCAGGTGCTGCAGCGCCGCCACCCCGAGATCACCACGGTGCACGCCCGGGTGGAAGACCTGCCCGCGCACCGCGACGTCGTGGCAGAACACAGCCAGGACCTGGTGACCTGCGGACAGGCCTGGCACTGGATCAACCCCGAACTCGGCACGCGGCGCCTCGCCGAAGTGCTCGCACCCGGGGGAGTGCTGGGCATCGTGGAGCACCAGCTGAACACCGCCGTTGCCTGGGTGCACCGGCTGAGCCGCATCATGCATGCCGGCGACGTGCATCCCGTGGACGCCCCACCCCGACTCGGGCCGGAATTCGCGCCCCCGCAGCGTACCGGCTGGCAGTGGGAAGACACCGTGACCGTGCCCGGGCTGCACGCCCTGATGGCCACCCGGTCCTACCATCTGCGGGCCAGTGCGGCGGTGCGCGAGAAGATGCGCACCAACCTGAACTGGTACCTGCTGGAGCACCTGGGCCATGCCCCCGATGCGACCCTGCGGCTGCCCTACATCACCAGCGCCTGGCGGTCAGACCTGGTAAGCTAATCTATTGGTGCCCGCTGCAGTCCGCGGTGGCAGGGCGCCGACGCTCCCCGGAGTGTCACATCATGATCGCGGTACAACTCTCAAAGGAGTTCAGCGTGGCACTTGACCCCGCCGTAAAGCAGGAGATCATCAAAGAGTACGCGACGCACGAGGGCGATACCGGCTCTCCGGAGGTACAGGTTGCTGTGCTCTCCCGTCGTATCTCGGATCTGACCGAGCACCTGAAGGACCACAAGCACGACCACCACACCCGTCGCGGCCTGATGGCCCTGGTGGGTCGCCGTCGTCGCATGCTGGGGTACCTGCAGCGTGTTGACATCGAGCGCTACCGTGCGCTGATCGAACGTCTCGGCCTGCGTCGTTGAGACCCGCAGAGGCGGTGGACTCCTAGAGACCACCGCCTCTGGTCTGTCCGCTGCGGATGGACCACAATGGTGAAGGGCGCGCTCCTGACGGAGACGCCCGCACCAAACAACAGAAACACCACTCTCAGAGAACCTCGCCCGGGCTGCCCGATCGCCCGTGATCCCGGTCCTCGACAGTGGCTCTCGCAACAGGCGCCCCACCTCGGGGTGGCCCACCGTGTGCGGGGGCTTCGATCGAAGACCGACCACGGCACCGCAGTCTCCCGGGCGACAACCCGAAAGGAGACCCATGGAGGGTCCAGAAATCAAGTACGCAGAAGCCATTATCGACAATGGTGCCTACGGCAAGCGCACCGTGCGCTTCGAGACCGGCCGCCTCGCCCAGCAGGCTGCTGGTGCCGCAATGGTCTACATCGACGAAGAGACCTCGATGCTCTCGGCCACCTCGGTGGGCAAGTCCCCGCGCGAAGGATTCGACTTCTTCCCGCTGACCGTCGATGTCGAAGAGCGCATGTACGCCGCCGGGCGTATCCCCGGATCGTTCTTCCGTCGTGAGGGGCGTCCGACCACCGACGCCGTGCTGACCTGCCGACTGATCGACCGCCCGCTGCGCCCGGCCTTCGCCAAGGGCATCCGCAACGAGGTCCAGGTCGTCGTCACCGTCACCTCGATCGCTCCCGACGAGATCTACGACACCGTGGCCATCAACGCCGCCTCGATGTCCACCCAGCTCTCCGGCCTGCCGTTCTCCGGCCCGGTCGGCGGCGTGCGCGTGGCCCTGATCGACAACGGTCTGGGCGAGCGCCAGTGGGTCGCCTTCCCGAAGCACTCTCAGCTGGAGAACGCCGTGTTCAACATGGCCGTGGCCGGCCGCGTCGCCGGTGATGACATCGCCGTGATGATGGTCGAGGCCGAAGCCACCCCCAACGCCTGGTCGCTGGTGAAGGACCAGGGCGCCCAGGCTCCCACCGAAGAGATCGTCGCCGAGGGGCTGGAAGCGGCCAAGCCGTTCATCAAGGCGCTCTGCGAGGCCCAGGCCGACCTGGCCGATCGCGTGAACAAGGCGCCGGTCGACGTGCCGTTCTTCCTCGATTACGAGGACAACGTCTACGCCGCCGTCAAGGACTACGCCTCCGAGCGTCTGCGCGAGATCTTCTCGATCGCCGACAAGCAGGAGCGCGAAGCCGCCTCCGACGAGTACCACCAGGACGTCGTCGAGGCGCTGGCCGGCGAGGGCACCCAGTTCGAAGACCGTCGCGGCGAGGTCGTGAAGGCCTACGGCTCCGTGACCAAGCAGGTGGTGCGCGAGCGCATCCTCACCGAGCAGGTGCGCATCGACGGCCGCGGTCTGACCGACATCCGCAAGCTCACCTCCGAGGTTGAGGTGCTGCCGCGCGTGCACGGCTCCGCGATCTTCGAGCGCGGCGAGACCCAGATCATGGGTGTCACCACGCTGAACATGCTTAAGCTGGAGCAGCAGATCGACTCCCTGGCACCGGAGAAGACCAAGCGCTACATCCACCACTACAACTTCCCGCCCTACTCGGTCGGCGAAACCGGTCGCGTGGGTTCCCCCAAGCGCCGCGAGATCGGCCACGGCGCCTTGGCCGAGCGTGCCATCGTGCCCGTGCTGCCCTCCCGCGAGGAGTTCCCTTACGCCATCCGTCAGGTGTCCGAGGCGCTGGGCTCCAACGGCTCGACCTCGATGGGCTCCGTCTGCGCCGCGACGCTGTCGCTGCTCAATGCCGGTGTGCCGCTGAAGGCACCGGTGGCAGGCATCGCCATGGGCCTGGTGTCCGACACGGTCGACGGTGAGACCCGCTACGCGGCGCTCACCGACATCCTGGGTGCCGAGGATGCCTTCGGCGACATGGACTTCAAGGTCGCCGGCACCGCCGAGTTCGTCACCGCCATCCAGCTCGACACCAAGCTCGACGGCATCCCCGCCTCCGTGCTGGCCGCCGCGCTGACCCAGGCCCGTGAAGCCCGTCTGCACATCCTCTCCGTCATCACCTCCGTGATCGACGGTCCGGACGAGATGAGCCCCACCGCACCGCGGATCATCTCCGTGAAGATCCCCGTGGACAAGATCGGCGAGGTCATCGGCCCCAAGGGCAAGATGATCAACCAGATCCAGGAGGACAC
>JBQDEV010000003.1:0-272904 GCA_052084925.1 Micrococcaceae bacterium
GAGCGTTCGACTGAAAATCGAAAGGTCACCGGATCGACGCCGGTCGGAGCCACTGAACCCCCGCGTAGCTTCTACATCGCGGGGGTTCTTCATTTTGGTGAACAGTTCCGGCGGGGGACAGCGTCACTGTCCCGTTGCAGGTGGCTCAATCGGCTGCTGCAGCTCGGTTACCCAATCTGCCTGGTCCTTGGGGTAGGCGCGAACGTAGAGCTCGCGACAGCCGGCCGACGGCACGAAACCGCGCTCCACGATCGTCGTGTGTAGCGCCTGCCAGCTGTTCCCGATGCGCTCCATCGACCCGAGATGCACGCCGCAGAGCGCCGCTTCAGCGGCGGGGACCTCGACGATGTCGAATCCCGCTCTCGGCTCACCGCTGTAGGTGTAGCCGACGGTGACCCGCAGGCCGTCCTCGGTGGGCTCATAGATCGCGAGGGGTGTCTCCAGTGCGCCGGGGACAGTGCCGAGGATCTCCGCGATCGCGTCGAAAGCCGGTCCGACGAACCCGGCAATGTCGGGTTGTTCTGCGACGACGGTGGTGCGGGCTGCGAGCCGCAGGGCTGGCAGTGATTTCTCGACGTATTCGATGTGTGACATGGTGTTCTCCTTCTCGATGAGGTGTAACCGTCTCTCCACGTCGACGAGCCGGGCCTGCGCGATGCGGTGGTCGCGCTCGACCTGCGTCCGACGGGTCAACAGCTGCCGGGCCAGGAAGTCGGTCGAGACTCCCTCGGACAGCATCCCGGCGATGTCGTCCATGCTGAAATCGAGGCGACGCAGCGCGACGATCCGATGCAGTTGCTGTAACTGCGAAGGATCGTACGAGCGGTAACCGGTGAACTCGTCCACGTGCGCGGGCACGAGCAGTCCGGCGGCATCCCAGTGCCGCAACTGGCGGTGGGTCACTTGACCGATCTGCGCGAATGCTCCGATGGACAGCATGTCTCTGTTCAACCACCTTCCACTGTGTCAGGGTCAAATTTCCCACAGCTTATCTGGCTGTCTTGAGTTGCCTGGGGCCGCCCTGAACTGTCTTGAGCTGGTTGCAGTGGTGTCAGCCGCTGATGTCAGCCGGTGAGGATTCCGAGGGTGACGAGGATGAAGCCTGCGAGCTGGAGTGAGCCGCGGATCAACTGAAAGAGGTCCCAGCGCCGTCGCATCGCGATGAAGCCTTCCGGGGCGGTGGTCCGGCGAATGCGTCCGGTGCGCAGATTGATCGGCACATTGCCCGCGATGGTGACACCCAGGGCCACGCCCAGAGTCAGGGCGGCCGCGATGAGCCAGCCCGAGGGATTCTCGACGGCCAGGATGATCGCCAGGACCGAGGCCGCCGTCATGCCCGCCGGCATCACCCGCCCGAAGGTCTTCAGCAGTCCCTGTTCGAACACCAACTGTGCATCGGGGTTCAGTTTTCGGATCACCGGGTGTACGAGGGTCACGGAGGCGAACTCGGCCGAGCCGACGAAGCCCACGATGAGGAGGGTGACGATCTCCAGCCAGGTCACGATGGCGCCTCTTCTCTCGACGTCTTGTCTTCATGTCCCAAAATGGGTAGTTGTACTATCTACCCTTGAGCTATCATGGATAGTAGTAGTATCTATTCGGGAAGGCAAGAAGCGGATCTGAGAGAGGCGCCATGGAGATGCGCATGGCCGAACTGGCCCGACGCTCGGGGCTGACGGTGGCCACCATCAAGTACTACCTACGCGAACAGCTGCTACATCCGGGGCGCCGCACCGGCGTGAACCAGGCGGACTACGACGACGCGCACCTGGAACGGCTGCGGCTGATCCGCGCCCTGTCGAAGGTGGCGGGGCTGCCGCTGCACACCATTCGCGCCGTCGTGGAAGCGGTGGACGCCGTTGATGATGAAGCCTCCGTGCTGGATGCCATGGCGGTCACTCAGGATGCTCTGGTGGGTAGCGCGGGGGACGCGGCTGATCCGCAGGCGACGGCGAGCTCACTCATGGCGGCGGAGCGGGACCTCGAGCGCGCCATCGGCTCCCGCGGTTGGCAGTGCGAACCGGGGTCCCCGGCGCATCGCGCGGCCGTGCGGGCGGTGGCTCAGCTATACGAGGAAGGGCTCACTGCGGTGCTGGACCGGCTCGATGACTACGCTGAGGCCGCCGACGTCGTCGGGGGTGCCGATCTGGAGGCCGTGACGGGCGCGGAGAGCCCCGAAGAGACGATCCGCGGCGTGGTGCTGGGCAGTGTGCTGCGCCGCCCCGTGCTGGACGCGCTGGTGCTGTTGGCCCAGCAGCATTACGCGCGCCAGCACACACAGGGATGACTGACGTGACCAGGCAGGGGTGACCAGATGCAGGTGATCTGGCAGGGGTGATCAGTTGGTCAGGCGACGCCAGAGGTTCGTGTCGGCGAGGTCGAGCAGCTCGTCGCCCTGGCCGGCGATCACGGTGCGCAGCGCCCACAGGGTGAAACCCTTGGCCTGGGCGGCGGTGATGCTCGGCGGAATCGACAGCTCCTGGCGGGTGGTGTGCACATTCACCAGGCGTGGACCCTCGGCGGCCAGTGCCTCGCGTAGCGTGGCTTCCAGTTCGGCGCCGGTCTCCACCTGATAACCCGGGATGCCCACCGCCTCGGCCACCGCCGCAAAATCGGGGTTGGCCAGTTCGGTACCGAAATTCACCTGACCGGCGGCTTTCATTTCCAGCTCGACGAACCCCAGCGCGGAGTTGTCATAGACGACGACGGTGACCGGCAGGTTGTTCTGCTTGATCGTGATGAGATCCCCCATCAGCATCGCCAGCCCGCCGTCACCGGCCAGGGCGATCACCTGGCGTGAGCGGTCCACGGCCTGGGCGCCCAGGGCGTGCGGCAGAGCGTTGGCCATGGAGCCGTGGATGAACGAACCGAGCAGGCGGCGGTCTCCGCCCAGGTTCAGGTACCGCGACGCCCAGATCACCGGGGTGCCGACATCCGCGGTGAAGACGGCGTCGTCGTCGGCAAGCTCATCGATCAGCCGGGTGAGGTACTGCGGGTGCACCGGCCCGCGCTCGTCCGCCTCGGCGAGCCGGTCGAGGCCCTTGCGCGCCTTCTCGTAGTGCTTGCGGCTGTCGCGCAGGTGCTTGCCGGAGCGCTTCTCGCGCAGCAGCGGGGTGAGGGCGGCGGCGGTGAGGCCGACATCGCCGACCAGTCCCAGGTCTAAGGGGGTGCGCCGGCCCAGCTGCTCGCCGCGCAGGTCCACCTGGATGACGCGGGCGTCGTCCGGGTAAAACTGACGGTAGGGCAAGTCGGTGCCCAGCATCAGCAGAGTGTCGCAGCGCTCCATCGCCCGGTAGCCGGAACTGAAGCCCAGCAGGCCGGTCATGCCGACGTCGTAGGGGTTGTCGTGCTCGATGTACTCCTTGCCGCGCAGGGCGTGCACGATGGGGGCCTGCAGCCGCTCCGCGAGGGCGAGCACCTCCTCGCGGGAGCCGGCCACCCCGGCGCCGGCCAGGATGGTGACCCGTTCGGCGTCGTCGAGCAGTCGCGCGGCCTCGCCGAGCTCCTCGACGGAGGGCACCACCTGCGGGTTGCTGCGGCGGATCGGCGCGGTGGGACGGCGTGAGGGCGCCTCCTCGAAGAACACGTCGCCGGGCACGACCACCACGGCCACACCACGGCGCTCGACGGCGGCGCGCATCGCGTTCTCCAGGACCCAGGGCAGCTGGGTGGCCGAGCTGATCATCTCGGTGTAGACGCTGCACTCCTGGAACAGCTCCTGCGGATGGGTTTCCTGGAAATATCCGGAGCCGATCTCCTCGCTGGGAATGTGCGAGGCGATGGCCAGCACCGGGACCCGGGACCGGTGGGCGTCGTAGAGCCCGTTGATGAAGTGCAGGTTGCCGGGGCCGCAGCTGCCGGCCACCACCGCGAGTTCCCCGGTGAGTCCGGCTTCGCCAGCGGCGGCGAAGGCGGCGGATTCCTCATGGCGGACATGCATCCACTCGACCGAGTCGTTGTCACGCAGCGCTTCGGTGAACGCGTTCAGCGAGTCTCCGGCCAGGCCCCAGACCCGGCTGACGCCGGCACGTTCGAGTTCGGTGACGAAGAGTTCGGCGATATTCATGGTGCCAGGCTAGGACCCGACGTCGCCCAGCCTCAACGGTTGAGGTGCGTGAGAAGTCCCTCAGCCGCGGTGCCGGGGACCGAACTCACACTAGTGGTCCTGGGGCCGCTGGCTTACTGTGGTGCCATGACTTCCGGAACGGGCGGCGCGCGACGCCGTCGTCGTCACCCCAGAGACCGAGCCCTGTACGTCGAGACCACGATCCGGGCGCCGATGGAGACGCTGTGGGAGCTCACCCAGGATCCGGTGCAGCATGCGCGGTGGGATGCCCGCTTCAGCGCTATTGTGCCCACTGACCTGCGGGAGAACGGAGCGCAGGAGTTCCGGTACTCTCTGGCGCTCGGACCGATCAGGATCACCGGAACCGGGGTGTCGCTAGGGGAACGGCGCTCCGTGCGTGGCGAGCGCACCTCGGCGTTGGTCTTTGAGCCCGACGATCGACTCTCACCGCTGGGGGAGGGGCGGGGGTACTGGCGGTACATCCCGACCGAAGACGGGGTGCGGTTTCTGACCGGCTACGACTACGTTCCGGGCTGGGGGCGGCTCGGGCCGATCCTGGACCCGCTGATCACCCGCCGGGTGGTGTGGTGGCTGACGGCGTGGAGCTTCGACCGGCTGCGGCTCTGGGCGGAGGAGGGCATCGAACCGGAGCGCTTCTCGCCGTGGCGGGCGCTGTTGCCTCGTTCTCCCGGTTCCGGGCCGGTGCCGCGGGCCCGCCGCTGTCGGGATCGTCCGCAGGCCGCCGCGCGCACGATCATGGCCTCCGCGCCGGAGTCGCTGGAACGGATCAGCCGATGAGCCGCGGCCAGGGCATCTTCCGGCGCGCGCTCGGTGAGGATTTCGACCGGCTGCACCCGCAGCTGCAGAAACGGTTCGGTGTGGGTGTGGCCAGCGGGTACAGCTGCATCGGCCGCGGCACCATGCGCCGGATCCGGCGCGGGCCGTGGTGGACCGTGCCGTTTCTGACGCTGGGCAGCTTCCGCAACATCATGTTCCCCGAATCCGGGGAGAACGTGCCCTTCCGCATCGACAATCACGCCTACCTCGACAGTTTCGACCGCGAGACCGTGACCTTCGTGCGCATCATGGACCTGCCCTCAGGGCGCAGTCGGCGCTTCGACGCGACCATGATCTACAGTGCGGCCCGAGGGGGCATTGTTGATTACCTGGGCAGCCACCAGCACCTCGCCGTCGACCTGGACCTGGCGGTGACCGAAGATGGCGCACTGACGCTGAAGTCCAGCGAGCAGCGGTTCTACGAGGGCCCGATCGGCTTCCGCTTCCCCCTGGCGTTCAGCGGTGTCGCCGAGCTGACCGAACGCTACGACGACGAGCGCGGGGTGTTCACCATCGACCTGGAAGTGCGCAACCGGTTGCTCGGCTTCCTCTTCGGGTATCGCGGAGAATTCACCTGCGACTATTCCGAGGCAGCGACGACGCCGAGTGCCGTGAAGCCCCGTCGCGAGGAGCGCCGCGAATGACGACGCGGGATTCGGTCTTCCTCCGGGTGCTCGGTGATCAGGCGCGTGGCCTGCATCCGCAGCTGCGCGACTACGTGGCCGGTCCGCCGCCCGGCTTTCGCACCGGCGAGGGGCGCGGAGTCTTCGAGATCGCTGGCAGCCCGTATCGCCGGCTGGCGGGGCTGTTGCGTCTGGTCGGCGGTGCGGACGCGGTGCTCAGTGCCGATGAGCGAGACGTGCCCTTCACGATCATCAACCGGCCGGTGGCCGACGCTGGCACGATGGCCCTGGAGGCCGAGCGGACGTTCTTCTTCCGGCGCGGTCCCCAGCGCTTCGCCGACGTCCTCGAGGTGGGGCACATCCCGGGAACCCTGGTCAACATCCCCGGAGGGACGGGGCGAATCGAGGTTCTGTTGGCGTGCTCGGTGACGCCGGAGGGGCACCTGCGGCTTCGCTCCACGGCGACCCGGCTGCGGGTCGGCGGCAGAACCCTGCGGTTGCCGCGGCTGTTCGGCGTCGACGTCGAGTCGATGGACGGGTGGGACGAGGCGCACCAGCGCCAGACGATCTCCGTTCACGCGCGCAACCCCTTGCTGGGCACCGTGCTGCGCTATCGCGGGTGGTTCACCGCCGCGTATCGGGTGTGATGGGCGCGGCGTTCAGCGCAGCAGAGGCAGCCCGAGACCTCTGAACTCCTGGTTCTTGCTGGCCTTGAACAGCCCGATGACGGTGATCACGAAGTGGGCGACACTGACGATCAGCCATAGCGTGATCGGGATGCCGACGGGGAAGAACCCGGTGACGCCCCGGCCCTCGATGAGGATCAGGATCAGCACGTGGGCGCCGACCAGCAGGATGGTGAGCAACAGGTAGGTGATCGCCCAGTTCGCCGCGTGGCGGCCGTTCGCTGCAGCCAACGGGCCCTTGTGGCGGGCGGAGCGGCCGGCGATGAGCATGGCAACGGTGGCAGCGAGTGCGCCGAGCACCGGGATCGGGAACAGGACGAGCAGGCCCAGGCCCCAGGGCAGCGCTCCGGTAGCCGGGCGGTACATCACTCCGGGGTACCCCTGCTGCGGGTGCTGGGGATACTGCGGTGCTTGTTGCTGGGTGTACGGCGGAGTTGGATACATCCCGATGCCCCCGGAGGCACCCTGGTGCGGATACGGTGGCGGCGCCTGCGGGGGTTGCTGGCCGTGCTGGTCGTGTTGGTCGTGTTGGCCGTGCTGTCCGTGGTTGCCGGGAGGGTAACTCATGGGTGAAGCATAGTTACTGAGCACCGAAATGTCATGCAGGGGCGGGATCTGCTGCTCGTGCAGCGCGAATTTTCCGGTGAATCCATACTCGACGGCGATCTCCGCTTGGTGGCGGATATCTGCGGGATCGGTGCCGAAGGTTCCGCCGTCGATGGGCCCGGGCACACCAGCAGCCGCCGAGGCGATCGCGATCCGGGTGCGCGGGTAGGCCAGGGCGGAAGGCGAAGCAAGGCGGGTATCTCGGCGGAAATCCCCGGTGCCGAACCCGAGCCGGGCCACCCCGGATGCTGCAATCTCGTCCACGAACTGCAGCCCGCGTCCCGACTCGATGAGTGCGACCACGGGGATCTCCGCGAACGCCTCGACCGTGTCGCGTGCTTCGGTGGCACTCTCAGTTTTCGCCAGGATGATGCCCTGCAGCCCGGGAGCTCCCTGCAGGGCGGCGACGGCGGGCTCCCAGAAGGCGGTGGAGCGGGCATCGATGCGCACCCAGGCGGAACCGCCGTCGGACTTTTCGTTGTGGGGCGCACTCAGCCAGGTGCGCAGTCGCTGTCGGGCGGCGGGCTTCTCGCTCTCGGGAACGTGGTCCTCGAGGTCGACCACGACGACGTCGGCAGCGGTGGCGCGCACCGGGGCAGTGAGGCCGATCTGGGTGCGGCCGGAGAGCATCAGCCAGCTGCGGGCCGTCTCCACGGAGGCGAAGGAGCGGTCCTCGCGCGAGGTCTCCTCGGGCTGCGGGGGTGAGTATGAGGAATCAGACATGGAACTCCCGGGACAAAATAGGGCATCAGCGATACGCTAAATAGGTAAGTAGGACCTCAGTATAGGGTTCGTTGAAGTCACTCGTTGGAGGATGAATGACCGCGTCCGATCGTCAGCTGCATCTGGCCCTGTTCGCACTGCCCCACGGACAACTGGCCTCCTCCTGGCGGCTGCCGGAGATCCCGGCGCACAGCACCAATGATTTTGCCGAGTACCGGGAAGCGGCACGGCTGATTGAGGAAGCGCGGTTCGATGCGTTCTTCATCGCGGACAAACTGACCATCGGCTCCGACGGCTCCTGGCAGTACGGCCCGCCGGTCGATGCCTTCGAGCCGTTCACCCTGGGCGGGGCGCTCGCCGCCGTGACCGACAAATTGGGTGTGATCGCCACCGCCTCCACCACCTACCAGCACCCGTACTCCATCGCGCGCCAGGTGCTCGCACTCGACCACCTCTCCCAGGGTCGGTCCGGGTGGAATATCGTGACCAGCTATTCGCCCGACACCACTCGCCAGTTTGGGGCGAAAATCCCGCACGATGAGCGCTACGACATCGCCGAGGAAGCGGTCGACGTCGTGCGTCAGCTGTGGCGCAGTTGGGACGAGGACGCCGTGGCCTGGGACCGCGAGTCCGGCACCTACACCCGGCCCGGGGCGGTGCGTCCGATCGACCACCAAGGTCACTACTTCGCGGTGGCCGGGCCGGGGGAGTACCGACGCTCAGTGCAGGGCGAACCGGTGCGCGTCCAAGCGGGGTCCTCCGGGCGCGGCATGGCGTTTGCCGCTCAGCACGCAGAGATGATCTTCACCGCGCAGACCACCCTGGAGTCCGGGGTTTCCTTCGCCGATGACATTCGGCGGCAGGTGCGTGCGGCCGGGCGGCAGGAGTCCGAGGTGGTGATCATGCCGGGCTTCGCCTTTGTGGTCGGCTCCACTGACGAGGAAGCGCAGCGGATCCAGGAGCAGTTGCTCGACACGGTGCAGCCCGAGCACATTCTGGGCAGCATCCGCGACGTCACCCAGATCGATCTGCGCGAGTATCCGATCGACGGTCCCGTGCCCACGCTGCCCGACCCGGACACGGTGCAGGGCCACCAATCCCGGCTGGCGGTGTACAAGCGGATCGCCGAGACCGAGAACCTGAGCCTGCGCGATTTTGCCCGTCGGGTCGCGGCCCAGCGCGGACACCACCAGGTGGTGGGTTCGGCCGAGCGGATCGCCGACCAGATGCAGGCCTGGTTTGAACACCGCGCCGCCGATGGCTTCAACCTGATGCCGCACACGATCCCCGGTCAGTTGCGCGCCTTCACCGAGCACGTGGTGCCGATCCTGCAGCAGCGCGGGCTGTTCCGGCGCGAGTACACCGGCACCACGCTGAGGGAGCACCTCGGCCTGCCCTACCGCGGCTGAGTCGAGGTCATGCTGCACCTTCTGTACGGGACCGAGACCGGCACCACCGAGGAACTCGCGGAGGAGACTGGACCCCTGGCAGAGGAGCGCGGCCTCGACGTCGTCGTGATGGACCTCGACGACCTGACCATGGAGGATTTCGTCGACGTGCGCGATGCGCTGTTTCTGGTGTCCACGGCTGGTGATGGCGATATGCCGTACACCGCCGAGCAGTTCTGGCTGGACATTTCGCGGGCGAAGAAGCCGCCACTGCCGCAGCTGCGCTACGGGGTGCTGGCCCTGGGAGACACCAGCTACTCCTCCTTCTGCGCGGCGGGGAAGAAGATCGACGCGCAGCTCGAGGCGCTCGGGGCCACTCGGGTGCTGGAGCGCCAGGACTGCGACGTCGACTACGAGACCGAGGCCCGCGCATGGCTATCGGCGGCGCTGGACTATTTCGTGGAGCATCCGCGTACGGAGTGATCCTGTTTTCGAAGGGTATGGAGCGTGACTGCGGTCGAAAGCGACGAAAAGCGCTGGCCGATACTCTTTTCGACCACGCGAGCACGAAAATAATTGTGGAGTCCCTGTGGGCGGAAGGGCCTCAGCAGGACCCATTTGGATCCCCAGGGGCTTCTCTGCCTCCCGTTACAGCCGAATGTAGCATTGCTTAGATGGAGCGCTCCGAGATCTTCGACATTGCCCACCGGCGCCATCCGATCGGAGCACCAGTGGCGCCCGAACGACTTCGGGATTTGGTCGGCTGGCTTAGCCCAATCGACGGGTCCCGCGCCGTTGATCTCGGATGCGGCGAAGGCGAATGGCTGCAGGAACTCTTGCTCGCGCATCCCGGAATCACCGGCGTCGGGGTTGACCATATGCTCCCATCCACTGCCTCGCGGCGTGCTGATGAGCGGAAACTGAGTGATCGAGTGCGCTGGATCGAGACGGATGCCGCGACATGGAGTGACGGGGTCTTCGACGTGGTGCTGTGTGTGGGCGCAAGCCACGCTTTCGGCCGACTGGGCGACATGTTGGAGGCCGTACGGCGACATCTGCGCCCAGGCGGACAAGCGCTGATCGGCGACAGTATCTGGGAAGGCGCCCCGTCGGCTTCTGCATTGGTAGAACTCGGGGTTTCTGCCGACGCCTATCCTGATCTCTCAGGCCTCATCCGAGCTTTCCAAAAGCACGGGTTTGAACCGTCGTATGGCCATGTCAGCACATTGGCCGAGTGGGACGACTACCAGTTTAGCTGGACTGGTTCGCTCATCGACTGGGCCGTGAGAGAGGCATCAACGACCGGAGATCGCGACCAGGCATTTGCCGCTGCACGTGAGAATCGCGAGGCCTGGCTGAACGGCGCCCGAAGCGAATTGGGGTTCGCAACCTTCGTCTTGCACGACACCGCAGCCGGTGAGCGACACTGACTGAGAGCACTTAGCGGTCGTGTGCAGACGGCAATTAAAGGGACCGATAGCCAGACAAGTAACCAAAGTGCCCGATGAGGGTGCTCATCCACAACCGTGGTCCAGGTTCGAAAGATTCGTCCTTCGAGTACCTCGATCAAGCGCGACGAGGCGACGAGCACGCCGCGCAGGATCCTTGTCCTGTAAATCAGCGTTCACGAACCAGCTGAGAAACGTGGACCGACCCGGGGCCTACCGAGGTAGGCGGAACCGGTCTTAGTGCTTACGACTCTATGTAAGGGATCTCGGCGTCGGCAAGAAGTTGAGCTGGCTGTTAAGAGCTCCTCTTGCAGTTGACGTGGCGTCAACCGGTAGAACTGAATCATGAGACGTTCACTTCCGCAGACATCACCTGAACCGGACCGGTTGTGGTCCACCCACGAGGTGGTCGAGGCCACCGGTCTGACCTCGCGGACCCTGCGCCACTATGACCGGATCGGGCTGCTGGTGCCCATCCACGTCGGTGCGGGCGGGCTGCGGTACTACGACCAAACAGGGTTGTTGCGGCTCCAGCGGATTCTGCTGCTGCGCGAGACGGGGATGCCGCTGGCGGAGATCGCCGATGTCGTTAATGAAACAGCAGCCGCGGCATCATCCGCTCAGGAAGAACTGCGGACTCAGATCGCGGCGCTGCGTGCGCAGCGGGAGCGGCTTCAGCAGGAACGCGAACGTCTCGAAACGCAAATGACCACGGTCGAGACGACCATCAAGGCACTTCAGAAGGGGATAGCGATGACACCAAAGACCATTTTCGACGGATTCAACCACGAACAGTACGACGCCGAGGTGCGCCAGCGTTGGGGCGACGACGCCGCGGATCGTTCGAACGCGTGGTGGAACGGGCTCGGCGAGGACGGACAGCGGGATTTTCGCCGGGAACTTGAGGAACTCAACACCGGATGGGATGAGGTGGTCGCGGCCGGTGAGAGTCCGCTGAGCGAGGTCGCTCAAGTGCAGGCTCGCCGACATGTGGAATGGCTGGGTCGGGCGATGACGCAGCCGCTGACCCGCGAGCTGGTACAGGGGATCGTGCAGATGTATGTGGACGATGACCGGTTCGCGCAGAACTACAACCGGGTGTCAGCGTCCGGTCCCCAGCTGGTGCGCGACGCGGTGCATCATTACGCTCAGCTGCACCTCCCCGAGACCGACTGACAGGGCCGTTCTCAGCGGACGGACATCGAGCGGATTCTGGCGCCCAGGCGCCCTAAACTGATGGCATGCCTCGCCGGGTGGATGATTTCCGTGGACTCACGCAGCACAGTCGCGTGCGCCTGCTGCATGCCGTGCAGCGGAATCCCGGACGCCAGCTCAAGGAGCTCGCCGAGGAGGCCGGGCTGCGGCTGAGCACCACCCGCGACCACCTCACCGTGCTGGAAGAGGAAGGTCTCATCGTGGTCGAGCCCCTGCCCACGGGCAGCCGCGGCCGCCCGCCCATGGGCTTTTCTCCGGTGCGCGCCGTCGAGGAGAGTGAGCCGGCCCGACGTCGGGTGACCGAGGCGCGCCGTCGCGGTGAGCAGCTGCGCCGGCTGAACCCGGAGCTGCATCCCAGTGGGCACTCCGGTCCGGCACTGGAGGAGAGCGCGCTACACCAGCTCGACACCCTCTACGAGCACCTCGACGATGCCGGACTGGAACCCGAGATGGACGAAGCGGAGCTGACCGTGGGGTTGATTCCCTGTCTGTACGAGGACATGATCGACGTCGAGCGGCCGGCGGTGTGCGCGATGCACGCCACGCTGGTGCGGGACCAGTTGGAACAGGCCGGTGGTCCGGTGCGGCTGCGTCGGTTGCGACCCTTTGTGGGGCCGCGTCGTTGCGAGCTGATTCTCGGGCTGATCAACGAGGCTGAATCGGTGGAATGTACGGACCCGGGCTCCGGCAACTCCGACGGCTCCGACAGTCTCCATGGGATCGACAGCGACCGCAGCGACGCCGAGCTGGAGAGCTACGCTCTGGCCGCTCGACGCGCCGCCGCGTCCTCGGTGTAGCCGCCCGGATCAGTCGTCCGGGTTCTGCGCCCAGAGGTCTGGGCCGAACACCTCATAGTGGATCCGCTCGGTGGGCACGCCCTGTTGCATCAGCGTGCGCCGGGCGATCTGCATGAACGGTAGCGGCCCGCACATGAAAACCTGCGCCTCGGCCGGCAGTTCCACATCGGAGAGATCCATGAACCCGGGGCGGGCCGGGTGCAGGGTCGGGGCCAGCTCCGCATCCTGCTCGTACCAGTTCTGCGCGCGGGCGTCCGACATGGCCAGCACCTGGCGACGCAGCCCATCGTAGAGGGCGTGCAAGGTGTGGGACTTATCGGCGTGGAACAGCCGCACCGTGCGGTCCGGTTGCCGGCGGGAGAGGTCCTCCATGATGGCGGCCACCGGGGTGATGCCGATGCCCGCGGAGACCATCACCAGGGGAGTGTCGGACTCATCGAGCACGACGTCGCCGGCCGGCAGCGACACATCCAGCACGGTGCCCGGCGTCGCGTTCTCGTGGAGCCACCCGGAGACCTGGCCGTCCGGGTGGCCATTCATCCCGCGTACCCGCTTGATGGTGACCCGAATCGAATCCCCGCGGGGTCCCGAGGAGATCGTGTATTGCCGCGGCTGGCGCGTGCCGTCGGGCAACACCACCGAGATCGCCACGTACTGTCCCGTGCGGTGCGAGGGGATCTGACCGGCCAGCGGTGCCAGCAGCAGGGAGAACACCTCGTCGGACTCCTCGAAGCGCTCCACCACCCGGTACTGCGTCCACGGGGACTCCGGATCCACTCCGCCCTGCTCATAGAGCTTCGCCTCCTCGGCGATCAGGGCGGTGGCGAACAGCCAGTACACCTCATCCCAGGCCGCGGCGATCTCCGGGGTGACGGCGTCGCCCAATACCTGCGGGATCGCACCCATCAGGTAGCGCCCCACGATCAGATACCAGCTGGCTTTGATACCCAGCGAGACGTGCTTGTGGGCGATGCGCTGCATCACCGGGGTGAAATCGGGCGCCTTCGGGTCGATGAGCTGGGTGGCGAAGGCGACCACCGAGGCGGCCAACGCCTTGGGCTGTTCGCCCACCGCCTGGTTCGCGCGGTTGAACACGTTGAGCAGCTCCGGGTGCGCTTCGAACATGTCCTGGTAGAACCGCACGGTGATCTGGTCGGAGTGCTCGGCGACGACGGCGGCCGTGGCGGCCACGGTGGCTGCGGCATCGGGGGAGAGTTTCAGCATGGGACTGCCTTTCACTGTCAGGGGAGGATCACCCCTTGATCGTCGTCCAGACCCCGATGGCGGTGCGTCGGTTTCCACCGGTTTTATTCGACGGCTCGGTGACCGGTCGCCCTGAGCGCCAGCCGTTCAATCCTGATTCACCCGGCGTCTGCCTGACGGAGACCTGGGGGCTACGCACGCTCCGTAGGGTTCCATCCGTGCCTGAAACGACCGTTGCCCCGCCGCGTCCTGCCACCCCGCAGGACCCTGAGGTGCAACGCCAGAACCGCCAGCACCGCAGCGCCAGGCGGCGTCGGAGCCGACGGAACTGGATCCTGTTCTTGCTTTTCGCCGGGCCGAACATCGCGCTGATCCTGCTGTTCATCTACTACCCGCTGATCGCCAATATCCGGTACTCGTTGCTGAACTGGCGGCTGGGCTCCGACACCGCGAGCTTCATCGGGTTCGATAACTACGTGCGGTTTTTCACCTCCGACACCGGGGTGGAAGTCTGGCGCGTCACCGGGATCTTCACCGTGGCCACCGTCGTCGGGTCCATGGTGCTGGGGTTGGCACTGGCCCTGGTACTCAACCAGAAGCTGCCCGGCCGCACGGCCGTGCGTACCGCCGTGTTCTCTCCCTACGTGCTCTCCGGGGTGGGTGTTGGATTGGTCTGGAGCTTCATCTTCGACCCGAACCTGGGCGTGCTGGGGCACGTGTTCCGGTTCTTCGGGCATAACTCCCCGCAGTGGTTCCTCGACGCCGACCTGGCCCTGGTGATGGTAATCATCGTCTACATCTGGAAGAACCTGGGCTACTGCGCGGTGATCTTCCTCGCCGGACTGCAAGCGATCCCACAGGACCTGATCGAGGCCTCGTCCATCGACCGGGCGGGCCCGATCCGCCGATTCGTCAAAGTCGTGTTGCCCCTGCTGAGCCCCACCATGTTCTTCATTCTCATCACCTCGATCCTGTCCTCCATGCAGGCTTTCGATGTTTTGCGGATCATGACCCCCGACGGCCACGGCACCAACACCATCCTGTTCGAGGTGTACCTGCAGTCCTTCGGCGCCTACCAGCGGGCGGGCTATTCCGCCGCCATCTCCGTCGTGCTGTTCCTGGTGCTCTTCCTCATCACCGCCGTGCAGATCCGGTTCGTGGAGAAGAAGGTGCACTACGCATGAGAAACGCGCTTCGCCCCCGTAACCTCGGCTCCGCGATCGCCGGCGGTTATCTGCCCATGCTTCTGGCCCTGCTCATCGTGGTGCTGCCGCTGGTCTGGATGGTGATTTCCTCGTTCAAGCCGGTCAGCGAGATCGTCACCACCTCGCCCACCTTCTGGCCGCAGGACCCGACGGCGGACAACTACCGCAGCGTCGCCGAGCGGGTGCCGCTGGGCACCCTGTTCCTGAACAGTCTGATCACCACCGGAGCCGGATCGGTCATCAAGGTGCTGCTGGCCATCACCACTGCGTACGCCTTGGTGTTCATCAACGTGCGGTTCAAGAACCTGATTTTTCTGGGCATTTTGGTCGCGCTGATGGTGCCGCCCGAGGTGGCCATGCTGCCCAACTACCTGACGATCTCCGGACTCGGCGGGCGCAACACCCTGTGGGGCATCGTGCTGCCAGGACTCGGCACGGCTTTCGGCACCTTCCTCCTCCGCCAACAGTTCAAGACCGTGCCCTACGCCCTGGTGGAAGCGGCAGAACTCGACGGCGCCGGCCACTGGAAGCGACTCTGGCGGGTGATCGTGCCCATCTCCGCGCCGACCATCGCCACCGTCTCGTTGGTCACCATCGTCAACGAATGGAACAACTTCCTCTGGCCGCTGATCATCACCGACTCCACTGACAAGATGACCCTGCCGGTCGGGCTAAACCTGCTGAATTCCGTGGAGGGCCAGACCGGCACCTACGGGATTCTCATGGCCGGAGCCGTGCTCGTCATCGTGCCCGTGCTCATCGTCTTCGCCGCCCTGCAGCGCTACATCGTCGCCGGACTCACCCAGGGCGCCGTCAAATAGTTCCCCGCTTCACCACGACAACTCAGTACACCCACACACCCCACCCACGCACACAGGAGAACATCATGACCCGTGGAACCGGACAGACCACCAGCACCTCGATTTGGCGCGTGCGCCGCGGACTCGCGCTCGCCGTCACCCTCACCGCCGGGCTCGCCCTGACCGCCTGCGGCCCGTCCACCTCCAGCTCTGAGGACGCCGACGGCGGCGCCGCCGACGCCGAAGCCGCGGCAGAGTACCAGGACGTCGAGCCTGCCGACTCCATCACCTTCTGGTCCAACCACCCCGGCGGCTCCATCGACATCGAGAAGGAGCTCATCTCCGCCTTCGAGGAGGAGACCGGCATCACCGTCGAGCACGTCACCGCGGGTGCGAACTACGAGGAGGTCTCCGAGCGCTTCCAGACCGCCCAGGCCTCCGGCGAGGTCGGCGACGTCGTCGTGCTCTCCGACGCCACCTGGTTCACCAACTACCTCAACGACTCGCTGGCCCCGATGGACCCGCTGTTCGAAGCCATCGACGCCGACACCTCCACCTACCAGGAAGCCCTCTACGGGGATTACCTCTACGAGGAGGCCCACTACGGCGCCCCCTACGCGCGCTCCACGCCAATTTTCTACTACAACAAGGATCACTACGAAGAAGCCGGACTCGACGACGCCGCCCCGGAGACCTGGGAGAACATGATCTCCTACTCCGAGCAGCTGGCCGACGCCGACACCGGCGCAACGGCGTTCACCTTCCCGCCGCAGGCCGAGTACCCGGCCTGGACCATGTCGAACCTGGTGTGGAGCCACGGCGGCGGCTGGTCCGAGGAATGGGACTTCTCTGCCGTGTCCTCCGATGAGACCGTCGAGGCGCTGCAGATCGCCCAGGACATGGTGAACGACGACCTTGCGATGGTGTCCTCGGGCGACCCCGCTACCGATTTTTCCGCGGGAGCGGCCAGCCAGGTTGTGGCCTCCACCGGGTCGCTGTCCGGGATTCTGGACACCGCGGACTTCGAGGTCGGCGTCGGCTTCCTGCCGCTGGGACCCTCCGGTGATAACGCCGTGGTGCCCACCGGCGGTGCCGGGTTGAGCGTGGCCGCCAAGTCCGCACCCGAGAAGCAGCTGGCCGCCGCGATGTTTATCGACTTCGTGACCAACGCGGACAACACCGCCACGTTCTCCGAGGGCACCGGCTACCTGCCGGTGCGCACCGACGTCGACATGGCCGACGTCTACGCCGAGACCCCGCAGTTCGAGGCCGCGGTGAATCAGCTGGAGAACGCCCGCCCCCAGGATTACGCCCGCGTGTTCCTGCCCGGCGGTGACCTGAACCTGTCGCAGACCCTGCAGCGGATCTTGACCTCCGACGTCGAGGTCGCCGAGGAGATGTCCACCCTGGAATCGACCCTGCAGGATCTCTACGACAACGATCTGGCACCCCAGCTCGGCGAGTGACCGTCGAGCACCAGTCAGAACCAGCAAGAACAAGTAAGAACCAGTCAGACACAGTAGGAAGCACGGAACACCATGGACGTCACCCTCACCTCAGTGGGACTGCAGTACCCGGGAGCCGATCGGCACGCCGTCGACGATTTCAGTCTGCGCATCGCCGACGGCGAGTTCCTGGTGCTGGTGGGCCCCTCGGGCTGCGGGAAGTCGACCACGCTGCGGATGCTCGCCGGACTGGAGTTGCCCACCGAGGGCACCATCCGGTTCGGTGACGACGACGTGACCACCACGCCCGCCGCCGAGCGGGACATCGCCATGGTGTTCCAGAACTACGCGCTCTACCCGCACATGAGCGTGGAGGGCAACATGGAGTTCGCGCTGAAGAACTCCGGTGTCGAGAAGCAGGAGCGCCGTCGCCGCATCGACGAGGCGGCGCGCCTGCTCGACATCACCCCCTACCTGGATCGCAAACCGCGTGCGCTCTCCGGCGGGCAGCGGCAGCGGGTGGCCATGGGCCGAGCCATCGTGCGCGACCCGGAGGTGTTCCTCATGGACGAGCCGCTGTCCAACCTGGACGCCAAGCTGCGCGTGCAGACCCGCACCCAGATTTCCGAGCTGCAGTGCCGGCTCGGGGTGACCACGGTGTACGTGACCCATGACCAGACCGAGGCTATGACCATGGGGGACCGGGTGGTGGTGATGAACGATGGGCGCATCGAACAGGTCGGCACGCCCAAAGAGCTCTACGACCGGCCCGCCACCCTGTTCGTGGCCGGGTTCATCGGCTCGCCCACCATGAACCTGCTGCCCGGGACGGTGGAAACTGCCCCCGACGGCGGCATCGCGGTGCGGGTGGGCAGGAACCTGCTCCCGGTGCCGGCCGGGACCCGGTTCGACCACGACGACGTCATCGTCGGGATCCGCCCCGAGGATTTCGAGTTGCGGGGGACCGGAGCCGCGGTCCAGACCAACGGAGTCGACGGCGCCGACGACGAGGACCGGATGACCATTAATGTGGCCCTGGTCGAATCCGTGGGTTCTGATGTGTATGTCTACGGCAGTCCCGATGGCGACGAATCCACCCGGCTGGTGGCCCGCATCGGCAAGGAACACGAGCCCACTGCAGGGCAGCGCCTCACCCTGGCGGCGGCGGCCGATCGGGTGCTGTTCTTCGACGCCGCCACCGAGCGCCTCCTAGGCTCCGGGGCAGGGCCGTCATCGACCAGGTGACTTGTACTCTGACGGCATGGGTAATCTACTTTCACGCCTTCCGCTCCGTGGCATTCACGAACACCGTGATGCCCCGATGGCGCGAGACTCTTGGCCCGCCACCATTCCCGCTGTCCGTCAGATACTCGATCTGGGTCTCGAATTCTCACCTCTCACGGTATTAGTTGGCGAAAACGGTGCGGGTAAGTCAACGATTGTCGAAGCAATTGCCGAAGCGTACGGGTTGGGGGTCGAAGGTGGCACCAGGAACACGCTCCACAGAACCCGGATCACCGAGTCAGGACTTGCCGATCATCTACAACTCATTCGAGGAGCAGGAAGTTCCCGCCGGGGAGTATTTCTCCGTGCTGAGACGATGCATGGCCACTTCTCCTATCTCGATGATGTGGGTGTCCCCGGAAAGCATCACTGTCAAAGCCACGGCGAGTCCTTTGTGGAGTTTGTTGCCAATCGGTCCGAGATCGCAGGCTTGTGGGTTTTTGACGAGGCCGAGTCCGCTTTGTCATTCAAGGGATGCCTCACGTTGGTAGCGCACCTTCGCGAACTCCTGGCCAGCGGGTCGCAGGTCATCTTATCTACCCATTCGCCCATCCTCGCTTCGCTCCCCGAAGCGAAACTTATCGAGGTGGGCGAATGGGGGCTGCGAGCCAGTGAGTACGATCAACTCGAGATGGTGCAGAGTTGGCGGTCGTTTCTTGATGCGCCCGGTCGGTATCTACGCCACCTGACTGATGGTGGCGGGTGGGGCGACTGAACTGGTCGGCCCATAGGATAATCGCCGCCCGTCGGATACATCCGGCGCATAGGCCACAATCACGAGGGCTGTTTGTCTGCAACAGTCTGGTGAAGCTCCGCGCATGACTTTTTGAGACGAGCCCTGGGATTTCTGTTGGCTTACGGAATTCTCGGACATCTAGGGTGGTCCCGGGCGCTGCCAGCGCGCCCGCTCGTCCTAACCCGCCGTAGACCCGGGAGAGCTCTTGCCTAATTTGCGTTGCCGTCGTTCTGTTCGAATCATCGCCCCGATAGCCGCTCTGGCAATCGTGTCCCTGAGTGGCTGCGGGCTGGTGGATGCGATCGGATCTGACGACACCATCAGCATCGTCGTCACCGAGAACGCGCCCTTCCAGGAGCCGACGAAAATCGCCGAGGAACTGCTGGCTGAGGAGGGCTGGGAACTCGACGCCACCTACGTCACCGACATCATTCAGCCCAACCACGCGGTGAGCAACGGTGAGTACGACGTCAACTTCTTCCAGAACATCAGCTACCTCCACCAGTTCAACGAGGACAACGACCTCGACATCGAGCCGATCCTGTTCATGTTCGAGCAACCCTCGGGGGTGTACTCGAGTCGGTATGACTCCCTGGAGGAACTCCCCGACGGCGCGCAGATCGCGCTCCCGGTCGACACCGCCAACAACGGTCGCGGTATTCGACTACTAGCCCGAGGTGGACTGATCGAGATCGATGAATCCGTGCCGGTGGCGAAGCTGAGTGTGGAGGACATCACCGCCAACCCCAAGAACCTGGAGTTCGTGGAAGTCGACCAGCAGTCGGTGGGCAGCATCTATCCCGATGTGGACGCGGTGTTCGGGTTCGCACGCCTGCTCGCCGAGATCGACGTGATGCCCGACGAGGTGCTGATCATGGAGTCACAGGAGGAGGCGCTTCCCTTCGCTCTCACCCTGGCCGCCCAGCCCGACTTCGTCGAAAACGAACCGGAGAAGTTTGAGGCGCTGCAGCGGGCGTATCACTCGGACGAGGTACGCGACTGGTACGGGGACTACCTCGACGGACTGCTGACTCCTGCGTTTGATCGTGACCTCGACGCCGCCTGGGCCGAGGTGAACACTGAGATCTAGACGACCTGACTCTGGCCTTGGTCCCAGCCTCGATGGTAGATATCGATGGACCACTCCCACACCGACAAAGGACATGACATGACTCAGCCTCCACAGCCTCCCTACGAACCCGGCAACGGCGGACCGACCGGCCAGGACCCGGATAACAACCCCTATTCGGAACAGCCGCAGGGCAATGGCTTCGGTAGCCAGGGTTTCGCCCCGACCTCGGCCGAGGCCAAGGGATTCTTCGGCGCACTTTTCGACTTCAGCTTCCAGAGCTACGTGACGGTGAAGTTCGCCAAGCTGATCTACATCCTGCTGCTGTTGTTCATCGCCCTGTGGCTGGTGTTCGGCTGGCTGCTGACCTCGATTCTGCTGATCGGACAGGAACCGCTGGCGGGCATCTTCTTGCTGCTACTCGGCTGGATCCCCGCGGTAGTCATGCTCGTGCTGGCTCGCGTGAGCCTGGAGTTCTACATTGCGATGATCCGTACCGCGCAGAATACCGCGGGCACCCGTCAGGAGATCGAAGCGCTGCGTCGCGAACTGCCCCGCCGCTGATGACTCAGGGCTGACCGAGGATGTCGCCGTCGAGGGCGGCGTAGAGTCCTTCTGCGCCGGCTTCGACGGTCTCGATGGTCGCGTAGAACCCCGAGTCGGGACCGTACCAGGGGTCCGGGACGTCGGTGGCCGAGGTGGGCGTGGCGCTCCCGGGCGCCAGGGCGCCGCCGGGACGCAGGCAGCCGTGGGGTGCGATGCCGAGACCGGTGCCGTCGAACTCCCGCCACAGGTGGAAGCGCTCCAGCGGAACCTCCCACTGCTGGGCGAGGGTGCCGAGGGTGCGGGCGTGCGCGGCGGTCATGGCCAGGATCAGCCCGGAACGTTCCATCTCATCCCGGGAGACCTGGTGCGCGCGGTGCTCCTTCGGCGCGGCGTAGCCGTGCTCGCGCAACACCTCGGCGGCCTGCGGGTAGATCCCGTTGCCGTGCTCCTCGTCGGAGACTCCCGCACTCCAGACCTTCTCCACCGAAAAATCGCCGAGACGGTCGTCGTCCTCGTTCTCTACCAGGCGCTGCTGCAGCACCACCTCCGCCATAGGGGAACGGCAGATGTTGCCGGTGCAGACGGTGAGGATGCGGGGATTCTCGTGCAGCTGCTCGCGGAGGCGCTCGATCGCACTCATCGAATCAGGCCTCCGGCGCCGAGTGCTTCAGGAACCACGCGGCCGAGTCTGGTGCGAGCTGCTGGCCGTGGAGGGCGTCGTCGTCGGAGAACACCGCGGCCGAGTACTCTTCGGGGATCGGGGTGGGTTCCGAGCTCATGTTGGCCAACACCAGAACGGTCTGGCGCGGGATGGGCTCGCCGGAGCCGAGATGCTTGCCGCCGCCGATGGTCACGGTGAAGGAGAGCACGCCTTTTTCGGGGGCGTGGAAGCGGGACCAGGCGAACTTGCCGGTGCCCAGGTCCAGTTCGCCGCGGATGGTGAGCAGCTCGCGGTAGAGCTCGAAGGTGGAGCCGGGCACATCCACTTGCTGGTCGGCGGCCAGGGCTCGGTATTCCTCGGGCTGGGGCAGCCACGGCTCGGCGAGTGTGGAGTTCGCAGAGTCAGTGATGAGCGAGAAACCGTACCCGGGAGCGTCGGCGCGCCAGGGCAGCGGCACGCGGCAGCCGTCGCGGCCGGGCTCGGGGTTCTCGGTGGTGCGAGTGCGGTGGAAGGTGGGGTCCTCGCGGTGCTCATCGGCCAGCGTGGTGTGATCGGGCAGGCCCAGCTCGTCGCCCTGGTAGAGGTAGGCGGAGCCGGGCAGACCGAGCTCGACCATGGCCGCGGCGCGGGCGCGGCGGCGCCCCAGGGCGTGGTCGGGCTGCTCGTCCTCGGCGGTGATGCCCTCCGGATACGAGGTCGGATCGGTGAGCCCGAAGCGGGAGACGTGGCGTACCGTGTCGTGGTTGGAGAGCACCCAGGTGTTGGTGGCGCCCACTGCGCCGGCCTCGTTGAGGGATTCCTGGATTGCGTCGGTCATCCGCTGGGCGTCGAAGCCCGACACCAAAAACGCGAAGTTGAACGCCTGGTGCATCTCGCCCTCGCGGACATAGCGGAAGAGGCGGAACATCGGCGCCACCCAGGCCTCGGCCACCAGGCAGGGGTCGTGGTCGTACTCGGAGAGCACCCGATTCCATTCCTGGTAGATCTCGTGCACGCCGTCCTGATCGAAGTACGGGGTGGGCGGCACGAATCCCTCGCGCTCGACGAACTCGGGGAGATCCCCGGCGTCCTTGACCATGTTCGCCGAACCGGCGTAATCGGGTAGGCCCTCGGCCTTGATCATGCCGTGAGCGACATCGATGCGGAAGCCGTCCACCCCGCGGTCGAGCCAGAAACGCAGAATCGATTCGAATTCGGCGTGCACCTCCGGGTTCTCCCAGTTCAGGTCCGGCTGGGAGGTATCGAAGAGGTGCAGGTACCAGTCGCCGCCAGTGCCGTCGGGGTGGACGGTGCGGGTCCAGGCGGGGCCGCCGAAGATGGAGGACCAGTCGTTCGGGGGCAGCTCGCCGTCGTCGCCCCGCCCCGAGCGGAAGATGTAGCGGTCGCGGGCCGCGGAGCCCGGCTCGGCCGCCAGGGCCTCGACGAACCAGTCGTGGCTCCAGGAGGTGTGGTTGGGCACCAGGTCCACGATGATACGCAGCCCGGCCTCGTGAGCGGTGGCCAGGAGCTCGTCGGCGTCGGCGAGGGTGCCGAACCGCGGGTCCACATCGCGGTAGTCGGCCACGTCGTAGCCGGCGTCGTGCTGCGGGGAGACGTAGAAGGGTGAGAGCCACAGGGCATCGATCCCGAGACGCTGCAGGTACGGGATCTGCGCGGTGACCCCTGGCAGGTCGCCCATGCCGTCGCCGTTGCCATCGGCGAAGGAGCGCGGGTACACCTGGTAGATCACGGCGTCGACCCACCACGGATTCTCCGGGCGGTTGCGGGCCTCCGAGGGTGGAGTGCTCAGCGGCTCCGGCTGCCCCGTGTGTGCTGCGGACTGCGGGACGGACGACGGCGCGGGGTGCGGGGCTGGAGTCATGGGTCCAGCCTAATAGTTCGGCCCCGGTGGCGTCAGGCTGGGCGGGGCGCGGCGCAGGTGAGCCCGGGTGAGGTCAGGCACGTAGGCCGAGTGGCTCTTCGGCGACGAGATTCATGACTCAACAGACAGATCCCGACGTTTTTCGCCGGATTTTGTCTGCTGAGTCATGAATCTGCCCCGATCTTCACGGCGCTGGAGAGCCCCGGGGTGGGTTCTCCAGACGGCCTTACTCGGGCCAGTCCGAATTCTGAATGATGTCGACGAAGTCGCCGCGCTGGAACCCGGGGACGAAGTGCTCCAGAACGTCGGCTTTCACATTTCCGAAGGTGGTCTCGGGTCGGTCCTTCAGCCCGTCTGTGAACGCGGCCAGGATCTGGTTCTTGAAATCGGGGCGCGGGTGAGCATCGACGACCGCTTGGCGTTCGGCGTCGCTGAGGGAGTCATAGCCGATGCCCAGGACATCGAGTTCCACACCGCGGGTGACCAGCGCGACCTCGGGAGCCATGTGGAGGGGGATCTCCGGAGTCGTGTGCAGGGCGATCGCGTTCCAGACGGTGTCGGCTTCGCGGTCCCCGACGCCGTGGCTCAGGAGGAAGTCCCGGGCCACGTCGGCGGCATCGATCTCGAACCGCTGGTCAGTACGCCGGTAAGTGTCAGTCAGACCGAGATCGTGAAACATCGCCCCCACATAGAGCAACTCGGGATCGTAGGAGAGGGACTGCTCCTGGCCGCGGAGTGCGCCAAAGATGAACACCCGCCGCGAGTGGTGGTAGACGAGGTCGGTGGTGACATCGCGCACCAACTCGGTGGCTTCTCTGGCCAGGGCGCTATCGGGAAGTGAAATGCCAGCAATGGTGTCGGCCATCGGTAGATCCTTTCATCAGAGGACGTGGAGTCCGTTCTACACTCCTCAGAATCCCAAGTTCAGGTACGGTATGCGTATGTCATTTCAGACCAATCTCCCTCGGATAAGGACATGACCCGTCGAATCGGGCTCGTTGTCTACGACGGAGTGACACTACTCGACGCCAGTGGTCCGGCCGAAGTCTTCCGGTTGGCCGATCCCCAGGGCAGTGCCTACGAGCTGGTCCTTCTCTCGCCGCGTGGCGGTGAAGTGCAGACTTCGTCAGGCATCCGGATTCTCAGCACAGCAGCCGCCCAGATCGACGCTGTCGACACCTTGCTGATCGCCGGCGGTGAGATTCTTGTGCAGGAGCCACTGGACCCGGACGTGCTGGTGCTGGTGGAGAGGTTGTCCGTCGGAGCAACGCGTGTGGCGTCGGTGTGCACGGGTGCCTTCGTGTTGGCGCAACTGGATTTTCTGCAGTGTCGGCGTGCCACCACCCATTGGCGGCACGCGGATGAACTGGCACGCCGCTTTCCAGGAGTGACCGTCGAACCGGACATCATTCATGTGCGAGACGGCAGATTCCTGTCGTCAGCAGGTATCACCGCCGGGATCGATTTGGCTCTGGCAATGGTCGAAGAGGACCTCGGTGCCGAGGTGGCGCGGCGCGTTGCCCGCGAACTGGTGATGTTCATGCAGCGGCCAGGCGGGCAGAGTCAGTATTCGACCGCGCTGCGACGCAAAACAGTCAGCAGTGACCCCCTGCGCAGGCTGATGGACATGATCGTCGCCGATCCTTCGCAGCATTACAGTGTCTCCGTGATGGCTCGAAGTATGGGCGTGAGTGCCCGACACCTGAACAGGCTCTTCCGTGAGGAGGCAGGAACTACGCCGGCGCGATGGCTCGAGGAAGCACGTGTTGATGCGGCGCGCGCCCTGATTCTGGAGTCCCACCCCATCAGCCGCGTGGCTCACTTGAGCGGGTTTGGTTCTGAGGAAACCTTGCGGCGCGCCTTTGCCAAGCACCTGGGGGCGACTCCGAGCGCGTTCCGGGACCGATTCGCGACGACCAGCGTGCCATCGGCGCGCTGACGCGGAGCGGCTTAGCTGGCGCGGCCGCGCTGGCGCACCGACATCCAGCGGCGCACCAGGCGCTGGTTCGCGATCATCGCGGTGGGGGCGTCACCCTGCTCGAGTGCCTCCAGGGCGGTGGCGACGTCGAAGACCGAGTCATCGGGCCAGACGAACCGGGCGAGTCCGCCGTAGTCTAGCTCCAGGTAGGCGTCGGGGTGGAAGCTCTCCAGCCAGGTCACCAGGCCGGTGAGATCCTCGAGCACTTCCCAGTCGGGGGCGTGCAGCGAGACCGTGGCGGCCGCACGGCGGGCGCGCTCCTGGGCGAGGGTGAGCCGGGTGATCCGTCGGGCGATGAAGGATCCGGTGTGCGGGTGAGTGCCGGTGACCACCTGGTCGGAGAGCTCGGTGGTCAGCTGGGCCTCGGTGCGGGCACGGGCGTCGTCGCCGAAGAGGACGAACCAGGCGAGCGGGATGCCCCAGACCGCAGCACGGGTGTGCACCGGGCGGCGGTTGTGGTCCTTCGGCAGGCGTACCGGACTGTCACCGGTGAGCAGCCGGGCCACGTTCTTCTCGCGGGTGCGCTCCGGGACCATCATCCAGTAGAGGTGGTCGTCCATCAGGTCGCGCTCGAGCTTGGTGGCGGCCATCTCGGAGCGCAGCGCCAATTCTTCGGGGCAGAAGAACTCGGAATGCCCGGCCACCGCCCCGTCGTGGGGCCCGCCCACCTGCGTCGGACCGGTGTCGGGTCGGTCCTCGGCGGGTACCTTGAACCGCAGCACCCGCACCAGCTCGGGCAGATCCGGCCGCGGGAACGGGTTGAGCTCGCGGGCGTAGTTACGGGCCTCGGCGCGCTGGGCCGACGCGGCTTCCACGGCGTCTCGATCGCGCGGGGTCGCGCGGGCGATGTGCGTGGCAAGTCGGTCATCGAACCGGCTCAGCGGCTCGTAGACCCGCAGCTCTGCCTGGAACTCCATGCGCGCTGCCCCGGACCTAGTCCAGCTCCACCACAACGGGAGCGTGGTCGGAGGCGCCCTTGCCCTTGCGCTCCTCGCGGTCGATCCAGGCGTCGGTCACCGAGGATGCCAGCGCGGGGGAAGCGAGCACGAAGTCGATACGCATGCCCTCCTTCTTGGGGAAGCGCAGCTTCTGGTAGTCCCAGTAGGTGTACACGCCGGGGCCGGGATGCCGCGGGCGCATCACGTCCACGAAACCGGCCGACTCGAAAGCGTGGAACGCGGCACGCTCGGGCTCCGAGACGTGGGTGAGGCCCTCCTCGAGGAAGTACTGCATGTCCCAGACGTCCTCGTCCTGCGGGGCGATGTTCCAGTCCCCGGTCAGCGCCAGACGCGCGGAGGGGTCCGCTTCGACTTCGGCGACGGCGTGGGCGCGCAGCTTCTCCAGCCACTCCAGCTTGTAGGGCATGTGCTCGTCATCCAGCGCCCGGCCGTTGGGCACGTACAGTGACCAGATCCGCAGCGGCTTCTCGCCTGAGCTGGAGTTCTTCGTGCCGACGACGGCGGACATCGCCCGGGCTTCCTGTACGGGGTCGACACCGTTCTTGCCGAACACCGGCTGCTCCGGGAAGGTGCGCTGCACATCCTCGAGCCCTACTCGGGAGGCGATGGCCACCCCGTTCCACTGGGAGAAACCGAAATGGGCGACGTCGTAACCAGCGCGCTCGAACAGCTCCCAGGGGAAGTTGTCGTCCTTGCACTTGGTTTCCTGGATAGCCAGCACGTCAGCGTCGCTGCGCTCGATCCAGTCTTCGACACGGTCTGCGCGGGCGCGCAGGGAGTTCACGTTCCAGGTGGCGATCTTCATGGGTTCCACCCTATCGAAACTGCCGCGGCGCCGAACCGCTCACTGCCACCAGGTGTCGAGAATCGAGGTCGGGGTGGTGCGCTTGTGCCGGGTGCGCAGGTAGATCGTCTCCAACCGTGACGCCGCAGCCTCGTCAATTTGCTGGCCCTCGAGATAGTCGTCGATGTCGTCGTAGCGCAGACCCAACTCGTCCTCGTCGGTGCGTCCCGGGTTCTCGGTGAGCAGATCCGCGGTGGGCACCTTGGACCACAGCGACTCCTCGGCACCCAGATGCCGGGCCACCGCGCGCACCTGGCGCTTGTTCAGCCCGAACAGCGGCAGCACATCCGCTCCGCCGTCGCCGAATTTAGTGAAGAACCCGGTCACGGATTCTGCGGCGTGATCGGTGCCGACCACCAGGGCTCCGCGCTCGCCGGCCACCGCATACTGGGCGATCATCCGCATGCGAGCCTTCACATTGCCGCGAAGGTAGTCGCTCAGGGTGCTCTCGGTACCGGTGGCGAAATCCTCCGCGAGCGCATCCACCGCAGGTCCAATCTGCAGGGTCACCTCGTGGTCCGCGCGGATGAAGCGCAGCGAGCGCTGGGCGTCGTCCTCGTCGTGCTGGGTGCGGTAGGGCAGGCGTACCGCGGTGAAGGAAACATTCGAGTCAGCAGAGGAGAACCCACTGGCTCGGACCTGCTCGACGGCGAGCTGGCAGAGCCGGCCCGCCGTCGTGGAGTCGACGCCGCCGGAGATCCCCAACACCAGGCCCTGGGCCCCGGTGGTCCGGAGGTAATCGGCGAGGAACTGCACCCGCTTCGCCGCCTCCACGGCGGGGTCGATCTCGGGGGCCACGCCCATCTCCTGGATGATCTGCTTCTGAAGTTCGCGCATATCGTCAGCCTAGATCAGAGATGTTTCGCGCGGATGTCACCTATATAAGTAACCGCGATGGACTCCATAAAATCCTTTCGGTTTTCTAATGAATGTGAGGCGTGTCACGCTGAAGGTCATCAAGGTTCTTTCTCACTCAAGGCATCTCAGGAGATCATCATGCGGAAGCAGCGTCTACTCGTCGCCGGATTGTCAGCCCTGGCTCTCACCGTGAGTCTCAGCGCGTGCGGACCAGACGGGGGAGCCGGTCAGTCTGCTGACGGGTACCCCACCAAAAATATTGAGCTTGTGGTGGGCTTCGCCGCCGGTGGACACAATGATTCAGTTGCCCGACGATTCGCAGAAGGACTTGGCGACGAGCTCGGACAGCGCGTTTTGGTCGTCAATCGTGAAGGTGGTGGTGGCGCAATCGCCACCACGGAGGCTAAGAACGCTTCTGCCGACGGCTATACGCTTCTTTTCGCCCCCACGGGAGCGTTCACTTCCACCATGCTGCAACAAAGCGTGTCGTATGAGATCGAGGATTTCCGCTCGATCACACCGGTGGCAGAGAATACCTTCGTCGTGGCCGTTCCAGCGAGCTCTCCCTATGAGACTTTCGATGACCTGTTGGAAGCGGAGGGAAGGCTGACATTCTCCGCATTCGGAGAGGGGCACAATACGCACCTCATCGCCGAGAAGATCGCTGATGAGTATGACCTTGAAGCGGAGTTGGTCTCCTTCAATGGCAGCCCTCCGGCTCTGCAAGCAATCGTCAACGGTGACGTCGACTTTGGCATCCAAGACGTGACGTCCGCCTTGCCGAGAATGGAATCAGGTGAAGTTCGAGCATTGGCTGTCACCACGGATTACGTTCCGGAGCGGGTGGAGGAGGTGAGTCCCGGTCTTCCGTCCATCGCGGACTACGACCTGGAAGAAGCTCTGTTTGCTGGCTCGCAGGCTCTGGCCATTCAAAAAGACGCACCTGATGAGCTCGTTGACACACTTCGAGAAGCCTCCGAGAACGTCACTGAATCTGAGGACTTCGTCCAATTCATCACTGATTCTGGTGGCGCCGTACCCGATGTAGATGGCGAAGAGTGGTTCTCTGACTACATGCCGTATGAGTTGGAAAGGTTCCGGACGCTCTATGAGCAGCTCGGTATCCCCACCGCGGAGTAGTGCAGTGGCTGGAACGACGACGGGCTTTCGGTCTCACCGGAATGGGGGATAGAGGAAATGGATAGCGATCAATCAGATGCGTCGGTCATGAACGACTCGGTGTCGGAAGTGGGTGAGCGCGAGGTAGATCAGTTGGCGCAAGCACGTGAAGTTGCGGATTGGTTCTCACCGATTCTGGTCGCCGCTGTTGGCATTGCTCTCTTGATTCCTTCCGCCCAACTAGGGGTCGGGACGTTGAATCATCCCGGAGTCGGCCTGTGGCCCGCCATCAATTCGATTCTGCTGATCCTGATGGCGCCTCTGATTTTCGTTGCGCGGCGTCGAATCGTGATGCCGAACAGGGCAGGGTTAGCGAATGTCCTGGGGATCGCCGTGCCACTGCTCCTCTCTGTTCCTCTCTATACCTGGATGGGGCTCATCGGTGCTGGTGCGGTGTCGTTGTTCATCATTTCCAAATTCATCGGGCGTATGACCTGGCTAGGTTCTCTACTCACGACAGTCTTGGTGCCCGTCGCGGTGTACCTCGTCTTTGCTGTGGCATTGGGAGTCAACTTGCGCGCGTTCTAGTTACGCGCTTATTCACCCTGCGGGGCAAGAAAGGGACGTTGTCATGAATGACATCCTGAGTGGACTCGGCCAAGGATTCTCGGTCGCGTTCGAACCACAGAATCTCCTCTTCGTCTTTATCGGAGTTTCCGTAGGAACGTTGATCGGTCTTATCCCTGGTTTGGGGCCGGTGGCGACGATTGCACTGTTGCTCCCTTTGACCTTTAACTTGGAGCCGGCTGGGGCCATCATGATGCTCGCCGGGATCTACTACGGATCCATGTATGGCGGTCGGATACCGGCGATACTCCTCCGACTTCCCGGTGACGCGTCCGCGGTCGTCACGACATTCGACGGTTATCCACTCACACAGCAGGGTAAGGCAGGGTCCGCACTTGGCATCACAGCAATCGGGTCTTTTCTCGGTGGCACGGTCGCGATCCTGGGGCTCTCGTTCCTGGCGCCGTCCTTGGCCTCGGTTGCTGGCCAGATCTCGTCACCCGACATGTTCGTACTGGCTGCGCTCGGCTTGCTCATGATCGCGTTCATCGGCTCCGGATCGAAGCCGAAGGCGCTGGCTTCGGCAGCCATGGGTATTCTCGTCGCTGTCGTCGGCCTTGACCCGAACACCGCGACCGAGCGGCTAACTTTCGGCAGTTTCGAACTCACCGCCGGAATCCATATCGTTGCCGTTGCGGTCGGACTCTTCGGTATCGGCGAGATCATGTTCAACGCACAGCAAGGCTTCTACGGTGGTGCAGGCAAGACGACATTGGACCGGATTCTCCCGTCGAAAGCCGATTGGGTACGCAGCCGTATGGCTATCGCACGAGCCTCCGTCATCGGCTTCTTCATCGGAATCATTCCCGGCGGAGGCGGCACGATTTCCTCCGTGATCGCCTACGGTGCCGAGCGGCGATTCTCGAAGCATCCTGAGAGATTCGGTAAGGGTGCCATCGATGGGTTAGCAGCAACTGAGACCGCAGATAACGCATCTTCGAATTCTGCGTTCCTGCCGCTGTTGACATTGGGTGTGCCTCCGAACCCGGTCCTCGCGCTCATCTTTGGGGCGTTGTTGCTACAGAACATCACCCCCGGCCCGGCGCTGGTTCAGGATCATCCCGATGTTTTCTGGGGCGTCATCGCGTCAATGTACGTCGGAAACGTGATCCTGTTGGTGCTCAACCTCCCGCTGATTGGCATGTTCGTGAAGCTACTCAAGATTCCTGGAAGGGTGATGGCACCCATTATTTTGATGGTCGCCATCGCGGGGGTTTACTCGGTGCGGAACTCGATGTTCGATGTCCTCACCTGCATCTTGTTCGGCGTCGTCGGGTACGTCCTGCGCACCTTCAACTTCGATCTGGGTCCCTTTGTCCTGGGGTTCATCTTGGGGCCGATTCTGGAAGACCATTTCCGGCGCACGATGGTGATGTCGGATGGCTCGTTCATGATCTTCTTTGAGCGTCCCGTCCCTCTGACAATCATGATTCTGGTCGTTGTCGTTGTCGCGTGGTTTGCGATCGACGGCAGGCGGAGGAAACGGAAGCTTCTTGCGGAAGTCACCGGCGCTGAGGTGATGGAAGTGGATCTCGCCGAGAATTCAGCGGGAGGGGGCGCAGGGCCGCAGAGCCACGACTCGGTGCTTCGACCGACCGATGATGCTATGGATAAGAATGGCTCTGAGACCCTACGTGGTAGCCGTCGACGGGACTAGACTCTGCGGGAATTCATCGGGCACCGTTCCTGCGTGATTCTGCTCGCTCTTGGAGGAAACGAATCGCTGCCGACACTTTGGTGTTTCGTTCGACTCCCGGCTGTGTGATGCCCAATATTTCGTTCTTGGGCATGGGATCCGCGATGGGGATGTATTTCAGCATTCCGCCGTCGTAAGTGACTGTCGATTGGGGTACCAGGTTGAAATACGACCATCCGAGTCCATGCGAGACCATGGATCGGACGGTCTCGTAGTTTTGAGACGGCCACCTCATAGTGGGGTGAAGACCCAGGGAGCGTATGGAGTCGGTGATCCGCTCGATCGACGGCGGTACGTTTACCGGGATCAGCGGTTCGTCGATGATCTCCTCGAGGTGAATGGATGATCGGTTAGCAAGTCGATGTGACGACGGGATCACCACGTGTTGTCTCACCGTTTCGAGAGTGACGTGGGGCAGATCCGGCTGCAGACTAAGGAGATAGACGATCCCCAAATCGGTTTGACCCTTGCGAACCATGTCTTGTATCGCATCTTGGTCGTGTTCGGTCACATCGATGAAGACGTCTGGGAACTCAGTTTGGAAGTGTTTGATGAGGGGCGGGATAACATGCGGCGAAATCGTGGAAGTGACCGCCACTCGAAGAGTGCCTCGCATGGATTCCCGATCGTCGTGCACGGCATCGGCAGCTTCTTGAATGGCACGCATCGCAATTCGAGCGCGGGGAATCAAAGATTCCCCAGCGGCGGTCGGAACGGCTCGGCGTGAAGGGGAACGCGTCATGAGCCTGGCGTTGAGCGACTTCTCTAGCTGCTGAATCGCCATGGAAACGGCAGCCTGGCTGACGTGTAGATGACGCGCGGATGCGCTGATCGAGCCGTGGTCTACCACGGCGAGAAAGTACTCCAGCTGTCGGACCGTGATCTCGGCCATGACTCCTCCATCGCGTTTCATCAAGTCTACTGATGGTCAATATGAGTTTATTTCGATTTTCTCTATGTGACCTGGGTGACAAGCTTGAGTTCAGTCCGATGAAAAATGTTTGAGAGGGGCGGAAGCATGGCTGCCGAATTGGGGCATCATGTCATTACTTTGGGAACCGCAGGGGGGCCTCGATTCTGGCGAGATTCTTCGAGAAAAGGAATCTCAACGGCAGTCGTCGTTGATGGTGGTTTCTACCTTGTCGACTGTGGCCACGGCGTGGGGCGACAGCTGGAGCGCGCGGGTCTGAAGATGAAGGATCTTCGCGGCGTCTTCATCACCCACCTGCATTCAGATCACACGGTGGATCTGAACACGCTGGGGCTTTTTGGCATGTATGAGTTGGACGGGCGGCGCCGGACTCGGATTCCGATACTCGGACCCGGAGATCGTGGTGTCCTTCCGCCGGTATCACCACGTGCGGTAGCGGCCCCGACCCCCATCGCACCTGATGAACCGACGCCTGGCACACGCCTGATGTTCAAGAAGCTGATGGAGGCCTACGCCACAGATCTGAATGATCGCATTCTTGACGCACTGCGTCCGTCGCCACTGGACCTCTTCGATGCTCGGGACATTGAAATTCCCAACTCTGTGGGCTTTCACGCAAATGACAACCCGACGCCCCGGATGAGGCCCTTCGAGGTCTTCCGGGATGAATACGTCGTTGTGACGGCCACCTTGGTGGAACATCCCCCGGTGGCTCCCGCGTTCGCATTCCGGTTCGAGACGGTTGAAGGGTCTGTCGCCATCTCCGGAGACACCACCTACACCGACAACATGGTCGAGATTGCTCAGGATGCTGGCCTAGTCCTGCACGAAGCCATTAACTTCGACTTCATCGAGAGTATGTATGCAGGGAAGAGCGATGAAGTTTCGCGCGCTTCCCGGGACCATCACTACAAATCACACACGTCCGTTGAAGACGCAGTTCGTCTTGCGAGAAAAGCGGGTGCCAAGCGTCTCGCCTTGCATCACTTAGTGCCCGGAATGGACTCCAATGAGCAATGGGAATCGTTCGCCACTGAATACGCGGGAGAATTCCTCGTGCCGAACGATCTTGACGTGATTCCTTTCGACGCCTAAATCACGAGTTGAGCTGGCAGGTCTCTTCCAGCTGGACCCCGGCCTCACCGAGGGCTTCGGTGTCGATGTCCTCGAAGGAGCCCGCGAGGATTTCTTCGCTGGACTGCTCGGGGTCGGCTTCGTCGAATGCGGTGTAGAGCACTTCGTAGGAATCGATGAGGCTGTCCAGGGAGCTTGCCAGGTCCTCGTCAGAGGCATCGTCACGGATGTCCTGGAGGCCGTCGGTCATCTCGCGCAGCGAATCCGCCATGTCGTCGGTGTTTTCCTCGTCCTCGGGTACCAGGTCCTCCAGCTCGTCGACATAGGCGTCGAGGCGCTCGCAGGTCTCCTCCGTGGAGTCGGAAGCGCCGCAGCCGGTAAGGGCCAGCAGGACGAACCCGGTGACGGAGACGAGTGCGACTCCGGAACGGCGGGACCGGCGCGTGATGCGAGGGGCGCGGGCAAAGGCAGGCTGGGTGAAGGGCACGGTGTGTTCCTTTTCGCTGGGTGGTGAGGTAGTGAGCGGGTGAGTGTAAACGGGCGGGGGCGAGCTCAGAGGGTGAACTCGCACTTGTCGACGAGGACGTCGGCTGCTTCGGAGATGTCCGGCTCGTCGGCGGCGGCGCGCAGCTGCTGGAATCCGTCGGCCTGGCTCAGCTCGCCGGAGGCCATGTCGAGCAGCACGTCGAATAGCGGCTCCACCGTTTCCATGGCTCCGGCCAGTTCTTCATCCCCGGCATCGGCGCGGATGTGCTGCCAGTCTTCGACGACGGCCTGCACGTGCTGGGTGGTCTCTTCGCTGTCGGTGCTGTCGAAGGAGATTTCCTCCTGCTCCGCGGCCAGGGAGTCGAGTTGCTGACAGCTGGCGTCCAGGTCATTCCCGTTCGAGCAGGAGACGAGGAGCCCTGCGGCGACGGTAATGCTGGCGAGACTGGCGCAGGCGCGAGTCAGCTTCATGGAAGAGATCCTCTAGACGAGACACAAAACTCCTTACACACTACAAGCCTTGTGCGGAACTGGGTACCCCGCTTTCAGCCGCACGCGGTTTGCGGCACCGCACGTTCCGATGTGGTCATCAGAGATCAGTCCGTAATGAGGAACTCGAAGCGCCGGACGCGAGCCAGTGCGCGCATTTCCTCGACGGTCAGAGTCTGATCCTCTTCACGGGCTTCCAGCTGCTCTCGAGACAACCCGACGCTCGCCAATGTGTCGTTGATGTGTCCGCGAATGTCGTCCGCGGAAACGCTCTCGACATGAATGGTGCTCACGACGTGAAGTTACCGGTGCGCGGCGACCGGTGTTTTTCGCGGCGCGGGCACCGCGGCCAGCGCCCGCTCGAGATCCTCGCGCAGATCCTCGACCGCCTCGATGCCCACCGAGAGTCGCGCCAGGTCCCGGTCCGGGGCCTGCGCGGTGCCCTGAGTCGAACCGTGGGTCATGGTGGCCGGGTGGCTGATCAGCGACTCCACGCCGCCCAGACTCACCGAGAGCCCGAACAGGCCGGTGGATTCGGCCACGGTGCGCGCACCTGTTTCGCCACCGCGCACCCGGAACGTGATCATGCCGCCGAATCCGCGCATCTGGCGGGCGGCGAGTTCGTGACCGGGATGACTCGGCAGCCCCGGATAGAACACCTCGGCGATCTGCGGCTGCTCAGTCAGCCACTCGGCCAGCTGTTGGGCATTCTCGGTGTGCTGGCGCATCCGTACCGCCAGGGTTTTCAGCCCGCGGGACGTGAGGAAGCAGTCCTGCGGCCCGGCCACCGCGCCGCCGGCGAACTGTTGGAACCGGATCGCCTCGGTGAGCGGCTGATCCTCCCACACCGCATCCGAAGTGATGACGGCCCCGCCGAGCACATCGGAGTGCCCGCCGATGTACTTGGTGGTGGAGTGCACCACGGCGTCGGCACCCAGATCCAGGGGAGTCTGCAGGGCGGGGGAGGCGAAGGTGTTGTCGACGACGACTAACGCTCCGTGCGCGTGCGCGATGTCTGCCCAGGCGCGGATATCGATGATGCTCAGCAGCGGATTGGTGGGGGTCTCCAGCCAGACGATGCGGGCCCGGTGGGAGCTCAGAGCCTGCTCGAGGGCGGCGGTGTCGTGCGGGGAGACGAACACGGTGTTCACACCCCAGCGCGCGTAGAGCTGGGTGAGCAGCCGGTGGGTGCCCCCGTAGCTCTCGGCGGCAGCGACCACGGTGTCCCCGGGGCGCAGGGTGGCACGCAGCAGGGCGTCCTCGGCGGCGATCCCGGAGGCGAAGGCGAAGCCGGCGTCGCCGTGTTCCAGGGCTGCCAGCTGCTGCTCGAGCCCGGAGCGGGTGGGGTTGGAGCCGCGGGAGTACTCGTAGCCGGACTTCAGGGTCTCCACCCCGTGCTGGGTGAAGGTGGAGGTCTGGTAGATGGGCGGGATCACCGCGCCGGTGAGCGGGTCGGGCTCCTGGCCGGCGTGGATGGCGGCGGTGGCGAAATTCTGGTGACGGGGCTGTTGGGTCATGACGGGGTCACCTCACGGTCAGATCGGAAACGGAAGAGACAGGCTGGGCAGATGGAACAGCGCCAGCGACAGCACTGAAACCGCGCTGCAGATCGGCCCACAGGTCTTCGGGATCCTCCCGGCCCACAGCCAGGCGCACGGTGACGGGGGTGATCTCCCCGTGCTCCAGCAGCTCGGGACAGAGCCGACAGTGGGTCATGGAGATCGGGTGGGAGACCATGGTGCGGGCGTCGCCGATATTGGCGGCCAGGGTCATGAGCTCGAGCGCGTCGATGAACCGCTCCACGGCGGCCTCGCCGTCGGCTTCGCCCGCGACATCATCAGTGGTGGCGAGTTCGAAGGAGAACACCGCGCCGGTACCGCGCGGATAATCACGGCGGGCCAGCCCGGCATCGGGGGACTTGGGCAGGCTGGGGTGGCGCACCCGAGACACCAGCGGGTGTGCGCTGAGCCGGCGTGCGAGTTCCTCGGCGGTGGCGCAGTGGCGCTGCATGCGCACGTCCAGGGTCTGGACGCCGTCAAGCACCTGCTGCGCGTTCCAGGGCGCCAAGGACGGACCCAGATCGTGCAGGTACTTGGCGCGCACCAGGTGCAGCACCGCGCCGTCGGCCCCGAACCGGTCGGTCAGAGACTCGTGACCGAAGCGGGCGGTGGGTGCGGTGAACTGCGGCCAGCGCTCGGGGCGGGTCAGCGGAGAGAAGTTCCCGGTGTTCACCACCACCCCGGCCAGCGCGGAGCCGTTGCCGGTGAGGTACTTGGTGGCCGAGTGCACCACGAAATCCGCGCCCAGGGCACCCGGGCGCACCAGGTACGGGGTGGCCAGGGTGGAATCGACGATGAGCGGAACGTCGTGGTCCCGGGAGATCTGGGCCAGGGCGGGCAGGTCCGCGATGTCGGCGTGCGGGTTGCCGATCGCCTCCACCAACAGGGCCCGGGTGGCGGGCGTGATGGCCTCCGACCAGGCTTCGGGGTGGTGCGGGTCGACCCAGGTGACGGTGAGCCCGGCCTCGGCGAGGGTGTCGTTGAGCAGGTCGGCGGTGCCCCCATAGATGCGCTCGGAGGCGACGACGTGACCGGAGCGCCCGGCCAGGGCAAACAACAGTACCGAGAGTGCGGCTTGGCCGGAGGCGGTGGCGACGGCCCCGGTGCCGCCCTCGAGCTCGGCGATCCGGCGCTCGAGCAGCGCCACCGTTGGGCTGCCGGTGCGGGCGTAGGTGAAGGCCGGGACCCGTTGGGCGAAGGCCTCGCGGGCATCGGCTAAGCGGGAGAAGGCGTAGGCCGCGGAGAGGTGAACCGGGGGAGCCACCGGGTCGGCCTGGAACACGGCGGCCGGGTTGCCGCCGTGGATCTGCGCGGTGGCGGTGGTGGGGTCAGTGTGCGGGCACATGGTGCACCTCCGGGGCATCGGTGAGAGCGGTGGTGAGTGGGTGGAGGTCGCGGGCGGGGAACAGTCGGCGCAGCTCGGGGGCCACGTCGTTCTGAAATAGCTCGAGCATGTCCCGGTGCTGGGCGCCGGTGAGTCCATCGCCGTCGGCGGAAAGGTGAATGACCTCGTGCCCGAAGGCCTCGTGGTAGCGGTGCACCTTTTCGATCACCTGGTCCGGGGAGCCGATCAGCGCGGAGCTGTTCTGCACGAAATCGTCGTAGTCGCGCCAGGGGGTGGGCAGCCCGGCGGCACGGGCTGCGGCGGTGCGTGCCTCGAACACCGGACGGAACAGGTTCAGCGCGGCCTGGCTGGTGTGCTGCACCAGGAACCCGGCGGTGCCGGCGCCCACCAGGGCCTCGGCGGGGTCGCGTCCGGCCTCGGCCCAGGACCGGCGGTAGTAGTCGATCAGCTCGCGGTAGGGCTCGATCCCATAGGTGACGTTCGCGGAGAACAGCGGCTCGCCGTACTCCACGGCCAGATCCACCGAGGCGCGGCTGGTGGCAGAACCGTGCCACACCCGCAGCCGCTGCTGGTAGGGCAGCGGCCAGACCTCGGCGTCGTCGAGGGGAGGACGGAAGCGCCCGGACCAGGTGACCTTCTGCTTACCGGTCGGGTCAGTCGTGCGCTGCCACAGAGCGCGGAACAGCTCGTAGGACTCGCGGTTGCGCTCCCACTGGTCGGCCTCGGTGATGCTGAACAGCTGGCGCTGGGCGGAACCGTTGCCCTTGCCGATCATCAACTCCAGCCGCCCGGAGGAGAGCTGATCCAAGGTGGCGTAGTCCTCGTAGGCGCGCACCGGGTCGAGCAGACTCAGCGTGGTGACCCCGGTGAACAGCCGGATCCGGGAGGTCCTCGCCGCCAGGTGACTGAGCACCACCGGCGGAGCGGAGGAGATGAAGGGACGCTCGTGGCGCTCGCCGACGGCGAACCCGTCGTAGCCGAGCTCCTCGGCGGCCACCCCGGTCTCAATCACCCGGCGCAGCCGATCGTGGGTGGGCTCGAGGGTGCCGGTGACCGGGCCGGGCAGGTGGGTGATGAGGGTGAGCAGCAGGATTCTCATGGGGTGACTCCTTCTGTCACGGTGCTTGATGCGGTGCTCGTTGTGCTGCCGGCGATGGAGCCCAGTAGCTCCCGGGTGTACTCGTGCTCGGGTGCGGTGAAGATCTGGCCCGTGGGTGCCAGCTCCACGATCTGCCCGGCGCGCATCACCGCCACCCGGTGGGCGAGCTGACGCACGACGGCGAGATCATGGGTGATGAACAGGTAGGTGAGCCCCTCGTCGCGCTGCAGCTCGGTGAGCAGCTCGAGCACCTGGGCCTGCACGGAGACGTCGAGGGCGGAGACCGGCTCGTCGCACACCACCAGCTCGGGGTTCAGGGCAAGGGCCCGGGCGATCGCGACGCGCTGGCGCTGCCCGCCGGAGAGCTCGGCCGGGGCGCGCTGGGCGAAGTCCGCCGGCAGCGCTACCCGCTCTAGCAGCCGCCGAGCCGTGGCCCGGCGCTCGGCCCGGGTCCCCACCCCGAAGGCGTCGAGCGGTTCGGTGATCAGCTGCTCGAGGGTGAACCGCGGATCCAGGGAGGCGTAGGGGTTCTGGTAAATCAGCTGGGCCCGACGCCGCAGCTGCCGCCACTGTTCCCGACCCAAGGTGGCGACGTCGACACCGTCGAAGTCGATGCGCCCGGAACTGGCGCTCTCCAGACCGAGCACCAGTTTCGCCGTCGTCGATTTTCCGGATCCCGATTCGCCAACCAAGGCGAGGGTCTCCCCGCTGCGGATCTCGAAACTCACCCGATCAACCGCGGTGAGCTCGGCGTTCTTACTGGTGTTGCCGGGCAGTCGGAAGGTGCGGGTCAGCTCGGTGGCGCGCAGTAGCACCGGGGATTCCGGGCTCACCGGTTCGAGGTAGTTCTCGTTCCAACTCAGCCCGGGAGCGGCGGCGACCAGGCGGCGGGTGTAGGCGTCGGTGGGGTTCTCCAGCACCTCGGCGGGGGTGCCGGTCTCGACGACGCGTCCCTGGTTCATCACCACGATCCGGTCGGCGCGCTCGGCGGCCACCCCGAGGTCGTGGGTGACTAACAGCACCGAGATGCCCTGGGCCCGGGTGAGTTCCTCGAGGTGGTCGAGGATGCGCTTCTGCACGGTGGCGTCGAGGGCGGAGGTGGGTTCGTCGGCGATGATGAGTTCGGGATCCCCGGCCAGGGCGATGGCGATGAGCACCCGTTGGCGCATGCCCCCGGAGAGCTCGTGCGGGTATTGACGCAACCGCAGGGGCGGGCGGTCGATGCCGGCCTGCTCCAGCAACTCCTCGGCCCGGGCCCGAGCTGAGGCGCGCGGGAGCCGGCGGTGAGCGGTGACGGCCTCCGCCACCTGGTCGCCGATGGTGCGCACCGGATTCAGCGACACCGTGGGATCCTGGGGCACCAGCCCGATCCGGGTGCCGCGCAGGGCACGGAACCGGCGCTCGGAGAGCCCGTGCAGGTCGAGGTCGCCGAAAGAGATCTCGCCGGACGTGATCCGACCGTTGGCGGGCAGTAGCCCGATGAGCGCGTGCGCCAGGGTGGATTTGCCGGAACCGGACTCGCCCACTAACGCGGTGATCTCGCCCCGGCGGATCTGCAAGTCCACCCCGCGCAGAGCCGGCACCGGGCCGCGAGCGGTGTCGTAGTCGGCGTGCAGCTGGTGGACGCGGACCAGCCGGTCGGTGGGGTCCACGGCAGCTCCGGCGTCGTCGTGACGTGTTTCGGCGGTAGCGAGGGCAGTCATGATCAGGTCCTTACAGTTCCGGGAAGAGCGCGGGCGATGCTGTTGATGGCCAGCACGGTGGTGGCGATGACGAGGCCGGGCAGCAGGGTCAGCCAGCTCGCCGCGGCCAGATAGTTGCGTCCCTCCGAGACCAGCGAGCCCCACTCCGGGGCCGGGCGTGGTGCGCCGTAGCCGAGGAAGCTCAGGGCGGAGACGGAGAGAATGGCGGTGCCGAATTCGAGCACGGCCAGGGCGATGATCGGGCCCGTCGAGTTCGGCAGCACGTGCCGGAACAGGGTGACGTACCAGCGCGAGCCCAGCGACCGGGCGGCGTCGACGTACACCGATTGGCAGACTCGCAGGCTCTGGGAGCGGGCGATGCGGGCAAAGGTCGCAACCGAACCGAGCGCCACCGCGATGGCGACGTTGGTGGACCCGAACCCGAGCGCGGACACCAGGGCCAGGGAGAGCAGCAGCGAGGGGATGGCCAGCAGTACGTCCACCACCCGCATGATGGTCTGATCCACCCAGCCTCCGAGGAATCCGGCGGTCACCCCGAACAATCCGCCGGAGACCAAAGCGATGACGACGGCGATCAGCGCAGTGCGCAGCGACAGCGCGGTGCCGTGCACCACCCGGGTGTAGAGGTCGCGGCCCAGGTGATCGGTGCCGAACCAGTGCGCAGCGCTCGGCGCCTGCAGCGCGCTGGCGGTGTCCCCGGTGTACGGGTCGCCGGGTGCGAGGACTCCGGGGGCGAAGGCTGCCAGCACGACCAGGCCGAGGAACAGCACGCTGAGCACCAGCCCGGGCCGGCGCAGCGCCCGGCGGAGCCGGCGCCCGCGGCCGAGCCCGGCGCGGCCGGGGTCGCGGGGGCTGGGGACCGCAACCGGTGCCGCGGTCACGGCGACGGCGGCACCCCGGTCGACCGGCGCGCTCGCCGGTGGCGTGAGCGGGGGTGTCACGGTGGAAGTCATGTGAGCCTCGTTCTCGTCGGTGTCGTTTGTGTTCTCGGGTCGGTCTGATGCGGAGCGGGTTGGCGTTAGGCGTAGGAGTGGCCGACGCGCACCCGCGGGTCGACCAGGGGCAGCAGCAGGTCCACCGCCAGGTTCGCGGCGATGAACACGACGGCGCCGAGCACCACCACCCCCTGGATGACGGGCAGGTCCTGCAGGGTGACCGCCTGCACGGTCAGCTGGCCGACCCCGGGGCGGGCGAACACGGTCTCCACGATCACGGACCCGGCCAGCAGGTTTCCCGCGATCAGTCCGACCATGGTCAGCGCCGGCAGCAGGGCGTTGCGCAGCACGTGTCCGGTGTGCACCGCGCCCCGGGTGATGCCCTTGGCCCGGGCGGTCACCACGTACGGTTCTCCGGAGGCCTCCAACAGGGAGCGGGCCAGCACCTGGGCGATCATCGCCCCGATCGGCAGCGCCAGGGTGAGCGCGGGCAGCACCAGGGCTTCGATCCCGTCGGCGCCCATCGCGGGGAAGAGCCCGAGCTGGAAGCTGAACAACTGGATCAGCAGCAGCCCCACCCAGAAGGTGGGCAGCGACACCGACACCGGCGGCAAGCTCAGCAGCAGATCGCGCAGCCGGGCGGAGCGGGTGTAGCTGGCGGCGAAGGCCAGCCCGCCGCCCAGCAGCAGTGCCAGCACCAGGGCGGCTGAGGCCAGTTGGGCGGTGGGCGCTAGCACCTGTCCGATCGCCGTCGTCACGTTTTGACCGGTCTGCACCGAGGCACCGAAATCCCCGCGCACCGCCGCCAGCAGGTGGGTGGCGTACTGCACCGGCAGCGGGTCGTTGAACCCGTACTGCTCGCGCAGCGCCTCCAGCCTCTCCGCCGAGGCGGTGCCGCCGTCCATGCCGCCCGCGGCCATCGCGGAGACCGGGTCGCCCGGGATCAGGTACAGGATCACGAAGGTCACCGTGTACGCCGCCCAGGCCACGGCCAGCGCCAGCAGCACGCGGATGCCGATGTAGCGGGTCATGATCAGTCCTCGATCCAGGTGTTGCTCAGGTGGATCCGGGAACCGGAATCGAAGCGCACCCCGTGCACGTTCTCCCCGGCGGCCAGCACCGTGGTGAGGTCGTAGACCGGCACCAGCCGGTAGTTCTCCACGATGGCGCGCTGGGCGTCGGCGACGATCTCGTTGCGCGCTTCCTCGTCGCCCTCAGACGCTTGGGCGTCGAGCAGTTCGTCGAGCTCGGAAGCCTCGGCGCGCGACTGGTTCTTCAACTCCGTGTGGTACTCGGAGCGCAGAATGTCGGGATCGGCGCGGGTGATGTTGCTGAGGTTCGCGTCGTAGTCGCCCTCGTTGAGCTTGTTCTGCCAGTCGGCGACCTGGCCCTCCTGCAGGATGACCTCGATGCCGTGGCCGGCCAGCTGCTGCTGGATCAGCTCGACGGTGGCGGAATTGGAGGCGGCCACGTTGAACCAGAGGATCTCGAAGCTCAGTCGCTTTCCGTCGCGCTCCCAGTAGCCCTCGGAGTCCTGCTCGAATCCGGCCTCGGTGAGCAGGGTCTCCACCGTTTCGCCGTTGTCAGCGCCGCCCTCGAGCGCTTCGCTGAGGTCGGTGTAGCCGGGCGTGGTGGAGGAGAGCACGCTGGTGGCGGCCGGGGTGCCCTCGACCTGGGTGACGTCGACGATCTCCTCACGGTCGATGCCGCGGGTGATGGCCTCGCGCACCAGCGGGTCGGAGAGGAACTCGTTGTCGTGGTTGAGTCGCAGCCCCATGGCGATGCCCGGGTTGGTGCGGTCCAGCAGCTGGGCGCCCACACCGGTGAGCTGGGCGGCGTCCTGCGGGGCGATATTGCCGATCAGGTCGACCTGGCCGGACTGTAGGGATCCGGCGCGCACCCCGGATTCGGGCACGATGCTGAACTCGATGCCGTCCACATAGGGTGCCCCGGTGTTCTCCCACAGCGAGGAGCCCCAGTCGTAGTCCTCGCGGTCGCTGAACGTGCTGCCCTCATTCGGGGAGTAGTTCTCCAGCACGAAGGGACCGGAGCCGATCACCCCGGTGCAGCGTTCGTCGTCGGTGGCCGCCACGCTGTCGGGGTGCAAGATCCCGAGGGTGTGGGTGGAGGTGGCCTGTAGGAACTGGGCGGAGGGCTCCTCGAAGGACACGGTGAAGGTGCGATCGTCGACGATCTCGGTGCCCGTGTAGCCCTCGAGGTAGGAGGCGATCAGCGAGGCCCGGGCCCCGAGCTCGGTGCCGCGGTCTAGGTTCGCGGCCACGGCTTCGGCGTCGACCGGGTCCCCGTTGGAGAAGGTCGCCCCCTCCTGCAGGGTGAAGGTGAATTCGGTGGCGTCGTCGTTGATCTCCCAGTCCTCGGCGAGCCAGGGCACGATCTCTCCGGTCTCCGGATCCTGGTCGGTCAGCGAATCCACCAGCTGGCGGGTCGAGTAGATGGAGTCGTTGTTGCCGACCTGCTGCGGGTCGATGCAGCCGGCGTCGGAGCCGACCGCCACTCGTAGAGTGCCGCCCTGCACGGGTTCGCCGGCGGCCTCCCCGTTCTGCGCGTCCTCGCTACTGCCCGCACCGCCGGCCGAGCCACCGCAGCCGGCGAGCACCAGGGCGGCGGTGGCCAGCAGCGTGACCGGGGTGAACCGGGCGAAACGGGAAGAACGGGCAGAACGAGACGTGCAGAATGTATGCGGTGGAGTGGGGGTGCTCATGCGGTGCTCTCTTTCAGGGTGGCGGGAGTGGGCAGGCCCAGCAGCTCGCGCAGGGTGGCGTGGGCCGGGTAGTCGGTGCGCAGCGCGCCGCGCTCCTGCAGCAGCGGCACCACGCGATCCACGAACGGATCGAGCCCGGCGGGGGTGAGGTGGGGGACGAGGATGAACCCGTCGGAGACCCTGGTGGCCACGGCGTCGATGATCTGCTCGGCCACGGTGTTCGGTGCCCCGATGAAGCTCTGCCGGGCCTGGGAGGCGATTGCGGTCTCGCGCAGGCTGTACCCGTGTTGCTCGGCGAGGCGGCGCAGCTTCGCCACCGCTTCATGCCGGTCGTCCACGGTGCGGGCCCGGCCCTGGATGATGGTGGAGACGCCCACGTGCGGGTCGACGTCGGGCAGCGGGCCGTCGGGGTCGTAGCCGGAGAGGTCCCGGTTCCACACCTGCTCCAGCAGGCGCAGCGCAGTCTGGCCGCTGATCTGCTGGTGGCGGATGTGCTCGGCCAGCTCTGCGGCGTCCGCGTCGGTATCGGCGACGACGAAGGTCGCGCCCGGCAGGATCTTCACGTGCTCCGGGGCGCGTCCGGCCGCGGCCACCCGCGACTTCAGGTCGGTGTAGAACGCCCGCCCGGCCTCCGGGGTGCCGTGCCGGGTGAACACGGCGTCGGCGTTGCGGGCGGCGAAGTCGCGTCCCGCGGCGGAATCGCCAGCCTGGAAGATCACCGGGTGGCCCTGCGGCGGGCGCGGGGTGCTCACCTGCCCGGAGATCTCGAACTGGGTGGAGGACACGGCGAAGGGCCCTGGGGCGGTCCCTTCAGGGGAGTACGTCCACGAGTCCCATTGGGCGCGGGCGGCGTCCAGGAACTCCTCGGCCCGCACATAGCGCTGTTCCCGGTCGAGGTAGCCGCCGCGGCGGAAGTTCTCCCCGGTGAAGGCATCCGAGCTGGTCACCACGTTCCACGCGGCCCGGCCGGCCGAAAGATGGTCCAAGGTGGCGAACTGGCGCGATACTTCTGCGGGCTCGTTGAAGGTGGCGTTAATGGTGCCCGCCAGTCCCACATGCTCGGTCACAGCGGCCAGCCCCGCCAGCACGGGCAGGGTGTCGGGGCGACCCACGACGTCGAGGTCGTGGATGTGCCCGCCCTGCTCGCGCAGCCGTAGCCCCTCGGCCAGGAACAGGAAGTCGAACTTCCCGCGCTCGACGGCCTGGGCGAAGCGGGCGAAGGACTCGAAGTCGATGTGGCTGCCCGAGGCCGGGTCGCTCCACACAGTGGTGTGATTGACGCCGGGGAAGTGCGCGCCGAGGATCACCTGAGGTGTGCCGGTCATGAGAGGACTCCTGTCGTCGAAGAAGCAGCGGATGCAGAAGATGCGGTGGCGGGCTGTGCGTAGCGGTTCACGGCCGGACCGAGTCCGAACACCTCACGCAGGGTGGACGGTGATGCATCGGCCGGATCGAGGATCCCGAGCTGATGCAGCGCTGGCACCAGTTCGTCGTGCACCGCCTCCAGGTCCGTGGCGTGGTCGGCGGGCAGTAGTCGGGCGCCGGCGAATCCGAGGTCCCGCAGCGCCCGCAGCCGCTCGGCCGTGCGCTCCACCGAGGTCAGCACCTCGCCGGTGCCCCAGTCCTCGGCGCCCGCACTCGCGGTGGCGCGGGTGCCCAGGCGCACCGGCACGTCCGCGTACACCACCAGCGGGGTGCGTGGGGAGTGCTCGGCGGCCTCGGTGCGGCGCACCCACTGGATGATCGCCTCCGCCTCGGTGAGATCCCGCGGGGCCGCGAACAGCACGTCCGAACCCTGCAGGGCGGCGCTGATGTGCTCCGGGGTGTGCCCGGCGTAGGCCACCACCGGCTGCCCCTGGGGTGGGCGCGGGGTGATCGAGGGGCCCTTCACCGAGAACCGGGGCGACTCGTAGTTGATGTAGTGCAGCTTCTCCCGGTCGATGAACCGCCCGGTGGCGGCATCGCGGATTTCGGCGTCGTCCTCCCAGGAATCCCAGAGCCGACGCACCACCTCCACCACCTCTTGCGCCTCGGCGTAGAGGGTCGACGGCGCCAGGTCGGTGCGGTCGCGACCGAACAGCTGCGCCTCCTCGGCGGTGGGGGAGACTTCCACCACCCACCCGGCCCGGCCAGTGCCGATGTAATCCAGGGTGGCGATCGCCTTGGACACGTGGAACGGTTCGGTGTGCGTGGTGGTCACGGTGGGTAGCAACCCGATGCGCTGCGTGCCCGCCGCCAGCCAGGAGCCGAGCAGCGCAGCATCGAAGCGAGCAACACCCTCGAACCGGAACGCGTCGTGCAGGGTGGCGAAGGCCAGCCCGGCTTGTTCTGCGGTGCGCACCGACTCCAACCAAGCGGTCGGGCTGCTCGGCTGACCCGGGGCATCCTCGGCCCAGCCGCTGTCTTTCAGAGCCACACCCAGCCGGAAGTGTGCCGCCGGGGTGACGGGAATCGTCGTGGTCATCTGGGCTCTCCTACAGGGTCGCGGGGGTGGGGTGGGGTGCCAGGGCCGCCCAGGCCTCGGCCAGCAGCTCGTAGCTGCGGATCCTGGCCTGCGGGTCGTGGGTGATGGTGCTGAGCAGCAGTTCGTCGGCGCCGGTGGCCTCACGCAGCACCGCCAGCTGGCGGGCCACCTGCTCGGGCGTGCCGAGGAACCGGGTGGCCTCCCGATCCGCCACCAGATCAGCGTCGGCGCCGCTCAGCGGAGCCGAGGCCTCGTCCTCGGGAGCCGGGTAAGGAATGGCGCCGGAGCCAGTGCGAATCGAGTGCACCCAGGCCCCGTAGCCGCGTCCCAGTCGCTGTGCCTCGGCTTCGGTGCCCGCCGCCAGTACCTCGGCCGAGACCAGCACCGCAGGCTCCGCCAGCACCCCTGGGCGGAAGCCCGAACGGTAGTGGTCAATGGCGTCGATCACCTGCGAGGGCGCGACATGGTAGTTGGCGGCGAAGGGCAGTCCGCGTTCGGCGGCGATCTGCGCGGACTCGCCCGGGGAGCTGCCCAGGATCCACAGCTGCGGCGCCCGCACTGAACGATGCACCGCATCCACGCTCACGTCGCCGGAACGGCCACGGTGAGCGAAGAAGTCCTGGAGCTGATCCACGAACTCCGCGTAGGTCGGCAGCGTCTCCGGCGCCGGATTCAGTAGTGCCCGCTGGGCGGCGAACCGCGGGGACGTGAACAGCCCGGAGAGATCCGGGGACCCTGGCAACAGCAGCCCCTCGGGTGTCCACCGGTCGTCCCGCGGCACTGCTGCCGGTTCTGCAGCCCCTTTCGCCCCGCGCAGTCCGGCCCGGCCGAGCCCGAGATCGATCCGACCGGGAGCCACCGCCTCCAACACCGCGAACTCCTCGGCGATGGTCAGCGCGCTGCGATGTCCCGCCAGCACCGCCCCCGAGCCCAGGCGCAGCCGCGAGGTGACACCAGCGGCCAGGGCGATGAACAGGGCGGGGGAGGTGCCCACGATGCCGGGGTTCAGGTGGTGTTCGCCGTACCAGAGCCGGTGGTAGCCGGCCTGCTCGGCACGACGCGCCAGCTCCACACTGTGCGTCACCGCATCGGCTGCGGTGGCGCCGGCGGGCACCGGGGTCAGGTCGAAAACGCTCAACGGGGTGGTCATGCACACCACCTTGAACGACTTCGCGGCCGCGGTCACCTCGCGGATTCACGGGCGGAAACACCGGTCGCTTCGTCGTCGCCGGAGCCGAAAAACAGACATCGGAGGGTGGTCGCAGAAATCCACCGTTCCCGCATGAATCCGTCGCCGCACGGTGATTTATCCCGACGACGACGCCCCGAACCCGGCTGTGCGTCGCACTGTGTCGTGACTCCGCGCCGCGTTCGTGACCGAAACCCGAGCGAATCCGTACAGATGACGGGACGCGGGCACTGACTCGTGCCCGTTCAGGGGTGTCTCAGGCCGAAGGATGCTCCGCCCACAGCTCGTCCAGGGTGCCGGCTGCATCGCGCCCGGCCAGCGCGAGCACGACCCCGGCGATCATCGTGGCGAGCGGGCCTTCGGGAACTTCGAGAGCGTCCGCCACGGTCGCCAGCTGATAGTCCGGCAACTCCAGATGCGCCCGCGCCAGGGGCAGTGTGTCGTACCAGGTGGCCTCGGGTGGAGTCACCCCGACCGCATCATTGGCAGCACGGTAGGCGAGGTGCCCGACTCCGGCATTGTGGGTCACCAGGGGTTGGCCGCGCTGCAACACGAGCAGATGGTCCAGTGCCACCCGCCAGGCCACCCCGTCTGCGCGCAGCATCTGCTGGGTGATGCCGTGCTGGCGGGTGAAGCGCGCCTCAAGCGATTCGGCACCGGTCGGAGGCAGTACCAGCAACTCATCGGTGGCGGACAGCGCACCGTCGATCACCCGTGCCAGGCTGAGCTGGCACACGGAGGCATAGTCGGGGTTCGCGAGGTGAAACCCGACGGCAAGGAAACTGAGACCCTGGTCTGGTGAAGGGCGCGTCGTTGCGGCAATCACGGCGGTTCCATTCTCTGGATGAACGTCTGATCTCTACGGTACCGATGTTTTATTAAATCCGAGTACTTTCTCCACAACGCGACGCGACCATGGCGTGCAGGTTTCAGCGCTTCCCGAAGGTCACGGAAGATGGGAAGATCGACAGGCAGTGTCGTCCTTCGCACCGACCACCTACCACTGCCCAGGAGGCACATCCATGCGGGAGCTCCCCACCTTCACCGGTCCGAACACCACCGGCACCACCCAGATCAACTTCATCGACCCCGTCGGACGACGCCTGCTGCAGGTCGCCCGGGTCGAGGAGATCACGCCGCGCTACCGCCGCATCGTCTTCACCGGTGACGACCTCGCCACCGGATTCCCCTGGGTGGATTTCGCCCCCGCTGATCACGTGAAGCTGTTCTTCCCGAACCCGCAGACCGGGGAGCTGGTCTTCCCGACCATCACCGCCAAGGGCTGGGAATTCCCGGAGGGTGCCGGCGACCCGCTGTTCCGCGACTACACCGTGCGCGCCTACGACGATGCGGCTCGAGAACTGACCATCGACTTCGTGGTGCATGACCACGGCGTGGCCGGCGTCTGGGCCCGTGACGCGCAGCCCGGGGATGAACTTGGCGTGCTGGGTCCGCGCGGAAACGTGCTGTTCCCTGAGAACTACGCATACTACATCGCGGCCGGAGACGAAACCGCGCTGCCCGCCATCGCCCGGCTCATCGAAGAGGCACCGGCTGACGCTCGCGTGACCGCGGTGATCGAGGTGGCGGACGAGCAGGAGATCCAGCCTCTGGGCGCCGGGCGCGAGATCGACATCCAGTGGCTGCTTCGGGACAGCGCCCCGGTGGGCGAGGGGCACCTCGGCCCCCTGGAAACCGCGGTGCGGAATCTGGTGATTGACGACGTCGACTCCGTGTTCGTCTTCGCGGCCGGAGAAGCCTCCGCGCTGAAGCCGATTCGCCGCTACCTGCGCCGGGAGCTGGGTCTGCCCAAGGACCAGGTGGATGTCGACGGGTACTGGAAGAAGGGCACCGCGAACCTGGACCACCACTCCAACGAGCTCGCCGAAGACGACGACTGATCCGCTCGGGGTCTCGTTTGATCAGATGACGTGGGCATTTCCTGGCGAGAGCGACTCGGGGCTCGCGGTTGCTGACGCCATAGGATGCAAAGCATGAATGAGTCGTGGTCGAGTGCCCAGGTGACCGAAGCGCTAGCGTCGTTCATGGAGGAACGTGACTGGGGACAGTTTCACCGTGCCGAAAATCTGGCGAAATCCATTGCGATCGAGGCCGGAGAACTCTTGGAGTGTTTCCAATGGAGTGGTGACGGCGACCAGAACGCCGTGCAGAGTGAGCTTGCCGACGTCCTGACGTATGCCTACCTGCTGTCCGCGCAGTTGGGCCGAACTCCTGAGGAGCTCATCATGGAGAAACTTGAGGTCACGCGCGACAAATACCCGGTTGATCAGGCGAAGGGGCGGAGCACGAAGTATGACCAGCTTTGAGATCGTCCCTCATGAGCTAAGCAGCATCGTGAGGCCGTCTTCCGTTCTCGACCGTGGCACACCACCTTCGCGCTCGAAGCTTGAGAACTGGCCCGTGGTGTACACGCTCAACAACGACAATGAGATCTACATCGGCGAAACACGCAATGCGGTCGCTCGTCTGCGACAGCATCATCAACATCAGGAGAAACGTCGGCTCTCCCAAGTGCAGGTCATCATTGACGACGACTTCAACAAGTCGGCCGCGTTGGACCTCGAGTCCTTTCTGATCCGCCTCTTCGCTGGCGACGGTAAATTCAGCGTGCTCAATCGGAACGAAGGGATCGTCGATTCCGACTATTTCAATCGGATCCACTATCTTGAGCGCTTTGACGAGATCTTCGAAGAACTGCGCCATCGCAATTTCTTCACACGCAGTATCCAGGAGATCAGGAATCTAGATCTATATAAGCTCTCGCCGTTCAAAGCACCGACGAATGATCAGGCGATCATCGGTTCTGAGATCGTGGAGCGGCTGCTCGAGGACCTGGAGTCCGGCCAGGAGAGTACTGCGGTCATCCAGGGAAAAGCGGGCACGGGTAAAACTGTTTTGGCCATCTACCTGATCAAGCTGCTCCGAGATATCGAGCGGCATGACAATGACGAAGTGCGGAGCAACGACACGATCTTCTCCGAATTCTTCACCGACGCTCATCGGCAGCTCTTGGCGGGTTTCAAAATCGGGCTCGTCATCCCGCAACAGTCACTCCGAGAGTCGGTGACCAAAGTATTCAGGAACACGCCCGATCTCGATGCCACCATGATTCTGTCCCCCTTCCAGGTCGGTGAAGCTGAGGACGACTTTGACTTGCTGATCGTCGATGAGGCCCACCGGCTTAACCACCGGGCGAATCAACCCTCTGCCGCGCAGAACAAGCGCTTCCAGAGCATCAATGAGGCGCTGTTCGGTGAAGACCGACCCGAGCTCACCCAGCTTGACTGGATCGAGCGTCGATCGCGACATCGGATTCTCCTCATGGACGATGCACAAGCGGTGCGCCCGGCCGATATCCGCACGGAAATCGTCCGTGACCTCGTAGATCGAGCTACCGCAGCGCATCGATACTATGAGCTCGAAACTCAGATGCGAGTGCGTGCGGGTTCTGACTACCTCGGGTTCGTCCGAGACCTCCTCAAGGGGGCACGGACAGAGCCCAGCAGCCCAGATTTTGGCGAATACGAACTCGGCATGGTCAGCGACCTTCAATCCATGGTGAAGCTCATTCGAGAGCGCGAACGAAAATTCGGACTCTCCCGTCTCGTCGCAGGATACGCCTGGCGGTGGAAATCCAAAGGCGATAAGCAGGCCTTCGATATCGAAGAAGATGGTGTTCAACTGCGCTGGAACTCGACGGCGACTGATTGGATCAATAGCAAGTCCTCACTGGAGGAAGTGGGATCGATTCACACGGTTCAGGGGTATGACCTCAACTATGCAGGCGTGATCATTGGTCGCGATCTTCGTCTGGATCCGGATACAAAGACCGTGTACTTCGATCGCTCCCACTACTTCGATGTGAAGGGCAAAGAGAACAATCCGAAGCTCGGGATTTCTTACTCTGACGACGACATCCTGACGTACGTGCAAAACATTTATGCAGTACTGATGAGCCGCGGAATCCGGGGAACCTTCCTTTACGTCTGCGACGAACCGCTGCGCGAGTACTTCCAGGAGCATCTCCCCACCATCGACGCATCCGTTACTGGAGAACGCCGTCCCGGAGTCGAAAACGTCACGGTCTACGACTTGAGCCACGGAGTCGGAGGGGTCGCAGAAATCGATCTGGTGGAGACAGACGAAATCGTTCGAGATCCGATCGAGGAACGCAGCTGACTCGACGTCGTCCCCGCGATCGTGGCGGACTGTGTCGTCATGCCGAAAGGGCGCCCACGCCGAGTACGACGTGAGCGCCCGATCTGTGTGACGGTGCCCGGTGACTCTCTTAGGCCGCCGACCGGAAGTAGTGGTCAATGGTCCTCGCCCACGGGTTGCTCGGCAGTTCGGGGTAAAGCAGCGCGGCCGCCACGCAGTACTTGCTGACCTGATGCGGGCGGATGCCCGCCTCCTTGAGCAACTGGTCCCAGCGGCCCCCACCCCCTTCGGACTTCGTCTCCACCAAGACATCCTGAGGCCCGACGTGGCTTTCGCCGTCGTTGACCGCGCGAATATCCAGGTCGCAGGTCAGTCGCTGATGGTCGTGGCACAGGGTGACTCGGTCATAGAGAGTTTCAAGCACCGGCTGTAGCTGTTCCGAGGGCGGGATCCGTCCGGGAGTATCGGCCACGATGGAGTCGATGAACTCCGTCCCCTCGGCGGTGAGATGCCGGGGTCGGTCGATGGGGTGATCGATGCGCTGCTTCACGGTCTGACCGCGATAGCCCTTCGACTTCACCTCCAGGTGACAGGTACCGGTATCCACGTAGGTCCGGGTGCGCACCTTGAACCGGTGCCGCCGACGCTGCACGTGGTCCCGGAAGAACCGGAACTCGGGGGAGTCGAAGTAGACGGTGCGATACATGAACCGCCGCTTCTCCTCGATGGTCAGCACCCGGAAATCATCGCGGGTAGCGTCGATCAGTTCGGAGAACAGCTCCCGCGGTAGGAAGTACTTCCGGTCCACGCGGGTCATTAGCCGTGCCTCAGTGTTGATCTCCTCCAGAGTGATGGGTTCAAGATGCTCGAGCTGCGCATCGATGTCGTCGATGAGCGGGCTGATCGGGGTGGTGTAATCAGCTGCGGTATTCATCGGATGCCTTCCGGTCGAGCGGCGGCGCGCACCGCGTTGGTGCTACCGGTGTGCACTGCGCGGGAGGCCCCGATCGACTCGCGCGGTGCGCGGGGCTGGTCCGATTTCGAAGGGGACGTTGCGCCGGGCTTCACCTTGTACCGGACATCCACGAGCATGGTGTCGCGCACCTGGTCGATATCGAGCACCTCAGCGCGCACGTACTGAGCGTGGAAAAGGTCCTTCAAATAGCTGATGAGTTCTTCGTGATGGATGATGGCGCGGTCCACGGTCAGGGTCAGTCGGTGCGTGGTGGGTGCGACGAGCGGGGAATCCAACACGGCCATGGCAGTGAGCACCAGAGCCGAGAGCACCGGGGTGATCCACATCGGCTCCGGGTGGAGGCCAGCCAGTAATCCGAGGGCCAACGCGGTGAAGTAGTAGGCGATCTCCTGCTGGGTGATCTGGTCCGAGCGCAGGCGGATGATGGAGAGAATGCCGAACAGGCCCATGCCGAGTCCGACGCCGACTTCCACCGAGCCTAGGGCGATGGTCACGGCGACCACGCCGATGTTCAGCGCGACATAGGACAGCAGCAGGTCACGCCGCCGGTGTCTGCGAAAGTACAGCACGTACGCCAGGATGGTGATGGCAATGAGGTCGGTGGCCAAAGCAATGATGAGTGACATGATCTCTCTCCTTCAGGATGTTGATCACGTCAGCCTGGGACATTTCTGTGAGCAGACGATGAGGAAAAAATGAGACGGCTCTCATCTTTCACTCAGTTTGGGTGATCACCACGTTGCCCACGGCATGTCCGGACTCGACCTGCGCCACCGCCTCGGCGGCGCAGGAGAAGTCGTAGGATTCGGAAACGATCGGTGTGAAGGACCCTCGATTGATCAGCTCGGCGATCTCGGCAAAAACTGTGGTGGTGCGCCGCCGCTGTACAGCCGATCCACCCAAGTCAGCCGCAAGTTGATGATCGGCTGCCGACCGAATCGCACCAGGCTTCTTCAGTAGCTGTGCCGCGGCGCGTAGCGTTTCGCCGCCCACGGCATCGATGACGGCGTCGACGCCGTCCGGGGCCACCGCTTGGACGCGCCCGACCCAGCACTCACCCTTCTCGACATGCTCGGCGCGTAATGTCTCGACCAATTCCTTCTTTGCAGCCGAGGCTACCCCCAGGACGCGGATGTCTCGGAGCTTCGCGAGCCCACAAGCAGCGGTGCCCACGCCGCCGCCAGCCCCCAGCACCAGCACGGTGGATCCGGCGGGCAGATCGAGCTCGTCGAGGGCATCGTAGGCGGTGCCGACCGAGACGGGGATCGACGCGGCTTCCGCGTCGCTGACCCCGTCCGGGGTGTGGGTGACGCTGGAGCCTGAGAGCAGCACCCGCTCTGCGAACGAGCCACTCCCAGCTGCGGTGGCTCCGAAGACCCGGTCGCCCGGGGCTACATGACTCACGTTCTCGCCCACCGCAAGCACCGTACCGGCGGCTTCTCGTCCCATCGCCATGGGGAACTCGACAGGTACCGACCCTTGACGTTCGCCGTTGCGGACCTTGATGTCGGCGGGGTTCACCCCGGAGGCCCGCAGAGTGATCAGCACCTGGTCTGCAGCCGGCTGAGGTGAAGGGACGGTGAAGAATTGTGTGACATTCTCGGTTCCGTATTCCGTAAAGCCGAAGAGCTGGATAGGCTCGGCAATATCACTATCCCGATACATAGTCATGATGGTGATGGTCCCTTTCGTCGCCGCTGATGGCCCCATCGTATCGAGGCGAATGCAGCGGCGCGATGGCATTTTCTCAAGTTCTCAGGAGAGCGCAATGGCATTCGAAGGTAAGACAGGGCTCGTGACCGGTGGCGGTTCAGGAATTGGCGAAGCCGTCGCCAAAGATCTCGCCGAGCGTGGTGTGAATGTCGTGGTCGCCGACCTCAATCTCGAGGGCGCGGAGCGTGTGGTCGCCGAGATCAAGGAAGCTGGTGGCGAGGCCGCCGCGATTCAGGTGAATACCTCACTGCCGGAAGACAATGAGAAGGCCGTCCGCTTCGCAGTGGATACGTATGGGCAGCTCAACTACGCCGTGAACAATGCCGGCATCGGCGGAGCCCAGGCACCTGCCGGGGAGGTGGACGTCGACGACTGGAACAACGTCATCAACATCAACCTCAACGGGGTGCTCTACGGCATGCGCTATCAGATTCCGGCGATGCTGGAGGCTGGCGCAGCCGAGAGCTCGATCGTGAACATGGCCTCGATTCACGGCACCGTGGCTGCGTTGGGTAATGGCGCCTACACCGCGGCCAAGCATGGCGTGGTTGGCCTGACGAAGAACGCGGCGGCCGAATACGGGCCCCAGGGGTTGCGCGTGAACTCCGTGGGACCGGCCTACATCGACACCCCGCTGCTGCGGGGATTGCCGGATGAGTTCCGCTCGGCACTCATTGCCAAGCACCCGTTGGGTCGACTGGGCCGCTCTGAAGAGGTGGCAGCTCTGGTGCGGTTCCTGCTGTCCGAGGAAGCTTCGTTCATCACCGGCAGCTACCACCTCGTGGATGGTGGCTACACCGCTGTGTAATTGGTCCGGTACCGTGCGCAGACGAAACTGCGATTCTGCACGGTGTCGACCAACTCAAGCTGCAGCTGACGTGGGAGCAGTGGCGCGCCAGTCCCGAGGGTGACTGGCGCGTACTGCACCCACACCTCATCTAACAGTTGGGCGTCAGCGAACTGACCGGCCAGATCTCCGCCGCCCATCACCCAGATGTCCTTCTCCGCGGCCGAGGCCTCAATGTCGGTAAAGTGGTCGCGCACGTCGCCCTGGACGAACCGCACGTCCTTGTCCTCCGGGGCTGGCAACTCCCGATGGGCGAAGACCCAGGTCGGTTCCTCGTAGTCCCAGCTCCCCTGGTTCTTGCGCAGCCACTCGTAAGTGGACGCACCCATCACCAGCGCCCCGATGTTCTTGACGAAACCCGGGTATCCCATGGGCCCCTCGGGGTCGAAGTCCTGGTCGAAGAGCCAGTCCAGAGAATGATTCTCCGTGGCGATGAACCCGTCCAGGCTGGTGGCGGTGAAATAGTGCGTGGTCATCGCCTCAGGCTACCCCCGAGCCCACACAGGGCGGAACGCCCGGCGAGTTGCCGCCGTGGTGCTGTCAGACCCGATCAGTACCGTTCGATGGCGTACTGGGCGGCCATGCGTACCGGAGCGTTCGGTGCGCCATAGCCGTTGTAGCCGCTGCGGCGCTCCACCACTTCGAAGAAGACCGTGCCGATGGTCCGGGTGTAGAAGTGCAGGAACTCACCCTCGTCATCGCGGTCGTAGAGCAGGTGGTGCTCGCGCAGGGTGTCGAGGAAGTCCTGATTCAAGCGGAATCGGGCCTGCAGATCTTCGTAGTAGTTCTCCGGCACGGGCAGGAACCGCAGCCCGGCGTTGGCGGCGTTCCGGGCCAGGGTAACGATGTCGTCCGTGGCGAAAGCCAGATGCTGAGGGTAGGCGGAACGGCGCATCTGCTCGTGGTTGCCGGTGGGCACACGCTCGGTGCCCTGATTGTGCGTGGGCGCCACATCGCGCACCTGAGGCACCATGTTCAACGGCATGCGGATCGTGCCGTCGGTGGTGCGCATGACTTGGGAGCGCACCAGGCCCTGCGGGGAGGGCACGTCGGCGGGAGGCTGGGTTCCCAAGCCCAGAGCTGCCGTGTAGAAGAGGATCGCCTCATCGAAGTGCTGCCAGGGCTGAGCGAGATTGACGTGGTCGAGCCCGGTGACCAGCTCACGCTCGCTGGCCTGCTGGTTCGGGTCACCGAACTCGGTGAGCCAGCCCGGATGAGAACCGTTCTGCTCGGGGGCGAAGAACACCTCGGTGCCGTCGGGGGCCAAGACGCCGCGCAACACCATCTCATCGGCGCGGTTGGCGCGATGGGCTGGCGGGATCTGCAGGTGACGCGCCCGGTCGGCGGAGGTCTTCGGGTCGGGCAACTGGAAGCCGAGACCGGCGATCACCGATCCGGCGACCCCGAGCGGCAGCTCGTTGAGCACGATGCGAGCGTCGCCGGAGGCGAAGAGGCGAACGTCCTTGGTGCGGTGCATCCCGCGATCGGTGAATCCCAGCTGGGTCAGCAGGGAAGCGATTTCTTCGGTTTCCTCGGCCTTGATCTCGGCGTAGTCCCAGCCGGTCGGCGCCGCCACGGGTTCCAGGGCCTTGAGTGCCATGGTGTTCGCCTCGGAAGCCGGGTCAATGCCGGCGGCAGGCAGGGCGGCGCAGGTGGCGTCGGCCAGCCAGACGAGGGAGCGCAGCGCGTCACGGGTGGTGCGCACGACGTCGGTCTGACGGAACACGTCGTTGAAGATCTCCAGTGACACCGGGCCGGTGTAGCCGGCACGGGTGAGCTCCACCATGAAGTTCACCAGGTCGAAGGAGCCCTCGCCGGGGAAGTTCCGGTAGTGGCGCGACCAGGAGAGCAGATCCATCATCATCTCGGGAGCGTCGGCGAGCTGAAGGAAGTAGATCTTCTCGGCGGGGATGGTGGAGAACGCGGAGGGGTCCGACCGGCGCGACAGGATATGGAAGGAATCCAGGCAAACACCGAGATTGGGGCGGTTTGCCTGCTCCACCAGTGACCAGGCGTGCTCGTAAGTGTTCACATAGCGACCCCAGGCGAGTGCCTCATAGGCGAGTCGGATCCCGTACTTCGCTCCGAGATCCGCAGCACGTCCCAACTGGTCAATGGCAATGCCATCGTTCCAATCGGTGGCGGTCCCCACATTGGAGCAGACCAGGATCAAGTCCATGCCCAAGCGCTGCATGAGCCGGAATTTCTCTTCCAGCCGGTATAGGTTTTCGGTAAAGACCTCTTCGCTGACGCCTTCCAGATCGCGGAACGGCTGGTAGAGATCCAGGGTGATGCCGAGCTCTTGCGCCAGGTCCACTACCTGCTCGGGGGAGAGGGGCGAGGTCATCAGGTCCTGCTCGAAGATCTCCACACCGTCAAAGCCCACCTCTGCGGCGGCGCGCATCTTCTCTTCCAGAGATCCGGAAATGCATACGGTTGCAATGGACGTGCGCATGATGCTCCTCATTCAGCGTGCGGCGGGGTGACCCTTCTGGTCATCGTACTAGTCATCGCTCATTTCGGGGTCTTCCCGTGGTCCTCTTGAGTAGATCCAAGGCACTCACTGCTTCAATCAGGAGACCCATAGCTCGTAGTACCTGCGCGACTCTGCTGGAACATGCCTCATGGCTACGCCAATTGTTGTGTACAGAGTTCTATACATAGCGCCTTGTTATGTCTAGAACTCTGTACAAAGAGGCCTGAAGAGGTCAGTCCTACTGCGGTGCGGAGAGCTCCTGGAAGTGCTCGTTCATGCGCGCCTGATCCGGAGTGATACCGGTGATCAGCTTGAACGCATCGACCGCCTGGCCCACGGCCATGCCGCCACCATCGGCTACCTGCAGCCCACGAGCGCGGGCCGCCTCGATGAGCTCGGTGTTGCGCGGCAGATAGATCACGTCGGAAACCCACGACCCATTCGGCAGCCAGGTCGGGTCCACCGGCAGGCCCGGATGGATGTTCATGCCCACCGGGGTGCACTGGGCGAAGCCGGTGGCGTCCGTCAGCGCGGACTGCAGATCTCCGTGCTCGACGGCAATGACCTGTTGCTTCGGGAACTGCTGCTGCAGGGACTCGGCGCGCTCGCGGGCACGGTCGGCGTCAAGATCGATGAGGGAGAGCTTCTCGACACCTGCCCGCAGTAGGGCGTAGGCAATTGCAGCCCCTGCGCCGCCGGTGCCCAATTGGACCACGTTGCTGTAGTCCGGGTTGTCGAGATTGTGCTCCAGGCCGGTGGTGTAGCCGGAGAAGTCGGTGTTGTAACCGATGGTCTTGCCATCACGGATCAGCACGGTGTTCACCGCGCCCAGGGCGCGGGCGTCGTCATCGATCTCATCGAGGTGCTCCATGATGAGCTGCTTGACCGGGTGGGTGATGTTGAAGGCGTTGAAACCCAGCTCGATGCCGGCCTTGAGGAGACGCGATGCATGCTCCGGACCCAGCCCGAGAGCGGTGAGATCCACCGGGCGGTAGAGGTAGAGCAGGCCGTGCTCGCGTCCTTCCTTTTCGTGCATGGGCGGGGACAGCGAGGCGGTAATGCCGTCGCCGATGAGGCCGACCAGGTAGGACTCGGACACGGTGCTCATAAGGTTGCCTTTCTCAAAGGTGCAGAGATGACAGCACAACGGCTTGCAACCGGTTGCGGTGATCTGGCCAATAGTCTAACCCGATGACGGGGAATCATGCGTGGTGGCGTTGAGATTCGCCGTTCCGGGCCTGCTGGTTCCGGGCGATTAGGATGGTCCTATGACTTCTGCGAACACCTCTGCCGCCGCGCACGACATTGCCGCCGACCGCGAACGCCTTCGCCAGCTGATCAGTGAACTCGCCGTCGTGCGAGGGAAGGTCACGCTCTCCTCGGGCAAGGAAGCCGATTACTACATCGATTTGCGTCGTATCACCCTGCACCACGAAGCGGCGCCGCTGGTCGGGCGCGTGATGCTGAACCTCCTGGATGAGGCTGGCATCGAGTTCGAGGCCGCCGGTGGTCTCACCATGGGCGCGGACCCCGTGGGTACCGCGCTGGTGCATGCCGCCGGTGACCAGGGCCGCCCGATCGACGCGTTCGTGGTGCGCAAGCAACAGAAGTCCTACGGCATGGGTCGCCAGGTTGAAGGCCCCGGTGTTGACGGCCGCAAGGTGGTCGTCCTGGAGGACACCTCCACCACCGGTGGTTCTGCCCTGACCGCGGTCGAGGGCGTGCGCGCCGCCGGTGGCGACATTCAGGCTGTCGCGGTGATCGTTGATCGCGATACCGGGGCCGCTGAGCGCATCGCCGACGAAGCCGGTGTGCCTTACCTGTTCGCCTACTCTAAGTCCGACCTCGGGCTCGACTGAGGGACTAGGCTCGAGACCATGACTGAGAAGAATTCCCGTAGCCTGCTTCCCGCTGCTGATTCCGTGGAGACCGCCCCTGTGGTGATTGCCGGTCTGATCGGTGGCTTTGCCGCTGCCCGCGTGACCAAGGTGCGTGCCCTGGGCGGTGTCGTGCTTGGCGCGGCTGGCGTCTATGCCGGCCGTACCTGGGCCGCCAAGCGCGGTGCTGGAACCACCGCCGCCCTATCTGCGGTGTACCTGCTCGGCTTCGGGCTGTCGCATCCTCTGGCCAAGAAGATTGGTGCTTGGCCGGCCGTGCTGACCGTTACCGGAGTCGCCTCCGGTGCTGCGTGGGCACTGTCTGACCGCCCCCGTGCCTGAGGAAGAGCCTCGCGAAGTCGGGGTTGGCCCCTGGGAGGGACCGTGGCCTGACGGAGAGCAGTGGGATCCTGAGCTACTGCGCGAGGGAGACCGGCGCAACGTCCTCGATCACTACAGGTACTGGACGCTCGAGGCCATCGTTGCCGATCTGGATTCGCGCCGCCATGGCCTCCATGTGGCCATCGAGAACTGGCAGCACGATATGAACATCGGCACCGTCGTGCGCACCGCCAACGCGTTCAACGCTGCCGGTGTGCACATCATCGGTCGGCGCCGCTGGAACCGACGCGGAGCGATGGTCACCGATCGGTACATGCATGTGCACCACCACGAAAGCGTGGAGCAATTCCTCAGGTGGGCCGCCGCGGAACAACTGCCCGTGCTGGGTGTGGATCTGTTCCCGGACTCGGTGCCGGTGGAGACCTATACCTTCCCGGAGCGCTGCGTGATGGTCTTCGGACAAGAGGGGCCCGGGCTCTCGGAGGAGATTCACCAGAACGCGATCGCGACTCTCTCCATCGCGCAGTTCGGATCCACTCGGTCCATCAACGCCGGGGTGGCAGCTGGCATCGCAATGCACTCCTGGGTCCGGCAGCACGCGTCTCTCCCGAAGAGCACAGGAAACCTCTAATCTCACAAAATCTCACGATCCGGGCTGTTTTGAACCCGATTGTGCGATTAGGCACCCCTCTAATCTCACAATTTTTCGTGTGCGGGGCGATCTTTGTGAGATGAGCGTGCGTGTTCATCGCGTTATCGACTCGTCGGTGAACGCGGTGCCGGGGCTCGAGCCTCAGTTGAAGAGCGCCATATAGAGATTGAGTGTGCTCGCGTAGGTGACCCACAGCAGGTAGGGGAGCAACAGCACCGCGGCGAGGGTGCGAACCGACCAGAACTGGCGGATTGTCATCACCAGGCTCACCAGCAGTGCCACGATGATCGCGAACGCGATCCACAGTGCGGCCGACCCCCACAATGGGTAGCCGCCGAAGAAGGCAGGGCTCCACACGCTGTTGAGCGCCAGCTGCGCGACGAACCAGGTGAGGGCCGTGCGACGCCCGGCAGATCTGGGGCGGAGCCACACCAGCCAGGCAGCGAGGCCCATGATCAGATACAGGGCCGTCCAGACCGGCCCGAACACCGCATTGGGCGGCGTCCAGGGAGCTTGGTCTGCGGAGGCGTACCAGCCGTCGACTTGATTGGTGGTGAGCATGCTGCCCACGAAACCCACCAGCACCGGCACCAGGAGGAAGACGATGAGCATCACCGTCTTCGTCACCGGGTGCCGGTGCTGTGGATTCTTCCCTGTGGCGTCGTGGGTGTTGGCAACGGTCTCCATCACCTCATCGCATCACGGACGCCGCGTCAGGGCTACCTCCTAGTGTCGGCTCAGCGGAACTGCCAGCAGTGATTCGAGGATGATTTGCCCGCGAACTGACGGTCCAGGAACGACAGCATCGGAATGAACGATCCGACGTAGCCGCCGATATGGGTCGGCATGAGCGAATGGTGGAAGGTAACTTCGGTGCCGGCTGCACACCAGCGTCCCGCGAGATCGCGACCCGTGCGGTAGGGGATCACATCATCGGTCAGGGAGTGATTGATCAGAGTGGGCACCGGAGGCGCGGCATTGACGCCGAGCTGCTGCTCTTCGGCGATGGACTTCAAAGGTTCCTGATGCGTCATTTCGGCCATGGTCAGTCCGGTGGTGGTCAGCGACGAGGAATCCACCGATTTGCTCGAGAACAGTGCGTCCACGGTGCAATGCGTCGAGACTTCGTCGAAGAGCGCCAGACCTTCTTCATTAAGCAGTTCGGAGCGGTCCAACCCGTAGGTCTCGGCGAAGCCCTGCAACGCGAACACTAGGAACGGGTAGTAGATCGAGTCGTCGATCTTCGCGGCGACCTGCTGTAGGTCAGCGGGAGGAGCGCCAACAACAGCAGCCGTCAGCGGTAGCTCGGGCGCGTACTCCTCGGCGAGTTCTGCGGCGGCTCCGGCGCCGCCGCCTCCCTGCGAGTAGCCGACGACGGCCACGGGAGATTCCGGTTCGATCGAGTCGATCCCGACCTGGGTGGCGGCCCTGGCCGCGTCGAGCACCGCGTGCCCTTGGTCCTTGCGGTTCATGAAGGTGTGGACCCCTTCGGTACCCAACCCGATGTAGTCGGTGACGACCACGTTGTACCCGGCCAGGAGCAGTGCGTTGATGCTGGCGGATTCGTAATTGGTGCCGGTCTCGCCCTGCACGCTCGGAGCGCACTGGTTGGCCACGCCCTGAGTGCCCACCGCATAGGTCACCACGGGGCGGGGACCGGAGCCCTGCCAGCTGTTCTTGGACTCGAGCACGGTGCCGGTGACGCCGACGATTTCGCCGTGGGTATTGGTGGTGGAGTACATGATGCGCGTCGACGAGGCGCCCATGCGTACCAGCTGGGCGGGGCCGAGGTAGAAGTTGGAGGACTCCTGCCGGATGAGCTCCCCGGGGGCGGCGGGCAGGGCCTCCGGCTGCGCATAGAAGGCGGAGTACAGGGCATCGGGATCGTTGACCTCGAGTGTCTGTGGGGCTGGTTGTGCCGGTGCTGCGGCGTCGGGCTGTGGGGCCAGTTCGTTCTGCGGCGCCTCAGTCTCCGGCGGAATCTCGTCCGCCTGGGCGGCGGGCAGGGTGGTGGCGACCAGAGCGAGCGCGGCGGCTGTCCCGGCCAGTGCACGCCATGGTCCTGGACGGTTCAGGTGGACAGAGTGCTGGGTGCGTAAGGGCATCAGGGTACCTCTTCCTCGTTGTGACTGTGACGTATATCACGGCACAGTGTCCCTGAGGCTACCGGCAGGTCACCTGTGCCGTCTACCTGCGTCTTTCGGTATCGGGTACCTGTGGTTCGCCGTGGTCTAAGGTCGTCGGGGACGCAGCGGTCTACATCCCGGGCTCGTCTGGATAGACTGAGGAACAACGGTCGACAACGTGAATCAAGGAGCCTTCATGCCTATCGCTTCCCCGGACAAGTACGCAGAGATGATCGATTCCGCCAAGAACGGCGGTTATGCCTATCCGGCGGTCAACGTCACCAGCTCGCAGACTCTGAATGCCGCGATCCGCGGGTTCGCCGAGGCCGGTTCCGACGGCATAATCCAGGCATCCACCGGTGGCGCCCAGTACTTCTCCGGCTCGTCGGTGAAGGACATGGTGACGGGCTCGCTGGCCATGGTCGCCTTCGCGCGCGAAGTCGCCAAGAGCTACGACGTCAACATCGCCCTGCACACGGATCACTGCCCGAAGGACAAGCTCGAGGGCTTCGTGCTGCCGCTGCTCGATGCCTCTGAGGCAGAGGTCAAGGCGGGGCGCGACCCCTTCTTCAACTCCCACATGTGGGACGGGTCAGCCGAGACCCTCGAGGAGAACCTGCGCATCGGTCAGGACCTGCTGGCGCGCACCCGCGCCAACCGTCAGATCCTCGAGGTTGAGATCGGCGTGGTCGGCGGCGAGGAAGACGGTGTCGCCAACGAGATCAACGACAAGCTCTACACCTCCGTCGCTGACGGCCTGGCCACCGTGGAGGCGCTGGGCGCCGGCGAAAATGGTCGCTATCTGACCGCGCTGACCTTCGGTAACGTCCACGGCGTCTACAAGCCCGGCAATGTGAAGCTGCGCCCCGAGATTCTGGACGAGATCCAGCGCGAGGTCGGTGCCACGCTCGGGAAGGACCGCCCCTTCGACTTGGTCTTCCATGGCGGGTCCGGTTCCACCGAGCAGGAGATCTCCGACGCCGTCTCCTACGGTGTGATCAAGATGAACATCGATACCGACACCCAGTACGCCTTCACTCGGCCGGTGGTGACGCACATGCTCACCCACTACGACGGCGTACTCAAGGTCGACGGTGAAGTTGGCAACAAGAAGCTCTACGATCCGCGCACCTGGGGTGCTAAGGCCGAAGAGTCCATGGCTGCCCGCATCGTGGAGGCCTGCCAGAACCTGGGCTCCGCGGGTCAGACCATCAAGTAAGCTCCCGACCGTCACCATCGACGGGGTAACGAAAGGACAATCTGATGCCAGGATTACCTTGGTTCGCCTGGATCGCGATCGTGGCGGTCATCGTGTGGGGTGTGGTGATGGTCGTGGGCACCGTGACCGGTCGGGACTTGCCCGGCTCGGGCTCCTCTGACGAGCTTGAGAAACTGAAGAAGCGCGTCAAGGAACTGGAGTCCCGGGAAGGTGCCGGTGCGGGTGAAGTCAGTGGCGCGGAAGGCGAGAGCGTGCGCGCGGAGCTGGAGTCTCGCCTGGAGCGCCTTGAGATCCGTGCAGAGAAGCGCGATGCTCAGGCGCAACAGCACGATGACTGGCTGCGCCGCGCGGAGGAGCTCGCAGCGGAGGCGAAGAACCAGGATCCCGACGCCCGCTGATTATTGTAGAGAAGCAATATTTGAGGAAGCCGGCCCCTGCTATAGGGGCCGGCTTCCTTGATTTTTTTGGACGTGGTCGAGCCCGATGTGCGGTGGCCTCGGGTCTGCGGCGCCAAAAAATGTGTGACGCACGCCATAATCGTGTGTATGCTGACTAACACTCCGCTGTATCGCTGTTGGAGAGATCCCCACCGATGAGTGAGGACGCCGAAGGAGCAATCGCCCGAAAACTCTCAGGCACCCGGACAGCAGCGACCGTGCGGACTCTGGAGAGCAGGCGCAGTGCATGCGCCTCACCGACGGGGCAAGCGGCCCATCCATAGCCGCCAATCTCTCAGGTCAGGAACAGAGGGGCGCGCAACTGTCCTGTTCATCGCGTCCGGAAGAGCCTCCCATGACCATCGCAACGAACGCTGAGTCGACGAATGTGCTGGCGTTGGCCAACATGCCCCTACTGTGGGTGCTGGCCTTCGGCGTCTTCGCCGTGATCATCGTCCAGACCATCATCTACGTGCGCGCGGCCCGGAAGGTCGCCCCCGAAGTCGGTATGTCCTCCGCCGATCTGCGCACCTCCTTCCGCACCGGGGCGATCACCTCGATCGGCCCCTCGCTCGCGGTGGCGCTCGTCGCCGTGGCACTGCTGGCGATCTTCGGTACACCTGCCACCCTGATGCGCATCGGGTTGATCGGCTCCGTCTCCTTCGAAACCGGCGCTGCGGCGATCGCGGCTGGCACCATGGGCGCGGAGCTCGGGGGACCGACCTACACCCAAGAGGTTTTCGCGGTGGCCTTCACCGCCATGAGCATGGGCGGGGCCATGTGGATTCTCTCCACCCTGATCCTCACCCCGATCCTCAAGCGCGGCGACAGCAAGATGCGCCAGGTCAGCCCGCTGGTGATGACCATCATCCCGGGCGCGGCCCTGCTGGGTGCCTTCTTCAGTCTCGGCTTCGCTGAGCTGCCCAAGTCCGGCACGCACGTGGTTGCCTTCATCACCTCAGCCGCCGTCGTCGGCCTCTGCCTCTATCTCTCCGCCCGCCTGCACCGGCGCTGGATCCGCGAATGGTCGCTGGGCTTCGCCATCATCGCCGGTTTGGCGATGGCCTACACCAGCACGCAGCTCCAGTGGTTCCCCGCGGCCTGAGCCCGAGCGCTCCCTGAACTTCTCAAGGATGATTCCCCATGACACTCTCCGCTGAACAGACCAGCTCCGGGCTGGCCACTTTCGACCGCACCACGGCCCGCTGGGGTCGGATCACGATGATCATTGGGCTGTTGGTCTCACTCTCCGCCCCGCTGTACCTGGTGTTCTTCGCCGGGCTCGATCTCAACACCACCCGGATCCTCACGGCGTTCATCGCGGTGGCCGGGGTGTTCGGTGTGCTCTGGATCGTCGAGCCGCTGACCTACTTCCCGATCTTGGGCCAATCCGCCATGTACCAGGTGTTCATGATCGGCAACATCTCCAACAAGTTGCTGCCGGCGGCGATGATGGCGCAAACCACCGTGGGCGCCAAAGCCGGCACCCGGCGCGGAGAGCTCGCCGCGCTGATGGCGATCAGCGGCGCCGTCGTCGTGCATCTGCTCTCGCTGCTGATCTTTGTCGGCATTCTGGGCACTTGGGTGGTGAGTATCATCCCGACCGACGTCATCGGCGTGATCCAGTCTTTCATCGTGCCGTCGGTGTTGGGCGGGGTGCTGATCCAGGCCATCGTTTCGCAGAAGGCGCCGCGCACCACCGTGATCGCCTTCGCGCTGGCGACGGTGATGACGTTCGTGATCATCCCCGTGTTCCCGGCGATGGCGTTCTACGGCACCTTCATTGTGGTGTTCGCAACCGCCGCCCTGGCGTGGGTGCTGCGCGACCGCTCGGCGACCGCAGACAGCAGCGCCGCCGACGACGAGAATGAAGCTGACACCGATACCCGACATGATGACCAGGAGGTCTCCGGACGATGAGCCGTCTACCCGCCCTTGAATCCACGCTGATCGATCAGATGCATCAGCTGTACCGCGAACTCCACGGCGCCCCGGAGCTGTCGATGCAGGAGCACGCCACCGCCGAACGCCTCGAAGGAATCCTCGACGAACTCGACATCGAGCACTTCCGCTGCGGCGGCACCGGGGTGGTGGGGATCCTGCGCAACGGCGAGGGGCCGGTCATCGGTTTCCGCGCCGACACCGACGGGCTGCCCATCGCCGAGGATACCGGCGTCGACTACGCTTCCACCGCGACAGGCCGCCTCGAGGATGGCACCGAGGTGCCCACCATGCACGGCTGCGGGCACGACACCCACATGGCCACCGCCGTGACGGCGGTGCGCTGGCTGGTGGCGAACCGCGAGGCCTGGGCCGGCACCCTGGTAATCATCTTCCAGCCCGGCGAGGAAACCGCGGCCGGCGCGAAGGCCATGGTGGCCGACGGGCTCTGGGACCGCGCCCCGAAACCCGAGGTGGTCTACGGCCAGCACGTAATGCCCGCATTGACCGGCACCATCAACTACGCGGTGGGCGACGCCATGGCCCTGGCCGATTCCTGGCGAGTCACCCTGCGCGGACGCGGCTCCCACGGCTCCCAGCCGCAGGACTCGATCGACCCCATCGTGCTCGGCGCTCACATCGTCACTCGCCTTCAGGGGGTCGTCTCGCGGGAGATCGATCCGCGTCAATCCGCCGTCGTGACCGTGGGAACCTTCCACGCCGGACTCAAGGAGAACATCATCCCGGCCGAAGCCGAGCTCACCCTGAACGTGCGCAACCTCAGCCCCGAGGTGCGCGACCAGGTGCTCTCGGCGCTGCGCCGGATCATCCTGGGTGAAGCCGCAGTTTCCGGGGCGCCGGAGCCGATCATCGAGGAGATCTCCTCCTTCCCGCGCAACTACAACGACCCGGAGCAGACCGAACTGCTCGTGACCGCCCTGCGCAACGAGCTTGGCGAGGAGGCGGTGACGCAGGTGGCCCCGCCGATGGGCTCCGAGGACTTCGGCGCGCTGACCGAAGCGATCGGGGTGCCCAGCGTGTTCTGGTTCTTCGGCGGCTACAACCAGCAGACCCTGGACTCCGGCGAGATCCCGGTAAACCACTCGCCGCACTTCCTCCCCGAGATCGAGCCCACGCTCACCACCGGGACCCGTGCCGCGCTGACCGCAATCCTGTCCAAGTTGGGACGCTGATGACCGCAGGCTCTGCTGCGGACGAGCTCGTCGTCATCGTGGTCTATGTGCCGCACGACGACGCCGACGCCCTGCGCCGTGCCCTCGATGAGGCTGGCGCAGGGCGGATCGGCGACTATCGCGGGTGCTCGTGGTCGACCTCGGGGACCGGTCGTTTCACGCCGTTGGAGGGCGCGCAGCCCACGATCGGCGCGGTCGGGCAGCCGGAAGAGGTGGCGGAAGACCGAGTTGAAGTGGTGGCTCCACGGGATCGGGCGCGCGAGATTGTCGAGCAGATGCTGGCGGCGCATCCTTATGAGGAGCCCGCTTATCAGGTGATCCCGATGCTGACGCTCGACCAGCTCTGAGGAGCTCGAGAGGTGGCGCCCGACATGACAAGAGTTTTGACACGTTCTACCGACGTTTAAAGAATTTGCCGGATTTTTTGCATGTCGCCCTGATGGTGTCATCGCACTGTGTTTGAGCCGTGACTGAATCTTGATTCCAACACCGTAGGTGAGGTCGGGCATGTGGGGACGTTTCGTGGCTACCCTGTTCGGAGGCTCGGGTCGTGACGCGGCCCGAGGCTGACCGAAGTTCCACGCAGAGAGGATTTCTCCATGTCACCGCGCTTCACCGAATCTCCGACGGCACCCTTCTCGCTCCGTTCCACCCGATCTCTCGCGCTGGCGGCCGTCGCCGCGCTGGCTCTGGCGGGTTGCGGTTCCAGCAACGGCGAGGGCGAATCGGCTCCGTCGTCGCCAGCCCAGGAGGAGTCCTCAGCGGCCGACGCCGACACCGGTGCCACGGAGACCGCGGCTGGAACAGAAGCCACGGATGCCACGGATGAAACGACCGAGGCTACCGGGGAGGCGGGTGGGTCCGACGACGCCGACCCAGACGAGGTCATCGCTGAGATGCGGCAGAACCTGCAGCAGGCTGCGGTCGAAGCGTGCTTTGACGAAATGTGGGGCGAGGACCTGCTCCGTTTCTCCGCCAGCCACCTCAATACTGCAAACCCCCAGGACTATGGGCCGGTGCAGCTGAACCCCACGGACCAGCAGATCTCCGGGGCTCAGGGTTTCGGCTGTTCGTTCACCACCGGGGTGGCCCCGGAGGAGACCCGCTCGGGCAGCACCCAGGTGTTTACCGCGGATGATCCGGCGACGCCGCTGGCCGAGTGCGACACCCCGGTGGCCGAGGGTGAAGCCGTGCGCGAGGACGCGGAAGGGGTTAGCGAGTTCGTGAACTCCGGTCCGATGGAGGGCGGCGGATCACTCATCACCCACGCCTATGTCACCTGCTCTGAGGACGCGACGTCGATGGTGATCCAGACCCTCGGCTACGAAGCCGACAGCGAGGACGCCGAACCGCCCTACGACACGGCGGAGGTGGATGAGCTGATCACCGCGCTCGCCGAGGACACGTCGGCTGACGGTGAACGTCGGGACGCCTGGCGCGACATTGAGCTGAGCGACGTGGGTCAGTAATTTCTGACCGAAGACATAATCACATCCACCATGGTTCCCGGGAGAGATCGCTTTCACGATTCCTCCCGGGAACTTTGTTCTGAGGACTTGGCCGAGTGGCGCTGAAGGTAAGCAATTTCACGATCGTCGAGTTTTCGGGGTTTCTGGGTTTTACGATCGAGCGTCACGAGGACTGTTCGAGCAACGAATGCCTCTTTCCCGTTTTGTTCGCCGCGGTAGCGAAGCGTGAACGAAGTATTCCCGATCCGCTCGGTGCAGACATAGACGGTAAGTTCGTATTCGCCGGATACGGGGCTCTTGTATTGGACGTCGAGGGAGACGACTACTTTCGGGACGTTGAACGTGGTGAGTCCTTCTCGCGCGGCCTCCTTATTGAGCCAGAGGACACGTGATTCTTCGATGGCGGTGACGATTTTCGCGTTGTTGACATGACCGTTGATGTCTTGGTCGGACCACCGGAGTGGGACAACCGCTTTGAACTCTTGAACCGTTTCCGTCACTGGTCCACCTGCTTGCTGAACAGTGCTTGCTGATCAAGGTGCTCAAGTACTGAGCGCATGGAGACTTTCTCATGCTCATACATAGCGGCGTAAGCTTCGGCCGGGTTCCGATCTCTGATCGCTGTGAGGATTCGTTCATGTTGTTCCAACAGCATGGGAGTCAACCCATGAATCGAAGCGTAGAAGCGTTTGGGGACGTATTTCAGGATGCTCAAGAGGATCCAAGCAAGCTTGGACGAATTTGCAGCTCGGTTAATGACGCGATGGAACTCATCATTCGTGTGTTCAACTTCTGCAGGATCTGAATGTTCGGCGGCTTCTTGCATTCGCGCATGAATCGCCTCAAGCTCGGCAATGTCCTCCGTAGACATTGCGCTCGCAGCTCGTTCCGCAAGCCGCCCGGCAACTTGTGCCAGCAAGGTGTAGAGATCTTCGAAATCGGTGTAGTTCAAAGGCGTGACCAAGAAACCGCGCCGTTCGGCGTGACGAACGAATCCCTCTACGCTCAGGGCCATGAATGCTTCACGGACGGGCGTCACGCTCACACCAAGCTCCTTGGCAACCTCGTCGAGGCGTAAAAACTTACCTGGAGGATAGTTCCCGGCGAGAATTTCTGCACGAATATGCTCGGCGATATGGTTGCTGAGCTGCTTTTTTTGAAAGGAAGCGGCGTTCCCAGCGAGTACGGCCATGGTGCCTGTCACTTTCTGTCAGCGGAAGACTAGCCTGCAATATTAAATATACAGACTACCTCACAGGCCGCTCATCGCGAGGTTCTAAATCGAGGCAGTCCGCTAGTTTTCAGTAGACACTCAGTGTCGTTTCTTGTCACTGTATATAATATATGCCAGAATGAGTGTGAGCTGGCATACGCTGGCACTCTTCCCTCGACGATCAGATTGAATGGGTGTGACATGACGCTTCTCAAAGGCAAAAGTGCAGTGGTGACGGGAGCTGCTCAAGGAATCGGTCGCGCTATTGCGCAGGTATTCGTGGAAAACGGCGCCTCCGTCGTGATCTCGGATATCAATGGAGATGCTGCCGAGGCTGCTGCGTCTGAACTTCGCAACGATGGATACGAAGCCACTTCTATCGCAGCTGACGTAACGCAAGAAGAAGACGTTGAGAACCTTGTGCGACAGGTGCAGGAAAAGTACGGCTCACTCGATGTGATGGTCAATAACGCAGGTATCACTCGTGACGCGACCATGCGTCGCATGACGACGGATGAGTTCGACCAGGTAATCCAAGTCCACCTGCGTGGTTGTTGGCTTGGTACCCGCGGTGCTGCTTCGGTGATGCGGGAACAGGGCAGCGGGTCGATCGTGAATCTTTCCTCGATCTCCGGAAAAGTCGGAAACATTGGCCAGACAAATTACGCAGCGGCGAAAGCTGGAATCGTTGGACTGACAAAATCGGCAGCCAAGGAAGTCGGCTTTAAGGGTGTACGCGTCAACGCGATTCAGCCCGGCCTGATCAAGACAGCGATGACGGCGGCGATGCCGGCTGACATCTTTGCTGAGCGGGAAAAGGATATTCCGCTGGGACGCGCAGGCGACCCTCGCGATGTTGCCAATGCTGCCTTGTTCTTGGGGTCTGACCTGGCCTCATACGTCACCGGAATCGTGGTGGAGGTTTCTGGTGGTCGAAATATCTAACATGACGGATTGGACCGAGGCTGTTGAATCACGCGTCGCAGAATTGCGGGAACTGCAGGCTGAGTTGTGGCCCACTCATGTACCTCGGGAGATTCCGGGGGACCTCAAGGGACGGACCTTCGTAGAGCTCTTTCAGGCGAGCGTCGAATCTTGTCCAGAACGCACTGCGATAAACTTCTACGGTACGGAGATCAACTATCGTCAGCTAGACGATTGGAGTGACTCGTTTGCCGGCTGGTTGCTTTCCAATGGAGCATCAGTCGGAGACCGAGTGGGTCTCTTCCTTCCGAATTGTCCGCAGTTCATCGTGTTCATGCTGGGTATTCTCAAAGCGGGACTGGTTCATGTTCCCCTGAACCCCATGTTCAAGCGCGGTGAACTCGAATACGAGATCAACGACGCCGGGATTTCCGTGCTAATTGGTGCGGATTATCTCGATGAACTTGTCCAATCGGCTGAACTTAAGACGGTACGGTCGTATCGGACGATCAATGTGGCCTCGATGGTCCCGTTGCACCCCACGATTCGAGTTCCGTCCTTCTTGGCCAGCAAAACGCCGACTGGTTCTGACGACGTATGGAATGAACTAATACAGAGCAAACCGATTACCTCGATAACCACAGACGCCGAAGCGATCGCGTCCTTGAACTACACCGGCGGAACTACGGGTGTCCCCAAAGGATGTATTCATACCCAGGCCAACATGGTGGTAGCAGCACACAATTGCGCAATAGCGTGGGGCATCGGCGGCGAAGAGTCAGAGCCTGATGAGACGGTCATTGCTTTCACCCCGATCTTCTGGATCTCCGGAGAGAACAATGGAATCTTGGCGCCGCTGTTTGCGGGGGCAACGATCGTCCTGATGGCACGGTGGGACGCGCCCGCCGTCCTAGAGGCAATCGAGGCGTTCAACGTTACCGCCATGAGTGGCGTTGTGGAGAGTTACCTGGAACTGCTCTCGCTGGCTGAGCGACCGGAGCAACAGCTTGGGAGTCTCCGACATCTTCGGGCCATGTCCTTCACTCGAAAGCTCTCGATCGATATTCGACGCCAGTGGGAAGAAGCCACGGGTGGCCGTAGCGTCCTGCGGGAATCAAGTTTCGGCATGACCGAGTCTCATACATCCAATACCTTCACGACGGGACTGGAAGTCGACGATTTCGACCTTCGCAACGAACCAGTCTTTGTCGGTCTTCCGATGCCCGGCACCGATGTTCTGATCGTTGACCCTAAGTCCCGCGCACTCGTGGACGGGGGAGATACAGGTGAGATCGCTTTGAGGTCCCCGTCGAATTTCAAGGGCTATTGGAACAACCCTGAAGAGACTGCTGAAGCGCTCGTGAATGGATGGGTCTTCACTGGTGACATTGGTAAGTTATCGCCTAACGGTGCCCTTAATTATCTAGGACGACAAAAGGAAATGCTCAAAGTCAACGGAATGAGCGTCTTCCCTTCCGAGGTTGAAGTTCTCCTCGGGCGGCACTCGGAAGTGGACGCCGTCGCAGTGATTGGAGCGGCAGACAAGAAGACCGGACAATCGGTGCACGCGTTCGTCGAAGTAAAGCCACTTTCGACCCTCGACGCTGCTGCGCTTGAGGCGTGGGCCAAGGAACATATGGCCGTTTACAAAGTACCGAAGGTCCACATCACGTCGGACATGCCAAGAACGGCAACGGGAAAGATACGCAAAAAAGACTTGCCTGATCTGTCGCTGGCAGACGGGGTGTGAGGAACAGGGATATGGCTACACAAACGAAATTGAGCTGGAACGACCTTGAAGTAGGCCAGGAACTAGGTTCATTCCAACTTCCGTTGAAACACTCCGACGTGGAAGAATTCCAGAAAGTTGTGGATCCCGAAGGTTCTCTTTACGGTGAATCTGGTTGGGCAAACCTCGCTTATGACACGCTGCATGCCATCAAGCACTTCGTTGACCTACCCCAAGGTACAGTCCATAGCAAGGAAGCTGTGTCTTTCCATCACTCGATTGATCCCGGCACTGATTGTGTCGTGGATGTTGCCGTGGCCGACCGATTTATCCGTCGGGGTCGAGCGGGATTCGTTATTGAGAAACGTGTTCACTCCGGTGGCAAGCACTGCATGACGGTCTATAAGACCTTCGCGCTGCCCGGGAAATCAAACGGATCTGACACGGTGGGAAACCGTGACTTTGACTTCGGCCTCTTCGATCTGGATCTCAGCGAGACCGAACGTAAAGGGCTCGCTTTGGAGCCTTGCGATATATCCGTCAACCAGGAACTGATCGACCATTTCGGAGCGCTGATCGCGACCGACGGACCGATCCATAGTGACCCCGACATTGCAACGCCGATGTTTGGTGGCACCTTGCTCCAGGCGATGTTCGTTTTCGAGGTTGCGGCGCAAAGCATGAGCAGGCTGTCGTCGGTTGACAGTTGGAACTCTTCCGGCAAAATCGCAGCGAAGATCGTTGGCAGTACCGTGAATGGCGAAACAGTGACTGTCTCCGCCCGAGTCCATGAGGTGAAATTCCGTGAGGCCCCCCGCGCGATCTGTTCCATCACAGCGAAGACCAGTAGCGGGAAGACAGTCTTCACTGCCCGCGCAGATGCTCCGCTTGATACTGTTCAAATCATTAAGGAAGAGAAAGCATGACGTCATCATCACGTTCCGCGGTTGAAGTCGATATCGAGAAGATTCATAGTATCCAGGGTGTCGAATACGGTCCGAGTGGACCGGTCGAGATGACTCAAGACAAGATCGATCTCTTTGCTGAAGCGACGGGGGACCACCAGTGGATCCACACCGATCCGGTGCGGGCCGCGGAGAGTGCTTTCGGATCTACCATCGCGCATGGATTCCTCGTTCTGTCGCTGATCGCAACGCTTAATCAGGACCTGATCACCATCAACGGTGCAGGAAGCAGATTGAACTACGGTTTGAATAAGGTTCGTTTCCCCGCGCCCGCACCAGTGAATTCGACTCTGCGCGGATATACGGCCCTGAATAAAGTCGAATCTGTTCGAGCTGGAACCCAGTTGTTGTTTGAACTCAAGGTGGTTGCCGACGGTATAGAGAAACCGGTGTGTGTCGCCGAATTCATCTCGCTCGTACCTGGCGTGCACCTCTCCAACGAAGCGTAGGGCGGGTAAAATGTCACAGATTCTCGACAACGACGCCGTTATCGTCGCGACAGCACGGTCCCCGATTGGGCGGGCCCGCAAAGGGTCGCTGACGACGATGCGTGCCGACGATCTTGCTGCGCAAATGTTGCGCTCTGTACTAGAACAGGTTCCGCAGCTAGATCGGACAGATATTGACGACCTGATGATGGGGTGCGGGCAAGCTGGTGGCGAAGCCGGTTTCAATATCGGTCGAATTGTTGCGGTCCTACTTGGTCTGGACCATTTGTCGGCGACTACCGTTCAACGGTACTGCGCATCTTCGCTACAGACGACACGTATGGCATTCCATGCCATCAAAGCAGGTGAAGGGGATGCCTTCGTCTCCGCCGGTGTGGAAACGGTATCGCGGTTTGATAAAGGCACGCCTGACGCATGGCCCGACACTAAGAATCCGATCTTCGCCGAGGCGATGAATAGGTCGAAGGTCCAGGCCGAAGAAAACTCCGCGTGGTTCGACCCACGACTATCGGAGGAGAACCCAGACCCTTATCTTTCCATGGGACACACTGCTGAGAATGTGGCTCACCATTTGCAAATCTCTCGTCGAGAGCAAGATGAATGGGCTCTTCTGAGTCAGAACCGTGCGGAAGCTGCGGTGAAGAATGGCTTCTTCGCTCAAGAGATCACGCCTGTCACTCTGCCTGACGGGACTTTGGTCACCGCCGACGATGGGCCGCGATTTGGCACATCCTTGGATACCCTGAGCAAGTTGCAGCCCGTTTTTCGGGAACACGGTACCGTGACCGCAGGCAATGCCTGTCCACTGAATGATGGTGCAGCGGCTTTGGTGATCGTGAGCGGCAGGAAAGCTCGCGAACTCGATCTCACACCACTGGCCCGGATTGTTTCAACCGGTGTGTCGGCCTTGTCCCCAGAGATCATGGGGCTTGGACCAGTTCAAGCTTCACGTAAAGCGCTGGAAAGGGCTTCGCTGACGATGGGCGATATTGACTTGGTTGAGCTGAACGAGGCTTTTGCCGCTCAAGTCATTGGTTGTGCCCGTCAGCTAGAGATTCCTGACGACAAGTTGAACGTCCACGGCGGGGCAATTGCTTTGGGCCACCCCTATGGCATGACCGGGGCACGAATAACCACAACATTGCTGAACGGTCTGCGTCAGACGGGCGGGCAGTATGGCTTAGAAACCATGTGCACGGCGGGTGGACAGGGAATGGCGATGGTTCTGGAGCGTCTCAGATGAATGGTGCTCCGTCTTCCATCTCACAGCCTCATATAATGAACCAGAATAATATATAAAATTTAGTAGCTGCACCTTGCGTGAGGGGCATGAGCGAGCAGTCGCGTATTTTGGTGATTGAAGTGCGTCCAAGTGCGGAGATGCTGTAGCCACTTTTCGTTCGTGCGAAACGTGCTGAAATAAGGCTTCTAAGGAGATCTTGCCAAAGTTGGGCATCTTGGAAGTGGAGATCGCTTGAGCGTTTCCGTTACCTCGGGAGACACTAGGGAGTTTTTGTCAAAGTCTTCCAAATCCTCAAATTTCATATATCGTGTATTTATGACCTCGTGACCTGCATCACATGCAGGACGTTGACCACGGAAGAAGGATGTCTCATGAGTTTCAAAAGAAAAGCCTCCGCATCTATTGCCACGATCGCTGTCGCTGGCCTTGTGCTGAGCGGTTGCTCATCAGATGGTGGGGGAGAGGATTTCCCCAATGACACTATTGAACTAATCGTCCCGTTCTCTGCTGGTGGCGCAAGTGACGTACAGGCTCGTGCCTTTGCCCAGGCCTACGAAGAAGCAAACGATGCCACCATTCTGGTTGTGAACCGTCCGGGTGGTGGTAGCTCGATCGGCGCGATGGAAGCCTCTAAGGCGCGACCTGATGGCTACACCTTGTTCCACTCGACTGCTTCGACCTTTATTTCCTTGCCGTTGATGGAAGACGTTGGTTACACAGCCGATGATTTCCGGTCGATCATCAGCTACGGCGACTTGCCGACCATTGTCGTGGCGGCGGCAGATTCTGGGTGGGATTCTTTGGAGGACGTGCCGACAGGTGAGCAATTGTCAGTTGCCACTACTTCGCCCGGCAATGTTTTGCACCTGACGGTCTCGAATTTTGTTGAAGAAGCAGGAGGCACCAGCCGGTACCTGCCCTTCGACTCGTCCAATGAAACAATCCAGGCTGTTGTTAACGGCAATGCTGATCTAGCTGGTGCTGATCCTGGGCTGATCCTGCCACGCATCGAATCCGGTGAACTTGTTCCGCTGGCAGTCGCATCAACGGAACGACTGGAAGTATTGCCAGACGTGCCCACTTTCGAAGAGGCGGGCTTTGAACGCTCACATGATCGCTACTCGCGTAGTGCGATCTCGGTGCCGGCGGAAACTCCGGATGAAGTGATCGACGTCCTCAAGGAGGGCGCTGCCAACGCCTTCGAGGCAGAGACATGGCAGAACTATGTGGAAGCTAGCTATCTACAGGAGCCTGCCTATGAAGGTGAGGCATTCCTGGATGAGTTTGTTCCGAACGAAACCGCCTGGACTGAAGAGTCCTTCGAAGCAGCTGGTGTCAGCGCCAAATAACTCTGTACCGCGTCGCGTGATCAAAGAGGAATCGTGGGAGTACAAGAATGGAACATGAAGCTGAGTTGGCCAGCGGCCAGAGATTTCGGGATTACTACGCTCATCTCATCGCCACAGCCGCGATCGCGGTGCTTTTCATGGTCGCGCTGTTCGTCGGATTTGAGCTGGGGGTCGGACGATTCGGCGCACCAGGCTCGGGACTGTGGCCTGTCCTGGCGTCGAGTGGTGGGTTACTCGTTGCGATTCTGCTGATGGGGATGACTGTCATCGGGAAAAACAAGGTGGCTTCTGCGCATTTGTTATTTTCGGATGTTTCTTGGTTCAGAGTTGGAATCTTCATCTGCGGCGTGCTTGCTTTTCTCACATTTTATCCGTTGGTGGGATTCGTCATCGCGGCGATTCCTGTGGCTTTTCTGCTTCTGAAGTTCGCAGGGCAGGCGTCATGGGTTTCGTCCATCGTTACAGCAGTGGTCGCGCCACTTGTTCTTTACTACATCTTTTCAGAAATCCTCAATGTGCGGATTTGAGACTCTGAGTCAACGACTTGTCGGGGCTCATACTTGCGGGAGCGCTCATGGAAATAATTGATGGTCTAATGCAAGGGTTCAGCGTTGCCCTGTCTCCAATGAACCTCCTTTACGTGGCCCTGGGCGTCACGATGGGAACGGTCTTTGGCCTGCTTCCTGGAATCGGACCTACTGCCGCTGTGGCGCTTCTGCTGCCCATGACGTTTACCATGGAACCGGCTTCCGGCATCATCATGCTCGCCGGTATTTACTACGGCAGCATGTATGGCGGACGCATTCCAGCGATTCTGATGCGACTGCCCGGTGACTCTTCCTCGGTCTTGACGACGTTGGATGGATATCCTCTGACGCAACAAGGTCGGGCGGGTGCCGCACTCGGTATCACCGCGATCGGCTCCTTCTTAGGCGGCACCGTCGCCATTGTCGGGTTGTCTATTCTGGCTCCCACCCTGGCCCAGTTTGCGAGCTCCTTTGCGCCGCCAGAGCTGTTCTTACTGATGCTGTTCGGACTCTTTATGATCGTCCTGATCGGCTCCGGCCAGACAGTTAAGAGCATACTGATGGCGTTCTTGGGCATCCTGATTGCCACAGTCGGCATGGACCCTATTTCCGGGACGTCTCGATTGACCTTCGGCTCCTATGATCTCGCAGCAGGCATCGGCATTGTGCCGCTGGCCATTGGTCTCTTCGGGATTAGCGAGGTGCTTAATAATATGGCCGTCGGCACGGACGGTCGCGCCACGATCGGAAAAATGAAAGGATTTATGCCTTCGTGGGCTGACTGGGTAGTCAGTCGTATGGCCATACTGCGTGCGTCCGTGCTGGGGTTCTTCATTGGTATTCTCCCTGGTGGTGGCGGAACTGTTTCCTCGGTGATGGCTTACGGCATGGAGAAACGGTTCTCGAAGAATCCAGAGAAGTTCGGTAGGGGCGCTATCGACGGGTTGGCCGCGACCGAAACAGCAGACAACGCATCATCGAACTCAGCATTTGTACCCTTACTGACTTTAGGTGTGCCTCCGAACCCGGTCTTGGCTCTGATGTTCGGCGCTCTGCTCCTTCAGAACATCACTCCTGGTCCGCAACTCGTCAACGAGCATCCCGACGTGTTCTACGGCGTTATCGCGTCGATGTACATAGGTAACATCATTCTGCTCATGCTTAACTTGCCTCTGATCCGGGTGTTCGTCTCGATCCTTCGCGTGCCAGCATCCGTCCTTGGTCCGCTCGTGGTGCTAATCGCGATCTGTGGTGTCTATGCTGTATCGAACTCGATGTTTGACGTTCTCCTTATGCTGATTGCTGGTGTCGGCGGCTTCGTCCTGCGACGGTTCGAGTTTGACCTGGCTCCGCTAATCCTCGGGTTCATTCTCGGGCCGATGCTCGAAGTGGAGTGGCGTCGAGCGATGATCATGTCGGAAGGATCTTTCGGGATCTTCCTGGATCGACCCGCTTCTCTAGTCATTCTGCTCTTGTTGCTGGCCACCGTGATACTTACGTTGATCAGCGGCCTACGCAAGCGTCGGAGCCTGGTGAGCCGCGTAGCCGCCGAGTCCATGGACACGCTGGCTGAGCACAAGTAGGGCTCAGATGACCCGGGCCGACCGATAAACTGGGACCAAACATAGTTGAGAAACCCGAGGAGTCTCGATGTCGTCGATGATCGGCAAGAACCTGATGGAACCCGAACCGACCCTGCTGCCTGAGGAGCCCGAGGTGCTGGCTCAGATCGAGGCGGGGGATCTGCCCGAGGACATCGTGCCGAAGCACCCGACGTCGTCGCTGGCCTGGGCACTGCTCGCCGAGGATGCCTGGGACGAGGGGCGCACCCTGGACTCTTACGCCTACGCGCGAGTGGGCTACCATCGCGGTCTGGACGCCCTGCGTGGGGCGGGATGGCGCGGTGCCGGACCGGTGCCGTTCTCGCACGAGCCCAATCAGGGCTTCCTGCGCGCCCTCTACGCGCTGGGTCGCGCCGCGGCGGCGATCGGTGAGTCCGAGGAAGTCCAGCGCATCACCACCTTCCTCAACGACTCCGACCCGAGCGCGGGCGCTGCCATCGAGGGGCGTCACTAACTCACTGGCGAGTGACTCGCGTCACTGTTGTTGATAAAGTCAACGAATGGTGACTCGGGAAGAGGGCGCTGACGGCGCGGGGGCCCGCCTGTTCGGCCGCAGCTATCTGCTGGCCAACGGCGTGCAGCTGGGGATCTCCGTCGTCTTCATCTCCCTGATGACGTACATGGCGCTCTACGCAGTGCGCCTGTTCGCGGTCTCCGAGACCGCCGCCGGCTTCGCCGCCAGCTCCTTCATTCTGGGTGCGGCCGTGGTGCGCCTCGCGCTCGGCAAGTTCATCGACCTCATCGGGCGACGGCGGATGCTGCTGATCGCCCTGGTGGTCTTCCTCGGCTGCTGCCTGCTCTACCCCGTGGCGCTGAGCTACCCGGCCCTGCTCGGGGTGCGGCTGCTGCACGGTGCGGCGTTCGGCACCGCCTCCACCGCCATCACCGCGGTGGCCATCGCGCTCATTCCGCCCGCCCGCCGCAGCGAGGGGCTGGGCTACTTCGGACTCTCCGCCACCATCGCCACCGCCGTCGGACCGTTAGTGGCCGTGCCGATGAGCCTGTATCTGGACCCGGTGTGGATGTTCGCCTTCGTAGCCGGCATCGCGGCGCTCACCCTGGTGTGCCTGCTGCTGATGCGGGTTCCCGAACGGGCCGTCACTGCAGCGGAGCGCGCCAGCGTGTGGCGGATCCGCGCCCGGGACCTCATCGACCCGCAGGCCCTGCCCGTCAGCCTGGTGGTGCTGCTGTGCTCGGGTGGGTACTCGATGATCATGACCTACCTGACCCCGTTCCTGGTGCTGCAGGATCAGGCGCTGGCGGCCACCGTCTTCTTCGTGCTGTTCGCCGTGACCATGATGCTGGTGCGCTTGGTGGCCGGTCGGCTACAGGATACCCGCGGCGACAATGCGGTGATCCCCGTGACCATTCTGTCTTTCGCCGCCGCGCTCGTGCTGCTGGCTCTATCGCAGCAGTGGTGGGCGGTGGTGGTCTCGGCCGTGCTGGCCGGGATCGGCTTCGGCGGTCTGCTGCCCTGCCTGCAGGTGGTCGGGGTGAACCGGGTGACCGGTGACCGCGTGGCCATCGCCACCTCCACGCACTACCTGATGCTCGACGGCGGTATCGCCATCGGTCCCGTGGTGCTCGGCCCCCTGATCGTGCTCACCGGATATCCCGGACTGTTCCTGGCCGGCGCGGTGCTCGCCGTGCTGGGAGTCGTCGTCTACTGGTGGGTGCACGGGCGGCACACAGCTACGCCCCGACCGGTGGCCGGGGCGTAGCGTGGAGTGACCATCGCGAGACGGTCAGTGCGGGTGGTTAGGAGTCGGCGCGATCCTCATCGGCCGGCAGGTTGTCCCAGTTCGGGCCCCACACGGCGTGCGAATCCGACTGGAGCACCGCCAGGCGCTCGGAGTGCTCACCGGAAGAGATCTCGTCGGCCAGCTCGAGATCCTCAAAAGGAACCGAATCGGCGTTGAAGGCACCGGCCTTCACGACGACGGCGACGTCGGGGCCGTTCTGACCCTTATTCTCCGGGTAGGCGATCGAGGCGGTGAACGGCACATCCGGGAACGTGTCCGCGGTCTGGGTCACCGTCGTGACGCCGTCCTTGTCTACCGTGGTGAACTCGGGGTTGCCTCGCTCCTGAGGCGACGGGGTGAAGTACCCCTCCGGATCAGCCTTGAGCTGCTTCACCTCTTCGGTGTCGGCGATGTACTCGACACTGACGGTGGCACCGCCCACTGGGCCGCCCTTCGACTCCTCGGCGTTGAAGATGCACTCCACGCCGGAGTTCGCCTGGTTCTCGTTGTCCGAGGCGCTCACCTCGCGGGAGACACTGGTGGGCCCCTCGGGCATGTGCTCGGCCACCAGGCCCAGATCGCGATGATCGAGGATGGCGTCGGCACAGGACTGAGCGGCCTCCGGGTCGGAGCTATTTTGAGCGGCCTCGATGGCAGCATCGGCCCATTCCTGGGTGACGATCGGATCATCAGCCGCCGAGGCCGCACCCATGCTGGTGAACGCCAGTGCACCGGCGCCGAGCAGGCCGAGAGCGGCACGGCCCAGGCGAGGGCGGCGCGAAGCCGGGGTGGTCTGCGTGGTGTTCGTGGTCGTCATCTGAATGTCGGTCATGGATGATCATCCTTTCCGTTTCTGTTGACCGTGAACGGAGTGCTCGACCGTCGGGGACCAGCACAAGATTTCCGTGGGGATTACTCGCCGGCGGGGATCTCGTCCCAGACCGGTCCCCACACGTCATGGGTGTCGGTGTAGTGCTCTGCCAGATCGCGCGATGGTTCGCCGGAAACGATCTGCTCGTGGATATCCAGTTCCTCGAGCGGGACCTCGTTGGTGTTGGCGCCGGCTGCCTTGACGATCACGGCAGCCTCTTCGTCGTCCTCGGGGAAGCCGATGGAGGCGGTGAACGGCATGGCGGGGAACTCGTGAGACCGCTGGGTCACCGTGGTGATTCCATCGTGGCTCTCGGTGGTGTAGTCCGGATTGATCTCGCGGCCCTCCTCAAGGGTGAACCACTCTTCCGGGTCGTCGCGAAGTTGAGCGACGTCCTGGGCGTTGGTCACATACTGGATGTCGACGACGGCGCTGCCCTGGGGGCCGCCGACTTCCTCATGTGCGGAGAAGGTGCACTTCAGACCGTCATTGACCTCTTTGGCGTCGTCGGCAGGGGTGACCTCACGGGTGACGCTCGTGGGTCCTTCGGGCATGTGCTCGGCGACGGCGCTCAGGGACTCGTCGCTGATCAGATTGCCGACGCAGGACGTGGCCCACTCGGGGTTCGGGCTCTCGGCGGCCGCCGCGAGGGCGGTCTCCTTCCACTCAGCGGAGACGGGTTCCTGTCCGTCGCCGCTCTGGTCGGCGTCGGCCGTGTCGGTGGATGCTGAGGCCGCGCCCATGCTGGTGAACGCCAAGGCACCGGCACCAAGAAGGCCGAAGGCGGCCCGTGCCAGGCGGGGCCGACGGGAGGCCGGGGTGGTCAGGGTGGATTCTGGTGTCGTGGTCAGTGTCTCGGTCATGGAAGCTCATCCTCTCCGATAGCTGTCGACTGTGGTTGTCCTATCCTGTTTCCTCGGATCGATGGCCTGAGGTTCTCGATCCGCTCAGCAATCTACGGATCCCGCTTCGGACCTTCAAGGGTGCCCCGGTTACGTTCCGGTCACAGATCGGTAACCCGCTGCTGACCTGGGGAAACGTGATAATTCGCTTCGGTGGAGATCTCAGAGGATGCCCAGGAACACCGGCCGAAAATTCGGCCGGTGTTCAGGTGGCGCGCTGAGTCTTCAGCTGCCGTTCAGCGGTCGGAGCGGTACCGTTCGAGCTTCTCCTCGTCGATCACCGCACCCACGCCCGGAATATCGCGGACCGCGATGCGCCCGTCGCGGATCTCGATGGGGTCGGCCAGCAGATCGTCCGCCATATCGAGGAAGTTGGACAGCTCGCCGGCCCGCGCCGCGGTGGCCCGGTGGGCGGCACCGAACGCGACCGTGGCCAGCGAACCCACCTGGGTGTCGATCTGGTTGCCCATGGTGACGCCCACGCCCAGCCCGGTGCACAGCCCCAGAATCTCGGTCGCCTCGGTGAACCCAGAACGGGCGGTCTTGATGCAAATCGCGTTGCAACCGCCGGAGAGTAGCTCGCGGGAGGCATCTCCCGCGGTGGGTACAGATTCATCGCCGACCACTGGAATCGGCGAGTGCTCGACCAGGCGGTGGCGGCTCATCGCCTCCTTCGCATCGCATGGCTCTTCCAGCAGGCTCAGCCCCAGCCCCTCGGTCTGGCGCAGCACTTCCATGGCTTCGTTGGCGGTCCAGCCGCGGTTGGCGTCGAGGTAGAGTTCGACGTCGTCGCCCAGCCCCTCGCGCAGCACGTGAATGGCTTCGATATCGAGCTTCAGCGGGCGTCGGCCGACCTTCAGCTTGAAGGTGGTGATGCCGTAGTCCTCCCCGAACCGGAGGGCCTCATCGAGCAGTTCCTGAGCCGGCTTGAACCCGAGCATGTGAGAGACCCGCAGCGAATCCGTCCAGCCGCCGAGCAACTGGTGCACGGGGGTGCCGAACGACTTACCGGCGATGTCCCACAGGGCAATGTCTACCGCGCCCTTGGCCACCTGATTGTGGATGGTGCGGTGCATGATGGCATGCACCTTCTCCCGATCCAGCGGATCCAGCCCGATCATCGGCGGTGCGAAGAGCTCCTCGACGACGTTCTTGATCGAGGTCTGCGTCTCCCCGTAGGTGTAGGGCCGCGGTGGGGCGTCGGCCACGCCGGTGATGCCCGCATCCGTGTGGATCTTCACCAGGATGTGGTCCGCCGTGTGCACCTCGCCCGAGGCGAACTTCAGCGGGTGCGTGTAGGGAATCGCATAGGGGATGGCCTCGACGGCGGTGATCTTCATGGTGTCTCCGAGGTGGGGTGAGCGGGTGGGATGGAACGGTCGTGGTCGTGGAGGTTCTCCGAGGCCTCGCGGGCCAATCGCAGGAAAGACTGCAGCAGTGGGGAGGTGGTGCCGGTCTTCCAGGCGGTACCGAGCCCGAGCGTGACGTCCTCGCTCAGCGGGCGCAGCGCGATGGAGGAATGCAGGGGCAGGGAAGCGCTTCCGGGGACGAAAGCGACGCCCAGTCCGGCGCTGACGAGCGCAATGAGGGTGGAGGTCTCCGTGGCTTCCTGGACGATGCGCAGCCGGAATCCGGCCTGGCGGCTCAGCTCGGCAACCACTGAGGAAACGGAGGATCCTTGCGGATAGCTGACGACGTCGTCCTGGGCCAGCTCAGCGATACTCACCGGTGCGGTGGAACCGGCGAGCCGGTGGTTCAGGGGCAGCACCGCGACCAGCGGGGACTGCTCGAACTCGTCCAGGCTCAACTCGGACGATTGCACCGGCGGTCGAAGTACTGCGGCGTCAAGGCGGTTGTCCAGCAGTGCCTGCTCCATCTGCGGGGTCAGCATCTCCCCGGAGACCTGCAGCCGCACCAGGGGTAGCTGCTCGCGGGCCAGGCGCACGATCTCGGGCATCAGCCGATAGGTGGCGGTGCCGGAGAAGCCCACGCGCAGCACGCCCGAGGCACCGCGACCGATCTCGCCCACATCGGCTGCGGCGGCATCAACATCGGCCAGAATCTGGCGGGCCCGATCCACGAGCAGCACCCCCGCCGCGGTGAGCTCGACCTTGCGGGTGGTGCGTTCGAACAGGGTGGTGCCCAGCTCGGTCTCCAGTTGCTTGATCTGACTCGACAGGGGCGGCTGGGCCATGTGCAGGCGTTCAGCGGCGCGGCCGAAGTGCTTCTCCTCGGCGACGGCGAGGAAGTAGCGCAGGTGCCTCAGCTCCATGGGGCTGCCTCCTTCGAACTCGGGTGCTGGGTGGTCGATGACGTCGGTGAGGCCGTCGCGACAACGACCGACAGGTTCAGCGTATGAGCGTGAAGGGGGCCGTGTGAAAGACCTGTTCTGGCTTGATTCATATCTCTAGCATCTCAAATGCATCGATACATGTACTTCTAGATCTTGATTCGCGGGCTTAGAGTGAGTCGGGTCACCACCGAGTGGCAGAGATTCATCCCATCAGGAGGGGACCATGACGCAGACCGCCGCAGATCAGGCGAAGCAGACGCAGAGTGCGGAGGTGCCACCGCAACCGGGACAGTCGGGCCAGCAGTCCGACGCCCTGGACCGTGGCAGCGCGCGCAACTGGTGGCTAGTGGCGTTGGGGCCGGTGGCGGGTGCAGTTCTCGCCCTCGTGCTGCCGGACACGCTGTCCTTTGAGGGCCGCGCGGTGGCCGGCTGCGCTTTGTGGATGGCACTGTGGTGGATCACGGAGGCCGCCCCCATCCCGGTCACCTCCCTGTTGCCGCTGGTGCTGTTCCCGCTCTTCGGGATGGCGCCGTTCTCGGAAATCGCGGCACCCTACGCCGATACCGTCATCTTCCTGGTCATGGGCGGCGTCATCTTGGGCTTGGCGACGGAGAAGTCCCAGCTGCACATGCGGGTGGCACTGCTAACCATCCGACTGGTCGGGACGAAGCCCTCACAGATCGTGTTGGGCCTCATGATCGCCTCGGCCTTCATCTCCATGTGGGTGTCGAATACCGCCACCGCCGTGATCATGGTCCCCATCGCCGTGTCGATCCTGAACCTGGTGCGCTCCATCGATAAGAAGGCCGCCGGCACCAAATTCGCCGCGTCCATGCTACTGGGCGTTGCCTACGGCGTGACCGTCGGTTCCATGGCCACCGTGATCGGGCAGCCGCCCATGGCCCTGATGAAGGGGTACCTGAGCGAGGCCTACGGCTTCGAGATGGGCTTTGGTACCTGGATGCTAATCGGCGTCCCGTGGGCCGTGGTGATGCTGTTCGTGGTCTGGGTGGTGCTGACGAAGCTGGTGTTCCGTCCCGAGATCGACCAGCTACCGGGCGGCGGCGAGCTGATCCGTGACGAACTGGCCAAACTGGGGTCGATGCGCACCCCGGAGCGCCGGGTGGCCTGGATCTTCGCGACCGCCATCTTCTTCTGGATCGCTGTCCCCTTCATCGCCGAGATTCCCTGGGTTGCCGAGAATGTCGCCGTGCTGTCGAATATCAACGACTCTCAAGTCGCCATGGCCGCTGCCGTCGCCTGCTTCCTGGTGCCGGCGGAGCGTCGTCGTGACGACCGCAACGGAACCCCGCTGCTGCAGTGGTCGGCCGCGAAAGAGATTCCCTGGGGCCTGCTGCTGCTCTTCGGCGGCGGTCTGTCCCTGTCCGCGATGTTCACCGCGACCGGCTTCAGCGAGTGGCTGGGTGAACAGGTCGGCGGCCTCTCCGCTATGCCGTCTTGGATCATCATCGTGGCCGTGATCGTGGTGAGCCTGATCCTGACCGAATTGACCTCGAACACCGCCACCGCCGCGGCCTTCCTGCCGATCTTCGGTGCGGTGGCGATCGGCGTCGGAATTGATCCGCTGTTCATGACCATCGCCGTGACCCTAGCCGTCTGCTCCGCATACATGCTCCCGGTCGCCACCCCCTCCAACGCGGTGGCCTTCGGTTCGGGCGAGATCACCATCAAGCAGATGGCTCGTGCCGGTCTGTGGTTGAACATCATCTCCCTGGGGCTGATCATGGTCGTGATGTACACCCTGGTCCCGCTGGTCTTCGGCGTCTCGCTCTAGTTTTTCCGGCATTACCCCAGTACGCACAAGTGCCCTTGCAGCCATTTCAGGTGCAAGGGCACTTGTGCGTTTTCTCGAGCAATGCTCAGGCAAGAAAATTCTGTCCATCTAGGTAGGCTTTGCGCCACCGCGTGATGTTCACGGTGCCGAACAGCCCATGTTGGTAGAAGGGATCGGCCGCGATGAAATTCTCAGCCTCGGTCCTCGTTTCCACATCGATGAGATAGACGCCCCCGGACGCGCGCTCGCCTGCATCGTCGAGTTTCGCTCCGCAAGCAAGCAGCATGTGCGCATTTTCTGAAAGGAAATCAAGATGCTCTTGGTACACCTGCTGACGCACGTACGCTCTGTCCGGTGCGTCGAAGGTCTCGATGAAGTATGTCACTGTGGTAGCCCTCCGATTGATGGTGTGATCGAATTCGACGGCGATGTCAGAGCATGAAGCCCCAGACGGATACCGCCGCTGCGAAGATCACTCCGGTGAGGACCAGCACCAAGACGAGGTAGCCCATGACATCGCGGAGCTTGAGACCTGAAATTGCCAGGACGGGCAATACCCAGAACGGCTGCACCATATTGGTCCACTGATCACCGAACGCCACCGCCATCGCGGTGGCACCTTCGGAAGCCCCCAGAGCTTGAGCTGCCTCGATCATGACAGGGCCCTGAACAGCCCACTGGCCGCCGCCGGAGGGCGCAAGCAAATTAATGAGTCCAGCCGATATGAACGAGAAAAAGGGAAGGGACTGGTCGGTAGAGAACGACCCGAACCAGTCCGCGAAGGATACGACGAGACCTGAGCCCACGAGGATCCCCATGATGCCGGCGTAGAACGGGTACTGGATGATGATGCCGGAAACGATCTTGACTCCGTCGCTGACGGCCTCGAGGAACTTCGACGGGCGTGCGAACAACATCAACCCGAGAAACAGGAAGAGGAAGTTCACGGTATTCAGGTTCACGTCGCCGTCGTTCACGAAGAAGTGTCGTGCGATAAAGATCATCGCCAGCAGGCCGATGATAATGCCGACCCAAGGAGAGGTGTTCATCGTGGACGCGAAGGTGCGAGGTGTCAGTCTTCCGTCATTCGTAGCGGTCACGCTCGGCGCTTTGAGAGTCGAGCGATCGAGTTCCTTGACCTTTGCAGGGTCTTTCGGGTGCAGCATGGCGTTGAAGAAGGGAAGAGTAAGGAAGATGACTGCCGTTGTGATGAGAACGATGGGCGAGAACACCGTCTCTGACATGGGGATGGTCCCCATTTGCTCTTCGAGGAAGTGGCCTTCAGTGGCGATGGTCAGGGGGATAGTTCCCGACAAGCCCGTGCCGTAGATGATGAAACCGGAGTAGCCTGCTGCGATGGCCAAAGGGTAATGCAAGCCCCTGACATTGAGCGCAAGCTTTTGAGCGACGATTCCGCCCATGACGAGGCCAAATCCCCAGTTGAGCCATGATGCGATCAAGGCCACGACCGTTGCAGTGATGACGGCCATCCGGGGTGAATGCACCAGGCTCGTGAGCCGATCGAGAAGACGATCGACAACCGGTGTTTTAGCAAGGATGTATCCGGTCAGCAGCACAACCGTCATCTGCATGGAGAAGGCGAGGAGATCCCAGAAGCCGTTTCCCCAATAATCGATGGCTTCCATTGGTCCGGTTCCTTGAAAGCCGACGGCCATGGCGAGCGTCAAGATCGTTAGTAGTACCGCGATGACCAACGGGTCTGGAAGGAATCGGTCCATCAACTGAGTGAAAAAGCTGGCTGTCCGTTCTAAGACCCCGGATCGTTTTTGCTGTTCTCTCGTGGTTGTCGCGGTTGTCATGAGTGTTCCTCCAAAGTGTGCTTCGCGTTGTTACGCAGTCGTTCCAGTAATTGTTGGTCTCGCCAGGCGACTCGTTCGTCCCATTGGTCGAGGCTGAGTAGCTCACGGCGTTGGGCGACAACCTTGTCCACGAGATCTGGCGTCCAGGAAGAGTCGTCACCGCGCTCGACTCCCATGCGGTGGTAGGACGGCCCCATCCGTTCCGCGTGAGCTGCGATGCCACCACGTGTATTCAAATCTGCTGTCTCGAAGGGGCCCATGAAAGCCCATCGCCTTCCCAGACCGTCGCGGACTACAGTGTCGATGTCCTCGACCGAAGCAACGCCGTCGCGTACCAGGGCGTAAGCCTCTCGGAGGACGGCGCCCTGCAACCGGTTGAAGAGGAAGCCTTCGATCTCACGTAGCACATGCACGGGTGACATCCCAGCGGCGCGATAGATCTCTTCGGCCTTCTCGATTACTTCTGTTCGGGTCCGCGGATTCGGTACCAACTCGATCACAGGGATGGCATAAGGCGGATTGCCCGGATGGGCGACCAATGTGCGTTCTTCGACACCCGTGAATTCCGCGGAAAGTGAGGACGGAATGAAGGACGTTGAGGAGGCGATGACGCATTCCGACGTTGTGAGTTTGCCTAGAGTCGTGAAAAGCTCGCGTTTAACCTCGGTAACTTCTGGCACACATTCTTGAACCAGCGCGGCATGGGCAACGGCGCGCTCCAAATCAGCGACGACCTCGATGCGCTCGCCGATGATGCTCGCGGGTTCCTCAAGGAGACCGTACTCCTCAAGATCCGCCAACTTCACGGAGATTTCTTGAGGGATAACAGTCCGCCGTTGTTCGGCAGGCTCCTGAATCCGTACGCTTCGACCTGATTTGGCAAAGAGCACTGCGAATGCAACGCCGATGGATCCGCCGCCGATCACGGCGACATTCGATGAGGAGATCGGGTCAGTCATGATGCGCTCCCACCGTCATTCCTCCGCACACATAGAGCGTTTGGCCGGTGACGAACCCGGAACGTTCATCGAGTAAATAGGAGACCGCATGACTGACGTCTTCGGCGGTGCCCATGCGACCTACCGGGACCGAAGACAAAATGGCTTGAGTTTGCGGTGAGCCGTCAGGGTTGGCCTGAGCGAATAGATCGGTCGCGATTGGACCGGGGCCGACGGCGTTCACGGTGATTCCTGACGCACCTTCTTCGAGCGCCCACGTCCTTGTCATTCCCTGGAGGCCAGCTTTTGTTGCCGCATACGCGGTGCGCTTTTCCTTGCCCAGGGCTGCTCGCGAGGACATGGAGACGATACGGCCGAATCCGGCTGCCCTCATGTCTGGCAGGAGCTTCTGCGCGCAGAGGAAAGCACTGCGGAGGTTCAACGCGATTGCAGCATCGAATTCGCGGAGCGTCTGATGCTCGATTGTGTTCGGGAAGACAGCCCCGACATTATTGACGAGACGGGTAATCGGACCATCGATCAGTGCTCGGTCGAGTGCGCGAAGCGTTGAGTCAGGATCCGAAAGGTCGCAGTGGATGGCGTTGTCACCGGTTTGGTCTAGAATCACCGGCGAATAGCCGTCTGCCTGACATCGGCGGGCAATAGCTGCACCGATACCATTCGCGCCGCCGGTGATCAGTACACGGGGACGGGAATCGTCGGTCGTGATTGACACGGGAATACTCCTTTTCTGGGATGAGGTAATGCCAGACGATCTAGACCGTGGCGATGGGATTCAGTGGTGATCCAGCTGCGCCTGGAAGGTTCAAAGGCGGGGCAGTAAGCAGGCACGCAGTTCGTCCCACGGCCCGCAGGTGTTCGGCGAGGTCGGTTAAGTGCCATAACTCGCCGAGGTGCACGCCCAGTTTGAAGAGACAGTGCTCATGCAAGGGGAGGATGGCGGACGGCTTCTCCGTCGGATGTGCCGGATAAAGTTCGACCGCGTTGTTATCCGCTGCGATCGCGGCGACCTCCGAGTGTGTGATCCACTCCAACAGTCGCTCGTCTCGTCCGTCGAGTACGGCTCCGAAATGGTGGAGCACTTCGGAGTTGGGGTTGCCGTCCATTCTGATGAGTTCTGCGGCGAAGCCGGTATGAATCAGAACGATGTCACCCGGGCGAACATCGACCGAATCTGTTTCAAGGACAGCTGAGAATTCGGGCCATCCGATCACACGATGTTCCGTGCCGTAGTGCGCAGCCAGATCGACCATAATTGCGCGACCCTGGACCGGCTTTTCGGCGAGAGCGTGTATTCCCAGTGGGCCAAAGTTGGCGGTGGATTCAAGGGCAGCGCCGGCGGGCGCAACGAGGCCGCAATCGCCGGGATCTGTAGGACTGTAGACCTCGCGGTGCGCGCGGTATCCGTTGTAGTAGACAGCCTCAGCGATACCGTCTCCGTCCGCGTCGAAGAGCGATCCGGCATGGACGAGTGCGTCCCACTGGGTCGAATACTGGGTGTGGAGCATAACGAGGTCGTCGTTGAGCACATCCGTAGCGCCTGGCGTCAACTGCCCGATTTCGCAGTTCGCGTTGGGACGACCAGCGCGCAAGTTAGGCCGATGCACCGGCGGGAGACGATTGACGTTCAGAGCGTTGCTGCCGGGAAGTGTCAGTGGCAGCCCTAGGGCAAACGTCCTGTGCTCGACGACTTCGGCGAACCCTTCCCGTACTTTCTCCGGGGTGAGGAGGTTCATCCGCCCCAAGGTGTCATCATCGCCGAACTCACCCCAGGTGGACGGGGTGGGTCGATGTTTCCACCTGAGGTGGCGAGGCTCTCTAGGTTGGGTGTTAGAGGTCACATTGAAGTTGGGCACAAGCACATCTAACGCCTTAATTGATGGTGTGTCCAAGATATAATCACGATGAACTCATGTGGTTCTGCAATAAATTGACAGGGAGATGTGGAAGGTAGCGATGGACCTGCGTGAATTGACTGCTTTCGTGACGCTCGCAGAGGAGCTGCACTTCACGCGCGCTGCCGAGCGGATGGGGTTGGGGCAGCCGCAAATCAGTCAGCTGATTCGTCGCTTCGAACGGGACTGTGGAGCGACACTGATAGAACGGACAACGCGCTCAGTGTCCTTGACTCCAGCGGGAAAGGCTGTCTTGCCGCACGCTTTGAGGGCTGTCCAGGAAATGCGGTTGGTGCAGCGAAGCGCGATCCTCGGTGGTGGCTCTGTGCTCGGAGAGGTGCGGCTAGGTTATGCGGGTGCGTCCTCTCGGCCGTGGTTGCCCTCGATTACCCGTGCAGTAAGGCATAGCGCACCAGGCGTCTCGCTTCAGTTCCGTTCCATGGTGTATGCCGCATCGGGTCCAGGGATGGTGGTATCCGGAGACTTGGAGATCGCTTTTTCGCGTCGACCCCTCAGGCATTCTGGACTCGAAGACCAAGTCTTCGAGTACGAAGAAGTAATGGTCGGCCTGCCTTCTGACCACCGGCTGGTCGGAGAGGCAGAGATCGACCTGGAGAAACTGCGGGATGAATCGTGGGTCATGTTTCCCGGGACCCAAGGGTCAACCGTGAGAGAAATGGGGTTCCAACTCGCGGGCGAAGCTGGCTTCGCTCCGCGTGTCGTCCAGGAGGCGCCTGATTCGTACACGATCCTCGGTCTTGTGGCAGCAGGAGTTGGGGTTACATTGACCTTGTCCTCGGTAGCGCACGTCAGTACTCCAGGGTTAGTGCTCAAGCGACTTGCTGGTGCCCCGATATATATGGCAGCAACGGTTGTTTGGTCGGCGCAAGCCTCCCGAGCGACTCGTGCCGTGGTGGACGTCATTACTCAGATGCATCCGCCTCCGCCTCGTCCGTCGGGCATAGTCTTGGATGGCACTCTTCCACGCTGATGCGATGTGACCGTTAGCGTCGTTGCGTTGAGCGTGACTTAAGTCGATCCCCGAAAGGACACTCATGTTGTTTCTTGCCCGCATGGACGTGCGCTTCCCCGAGTCTATGGATGCGCAAACCAAAGCCGACTTCCAGGTCCAGGAGAAAGAGTATTCAGGGTCGCTGCAGCAACGCGGCATCATGAAAGGCATCTGGCGCGTGGTGGGGGAGTATGCCAACTATTCCATCTACGACGTCGACGGTCACGACGAGCTGCACGCGATCTTCCAAGGGTTCCCCATGTTCCCCTACATGAGCGTGAAAGTGACCCCCCTCGCGCAGCACCCCAACGCGACGGTGAAGGACTTCTTCGCCGCACCCCCGACGCCGTAGCACAGGGCCGACCGGAGGGCGGCGAATCTGCCGACGTTGATTAAAGACGACACGAAAACTGCGCGGGACTTGGGAACCGAATACTCTAGAACCACCAGGGTGTTCCTACGACGGGAGACGAACCAAGGAAAGAGCACCGGTGCCGACTTGAATTTCCGGAAGTGGTTGAGTGAGTGGCTCGTGAGCCTGACCTGCGCGTGGCGCGCATCTTGGCGGAGGTGTCGTCGTCCGCTCGTGCCCTGTGCCTGAATGCACCAGACGGGAGCGACTTCGACCCCATCGTCGAGGCCTGGTTGGACGCACACCCGGTTTTAGCTCCGGCCGATCCTCAAGATCCGGCTGTGGCCACCTTCCTGGCTGACACCGGTTCGAGCCTGGAAGATCCTCTCATCGAACGCCACGCCGGCGCCCTGGTGTTTCGTACTCAGCAAGTCGGTGTCACGGGGCGTGACGTGCAACGGCTGCTGGATGCGCTTCCGCAGGGGCGCATCGTGTTCATCGTGACGGTCTCCGCCATGGCGGTGGAATCCTCCGAGGTGCTCTACTCCCGCGACGACACGGTGATCCTGTTCCCCGAGTCGATTTACTACACCACCTCCGAGCTGACCGAGCTGCTCGGAGACGCTGAGCTGGGGCGGCAGTGCTTTCACGCCACGAGCGGCTGGCCCGCAGCGGTGCGGATCTGGCGCCGCCGTGTCGAGGACCCGGAGTACTTCGCATTTCCGCTGATGCGCGCCTGCGCTCTGTCCATGGCGCGCTGGGTGCGCACCCTGCCGTTCGCGGCCCGCGAGCTGATCTTCCAGCTGGCCTATATCCCGCGCTTCAACCGCACCGTGTGTGAGGAACTGAGCGGCACCACGAACCTCACCATCGAGTCGGCTCGCGTGCTCGAGAACCTGGGACTGGCGCGTCGGGTGGGTGAGAGAACCACCGACGACGATGAGAACTCCGGCCGCTGGTGGTCGATGCCGCCGATGATGGCCGAGGCGATGCGCAGCCGGATGCGCACGGTCGACCCGGAGCTGGGGGCGCGATACCGGCATCAGGCCCTGGTGTCCCTGGCGGCGGGCGGAGCGTGGAACGAAGCGATCGACCGATCCGTGGAGTGGAACCTGCCCGATACCGCGACGGAGCTGATCCGGGACTACTGGGCCATCGCCGCTGCCCAGGACGAGGAAACCTTCCTCGCGAGCCTGCGCCAGTACTTCCGCAACGGGCACTCGCCCCATCACCGGTCGGAGTTCCAGCATTACGGAGCGTTCCTGGCCGGAGCCTTCTCGGTGAACGACGAATCGATCCTGGACCGCTTCCGCTCTTCGTTCACGGGGGTGGAGATCGATCCGGAAGATCTGATGGTCCAGCAGGTTCCGCCGCTGCTGAGTCATCTGGTGGCCCTGCTGGTGGCGCGGACAGCGGGAAGGCTGGAACGTGCTCACGAACTGGCCCTGGAGCTCATCGATCGTCTGGCCGAGGAAACGGCACCCACCGAGGACTCCTCGCCGTTGCGTCACGCCGAAGACGCACTGATCTGGCAGCAGCTCGGTTACACCTTTCTGCTCAGCGCAGACGGCCCGCGGGCGGTGCGAGCCTATCGACGCGCCATGCACATCTGCACGTCACAGGGGTTCGGCGAGTTGCGACAGAAATGCGTCGCGCAGCTGCGGTTGCTCCAATCGTCGTTGGAAGTGCTGTTCCCCGGGCAGACCATGGTCGGCGTGCTGACATCGCTGAGCGTCGTGGAAGCCGGCGGCTACTTCACCCGAGCTCATCACGACGCGGTGCTGCTGGCCCAAGGGTTCGAGGCGCTGTGGAATCTCGACGGCGCCGCGCTGAAGAACGTGCTCGATGATTTCGCCCCCAACGCGCAGTCGGGGGAGCTGTGGCCCTTTAGCGCCTTCCTCACCGTGGTCTACGAATCGATCTTCGGCGATTGGGTGCGCGCCCGCCGCCTGCTGATGGACTATGCGCCGACCCGTGGCGATGACCGGGGAACCTGGGCGCACCTGCTGGACTGCGCCGAGGCGGTGCATCTGCTAATGGAAGGCTCGCACAGCAAAGTCATCGATTTGACCCGCGACGTCGACCTCGACCACGCCGCGGTGCTGCTCGCCGCGCGGACCGCGGCGCAGATGGCGCTGGGCGACTTCGAGTCCTTGCGGCGCGTGCACCTGCCTGGCCCCGCCGTACGCAACGGAGACGCCCTGCTGCCGGCCACCACGATCGACGTGCTGCGTGCCTACGCCGACACCGTCACTGACGGCGCCGATGCAGCCGAGCTGCTGGAGGGGCGGCTGCCCCAGGACATGCCGTTGTTCGTCACCCTGTGCCTGTGGGTCATGGGAGCGCCGGAAGAGGCGATCGCCGAGATCTTCAGCCTCGACGACGAACAGCGACGTCGGCTGCGGGGCATTCGCCGCGGCACCGAGACCCCGCCGCAGGTGCGCCCCCAACTCACCGAACGGGAGCGGGAAATCATCTCCGCCCTGGTGCAGGGAATGGACCGTGCCGAAATGGCGCGGACCATGTACCTCTCCGTGAACACCATCAAAACGCAGCTCTCCTCGGCCTACCGCAAGCTCGGAGCCTCCAGTCGACAGGAAGCCGTGGACGAAGCCGCCCGCCGCGGATACGTGTGAGTGCGCCTGTGGCCGGAACCACTTGAAGCTCTGAAGGCCGTGGGGGCGATCGGCCCCATCACTGGTAAAATCATGTGTTGAGAGACCTCGGGCGCTTCCGTCTCGAGGGCTTTCGCATGTCGAGGACCGTGCAGTCGCCGAACCGGCGTCCCGCCCGGACCAAAGGGAGAGATAGTCAATGCCAGCAATCGCAATCGTCGGTGCCCAGTGGGGCGACGAAGGCAAGGGTAAAGCAACCGACCTGCTCGGCGGTCGCGTCGACTACGTCGTCAAGCCCAACGGCGGCAACAACGCCGGACACACCGTCGTCGTCGGCGGCGAGAAGTTCGAGCTGAAGCTGTTGCCCGCCGGCATTCTGTCCCCGAACGCCACCCCGGTGATCGGCAACGGCGTGGTCATTAATCTCGAGGCGCTCTTCGAGGAGATCGACGGCCTCGAGGCCCGCGGCCACGACTGTTCCCACCTGCGGATCTCCGCCAACGCCCACCTGGTGGCCCCCTACCACCAGACCCTGGACAAGGTGACCGAGCGGTTCCTGGGCAAGCGTGCCATCGGCACCACCGGCCGCGGCATCGGCCCCACCTACCAGGACAAAGTCGCTCGGCTGGGCATCCGCGTCCAGGACATCTACGACGAGTCGATCCTGCGCCAGAAGATCGAGGGTGCGCTGCGGCAGAAGAACGAGCTGCTCGTGAAGCTCTACAACCGCCGCGCCATCACCGTGGACGAGATCGCCGAATACTTCCTCTCCTACGCCGAACGCCTGCGCCCCATGGTGGTCGACACCACCATCCTGCTCAACGACGCTCTCGACCGCGACGAGCTGGTGTTGATGGAAGGCGGCCAGGCCACCTACCTCGACGTCGACCACGGCACCTACCCGTTCGTGACCTCATCCAATCCGACCGCCGGCGGCGCCTCGGTGGGGGCGGGCATCGGCCCGACTCGCTTCACCCGCACCATCGGGATCGTGAAGGCCTACACCACCCGCGTGGGTGCCGGGCCGTTCCCCACGGAGCTCTTCGACGAGATCGGCGAGCAGCTACGCATCAACGGCGGCGAATTCGGTGTGAACACCGGCCGCCCGCGGCGCACCGGCTGGTACGACGCCGTGATGGCCCGCTATGCCTCCCGCGTGAACGGCTTCACCGACTACTTCCTCACCAAGTTGGATGTGCTCACCGGGCTCGAGGAGATCCCGGTGTGCGTGGGCTACGACGTCGACGGCGTGCACCACGACGAGATGCCGATGACCCAGACCGGCTTCCACCACGCCAAGCCGGTGTACCGCAGCTTCCCAGGCTGGACCGAGGACATCTCCGAGGCCCGCACCCTGGAAGACCTGCCGCAGAACGCCCGCGACTATGTGCTGGCCCTGGAGGAGCTCTCCGGCACCCGGATCTCCGCCATCGGTGTCGGCCCGGGCCGCGACGAGGTCGTCCAGGTCCGCGACCTGGTGGTCGACGAAGGCTGACCCTCACCTTGTGAACACCGAAATAGTCCCTGCGCACCGCTTCAGGCGGAGCGCAGGGACTTTTCCATGGTGCGTAGCAGATGCGCCCGGGCCTCGCCCAGGGTCATAGGGACATGCTGGTACAGGGCGTTCACCGAATACAGCATCGACCACAGCAGGGTGTTGATCCAGACCGAGGGCAGCTGAGAGTCGATGGAACCGTCGTCGTGACCGCGGGCCACCACGGCGTCGATCTGCGGGTCGTAGAGATCGTCAGCCTCCGATGTTGTGTCTGCTGCTGGGTCTGCTGACGCCGTTGCGTCGTCGTCGAAGGGTTGGAGCCACCAGCCGAAGACATCCAGCCGGTCTACCAAGCCCGTGGCCAGGCGCAGCATCGCCTCGAGTCCGGAGTCTTCCTCGAGCCGGGATTCCCGAACCACTCGCTCGTACTCCTCATCAACAAAGCTCGCGAGCCCGGCCAGGAGTGCCGCGCGGTCGGCGAAATATCGGTGCACCGTGCTGCGGGCGACTCCCGCCTCGGCTGCGATGTCACGGAACCCGGCGCTGCGGTTCTGGCTCAGCACGCGAATGGCAGCGTGCAGGATGGCGGTGCGGGTACGTTCTCGGACAGCAGTCGACATAGTGCGATCGTACGACATTCGCCCACTTTCGGGCAGTCTTGACAAAAATAAGACAAAAGTGTCCTACTTAACGCATGACTTCTTCTCCCCATACCGCAGCGCAGGGCTCACGGCTCTCCGTGCTCTGGTCGTTCGCCCGACCACACTCTCGCACCTTGCTCTTCGCGCTGGTGCTGGGGCTGATCGCCTCCGCCGGGGAGCTTGCCACGCCGATGGTGACCAAGTGGATCCTGGACTCGCTGGCCGACGGGCAGGGACTCGGTGGCCCGGTGGCGGCTCTGGTGGTGCTGCTGGTGGTCGGGGCGTCGATCGGGCTGTGGCAGTGGATCATCCTGGGCACTCTGGCCGAAGACGTGGTGCTGGGGGCTCGACGACGGATGATCTCCCGCTACCTGCGCGCGAAGGTGCTGCCGCTGCTCGGACGTCCCTCCGGGGAGCTCGTGACCCGCGTGACGAGTGACTCGGTGCTGCTGCGCGAGGCGGCCTCCTCGAGCCTCGTCGGATTAGTCAACGGAGCCGTGATGCTGGTCGGCACCCTGGTGTTAATGGGCGTGCTGGACCTGGTGCTGCTGGGGACGACGCTGGTGACCGTGGCCGTGGTGACCGTGCTCTTCCTGGCGCTGATGCCGCCGATCGCGAAAGCCCAGGAGCGGGCGCAGGCCGCGCTGGCGGATCTCGGATCCGGAGTCGAAGGAACGGTGCGGGCAATCAAGACCGTGAAAGCCGCCGGCGCCGAGGACCGCCAGTACGAGCGACTCATGAACGACGCCGTGCATGCCCGGCGCCACGGGGTCGTGGCCGTGCGGCGCGAGGCGGTTGCTTGGACAGTGGCCTGGACCGGCATCCAGGCCGCGATCATCCTGATTCTCGCCCTCGGGGCCGCGCGGGTGGCGGCCGGGGAGATGGAGGTCTCCACGCTGGTGGCGTTCCTGCTCTACGCCTTCGGCCTGATGGGCCCGATCATGGAGCTCAGCCAGAACACCACCGCGCTGCAGGCTGGCATCGCCGCCGCCGGTCGTATCCGGGAGATCGACACCCTCGAGGCGGAGGGTGAAACTGTCGGTGCCACCGCCACCGCCTCGTCGGCGTCGTCGACTGCACCGGCGCCGCAGTCATCGTTGGCGCTGTGCCTGAACGGCGTCCGTGCCCGCTACGGACCGGATCAGCCCTGGGCGCTGGAAGACGTGACGATCGAGGTGCCCCGGCGTGGCCATGTCGCGATCGTCGGCCCCTCAGGGGCAGGGAAGACCTCGGTGCTTTCCGCCGTGCTGCGTTTCCTGGAGATCAGTGAGGGCGAGATCGCAGGCGACGGTGTGTCCTACCGTGAGCTGTCACCGCGTGCCGCACGAACAGGTTTGGCCTATGTGGAGCAGGAGACCCCGGTGGTGCCGGGCACGGTGCGTGAGAACCTGCTGTTTGCGAACCCTGATGCCACGGAGAACCAGGTGCGTGAGGTGCTGACCGAGCTGCGGCTGGATGAGGCCATCGCCCGGATGCCCGAGGGGCTAGACACCCGACTCAGCGACACTTCGGTGTCGGGCGGTCAGCGTCAGCGGATCGCCCTGGCCCGGGCGTTGCTGGCCGAACCGCGCCTGCTGTTGCTGGATGAGGCTACCGCGCAGGTGGACGGCATCACGGAGGCCGCCATTCACCGCGCGATCCAGCGTCAGGCTGCTCGCGGAGCGGTGCTCACGATCGCTCACCGCCTCTCCACCGTGGTCGACGCGGACCAGATTGTGGTGATGGACGGGGGTCACGTGGCCGCCCGCGGTCGTCACCACGAGCTGCTGGGCCATTCGCCGCTGTACCGGGAGCTGGTCGCCGCCTTGTCGATCGACGGCGGCGACCAGCCTTCGGCCTCGGAAGCGGACCGACTCGAGGGGTCCTAGCGTTTCGACGCGCGGTAGCCTGCCGCCGCGGCGGCTCCCGTCGTCTTGAAGCACTCCTCGGGGACGGTCACGTTGTAGAACTGGCCACCGCGCACGTGGTACTTCCAGTCCGTGCCGTCCGTGGGGCGGTTGCCCTTCACCGGGTAGCCGGCTGGGCAGTTCTTGCCGGACGCGGTAATCCGGTTCGAGGTGGTTTTCTTCGCTGCCGCCTTCGGCTTCGGCGCGGCCTTGACCGTGGCGGTTCGCGCAGAGGTCTTGGCCAGGCTGGTGTATCCGGACTTCTTGCCGGTGACCCGCACCGAGATGCGCTTGCCAGCATCAGCGGAGGTGAGCTTGTAGCTGGTTCCGGTGGCCTTCGGGATGGCCTTGCCGTTGCGCAGCCACTGCTGGCTTAGTGTGGTGCTCTTCGTCCAGGTTCCGCGAGTGACCTTGAGCGTCTTGCCCACGGTGGCGGTGCCGCTGATCTTCGGGGTGGCGCCGACGAGCGTGCCCGCGACCGCCTTCTTCGTCTTCGCTGAGGTCTTCGACACGGTGGTGTATCCGGACTTCTTGCCGGTCACCTTCAGCGAGATCGCGGCCCCGCGGTCGGCGGCGACCAGGGTGTAGGTGCGCTTGGTGGCCTTGGCGATCGGCTTGCCGTTGCGCAGCCACTGGTAGCTGAAGCTGGTACCGGCGGTCCACTTGCCCACCTGCGCGGCCACGGATCGGCCCACTTTGGGGGTGCCCGTGACCTTGGGGGTGGCGGTCACGAGTTTCGCAGCGGCGGTCTTCGCCGTTTTCTTCGAGGTCTTCGACACGGTGGTGTATCCGGACTTCTTGCCGGTGACCTTCAGCGAGATCGCCGCACCCCGGTCGGCGGGAGTGGCCTTGTAGGTGCGCTGCGTGGCCTTAGCGATGGCCTTGCCGTTGCGCAGCCACTGGTAGCTGAAGCTGGTGCCGGCGGTCCAGGTACCGACCCGGGCGGTCAGGGTCTTGCCCACCACGGCCGAGCCGACGATCGCGGGAGTAGCCGAAGCCAGCGCGGCGCCCTTGATGGTGGCGGAGCCGGCGGAGCTACTCGTGACCTGGCGGGTGAAGCACCCGGCCACGCTGCCGGTGATGCGCACGGTCACCTTCTTGCCGAGATCAGCAGCAACCAGCTTGTAGGTGGAGGAGGTCGCCCCGGCGATGTTCTTCCCGTTGCGCAGCCACTGGTAGCTCAGTTTCGTGCCCGAGGGCCACGTTCCAGGGCGCGCCGTCAGCGTCTTGCCCACGGTGGCGGTGCCGGTGACGGTAGGGGTCGCGACGGCGGAGACCGGGTAGCCGACCCGCGCGGTCTGGGCGCTCGTAGTCGTGGTCGCACCGGAGTTGGCCGGTGGGGTCACTCGCACCGAGATGCGCTTGCACACATCCGCGTGCACGAGGCGGTAGGAGGTAGCTGTTGCCCCGGAGATGACGGCGCCGTCACGCAGCCACTGGTACTGGGAGCCGGAGGGCGCCGTGGTTCGCGTCGTCAGCGTCTGGCCGAGGGCCGGGGTGCCGAGCACGGAGACCGTCAGCGGTGCGGCCGGGGTTGCCGACGCCGTCGGGGACGGTGTGGATGTAGAGGTTTCCGACGCAGTCATCGGAACAGAGGACACGGCTGCCTGAGCCGGAACCACGGTAGAAACCGTGAGCGCGCACACGAGTGCAACAGTCCCCAGCGCGCGCTGGAGACGGGAAGAGGAGTGAATCATGATCAGATCATAAGCTCAACTCCGCGCAGAACTTGAAGGGACTCGTTTAAGACGAAGAAAGACGAAGAAAGCAGAAGAAAGCCGCCCAGCCACCGCGACGATCTCTGTCGAGCAGGCTCTCGCCCTGGATAGAGTAGGACGAACACCGAGACGACCCGAGGAGCAGCATGCGCATCAGTGTTGGACAGTTCAGCCCCACCGGCATCGTAGCCGAGAACCTGGCGACGATCCGGTCCCTAGCCGAGCGTGCGGTTGACGACGACGCCGAGCTGCTGGTGCTCCCGGAGGAATCGATGTTCACCGTGCGCCACGTCGACGGCCCGCTGGAGGAGGCCGTTGCTGGTGGTTGGTCACTCTTCGTCTCCGGTCTCGGCGAGATCGCGGCCGACCTCGACATCGCCCTGGTGGCCGGCGGCTACGAGCCCTCCGACTCCGAGCGGCCCTTCAACACGCTGGTGGCCCTCGGTGCTGACGGTCGCATCGCCGGCACCTACCGCAAGCTGCACCTCTACGACGCGTTCAAGCACAAGGAATCCGACCGGATCACCCCCGGCGACGCCGGGATCACCGTGATCGAACTCGGCGGCCTGCGATTCGGCCTGATGACCTGTTACGACCTGCGCTTCCCGGAGATGGCCCGGGCACTGGCCGTGCGCGGCGCCGAGGCGCTGCTGGTGCCGGCGGCCTGGTTCAAGGGTGACCACAAGATCGATCACTGGAAGACGCTGCTCAAGGCGCGCGCCGTCGAGAACACCGTGTGGGTGGTGGCCGCTGGCACTAGCAGCAACAACACCATCGGTTACTCGGGCATCATCGACCCGCTGGCGCTGCCCGTGGCCACTCTCGACGAGGAGACCGACGCCATCGCCACCGCCGAGGTGGACCGGGCGCGCCTCGACGAGGTGCGGGAGTTCCTGCCGCTGCTGGAGAACCGCCGCACCGACGTCGAGGATCTGCGTGCCTGACCTGAGCTGACGACACCAGATCGCCCCGGACGGAATGGTCCGGGGCGATCAGTTTCCGGTCCTGGCTAGAGGGACACGAGTAACAGTGTTGTTCCGAACACCACACCGGACGCGATCAGCACGACCGTCGTATAGCCGAGAATGTCGCGCATCTTCAGCCCGGCGATCGCCAACAGCGGGATCGCCCAGAACGGCTGGATCATGTTCGTCCACTGGTCGCCGTAGGCCACCGCCATCACCGTGATGGCCGGGTCCACGCCGAGCTCTGCGCCGGCCGAGAGCATGATCGGACCCTGTACCGCGAACTGGCCGCCGCCGGAGGGCACGAAGAAGTTCACGAGGCCGGCCGAGAGGAACGCCAGTAGGCCGAACGTCGTCGGATTCGAGATCTGCACGAACATGTCCGAGAAGATCTGCACCAGCCCGGAGCCCACCATCAGCCCCAGGATGCCAGCGTAAAGCGGGAACTGCAGGAGAATTTCGCCCACATTCGACGCCGCCTTCTTGGTCAGGTGGATCAGCTCGAAGGGATTGCGCACGAGCAGCAGGATCAGCGCCAGGAACGACCAGTTCACGGTGTCCAGGGTGAGGGTGCCGCCGCCGGCGAAATGCAGGGCCAGGTAGGCCACCAGCATCAGCCCGAGCAGCAGGGTCACGATGCGGCTGGCATCCAGGCGGTCGGCGGGGGTGACCACCTCTTCCTGGCCGTCCTCGATGGCCTCGCGTGCGTCTACGGAGAGTTGGCTGATCTTGTCGCCCTTCCGCGGGGCCACCAGGTACAGTGCGGCGCCGACCACCAGCACGGTGACGACGGCGGCGATCATGTTCCAGGGTGAGAACACTGTCTCCGAGATCGGCAGCGGGGTCCCGCCCAGCGACTCCTGCAGGAATGAACCTTCCGTCGCTGCCGTGAGCGGTCCGGAAGCCGAGTAGCCCATATGCCAGACGACGAATCCGGCGAACCCGGAGGCCACCAGCATCGGGAAGTGCAGCTGCAGCCCGCGCTCACGACCCTGGAACGCCACTTCGCGCGCCAGCAGCCCGCCGACCACCAGGCCCAGGCCCCAGGTGATGAGGCTGGCCACCGCCGCCACCAGGAACACGAACACGTAGGCCATCAGCTCGGTGCGTGGCACGCTCCCCAGGAACGCGAGTCCTTTGCGCACCGGACCGGTGTTAGCCAGGATGTGGCCCAGCAGCAGGATCAGCGCCATCTGGGTGATGAAGTCCAGCAGCCCGGCCAGCCCATCACCCCAATACACCACCAGGTCTCCGGGGGCGGTGTCCGTGAGGATCAGCGCCAGAATCGCGACGATGAAGGTCAGCAGAATGGAGAAGACCAGGGCCGAGGGGATGAACCGCTCGACGACGTGGTTAATCGGGCGCATAGCCCGCGAGATGACGGTGCCCTCCTTCCGCGTCGTCGCTGTGGCGCTCTGGCCGGTGCCGGGCGTGGACATGTAAGTACCTCCTGCGATGCTCCGGGCGGCGCAGCACGCTACCCGATGATGTGTGTGATGCACTTCATAGAATCACAGCGGGTCGCCGTTGGCCAGGTGACCGTGCCCAGGGTGTCAGCCCGCGTGGTCCTTGACGACTGCGCGGGCCGCCCACATTCCGGGCATCCCGTGCACCCCAGCTCCGGGAGGAGTGGAAGACGACGCGAGATAGAGGCGCGGGCCTCCGCCGGGGATCTCGCCGAGGCGGAACGGATCCGCCGTGAGCCCGGGGCGCAGTAGCGCCTGCAGGCCGGTCATGGAACCGCCAGCGATATCCCCGCCGACCAGATTCGGGTTCCACGCCTCCAACTGGGCAGGACTCGTCCGATGCTGGGCCACCACACGGTCGCGCGTGCCCGGAGCGAACCGCTCGAGCTGATTCAGGATCCGGTCGGCCACCTCGCCCTCACGGCGCTCGCGGTAGCCATGGGGCACGTGGGCGTATGTCCACACCACGGTCTGGCCGCCCGGGGCGGAGCCCGGCATCCGGCTCGGATCAGCAGCTTGTTGCTGGCACGCCATGACGAACGGGTGCTGGGGCAAGCGACCTGCGGCCGCCTCGCGTTCGGCGGCGACGAGTTCCTCAGGGGTGCCAATCACGTGCACGGTCCCGGCACCGCCCACGCGCGCATCGCGCCAGGGGAGTGGGCCGTCAAGTAATAGGTCTAGCTTGTAGGCGGCGGTCCCGTAGCGCCACTGGCGCAGTCGGCGACGTGTCCCGCGGGGGATGCCGCCGTCGGGGATTCCGCCGAGGCCCAGCACCTGGGCGGGGGTGAGATTCAGGACGACGGCGTCGGCCGGGGGAAGGTCGCGCAGATCCGTCACCGGGGTGCTCAGGTGCAGTTGCGCCGCGTGGGTATCGAGCACGCGCAGCAGGGCCTCGACGATGGCGCCGGTTCCCCCGCGTGCGGCGGGCCACCCGGAGGTCATCCCCAATGCGCCGAACAGGGCGCCGAAAGCACTGGTGAAGGGATGTTGCAGCGGAGCGATCGCGTGCGCCGCCGACCCGAGGAACAGGGCTTTCGCCGCCGGGGTACGCAGGGTGGACGCGGTCAACGAGGCCGGCGGCAGGGCCAAAGGGCCGAACCCAGCCAGGCGCAGCGGATGTGCCGGCCAGCCCAGCAAGGGAGCCAATAGGTTCTCCACGTGATCACCGATGCTCTCGGTGAGTCCGCGGTGCAGTCGCGTCCAGGTGGTGGCGTCCTCGCCCAGCCCGGCGGCGGTGTCTTCCAGGCTCTGGTGCAGCAGTGCCGCCGGCGCGTTCGGCAACGGGTGCGCCATGGGGTAGTCGGGGTGCGCCCATTCCAGGCCGTAGGAGTCGAGGTCCAGTGCGCGGAAGGCGGGGCTGGCCACTCCGAAAGGGTGCCCGGCGGCGCCTCGGTCGACCACGATTCCGTCGCCGAACACCGACGTCGTTGAGGCGGCAGCGCCTCCGGGGTGCGGACCCTGTTCGAAGATCTCGACCTGCCATCCCGCGCGCGCCAGCAGTGCTGCGGAGGTCAGGCCGTTGGAGCCGGATCCGACCACGTTCACGCGGCCGGGGGAGTGTGCTGCGGTGTTCACGGTCTCGACTCTATCGGATCGGTGTGAGGGATGCGTGAGAACTTTCTTGGGCGCCGGTTCATTATCGTGATCGGCGTTACATCCCAGCATCACCCCATGTCAGAGCCTCTTTTCACTCTTACCTATTAAGTAAACAACTGTGTGCTAAATATCGGTAAGGCTAGGCTAAGCAGAATTCACAGGGTTCTTTCAGGTTAACCACTAGCATTCGGCTTGCGTGGCCCTTAGGCTGTAAGTACCTCATCAAGGTGCGAGTGATGACAGGGGGCCCCGGCCTCGACATAATGCGTTCCCCTCACGCAGTCGAGACCGGGGCCCTATTCCTTTAATTCCAGGCGCATGGCTCCGCTTGCCGCACCCATTTCGTTGTTCCAATAAATCGTTGACGACGTCAAATGGTTTGAGTAGCATGGCGAACGTTACCCGCTTGTGATCCAGCTCACAGAGCACACAAGTGTGGTCGCATCGCGTTAGCTCCCTTGGAAGGAATCCGCCATGCATGCCTTTGCTCCCTGTAGTTCCCTGTCGAACGTGCCGAAGCAGAGGGGGTGCTGAGATGCCGTCGCGCAAGAGTCTACGCCGTTCCCTGGTCGCCACCGGTCTGACGGGCGTGCTCATCTCCTCCGTGATGCTCACGTCCGCACAGGCTGCTCCCACGGACGATGCGCCCGCCCCTGAACTGGAGTGCGCCGCCCTGGCCGAGTTCCAGTTCGAGAACACGACGATCGCCTCCGCAGTGGAGGTGGCCGCCGGCGAACTCTCGCATCGGGGGACTCCCGTGGAGGCCCACTGCCTGGTCAGCGGCCAGATGAATGAGCGGGTCAGTGATGTCGACGGAGAGACGTATGCGATCGGGTTCGAGATGCGCCTGCCGCAGGACTGGAGCGGGCAGTACTTCTACCAGGCCAACGGTGGGCTCGACGGTGCGGTCGTCCCGGCCCTCGGTGCTGTTGGCGGCAGCGAGAGTGCGCTGCAGCTGGGCATGGCCGTGATCAGTTCCGACGCCGGGCACAACGGCGAGCAGAATCCGACGTTTGGTTTGGATCCGCAAGCCCGGCTCGACTACGGGTATCAAGCAGTCGGCACACTGACGCCGATGGCCAAGAACCTGATCGAGGAGGCCTACGGCACAGCGCCGGCCTACTCCTACTTCGGCGGCGGATCCAACGGTGGCCGCCACGCGATGGTCGCCGCGTCCCGCTACGCCGAGGACTACGACGGACTCCTCGCCATTGCCCCCGGATTCAACCTGCCGCAGGCTGCCACCGCGCAGATCTGGGGCGCGCAGCAGTGGGTCACCGTAGCCACCGACGAGGCCGACCTCGCCACCGCCCTGACGCCGGAGGAGCGGGCACTGCTCGCCGGTGCGATTCTGGAACAGTGCGATGACCTGGACGGTCTTGCCGACGGCATGGTGCAGTCGCTGGCTGAGTGCCAGCAGGTGTTCTCTGTGGCCGATCATGTTCCGACGTGTGAGGCCGACCGTGACGGCAGCTGCCTCACCGAGGACCAGAAGGCGGTCATCACCACCGTCTTCGCCGGGGCCACGACCTCCGACGGGGAGCCGATCTACGCGCCGTTCCCCTATGATCCGGGGCTGGCCGATGCGAACTGGGCCGATTGGAAGTTCAACTCACCGATCACCCGTGACTCCGCTGCGCTGGGCTACATCTTCTCCTCGCCACCGTATGCTCCCGACCTGCCGCAGTTGGGCGACTTTGTCTTCGACGTCGACATCGACGAAGCCAACGCGTCGCTCTACGCCACGGATGGCACCTATGCCGAAAGCTCGATGGACTTCATGACGCCACCGGACCTGAGCTATCAGGATTTGGCGGAACAGGGCGGCAAAATGATCGTGATGCACGGTGCCTCCGATGGAGTCTTCTCCCTGCAGGACACCGCCACCTGGTACGCGGGACTTGAGGGAGCTGCCGCCGAGGCCATCCGCTACTTCGAGATCCCCGGCATGGCGCATGTGCGCGGCGGGCCCTCCACTGACCAGCACAACTCGCTGGCGGCCCTGATCTCCTGGGTGGAAAGCGATACCCGCCCCGAGCAGCTACGTGCCTGGGTCAATCCGGAGAACGCCTCGCTGCCGGCCGACTGGTCTGCCGATCGCAGCCGTCCGCTGTGTGCTTATCCCGAAGTTGCGTACTACGTTGACGGCGACGTTGAATCCGCCGACAGCTTCAGTTGTGCCGCAGAGGCGCCGGTCGATCCCGATCCGAGCCCGACCGCTGTGCCCACGGAGCCGACGGAATCGCCCGACCCGAGCCCGACCCCGGACCCGACGCCGAGTGATGAACCGGACCCCACGACCGAGCCGACCGACACCGGAAGCCCCTCTGCCACCGTGACGCCGAGCGGTAGCGCGGATCCCTCGGCCACGAACGGCGCGGGTGACAGTGACGATGATGCGGCGGCGGGCGACCGCGCCGATCTCGCCACCACCGGCGCCAACGGCGTGCTGGTGATGGCCGCGGTGGCCCTGCTATTGCTGATGGTCGGAGTCGCGTTACTGCTGGTTCGGACACGTCGCCGGCAACACCACGCTGGCTAGGGCATTCAGCGGACTCGCCAGATTCTCTGATGCCTGTCCCAGCCCTACATCAGCCTGTGCACACCTTGGTGTTTTTAGACTGGAGTCGCCTCTTCCAAGGTGTGAGTGAGTGAGTACTGCGGGTCGGCGATGTGAAAACATCGTCGGCCCGCAGTCATGTCCGGGTCACGAAGCTACTCTTCGACCCTGGACGAATCACGACGAGCGAAAAATGAGCGTCATCGGATGAGCCGGTGAATGTTTCTGGTCAGTCGTGACCGCGTGCAGGCCTTCTTTCGCTACCGGAATTGCCACGCGGGGACAGGCATCCTGTCTGGGGTAGAGGCGTGAGTATTTCCCTTCCAGTTACCCCGTGTTCACCGTTCACAACGTTCTCCCAGGAATCTCCCTATAGTTCTCCAGGGGAAAAGAGGGTGGTGCTCAGCATCGATCCCTAGAGTAGTAACTACCTCTTCAAGGTGTGAGTGATGAACAGGCAGAGCCCCGACGGTCCATAGACCTCGGGGCTCTGCTCATGCCTGGACCTTGTCCCGTCATCAGATCGTCCGGTCGCCGTGGCGCCGTCAGGCATTGGCAGAGAGTGGACAGCCGAGCGTAAGCCGGGTCCCAGGTTCGATTCTTAGAGTAGGTAGTGCCTCTTCAAGGTGTGAGTGATGAATAGCTGAAGCCCCCGAGACCACCGTCTCGGGGGCTTCAGGCTGTTCGGGCCGCGATCGCCCGCCCGGCAGCCCGTCCGGAGAAGATGCAGCCACCGAGGAAGGTGCCCTCCAGGGCGTTGTGCCCGTGGACGCCACCGCCGCCGAATCCGGCGACCTCGCCCGCCGCGTACAGTCCGGGGAACTGTGTGCCGTCGGAGCGCAGCACTTGTGAATCGAGGTTGGTCTGCAGCCCACCCAGCGTCTTGCGGGAGAGGATGTTCAGCCGCACGGCAATGAGGGGACCGTGGGCCGGGTCCAGGATCCGGTGCGGCTTGGCCACCCGCATCATCTTGCCGGTGCGATCGCGACGACTGTTGTGGATCGACATCACTTGGACGTCCTTGGTGAAGGGGTTGTCGATCTGACGGTCGCGATCCTCGATCGCCGCGCGCAGCACATCCGCGTCCAGTGTTCGTCCGTCGCGCCCCAGCGCATTCATCCCGACGACCAGCTCTTCGAGTGTTTCGGCGACGACGAAGTCCTCACCGTGTTCCTTGAACGCCTCGACGGGGCCGGTCGCACCGTGGCCCAAGCGCTCGCGGAGCATCAGCTTGAGATCTTTGCTCGTCCAGTCTGGATTCTGCTCGGAGCCCGACAGGGCGAACTCCTTCTCGATGATGCTCTGGGTGAGGATGAACCAAGAGTAGTCAGCGCCGGTGGCCAGGATCTGCTTCATTGAGCCGATGGAGTCTGCCCCTGGGACTCCGGACATACCGGTGAGCCGTTGGCCATCGGCGGTGAACCATAGGGATGACGGCCCCGGGAGAATGCGGATCGCGTGGTTCGGCCAGACGGGGTCCCAGCTGTGGATGCCCTCGACATACGCCCACATCCGGTCTCGGTTGACCACTCGGCCGCCGGCGCGTTCGGCGATTTCCACCATGCGGCCGTCCACGAAGGCCGGAACTCCTGCGATCATGTGGCGCGGTGCTGGGCCGACGCGCTCGGTCGGCCAGTTTTTCCGCATCAGGTCGAAGTTGTGGCCGATACCGCCGGTGGTGAGCACCACGGCGGGAGCGCGGAACGAAAACTCGGCGAGAGGTGTGCGTGAGGACGCCACCCCACGCTCGGCGTCGCACGGTTCCAAGACCGTGCCGGACACTCCGGTGCACACGCCATCGTCGATGAGAAGATCGTCGACTTGGTGTCGGAAGGCGAAGCGCACCTGGCCGGCGCGCTCTGCTTCGAGTACCGGTTCGGCGAAAATGCGCACCACCTCCGGGCCGGTGCCCCAGGTGAGGTGGAAGCGCGGGACCGAGTTTCCGTGGCCGCTGGCGCTGCCGTCGCCACGTTCGGCCCAGCCCACGAAAGCCAGCGACTTCAACCCCAGCTGACGCAGGTACTCGCGCTTCTCGCCGGCGGCGAAGTGCAGATAAGCCCGGGCCCAGCGACGGCTCCAGGAATCGTCGACATCAGCTTCGCGGTCCGCGTCGGGCACGAACGCTGCCGATCCGAGCCAGTCCTGCCACGCCAGGTCGATGGAGTCCTTGATACCCATCCGGCGTTGTTCAGGGGAGTCCACAAAAAAGAGGCCACCGAGGGACCAGTGTGCCTGGCCTCCGAGGTTCGCGCGGTTCTCCTGGTCGAGGATCAGGACTTTTTTGCCGGCTTGGGTGAGTTCGTAAGCCGCGACGAGTCCAGACAGGCCAGCGCCGACGATGATGGCGTCGGGGCGGAAATCTGCGTCGATCGGTGAGACCGGACCGGGATGTGCGTGTGTGCTCATGGGGCTTCCTCGAACAGGGGGCGGATGAGAGAAACGAGCATTTCTAGGGACGCCTGGTCACGCTCTGCGTCGGGCAGGAAGCGCGACACCGTGGACTCGCCTTCCAAGTAGGTGATGATGATGCGGAGCGCGCTCTGATGCTCTGGCGTCCAGGGGCGATCTCCTCGGAGCAAGAGTGTCGCGGCCTTACTGGTGCGCCGACGATACTCTCGCAGTGCTGGAGTGAGTTCCTCGCGCAGCTCGGCATCGGTCCGTGCCGCGTGAAGGAGTTCGTGCCACACGATGTGATCGGGGGAGCGCAGCAAATCGCGCAGCACCCGAACGGCATCGTGGGGCGTGAGATTGACGGGAACATCACTGGTCTGGCGTTCCGCGACTCGCTGTGCGGTGGCCACGAGCAGGGCGCGGCGGGTGGGGAAATGGCGGAACAGCCCGCCCTGGCTCACTCCGGCCCGCTCGCAGGTCGCGGCGACCGTCGTGGCGGAGTAGCCCCGCTCCAGCAGCACCTGGGCGGCGGCGTCGAGCAGGCGCGCAATGGTGTCGTCGCGACGCTCCTTTTGTGTGACCATCATCACATGCTAGCTTAACGAGCAACCACTCTCTATCTTGTTTGAGCACCACGATTGGATCTCTCATGACCGATTCAGCACTCATCACCATTGGGTTGCCCATCGCGCTTGCCGTGATCATGTTCGGCCTTGGACTCTCCCTGACAGTGGGGGACTTCACCCGCGTCGCCCGCTCGCCGAAGGCGGTGATTATCGCCCTGGTGCTGCAGATCCTGGTGCTGCCGCTGGCCGCTTTCGGGCTGGTCCTTGGGTTCCGTCTCGACCCGCTGCTGGCGGTGGGCGTCATGCTGCTGGCGGCGTCCCCGGGCGGACCGACCGCGAACCTGTTCAGCCATCTGTTCCGAGGTGACGTCGCACTGAACATCACGCTGACCGCCATCAACTCGGTGCTGGCGGCCGTGACCATTCCGCTGATCACCAACCTGGCGATCACCTTCTTCGATTCCGATGGCACTCTTGGCCTACAGTTCGGCAAGATCGTCCAGGTCATTCTCGTAGTGCTGGCCCCGGTGGCCGTGGGCATGTTCGTGCGGAGCGAATGGCTGGAATTCGCGCGTCGCGCCGACCGCCCGGTGCGCATTTTCTCTATCGTCACGCTGGTAGTGATCGCCGTGGGCGCGCTTCTGGGTGAGCGTGAGAACCTTGCCGATTATCTGGTCCGCGTCGGTGCGGTCACGGCCCTGTTCTGCCTGCTGAGCCTCACTCTGGGCTACTTCGTGGCACGGGCGCTGCGCCTCGGTAAGCCGCAGGCCATCGCCAGCTCCATGGAGATCGGCATTCACAACACTACGCTGGCCCTGACCATCGCGTTGAGCGTTCTCGGCAGCACGGAGGTAGCGATTCCGGCGGTCATCTACTCGATCCTGATGTACATCCTGGCTACCGCTTTCGGTTTCGCCATCACCAGAGGCAACAAGAAATCGGCTGGCGCCGAGCAGCCGGTGGATCAGGGCCGTCCCCTCGAGACCCACTAGGCTGTGGACATGGAGACCTTGGACGACTTCCTGGAGACCATTCCCGACACGGAGCATCGGACGACACTGCACTCGGTGCTGCAGCGGTTGCAGCGGGACCACCCGGATCTGGAGCTGCAGATCAAATGGAAGCAGCCGATGTTGGTGCGCGAGGGGACGTTCATCATCGGCTTCAGCGCCTCGAAGCCGCACTTCTCCGTGGCTCCCGAGAAGGCGATCCTAGACGAGTTCCTTGAGCGGATCGTCGAGGCAGGCTACGACCATACGAAAATGCAGTTCAAGATCCGGTGGGATCAAGAGGTGAACTGGGCGCTACTCGAGGCCATCGTCGAGCGCAGCATCGAGTACAAACAGGGGTGCGAGACCTTCTGGGCCTAGTCGCCCGGAAGGTCCCGCACCGACGCGGTCAGCGGTCCAGCTGCTGGCGCTTCGAGGAGATGACGCCGGTGTTGAATCCGGCCAGGTTGAGCCCCCCGTGGAAGCGGGCGTGTTCGATCTTCACGCAGCGGTCCATCACGATGTTCATGCCGTGACCTTCGGCCAGGTGCGCGGCGTCCTCGTTCCAGATGCCCAACTGCAGCCACACGGTCTTCGCGCCGACGTCGTGAGACTCCTGCACGATGCCCGGGGTGTCCTCGGCCTTGCGGAACACTTCCACCAGATCCGGAACCACGGGCAGGTCCGCCAGTGAGGGGTAGACCTGGTGGCCAAGGATGGTGGCGCCCTTCTCGGCGAGGATCGGGTTGATGAAGTACACATCGTAGGTCGTGGAACTCAGCAGGTAGGTAGCCACGAAATAGGAGGCGCGGGCCGGCTTGTCCGAGGCGCCGACGATGGCGATGGACTTCGTGCGGCGCAGAATGTTCAGCCGCTCCGGTGCGGAGGGGCCGGTCCAGGTGCGGTCGGGAATCGCGGTGCTCATGCGGAGACCTCCTCGTCGTCGTTGCCCTGTGCCCCCGCGCTGACGGCAGCGGTCAGGGCCTGGTCGAGATCCCACAGGATATCCTCGACATCTTCGATGCCCACCGAGATCCGGATCATGTCCTCCGGGATGCCAGCGGATTCCAGCTGCTCGGCGGTGAGCTGCTGGTGAGTGGTGGACCCCGGATGCAGCACCAAGGTCTTGGCGTCGCCGATGTTTGCCAGGTGGCTGGCCAGCTGCAGGTTCGCGATGAACTCTTCGCCGGCGGCGCGCCCGCCCTTGACCCCGAAGCTGAACACGGAGCCCACACCCAGGGGCAGCAGCTCCTTGCCGCGCTCGTGGTACGGGCTCGAGGGCAGCCCGGCGTAGTTGACGTAGGCGACGCGCTCGTCGTCTTCCAGCCACTCGGCCACCCGCTGAGCGTTGGCCAGGTGCGCGTCCATGCGCTGGGCGAGAGTCTCGATGCCGATCATCAGCTGGAACGCCGACTGCGGGGCCAAGGCCGGGCCGAAATCGCGCAGCTGCTCGGAACGCAGTTTGGTGAGGAACCCATACTCCCCGAAGTTGCCCCACCAGGAGACACCACCGTAGGAGGGGACCGGCTCGGTCATCGCCGGGAACTTCCCGTTGTCCCAAGGGAACAGCCCGGATTCGACGACGACGCCGCCCAGGGTGGTGCCGTGCCCGCCCAGGAACTTGGTGGCCGAGTGGATGATGATGTCGGCACCGTGCTCGAAGGGACGGATCAGGTACGGCGGGGTCAGGGTGGAGTCCACGATCAGCGGGACCCCCGCGGCATGCGCGACGTCGGCGAGGCCGCGCAGGTCGACGATGTCGCCCTTGGGATTGGACACGATCTCGGTGTAGACCGCCTTGGTGTTCTCCTGAATGGCGGCCTCAAAGTCAGCCGCTTCGGTGGAGTTCACGAAGGTGGTCTCGATGCCGAAACGGCGCAGGGAAACATCCAGCTGGGTGACGGTGCCGCCGTAGAGCTGGGACGAGGCGACGATGTGGTCGCCGGCGCCGGCAAGTGCGGCGAAGGTGACGAACTCGGCGGCCATGCCGGAGGCGGTGGCCACTGCGCCGATCCCGCCCTCCAAGGAGGCCATGCGCTCCTCGAAGGCGGCCACTGTCGGGTTGCCGATGCGGGAGTAGATGTTGCCGTACTTCTGCAGGGCGAACAGGTTGGCGGCGTCGTCGGCCGATTCGAAGACGTAGGAGGTCGTCTGATGGACCGGGACCGCGCGTGAGCCGTGGACGGCGTCGGGGACGGCCCCGGCGTGGAGTGCTCGCGTGCGGAAACCGAACTGGTGCTCTGCCATGTGGATCCTTCCGTGGGGTGGACTTCTCCCATTGTTCCCGACGGCGCCGGATCCCGCACCCGAACATGACGGCAGGAGTCGCCCGGGGCGACGGGGAGGCGGGTAGGCTCGAGGAGTTTGAAACGCATCCAGACCGAAGGGACGCCGATGCGGAACGCCATCGAGACGCACACGCCGACACCAACCGAGACGCAGGACCGTTCGGAAGGTCAGCTCGATCCGGGTCCCGGGCGGCGCGCTCGCACCGTGCGCTTCACCGGTCTGCTGCTGGGGCTCGTACTGGCGGGACTGGCCGGGCTGGCGCTGCCGGGAGAGCTGGGACTCGAGGCGCGAGTGACCGCGGGCGTCGTCGTGCTGATGGGCACCTGGTGGGTCACCGAAGCGGTGCCGCTGCCGGTGACCGCGCTGGTGCCATTGGTGGCGTTCCCGATGTTCGGAGTGTCCGCCATGGAAGAGGTGGCCGGCTCCTATGCGAACCAGATTATCTTCCTGTTTTTGGGCGGGTTCCTGCTGGCATTGGGTATTCAACGGTGGAACCTGCACCGGCGCATCGCCCTGCTGATCGTGCTGGCCGTGGGCACCCGTCCCACCCGGATGATCGCGGGATTGATGATTGCCACCGCGGTGCTGGGCATGTGGGTGTCCAATACCGCCACCGCGCTGATGATGGTGCCGCTGGGCACCTCCCTGGTGCAGCTGGTGGAACGGGAGGCTCGCGAACACCACGGCGGCGCCGAAGCTGGCACGGACGGCCCGGAACGTCGGTCCCGGTTCGGCATCGGGCTGATGCTGGCGATCGCCTATTCGGCCACATTCAGCGCGTTCGGCACGATCATCGCCTCGCCGGGGAACATCTTCGTCGTCGGATACATCCGCGACACCCTCGGCTATGAGGTGACCTTCCTGCAGTGGATGCTGTTCGGGATGCCGCTGCTGGTGGTGTTCCTGTTTGTGGGGTGGCTGGTCATCGCGAAGTGGCTGTGGCGTCCCGAGGTGGATGACCTGCCCGGTGGCCGTGAGCTGTTCGCCCGCGAACTGGCGAAGCTGGGCCGGATGAGCGCTGGCGAGGTGGGAATCACCGTGGTGTTCGCCGCCACGGCCCTGGCCTGGATCCTGGTGCCGGTGCTCTTCGAAGAGCCGTGGGCTACCGACGCGGTGATCGCGATGATGGGCGGGCTGGCGACGTTCCTCATCCCTGCCTCGCCCCGGCGCGGGGTGATGCTGATGAACTGGGACACCGGGCTGCGCACCCCCTGGGGAGTGCTGATCCTCTTCGGCGGCGGGCTGGCGCTCTCCGCTCAGGTCACCGGTTCCGGCCTGGCCGACTGGATCGGCGAGTCCCTCGGCGTGCTCAGCGGGGTGCCCGTGTGGGTGCTGGCCCCGATCGTGGTGGTCCTGGTGCTGATCTTCACCGAGTTCACCTCCTCGATGGCCACCATCGCCACGTTCGTCCCCATCGTCTCCGGTGTCGCGGCGGGATTGGGCCACGACCCCGTGATCTTCGCGATCATGGTCACCCAGGCCTGCCAGTGCGCGTTCATGCTGCCGGTGGCCTCGGCTCCCAACGCGATCGTCTTCGCGACCGGGTCGCTGGACATCCGGGACATGGTGCGCACCGGGCTATGGATGAATGCGGTCGGTTTCGTGCTGGTCACCCTACTGGCACTGTGGGGACTGCCGCTGGTGTTGGGTTAACCGTAGTTACTGACTCGCTCCTACGCCGAGACCGGCCTCGGACTCCATTCGGGCGCGCTTCTCTTGGCGTGCCGAACGCGCTCGGAAGAACAGTGCGAGCAGGCCGCCGGAGATGTTGTGCCAGACACTGAAGACGGCGGCCGGCAGTGCGGCAACCGGGCTGAAGTGGGCGGCGGCCAAGGTGGCGGCGAGTCCGGAGTTCTGCATGCCGACCTTCACCGCGGTGGTGCGGGCCACCCTCTCCGGGTAACGGAACACCCGAGCCGCGAAGTAGCCCAGCAGGTAACCGAGGCCGTTGTGCAGCACCACGACGAACAGCACCAGCAGCCCGGCCTCCACGATCCGGTCGGCGGATCCGGACACCACAGCGACCACCACGTAGGAGATCCCGAGCACGGAAACCCAGGGCAACAACGGCAGCACCCGGTCCACCCAGGAGCGCAGCAGCCAGCGCACCAGCAGCCCGGCGACGATCGGAATCAGCACCATCTGCACGATGGAGATCGCCATCGCCCCGGCGTCGACGGGCAGCAGCGTGCCTGCCAACCACAGGGTCAGCAACGGGGTGAAGATCGGGGCCAGCAGCGTGGACACCGAGGTCATCGTCACCGACAGCGCCACATCACCCTTGGCCAGGTAGGTGATCACGTTCGACGAGGTGCCGCCCGGGGCACAGCCCACCAGAATCACACCGATCGCGAGCTCGGCGGGCAGCTGGAACACGAACACTAACGCCACGGCGAGGGAAGGCATGATGACGTACTGGGCCACCACGCCCAGCAGGATCGGCAGCGGCCTCTTGGCGACCAAGGCGAAGTCCGGCACCGTCAGGGTGATCCCCATGGCGAACATGATGACGCCGAGCGCCACGTTCGTGTAGGTGGCCAACGGCGCCATCTGGGTGGGGAAGAGGAACCCGATGAGGAACGCGGCGATGATGATCGCCGGGAACAGGGTGACGGCGATGCGTGCGGAACGGTCCTCGCCCTCTCTCGACGCCGCGGCTGCGGGGCTGCCGTTCGGGGTGGGTGGGGTGGTGTTCGCCATCGTCTCTCCTTGAGAACCTGCAGGTGTGATGAGTGCATCCTGTCAGATCAGGCGAGAATCACCGCGTGATCCACGTAACGTGCTGTCCCAGTCCGCCGCCGCTCAGTGGTTCCAGAGCGTTGAGAGAACGGCCCTCGTTGCCGATTTCACCGGGGTTCGTTGCCGATTTCCCCGGCCCTCGTCGCCGATTTCACCAGACTTCGTTGCCGATTTCACCGGCTCCAGTCGCGGTGCGGGGACGTGCCGCCGATGCCCGGATTGAACATGTTGGTCGGATCCAGTTCTCGGAAGTGCGCTTCCAGATCGTCCGGCAGCTCGTAGAGCCGACCGTAGTTGTGCTCGGCCGGAATCGCAGCGCCGCGTTCTTCCAGCAGCGCCATCATCCTTTTCTTCAGCGCTACCGGGTCCACGCCCTTCTTCGCCACATGATCCTGATGCAACACATGGCAGAAGAAGTGCCCATAGTAGGAACTCACCGACAGCTGATCGGCGATCTCGTCGGGCAGTACCTCCAGCCAGTCGTCGTCATCACGGCGCAGAGCGACGTCGAAGGTGATCATCTCGGAGGATTCTTTGCGGTGCAGGTTGAAGTAGCGCGTCATGGCGCTGGCCGCACCGAAGCGCAGCAGCATCGCGCTCTGTGCCTCGTCGCTTGTGCAGGTGAAGTAGTCGCCGTGGTTCTCGGCGTCGTCGAAGAATTCGGTCAATAGGCGGGTCATGGCCTCCTCGTCCTGACCGCTGACCACCATCACCAGGTGATGCTCGAACCGGTCACGATATTCGAGCATGCGCTTCGGCAGCTGCTGCGGCAGCAGGGCGAAGGTTTTCTGGGCGATGGTGTCGGCGACCGTTGGCCCGAAGAAAGGGACTTTGGCGAAGACACCGTTGGCCCAGCTTTTCAACGCGAACAGCCGACGCACCTGCTGGCTGCCGGCGTACTTCAGGCCCATGAACGTGTCTTTGCCGTACTTCGCGGCCAGATCGAACGCCTCACGGCCCATGTACTCTCCGGAAATCGGCAGCTGATCCTCGGAGCTGAGGATCGTTCGCCGCAGTCGCTCGAGCTCGGCGGGGCTGTCGGTGCCGATGTAGTAGGTGGTGGTGCGCTCGTCCTGCGGGAAGGTGCGGGTGCGCACGGCGAAGGTCATGATTTTGCCCGCATTGCCGGAGGCCTCATGGAGGAACGTTGGGTCGGCGTTGAACCGTGCCGGGCTCGGCGCGATCTGCCGCACATGCTCCGCGTAGTCGGTAGCCCGGGTGTCTTCCGGAGGGGCGGTCACGTCGTCGGGGTTCCACCGTCCCTGCTGCAGCGCGTCCAGGATCTGCTCTGGGTCCTCGCCAAGATCGATGCCTAAGTGGTTGGTGAGTTCGAGCTCGCCCTGTTCGTTCACCCGCGCGAAGACGGCGTGCTCTGTGAACGCCGGCCCTTTGCGCACCTGACTGCCGCCGGAGTTGTTGGCGATGCCGCCGATCACCGAGGCGCCGATGGAGGTAGAACCGATCACCGAGTGTGGTTCGCGGCCCAGAGGTGCCAGCTTCTGCTCCAACTCGAACAGGGTCGCCCCGGCCAGGCTGACCGCCTCGCGGGCGTCGTTAATGAGGTGGATCTGCGGGATGCGCAGGGTGGAGATGATCACGATCTCCCGGTCATAGTCTTGAGCGCCGGGGCCGGACCCGCCGGTCAGCCCGGTGTTCGCCGCCTGGGGGATCACGATCAAGTCATGGTCAACGCAGACCTGTAGTGCCCGCCAGGTCTCGACCAGGTTGCCCGGACGCAGCACGGCGAGCACCTGTCCTGACCCGAAACGGTTTCCCTTCACAAACGGGGCGGTGGCCCGCGCCGAGGTGAGCACGTGGGAGGTGCCCAGGATCCGGGCGAAGGCGTCCACTGCGGTGGTAGCCGGTTCGGGGTGGGTCTGACTCATGGCGCTCCTTGGATCGCGGGGTGTCCGTCTCACCGATTGTGCCCCGTCGACTCCGCGATGTCGATGACGATTCCCGGTGTCTCTAGCATCGGGGCTGGTCAACCTCGTCGTGCAGGCACTAGGGTGGAGGATCGTAGACCCCGGGGTGCACCGAGACTGGTGCTGAGAGTGCGGAGATGCCGCAGACCCGAATCCACCTGATCCAGTTCGTACTGGCGTAGGGAGTGGTCCGATAGCTCTGTGAAGAGTTCCGGTGGTCGGAAAGGCGGCCACCGTGACTGGCCAGACCCTCACCCCCGAGCAGATCGGGATCGGGATGCGCATCAGCATCCACCCCCACACCGACGCCTTCGTCGACGTGATCCTCGCTGCGCTCGAGGAGACCACGACGACGGCGAAGCAGCGGGGAATCCTCCAGAACCTGGTGATCGAGACCGGTGAGGTCTCCACCTATGTGGGAGTGCGCTCCGGAGAGGCTGGTCAGCAACTCGCCGAGTACGCCACCACCCTGATCGCTGCCGCCTCCCGTGCTTCGGGCCGGGCGCACCTCACCAGCCACCTGCTACTCTCCCGGGGCTGCCCGGGGGAGGCTGCTTGTGAGCTGGTGCCCGGGGAGGTGCCGGCGGAGACGCACGTCGACCTGGAACCCACCGGACTGCCCGCCGTCGCAGCCTGGTCGCTGTACCCGCTGGCCGACGACGGTCTGCCGCACATGGAGCCCATCATGGCTGCGATCGAGTCGGCGAAATCCAGCGGCATCGACGTCGTGAGCGAACACTACGCCACCGTGCTGCGCGGGGACCTGGCCGAGGTGCTGGCCCTGGTCGTCAACGCTTGGGGTCGGGTGGGTGAGCAGGTGCCGCATGTGGTCAGCCACGTGAGCATCTCGCTGGACTCGCCTAGCGCCGTGGCTGAACCGGCTCAGACTGAGGCAGGTGCGCGATGAGTCAGACACAGCAACGGTACCCCTCGGCCCGTTCCGGCGTCGTCGTGAAGAACCCCTATGACAGTCCCTGGCGCTGGCAGCTCAAGGACCTGGTGATGGTGGTGGTGCTGGGCGTGGTGTTCGGCTTCATCTACTGGGCGCTGGTCCAGGCCTGGAACGGCCTGGCGATCCTGATGGGCCCGGCCGGTGACCTGGCCCAGCACGTGCTGCAGGGCGGCTGGCTGTTGGTGGCGCCGCTAGCGGTGGCGACCACCCGGAAAGCCGGGTCGGGAGTGCTGGCGGAGATCCTGGCCGCAACCGTTGAGTTTGTTTTTCTTGGTTCCCCGGTGGGCCCGGTGCTGCTGGTGTCCGCGCTGTTGCAGGGGCTGGGGTCCGAGCTGCCGTTCGCGCTGGGCCGCTACCAGCGCTTCGGTATCAGCCGCTACGCCGTGAGCGGGTTCTGCGGCGCGTTCTTCGTGTTCTGGTTCTCCACGTTGCGCTTCGGTTGGTGGGGCCAGGAGATCTTCGGGCTCCGCTTGGGCATTCACAGCCTCTCCGGGATCATCCTGGGTGGGCTCCTCGCCTGGGTGCTGGTCCGCGCGGTGAAGGCCACCGGGGTGGTGGACAACTACGCCATCGGCCGGGCGCGATGAGCTCGCTGGAACCGGAGAAACAAGTAGAACCGGTGAACTCGGTAGAGCCGTTGGAGTCCCTAGTTGAGCTGCGCGGATTCACGGCGGTGGATCCTCGCAGCGACCGGGTGCTGCTCGACGACATCGACCTCAAGGTGGCGCCGGGCGAACAGGTGCTGCTGCTGGGCGCATCGGGCGCGGGGAAATCGACCCTGTTGGACTCGATCCGTGGGGTGGTGCCGCACTCGGTTCCCCTGGAGCTCACCGGGGAGTGCCTGGTGAACGGGGAACCCGTGCTCGGCTCCACCGTGGCGGACCTGACCCGGACCATCGGCACCGTGCCCCAGGACCCGCACGCCAGCATCTGCCTGCCGCTGGTGGAGGACGAGATCGCCCTGACGCTGGAGAACCACGGGGTGGATCCGGCCGAGATTCCGGGCCGGATTACCACACTGCTCGACGACGTCGGCGCCGCGCATCTGCGCCGAGCGCGCACCCGCATCCTCTCGGGCGGCTGGGTGCAGCGGATTGCCACGATCGCCGCGCTCGCGGCCCGGCCACGGCTGGTGCTGGCCGATGAGCCCACGTCGATGCTCGACGGCGCTGGCGTCTCCGCGGTGATGGAGCTGTTGACCCACCTGACCGGTGACGACGGCGCCCTGATCCTGGTGGAGCACCGGCTCGACGAGCTCTCGGTCTCCGCCGGAGGTCCCGGACTGCCTGCGCGCACCGTGGTGCTGGAGGCCGGGCGGATCCTGGCCGATGGCCCCACCGACGCCGTCTTGTCCGAGCACGCGCAACGCTTGGAGGACAGCGGGGTCTGGGTACCCGGAGTGAAGGCCGAAGCGTTCGCTGAGTTTGCTGAGCTCGCCGAGGTTCCTGGATCCGATGCGTCCCCGGAGGTGCTGCTGTGCGCCGCCGAGCTCACCGTTTCCCCGGACCCTGAGACCCCGCCGGTCCTCGACGGGCTCGATCTCACCGTGCGAGCGGGGGAGCGGATCGTGGTGCGCGGGGACAACGGCTCCGGCAAGACCACCCTGCTCACCGCGCTCGCCGGACTGGTGCCGCTGCGCGGTCGCTCCGGTCGATCGGCCAATGCCGGCGAGCTCACTGGGGCGGCTCCGGTGATGGTGTTCCAGAACCCGGAGCACCAGTTCCTGGCCCACACGGTGAATGACGAGCTGGGCGAGGATCCGCTCGGGGTGGAGCTGGTGGATCGGTTCGAGCTCGGCCACGTGGGTGCGCTGAACCCGTTCCGGCTCTCCGGCGGGGAGCAGCGCCGACTCTCAGTGGCGCTCGGACTGCTCGCGGCCCGTCGTCGTGAAGACCCCACCGTGCTGCTGGCAGACGAACCGACCTTCGGACTGGACCGGGCCAGCACCACCGCGGTGATGTCGGAGCTGGCCCGGTACGCGGCTGAGGGCGGCGCCGTGGTCGTGGTGACACACGACGACGAACTCACCCGCGCCTGGGCGACCCGGGTGGTGCGGCTGCCCGGACGCGACCTCGCGGTTTCCGAGGCCGACGTGGACACAGTGGATGCGGGGGAGCGGCGATGACGCAGCGGGAGAGAACGCGTGAGAAGCAGCGGGAGCGGCAGCGGCTGCGCATCGTGCACCCCTCGACCCTGGTGGAGCCGGGGGTCCTGACCCGGTGGAACCCGTCGGTGAAACTGGTGACCCTGTTCGTCGTCTCGCTGACACTGTTACTGGTGTGGGATCCGTGGCGGCCGGCCGCGCTGTGGCTGGGACTGGTGGCCGTCGCGCTGACGCTGGGCAAGGTGCCGTGGCGTTGGCTCGCGTTGGCACACATCCCGTTCATCGCGTTCGCGCTCGGACTGTTCCTGGTGAACGTGTTCACCCGGGACAACGGGATGGCGATCGGGATGGCCCTGGCGGGACGCACCCTGGCCATCGGGGTCGCCTCGATCCTGTTCCTGTGCAGTACCGCACCGGTGGAGCTGATGCGCTCGCTGAACCAGAACCTGAAGCTGCCCGCCCCGATCACCTTCGCCGTGCTCGCCGGGTACCAGTTGCTGTTGGACCTACCGCGAGAATGGCAGACCATCAGAGCCGCCCAACTGATGCGCGCAGGTGCTGCGCCTCAGCTGAGCGACGGACGTGCGCCGAAACTGCGCGTGCGGGAGGCCGGGCGGCTGGCGTTCACGGTGCTGATCGTCGCGCTGCGACGTTCTGAACGGATCGCCACCTCACTGGAATCGCGTGGGTTCGGTTTGAAACCGCGTACCGTCTACCGTCCGGTGGTGCTGCGCACTCGTGACGTCGTCGCCGGACTGATGGTCAGCCTCGCGGCCGTCGCCTACTGCTGGCCGTGGTGAGAGTGCCCGTGCCCGTCGTGGAGCTGTGCGAGGTGTGCGCGCATGTCTTCGGAACTGATGCCTCTCGAGGGCTCCGAACGCATCGCATCATACGAAGCCACCACGTCGGCGCGGAGCCATTCTTCCAGAGCGTCGTTAACCTTGGTGTTCGGGATGGACACGTTGAATTGCTTTGTGATGCGCACGATGAAACCTTGTCCTCACCTTGTTTAGAACCTAGTCAGCGACAACCCTGACGACGAAGATGTCGTGTCGTCTAGGTATGGCTGCGTGACGTGGTCTTGGTACGAAGCGTCGACGAAGAACTGTATGCATGTGATGTCTTCATGCTTCGCGCAGCGGCGTCGGTATCCACTTTGGCCAGCTAGGCGTTCCAACCGGAATTCCATGTTCATAGTTGGCGCAGAGCCTAAATGGCTTACGGGCGCTACTGTTGTCGAATACTTGAGTGGTATCGGCCTGCTGGATAGCTGCACTGATGTTGTCCCATAGCCGATTGTAGCGTTCTCGGATCTTTGCCTCTGGCACAGCATGCCCGCCGCGGCGAACTCGTTCCAGGACGCGTTGCACAGTCAGATCAAGCGGAACGGCGATCACGTGTAGATGCACGAGGAATCCCGCGTCAACGAAATCGGCAACGAGTTGGACCTTGCTCGGATGAGAGAACACCGTCTCCGAAATGAATGAGGCGCCTTGACTGAGACGCACTTGTCGCTGACTTTCGGCGATTCTCGCTGCTTCGTAAGCATGCTGCACTTGCGCGTCTGGCCATCGATCAGCGGCAATTTCGTCAGCGTTGATGAATGGTAGTTTCGTTGCTGGAATGAGTACGTCGCGGACGTAGCTGGACTTCCCCGCGCCGTTGGGCCCGGCGATCAAGTGAAAGATAGGCATCAATCGCGAGCTGGGTGCACAACGACGGTGCCGTTCTCGTCCGCTTCGGAAAATGACTCCCCCGCCGCGTCAAAGTTGGCTTCGTAATCTAGCTCGGTTCGCAGCTCATTAATGCGGCTCGCCCACCTTTCGCGGACCAAGGCCTGCTCGCGCTCACCGAGTGAGTCGTAAGAGTCGGTCCCGGCCAAAACTCTTGAGACCGCACGATGATTCACCTGAGGCGACATCTCTAGCTCCCGCCCAATGCGTGCCCAGTGTGCGAGCTGCTGTGGCACCGTCCGTGAAGAGGTGCGCGCCGCAACTGCTGCTGAATCAAACACGTCTAATGGAAGGCGGGTCGGCTGACTGGATCTACTCATGTAGATATTGTAGCACGGTGCTACCAGCGTGAAATGCGGCGCGTTCGAGTCTATTTCCGTTCTTCGCTTGCGATTTTTGCCGCACTTTCACAAAGCTTCAGAATCGGCCTGCTCGGGGAACCACACTGCCTGGCACAGTCGCACTCGCTGTCCGTCGGGAGTCAGTGGGCATCCTTCGGTGCGCAGAAGTTCCAGCGCCGTGTCTCTCAGTCGGGCAGGCGGAGCGCCGGCGGCGTTGACGACGCGCCACCACGGAACCCGGACGCCGGATGAAGTGACGGTGGGGCCGTGGGACAGGACCCGTCCGACCTGACGCGGCCCACCTCGGTGCAAGGCTTCGGCGACGATCTCGGCGATCAGCCCGTACGTCATCGCCCGGCCTTCCGGGATCTGGGTCACGAGGTCCAAGACCGCCGCTTCGTACTCGGCGGTCCGTGCTGCCGGGTCCTCTGTGCGCGCCGACTCTGGCTGCTTCGGCGTCATCGCAACACCTCCTCTTTCACCGCGTTCATCGTTGGCTGCCGAGGTGTCTCAGAGCGACAGGGCGATCAGCAGTAATGGCGCCAGCACGACGACGGCGAAGGCGACGATCGCCACTCTGCCCTTGCGCGAACCCACGTTCACGGTGGTGCCGATCCCGTAACCCTCGCGCTTCGGCACCATCATCGCCGGATTCTCGGGGTCGTTGTAGAGCCCCATCGGCAGCCAGAGAGCGTCCTCGGCGGCTTCGGCCTCAGTGGGCCGGAGATTGAGCTGTTCGGCGGTGCGGTCCGTCCACCGGTGGTGCGCCCGATACACCGGTGAGGCCATGACGAAGATCAAGGCCATCAGCGCCACGACCAGCAGCAGGATGGTCGACGGAGATCCGGGGGATGAAGAGCGTGCAAGGTGCCAGGTCTCCACATTGATGGCCACCATCATCAGGACCATCAGGGCGGTCACCCACCCGAGATATTCGATGGTGCCGCGGTGGCCGGACTCCAGGCGGAGACGACCCCAGGCGGAGAGATCTGGGGAGCCTGGACTCATGACCGGTGACATGATGCCGAGTGCGGTGAGCAGGACAAACAGTCCGGAGCCGATGATGATCGTGGTGAACGCGGAGCCGAAGCTCTTCTCGGTCCAGCCGCGGACCTCACCGTCGGGGCCCCAGCCGGTGGGCAGCATCGCGGGAAGCTGGTCATAGACCACCGCACCCCAGACGTAGGCGGCGCCGAGGATGACCAGGGCGATCAGGTAGGGAACCCACAGCCGAGTGCGGCCCTGCTGCGCGGCCATCGCCACCCGATGGTGGTCAGAATTCGGCTCATAGTCATCCGGTCTCATCCCTCCTAGCTTAGGTTGCTGAGGTGGCGACGTGGAGGCTGTCGCTGGAGAGCGTCGTTCCCATAGAATGGGAAGCATGACTGAGTCAGTATCGTCCTCGTCGTCTTCGAATCGCACGCTCGATCGGGTCGTGCAGATCCTGGACGCTCTGGACGTCTCCTCCTGCAGTGCCTCCGAACTCGCGCGGCGCACCGGCCTTTCGGTGTCGACTGTGCATCGGCTGGCGATGTCGATGACGGAGCACGGATTTCTGCGCCGTGACAGCGACGGACTCTTCCGGATGGGGCAGCGCTTTGTCCGCTCCGCACTGGAGGCAGCCGCGTTGCCGGTGCTGCGGGAATTGCAACGAAAGACTGGGGAGACCGCACAGCTGTGGGTGCGCCGCGGCGAGCACCGTCTGTGCCTGGCCACCGTCGACAGCGCCCACGAACTGCGTGCGGCCCTGCCCTTGGGGACTCGATTGGCCCTTCCGGCCGGGTCGGCCGGCCGCATTCTGGCCCGAGATCAGCGGGCCTGGGCCGAGATTGCCGAGCGCGGTTGGGCCGGGGCGGAAAGTGACCGCACGCCAGGGTTGGGTTCGGTGAGCGCGCCCGTGATTGTCGGAGAGCAGTTGATCGCCGCCGTCTGTCTCGCGCTGCCGCTGGTGCGTGTCTCCGTCTCGCCGGGGGAGGATTTCGGGGACGACGTGGCGGCCGCCGCGCGCGAGATCGCCGCCGCAGCCCAGCACTGAGGCGCCGCCGCAGCCCACCACTGAGGCGCCGCGGTTTCCCACTTTCCCAGACCGTGGGAAGTTTCACGTCGAATCATTGTGACCTGAATCACGGGGCTGTACGGTTCCTGCAACCCAAAAGCAGGGCCTCCCATCCAGTGGGAAGCTCGCGAGGAAAGGTGGCAGGCCATGGTGGCTCACGAGAATCATCCCCCGTTGGAGGGCGTCCGCGTCCTGGAACTCGGCAACTTCATCGCCGCGCCCTTCGCGGCCCGCGTTTTCGGCGACTTCGGCGCCGAAGTGATCAAGATTGAACGCCCAGGATCCGGCGACGAGCTGCGCGACTGGCGCAAGACCCGGGGCGAGACCTCGATGCTGTTCCGCACCCTGGCTCGGAACAAGAAGTCGGTGGAACTGGATCTGCGCAGCGACGCCGGCCAGGCAGCCATCAAGCAGCTGGTGGCCAGCACCGACGTGGTGATCGAGAACTTCCGCCCGGGCACCCTGGAACGCTGGGGGCTGGCCCCGGAGACCCTGATGGAAATCAACCCCGACCTGGTGCTGGTGCGGATCTCCGGGTACGGGCAGACCGGCCCGTACCGCGATCGGGCTGGCTTCGGTTCCTCGGCGGAATCCTTTGCTGGGCTGCGCTACATCACCGGTGAGCCGGACCGTCCCGCGGGCCGTGCGGCGGCCTCCATGGGGGACACCGTGGCCGGGCTCTACGGGGTGATCGGCGCACTGATGCTGATGTTCCAGAAGGCGCAGGAGCGCGCGGCGAAGAACCAGGCGACGGAGACGAACCGGTCAGCTGCTTCGACTGACCCGCAGACCCTGGCCGAGCGCCAAGTGGTCGACGTCGCCCTCTACGAGGGGGTCTTCTCCCTGCTGGAATCCCTCGTACCCGACTACGACGCATACGGCATGGTGCGCCAGCGCACCGGCGGCCGACTGCCCGGTGTGGTGCCCACCGGCTCCTACTCCACCGGTGACGGGCTGGAAGTGGTGATCGGCGGGAACTCGAACTCGGTGTTCCGCCGCCTGATGACCGCCATCGATCGTCCGGATCTGGCCGAGGATGACACGCTGAGCACCACCGAGGCGCGCGGCGCCCGGGAAGAGGAACTTAACGGGGCGATCACCGAGTGGACCTCGGCGCGGGATCTGAAGGAGGTGCTCGACGCCCTCAATGAGGCCGGGGTGCCGGCCGGGCCGGTCTATGACGCCCCCAGCCTGGCTGAGGACGAGCACTACCTGGCCCGCAACATGATCGAGGTGCACGACGTCGTCGTCGAGGATCAGCCGGAGCCGATCCGCTTCCCCGGCGTGGTGCCCAAGATTCCCGGACACCAGGGTGAGGTGCGCTGGGTGGGACCCGACCTCGGGGAACACACCGCGGAGGTGCTGGAGGGGTTGCAAGGTTTCAGCACCGAGCAGCTGGCTGAGATGACCGGGCGCAGCGTCGTCGGCGCGGATCGCTGAGATCGGAAGCGTGACGACAATGCCGAATCAGATGACGAATCAGCCGACACATCAGACACAGAGCCAGACGCAGCACCAGATCGCTTCCGTGCAGATCACCGACGTGCTGCTGCGCGACGGACTCCAGGACGAGAAATCCGTGCTGACCCCGGAACAGCGCATCGACCTGGGTCAGCAACTGGCCGCCGCCGGGGTGACCCGGATGGAGGTCGGTTCCATGGTCAACCCTGCGCGGGTGCCGCAGATGGCCGGTAGCGAGGACGTGCTCGCTGGGCTCCAGCGCACCACCGACGCCGAGCTGACCCTGCTGGTGCTCAACGCCCGTGGCGTGCAGCGCGCAGTCGATGCGGGGGCGGAACACATCCAGATCGTGGCTTCGGCCTCGGAGGCGCACAGCCAGCGCAACGCCGGCAGGTCGGTGGAAACCGCGGTCGCCGAACTGGGGGAGCAGCTGGCGGTGGCACCGGATACCCACTTCTTCGCCGGGATCTCCACCGCCTTCACTTGCCCCTTCGAGGGAGAGATTCCCGCAGAGCGCCTGGTGCGCATCGTCCGCCAGTTCGCGGAGATGGGCGTCACCGAGATCGGCCTAGCCGACACCCTGGGCACCACCGAACCGGAGCAGGTGGTGGCCAGTCTGGATGCGGTGCTCGCGGCGGAACCGGAGCTGACCTATCACCTGCATCTGCACAACGCGCACGGCCGCGCCTTGGACACGGTCGACGCCGCGCTGCGCGTGGGGGTGCGCCGTTTCGATGCGGCCGCCGGCGGCTACGGGGGCTGCCCCTTCGCCCCGGGTGCGGCCGGAAACCTCGCCACCGAGGAACTGGTCCGCCACCTGCATGCCGCCGGGGTGGACACCGGCATCGACCCGGCCGCGGTGGCCGAGGTCTCCCGCCGGGCCACCGCCCTGCTGGCCGCCGCGCCAGCGCTCGATCTTCAGGAGTCCCGATGAACACCCGTGCCGATCAGACCGACAAGACGCTCGCTCAAGACGCAATGGCCATGGACCTGATGGTCGGAACCGGGCTGGAATCCCCCGTCGCTCGACCCACCGACCAGCGCCGGGGCGCACACTACCCGGGATCCACCCGCACCCGGATCGCCTCACTGCCGGTGCCCGTGTACCTGGTGATGGCCGGCATCGTGCTCACCGCGGCAATCCTGGGCACCATCCCGCCGTCGATGGTCTCCGGGTTCGCCGTCACCATCCTGCTGGGCGGGGTGCTGATCTGGGTGGGCAACCTGATTCCTCGGGTGCGTGACTTCGGGCTGCCCACGATTCTGTGCACCTTCGTGCCCTCGATCTTGGTGTTCTTCGGGTTGATGCCGCAGAACATTATCGACGTCGTCACCGGGTTCGTCACCGAGCAGGGGTTCCTGGACTTCTTCGTGATCGCCATCATCACCGGATCGATCATGGGCATGCCGCGGGCACTGCTGATCAAGGCCGGACCGCGCTTCGCCATCCCGCTGGTGGGTTGCCTGCTGCTGACCTTCCTCGTGATCGGGACCCTGGCCACCCTCACCGGACGCGGATTTATCGAGGGCATCCTGATGTTCGCGGCCCCCGCCATGGGCGGCGGCATCGGAATCAGCGCCATTCCGATGTCGGAGATGTACTCGGCCCAGGTCGGCGGAACGCCCGCGGACTTCATGGGCGACCTGATGTCGGTGATCGTGCTGGCGAACATCGTCTGCATCCTCTGCGCCGGACTGCTGAACGGGCTGGGCAAGAACGGCAAGCAGTGGTTCGTCGGCTTCAACGGCAACGGCCAGCTGCTGCGGGTCCAGGGCAAGCGCGAGGACCTGAAGCTCCCGGCCAAGCGGAAGGTCTCTTCCTTTATCTCGCTGGGCAAGGGCCTGGCCATCGCGGCCACCCTGTTCGTTGCCGGCAACCTGCTCGGGGCGACGGTGGGACTGCTGCACGCCTACGCCTGGAGCATTATCCTGGTGGCCGCGGTGAAGCTGTTCAACGTGCTGCCGCAGGACGTGGAAGACTCCGCCACCGACTGGGGCGACCTGGTCAACGCCACTCTGGTGCCGGCGCTGCTGGTGGGGGTGAGCATCTCCTACATCAACATCAACGAGGTGCTCGATTCGCTCTCCAGCCCGTCGTTCCTGTTCCTGACGGTCACCACGGTACTGATTGCGGGCATCACCTCGGGGGTGATCGGCTGGTTCCTGAAGTTCAACTTCATCGAGATCAGCATCGTGCCCGGGCTGATCATGGCGGATACCGGCGGCTCCGGTGACGTGTCGGTGCTCTCGGCCGCGGATCGCATGCACCTGATGCCGTTCGCCGCGCTGAGCACCCGGCTGGGCGGGGCGCTGAACCTGTTCCTGGCCACCCTGCTCACCCCGCTGCTGGTGCTGAGCTGACCTCCTGATCTACATCGGGTAGACGCGGAAATCGACCGCGTGCACCGGGGGACCGGTGCGCGCGGTCGCGTCGTCGTCAAAAGTGAACTCCTCTAACATGGCGCGCGGTTCCGGATGATCCAGCAGGTCGCGGAACACCCACGGGTTGTCGGCGTCGCGCAGGGCATCGAGCACGCTGATCCCGGCGGCGCGGTGGTCGGCTTGGTTCAGCCCCCACGCGACCTCTTCGGCCCAGTCCATGGTGACGTCGTCGCCTGTGCCGCGGGACAGGACCCGTCCGACGTATCGAGGTCCGCCTCTGTGGAGGCTTTCGGCTACGATTTCGGCGATCAGCCCATAGGTCATGACGCGCCCTTCCGGGATCTGAGCAACCAGGTCCAGGACCGCCGAAGAGTATTCATCAGCCCGAGATGCAGTGTCATCGCGTTGCGCTGGTGCGGATGGTTCCCGTGTCACCGGGCTAGGCCATCGTGACGTCGGCGTGCCATGTCTGGCCAGGCTAACGCGCTCTTCGGTACCGTCGTTCTTCGACACCATGCGGACGCAAAGAAGGGGATACGATGCGTCGACTGATCGCTCGATCCGGACGCCTGTGGCGGGCGCTCATCGTCTTTGGATTCCTGGTGATCATCGCTGACCTGGTCGGCATCATCTCGCCACCCGAGGGCATCGTATGGATACTGGGGGTTGTCGCCATGATCGTCGCGGGAATCCTGCTCGCGCAGGTCGCCCCGCGGGCCGAACCCCACGAGCCAGTGCAGTTGCAGGCTCCAGTTCGCGGCCGGTGGCTCGCGATTAACAGTCCAGGCCAGAACATACCCAGCCATGGCACTCGCACTCGTGGACAGCTCTGCGCGGTGGACCTCACGCACCCCACGGTGACGGAGGATTTGATCACCAACATCAATCCTTCCGCTTTGCGCAAAGGATGGATCGGCAGCACACCGCAGAGTTTCACGTGCTTCGGAGAACTCGTCTACTCGATGGCTGCGGGAACCGTGGTAGAAGCCTCCGATGGGCAGCAGGATCAGCGCGCCCGGAACACCTGGATCTCGTTGATGTGGATGCTCACCGTGGAAAGCTTCCTTCGGGATGTTCTGCTGGGCACCCGTGCCGTGCTCGGTAACCGGGTGATCGTTCGGCATGACGACGGAACTTTTGCAGCCTATGCTCACCTGAAGCGCGGCTCCTTGGCGGTACGTGTGGGGCAACGTGTTGATGCTGGAGAGATGCTTGCCGAGGTTGGCAACACCGGGAACACTTCTGAGCCTCACTTGCACGTGCAGCTAATGGACCGAGGCAATGTCGATGCCGCCGCGGGACTGACCATGGTCTGGTCCAATCTGGTGCTCAGTAACACGGATCCGGCTTGGGAAAAGCACCGGACGGAACCTACCTCCAGTGCGTTGGCTGCGATGCCCCGCAATGGGCAAATTTTCGTCGTCAAACGTTAGCGCGATCTAGAGCGTGAACGCGATGATCAGCAACGGGGCGATGATGGCGACGGCGAAGACGACGATCGCCATCCTGCCCTTGCGTGAGCCCACGTTCACGGTGGTGCCGATCCCGTAGCCCTCGCGCTTCGGAACCATCATCGCCGGATTCTCGGGGTCGTTGTAGAGCCCCATCGGTAGCCAGAGGGCGTCCTCGGCGGTTTCGGCCTCAGTGGGCCGGAGATTGAGCTGTTCGGCGGGGAGCCGAAGCTCTTCTCGGTCCAGCCGCGGACCTCACCGAACCGTGTACGTTCGATCGCGTGGTGCATTTCCTGGGCTCCTTAGACGACGCGGAACTCCTCGGCGACGTGTCAGAACGTCATCAATCGAAGCAACTGCTAGGCGATTTCATCGGCGAATCGTAGACGTAGCAACCCAGCCTGTTATCGGTGACGCCGTGCGTTGGCGCCCTCCCCTTCGGTGATCGGACCGCTAGGTGTTGCTCGCCAGATTGTTGTTGACAGGTCCCTCGGTCGCGACTGCGACAGCAGGGGCTCGCAAATCTCAATGTTAGAGCGGGGCATGGTGGTGAACCTTTCGAAATAGACCACCATTGAGCCGCTTGGAGTGCAAGCGTTTTTTTGTAGCCGAGGTCAGCTTGGCCCTCAAGGTGACGCAACACGAAGAGTCACTTTCGGATTCGTTGTCGAGTTGAATGCTCCGACACGGAAGTTCTACTCTGACAGTTATGATCGACAGTCTCTTCCGCGCACTTCACGCTGACGCAACCCGCTCGGATTTCAGCGGTGTGATCAGGGTGGACGGGCCTGATGGCGATTCACTCACGCGAGCGTACGGCTTCGCAGACCGTGGACGCGGAATTCCGATGAACGTGAACCACCGGCTCTGGCTCGCGAGCGTTGCCAAGGGCTTCACCGCGCTCGCGGTCGGAGCGCTCATAGATGATGGCGCATTGACTCTCAGCTCTCGGGCGCGCGCATTTCTTGGTGATGACCTTCCGATGATCGACGACGATGTGACGCTCGGGCATCTGATGTCGCACACTGGGGGGATCGGCGACTACCTGGATGAGGACGCCGGAGATATTACTGATTACGTGTTGGTCCGACCGGTACATGAGCTGGACAGTACGGAGGCGTTCTTGCCGGTGCTGGATGGGCACCCGCAAGTGACCGCACCTGGCTCACGGTTCGGGTACTGCAATAGCGGTTTCGTGGTTCTGGCACTGATCGCTGAGCGGGTTTCAAAGATGGCGTTCCACGATCTGGTCGAAAGACGTGTTTTCGCACCCGCAGGAATGAACGCGAGCGCGTATCCCCGGACGGATGAGATCCCTGGTGACATGGCTCATGGTTATCTCGACACCAGTAGCGACCGCACAAATGTTCTCCACCTTCCGGTTCGCGGGAGTGGCGATGGTGGCGCTGCATCCACCGCAGCTGACCTTGCGGCTTTCTGGAGGGCGATGTTTGACTTCCGGATCGTTTCCGAGAAGACGCTATCAGCGTTGATTGAGCCGCTGAATTGTGATGAAGATGAACAAATGCGGTACGGACGTGGCTTCTGGCTCGGCCTTAACTCGAGCACTGTGATCCTTGAGGGCTATGACGCAGGTGTGTCGGCGCGGACATGGCATGATCCAGATTCGGGAATCACGGGTACCGTTGTCGCGAACACCTCAGAAGGAGCCTGGCCAGTTCTGCAAGCAATTGAATGGCACTAAAGCCTTCAGACTGACCGGGTCATCGAGGTCTCTCGTCTTCATCGCTCCCAGCGATGCCTCACCGCACCACAAATCGGATGCCATTCACCGTTCTTCACCCGCTGCTGGTGCTGAGCTGACCTCCTGATCTACATCGGGTAGACGCGGAAAACGACCGCGTGCACCGGGGAGCCGGTGCGCGCGGTCGCGTCGTGGTCGCGAGTGAATTCCTCTAACATGGCGCGCGGTTCCGGATGATCCGGCAGCGCCTCAAGGTAGCCGCGGTGGGCTTCGAGTGAGCGGATGCTGCGTTCCAGGGGCTCCCCGGTGATCTCGAGCCAGTGGGTGGGGTGCTCGGCACCGAACACCAGCAGTCGGCCGACGTGCCAGGCGGGCAGGTGCAGGTCCTCGGGTGGATGATCCAGCAGGTCGCGGAACACCCACGGGTTGTCGGCGTCGCGCAGGGCATCGAGCACGCTGATCCCGGCGGCGCGGTGGTCGGCTTGGTTCAGCCCCCACGCGACCTCTTCGGCCCAGCCCATCGTGACGACGACGGTGGGTCGCAGCTCGCGAATCGTGGCAGCGATGGCGCGACGCAGGGCGAGGGTGGGCTCGAGCATCCCGTCCGGAAAATCCAGGATGCGCAAATCCTCGACGCCGACTTCGGCACAGGCGCGGCGCTGTTCCTCGGCGCGCATCGGCCCGGTCCGCTCCGGCGGAAGATCCCGAATGCCGGCCTCACCGGAGGTCAGCAGCAGATAGCTCACCGGGATGCCCTCGTCCGTCCAGCGGGCGACCGCCGCGGAGGTGCCGTATTCCATGTCGTCCGGATGGGCGACCACGCACAGGACCCGGTCCTCGGCGGTGAGCGCTAGATCCTCTAGTGGTTGCTGCGATGCGGTGCCGGCTGAGTCACTCATGGTGCGAGCCTAGCAACCGGTGTCCGTCAGGAAACCAGTTCAGGTTCGGTGGTGTTCTCGCTCGTGCTCCCCGTGCTGTGTGCGGCCAGGGCGGCGAAGGCGCCGTCACGCTGCAGCAGCGCGGCGGGCGCACCCGACTCGATGATCTGACCGTGATCGAGCACCACCACCCGGTCCGCCGTCATTACCGTGTCCAGGCGGTGGGCGATCATTAGGGTGGTGCGATGCTCCGCGAGACGGTCGAGGGCTGCCTGCACGTGGGCCTCCGTGGTGTTGTCGAGGGCGGAAGTGGCCTCATCGAGCACCAGGATCGGCGGGTTGCGCAGAATGGTCCGGGCAATCGCGAGGCGCTGCTGCTCGCCGCCGGAGAACCGGTAGCCGCGGGCACCCACCAGGGTGTCGAGCCCCTCGGGCAGGGCGCGGATCGTCTCGGTCAGTGCGGCATGCTCCAGCGCTTCCCATACTTGTGCGTCCGTGGCGTCCGGCTGGGCCAGTAGCAGGTTCTCGCGGACACTCGCGTGGATTAGGTAGGCCTCCTGTGAGACCACCCCCACCAGCTGGGCCAGGGAGTCCGGGGCCAGGTCGCTCACGGAGACGCCGTCGATGGTCACAGAACCGGACTGCGGTTCGTAGAGGCGGGGCAGCAAGGCGGCCAGGGTCGACTTTCCTGAACCGGTCGCCCCGACGACGGCGACCGTCTCACCGGCCGGAAGATGCAGATCGACCTGCTGCAGCACCGGTGCGGGGCGCTCGTCGTCGTCCGTCTCTTCGGTGTCGTAGGCGAAGGTGACCCCGCGGAATGCGACGTCGCCGCGCAGGGTTTCGGCGTGGAGCTGTACGGGGTGTTCCGGGGGCGTGAGTTCGGGGACCAGGTCGAGGTACTCGAAGATCCGGGAGAAGAACGCCATGGCCGACACCCACTGCACACCGATATTCAACAGCCCCATGATCGGGCGGAACACCTGGGCCTGCAAGGCGGTGAACGCCACCACGGTGCCGATGGTCATGCCCGCCGAGGTGATCGGCAGCCCGGCGGCCACGTAAATCACCGCGGGAATGGCGGCGAACACGATGGACATGGTGGCCATCCGCCAGCGACCGGCCAGCTGGCTGCGCACCTCCAGGCCGATCAGCTTCTGCGAGGTCTCGGTGAAGCGGGCGGCGTCGCGGTTCGTAGTGCCCAGGGTCTTGGCCAGTCGCGCACCGGAGACGCTGAGTCCTTCCTCCACCTGGGTATGCAGTGAGGCGAGTGATTTCTGGCGCTCGTCGGTGATGGATCGGCGCAGCAGGGCGACCTGACGGGAGAGTAGTACCGCCGGTGGCAGTACCACCAGGGAAATCAGGGTGAGGGTGGGGGAGAGTGCGAACATGGCCACAAAAGTGGCGATCGCGGTGGTCAGGTTCGTGGCCACCCCGGTCGCCGTCGTCGTCACCACCGACTGCATGCCGGCGATGTCGTTCATCAGCCGGGACTGCACCTCGCCGGAGCGGGTGCGGGTGAAGAAGCCCAGCGACTGGGCCTGCAGGTGGGTGAAGAGTTTCGAGCGCAGCGTGTGCATGACCCGCTGGCCCATCTGCGTGGACATCCAGGTCTGAATGACGCCCACCACGGCGGTAATAGCAGCGACGGCGATCATCGCGCCGGCCAGCCACAGTAGCAGCGGGACATCCTGGTGGGGCAGAGCATCGTCGATCACACCGCGCAGCAGGAACGGCTGGGCGATGGTGACCACCGAGGACACGGTGATCAAGGCGACGACGACGGCGATGGTGCCCTTGTGCGGGGCGAAGAGTGCGGCGATGCGCTTCAGCGAGACGGGATGTGCCTTCAGCTGCTTGCGATCGTCCGGGTTGATTTTGGCGGGGCCGCGGGTGGGGCCGCCTGCTGGGGGTTGATGGAGTGACATAGATACCCCTTTCTCGACGTACATTACTGAGGTTACCTCATTAAGAGGCAGTGCCGCAAAATTCCGGATAGACTGGGGGTATGCCAGACACCGCCCAGACACCTGAGTTGACGGACCAGCTGCACGCGATCAATCACCGCCTGCGCCGCCGGTGGACCGCCGAGTTGGCCCCCTATGAACTGAGCCCGCACCAGTACCGCGCGCTGGCCGCACTGGTGCGTTCCGGGCACCACGCGGTGGACGTGATGGACGCAGGCGTTGCGGGGGTCGCGCCCGGGTCAGATCACCCAGAGGGAATGCGGCTGAATGAAGTGGCGGAACGGTTGCGTATCGCACCGCGCTCGGCGACCGAGGTGGTGGACCTGTTGGAGGCCAAGGGGATGGCGCGGCGCGGTCCCGATCCGCGAGATCGTCGGGCCACCCGAGTCACCGCCACGGAAGCCGGGTATGAGCTCTACTCAGCGGTGCGCGGGCAGAGACAGCAACAGGCGGAAGAGTTCTTCGCGGTGCTCGATAAAGCCGAGCGCGCGGAACTCTCCCGCCTGCTATCCGTGGTGTTGGACGCGAATCCGCGTCAGGAGCGGTGCGCCTCCGCCGGGGAGTCAACCTCGACGGCGGATTCTGCCCCTTCTTCCGCCTCGGTCAGGTCGTCCGCCTCGGCGGCCGGGGCCTGAGTCTGCACACTGTTGCGCAGGAAGAACACGCCCACGATTGTGACCAGCGAGATCAGCGCACCGATCACCAGCGCGTTGTGCACTCCGGTCATCTGAGCGGTCACCGCGTCCTGGCCTGACCCGGCACCCACCATGGTGGCCACCGTCATCACGGTGATGAACAGGGCGGTGCCCGCACCGGCGGCTACCTGCTGCAGCGTCGACATCAGAGCCGAGCCGTGCGGGTAGAGCCGCGGCGGCAGCGAGCCCAGCGCCGTGGTCATCAGTGGGGAGAACAGCAGGGCCAGCCCGGTGGTCAGCACCGAGTGCGCGCCCACGATCATCCACAGCTGCGTATTCTCCGTGAACAGGGTCATCAGCCATAGTCCGCTGGAGGCCAGGAAGGCTCCGGGGATCACCAGGGGTCGGGCGCCGATGCGGTCGAAGGCGCGTCCTACGAACCAGCCGAGCACGCCCATCAGCAGCCCGCCCGGCAGCAGCGCCAGACCCGACTCCAGGGTCGAGTGACCCAGCACCTGCTGCATGTAGATCGGCAGCAGGATGATGGTGCCGAACAGCGACATCATCGAGATCAGCATCAGCAGCAGTGCCACCGTGAAGGTGCCCACCGAGAACACCCGCAGATCCAGCAGCGCGAAGTCCTTCAGCGAGAGCTGGCGCAGGGTGAACACCAGCAACGCCACGGCACCGATCACCACGGGGATCCACGGGGCGATCGCCGCGTGGCCCGTCGCTGCCTCACCGATGGAGGACAACCCGTAGATCAGGCCGGAGAAGCCCACCGCGGAAAGCACCACGGAAAGCAGATCCAGGGGCACCTGCTTCGTGTCGGTGACGTTGCGGATCATCATTCCGCCCAACACCAGCGCCAGCACGGCGATGGGCAGCACGAGCAGGAACATCCAGCGCCAGGTCAGGGCATCCAGCACCACACCGCCGACCGTCGGGCCGATGGCCGGAGCGACGGCGATAACGATCGAGATGACACCCATGGTGCGACCGCGTCGACTCGCGGGCACCACATTGAGCACCGTGGTCATCAGCAACGGCATCATGATGGCGGTACCGATAGCCTGCACCACGCGCCCAGCCACCAGCATCTCGAAAGCGCCAGCTGCAGCCGCGATGGCGGTGCCGGCCGTGAAGGTCGCCATCGCGATGATGAATACGGTGCGCAGGTTCATCCGGGTCAGTAGCCAACCCGTGATCGGGATGACGACGGCCATCGTCAGCATGAACGCCGTGGTCAACCACTGCGCGGTCGCAGCGGGCACGTCGAACTCATTCATGAGGTCGGGCAGCGCCACCGACATGATCGTCTCGTTGAGGATGACGACGAAGGCCGCGGCCACCAGCAGCGAGATCAGCCGGCTGACGCCCGTCGGCAGGGCGGACGCCTCGGCCTGAACCGAGCGGGATTCGGCGGAAGAAGACACAGTGCACCTCAAGAGACGAGAAGTATGGGAGGGGAACTGAAAAACCTTACGCCTGTCTAAGGCCCCGCGCAAGTCGGGGCTGACAAGGCGGGCGGTTGTGCGACCGGAAGAATGACAGTTCGCTTTGATGCTGTTTGAATGATTACGTAGTGTTGAATTCTTGTGGCAACGATTCGTTGGCTGAAGCGCGAATGCGATATCGACCGAAAAGAAGAGAAGTATGAGCACATCTGAGTACGAATCCAAGGACCCTGTCGAGTCCCCGCCGGGCGACAGCGAGACAACAGAAAACCCCGGTGGGACAGAAGCTTCCGGCGTCGAAGACACGAGCGCCGTCGCGACCGACACCCTGGTCGCAGAGCTGCCGGAACACCTGCATATCGAAGAAGACGACACCGACGAGCAGATCACCGAGAAGCTGCGCCGTCAGGGCGTGAAGCTGGGCAAGGGCAACATCACCCCGCGAGTGTTCTGGCCCGCCATGATCAGCGTGCTGGCGATCGCCCTGGCCGGAATGTTCCTGCCCGAAGCCACCGACAACGTCCTGCAGGGAATCCAGGGGTGGATCGTCGAGCACCTGGGCTGGTACTACGTGCTGGCCATCGCCTTCTTCATCGGGTTCTCGCTGTTCATCTGTTTCTCCAAGTACGGCAAGATCCGCCTGGGACGTGACGACGACCGACCCGAATTCAGTGTGCTGACTTGGTTCTGCATGCTCTTCGCTGCCGGCATGGGCATCGGCCTCGTCTTCTACGGTGTCGGCGAGCCGCTGACCTACGCCACCATTGACCCGAAGCCGGGCTGGGAAGGCGACGAAGCGGATCTGGCCAAGCTGGCGATGGCGCAGACCTTCGTGCATTGGGGCCTGCACCCCTGGGCGATCTACGCTGTCATTGGTCTCGCGGTGGCCTACACGATCCACCGTCGTGGACGCCCGGTCTCCATCCGCTGGGTCTTCGAGCCGCTGCTCGGCGACAAGGTCAAGGGCTGGGCTGGCGACGTCATCGACGTACTGGCGATCTTCGGCACCATTTTCGGTGTGGCCACCTCCCTGGGATTGGGCGTGCAGCAGATCGGTTCCGGTCTGACCTCTATCGGCATCGTCGATGAAGCCGACAATCTGCTGCTGGTCATCCTCATCGTTGTCATCACCTTCGTTGCCACCGTTTCGGTGGTCTCGGGCGTGGGACGAGGCATGAAGTGGCTGTCCAACATTAACCTCTCGATGGCCGGCATTTTGCTGATCTCCGTGTTGATGTTGGGCCCGACCCTGTTCCTGTTCCAGAACCTCGTCGAGTCGCTGGGCGCCTACCTGGCGAACTTCATGGACATGACCTTCGACGTCGCCGCCTACACCGGTGAGGAAGGCAACACCTGGGCCTCGTCGTGGACTCTGTTCTACTGGGGCTGGTGGATCTCCTGGGCCCCCTTCGTCGGTATCTTCATTGCCCGCATCTCCCGCGGGCGCACCGTGCGCGAGTTCCTCACCGGTGTGATGCTGGTGCCCTCCATTGTCGGCTTCATCTGGTTCGCCGTGCTGGGTGGTACCGGTATTCATCGCCAGCTTTATGGCGATGGCGACCTGGTGCCCGAGGATCCGGCGGACTTCGCGGCAGACATGTCACTTTTCGATGTTCTGGGCGGACTGCCGCTGGGTACGATCTTCTCGTTCCTGGCCATCATCCTGGTGGCGATCTTCTTCATCACCTCATCGGACTCCGGTTCGCTGGTGATCGATATGCTCGCCTCCGGCGGTCACCCGAACCCGCCGACCTGGTCGCGCATCCTGTTCTCCGCATTGGAAGGTGCGCTGGCGATCGGGCTGCTGCTGGCCGGTGGGCTGCAAGCACTCCAGGCGGCGTCGCTGGCAACGGCCCTGCCCTTCAGCGTCATCCTGCTGCTGATGTGCTGGGCGACGCTGCGGAACCTGCGCGCTGATCAAGAGCGGCGTGAGGAACAGGTGCTGCAGGACCGCTATCGGAAGCTGAGTCGGATGCTGAAGAAGGACTTCGGTGTTCACTTCGGTCCGCAGGTTGATGAACGCATCGACTACCGCCTGACCCGAAGCAAGGGCGCGTTCGACCGCAAGCCCGGGCAGGTCAAGGCGGAGAAGCCAAAGCGTGAAGAGCACCCGGTGCGCAGCGTCTGGCGCCGCGCCCAGGATGGGTGGAAGCCTAAGTCAGTTGGTCAGCCCGGTCCGCCCGGTCTGTCGGGCAAGCCCGACTCAGGCAGGGATCATAATCCGGACGGCCCAGCGTGAGGGTGGGCCGCGGGGCCTACACACGTGGTGGGGCACGACAGTTCATGACTGTCGTGCCCCACTCGTTTTTGCCCGTTGAACCTGTGGAATTCTGCCGGTCCTAGGGCGGACGTCGGGTCAGGATGAGCGAGCCTCGACGGGGTCGCCGTCGTTCATTCTCCCGTGAGTGTGAGCTTCCGTCCGGCGGTCTCGGGGGCGAAGAAGAACATCACGATGACGGCGACCAGCACCAGTGCACCGGCGACGGCGAACGACGTCGTCAACCCGAGGACGGGAACCATCCAGGTGACGAAGAGCAGCGGTCCCACGCCAGCGGAGATGCGGGACACGGCCGAGGCCCAGCCGAACCCGGAGCCGCGCAGCTCCGTGGGGTACAGCTCCGAGGCGTAGGCGTAGAGCACCGGGATGGCCACCTGCACCATGAACCCGTAGACCAGCACCAGCGGCAGCACCGCCGAGGGGACATGCAGTAGCGCGGCCAGGGTAGTGATGAGGACGGAGGAGACGACGGCGGAGATGCCGAGCAACCAGCGGCGTCCGGTCTTCTCCACCAGCCAGGCGGCGAGAATGACACCGAGCAGACCAATCGCCGCCATGCCACCAGTGGTGAGGAACGCTTGAGTCCGTTCGAATCCGGCGTCGATCATGAAGGTGGGCAGCCACTGCAGGCCCAAGTAGTAGACAAACATGATGGTGAGGAACAGGCCCCAGATAGCCAGGGTGGTGCGCCAGGAGTAGCGCCACAGCCGCAGGAGCTGATCGACCAGAGCCAGCGCGGACATCTTCGGCGCTTCCGGGACCGGCGGCAGCACATACTCGCGGGGTGTTGCACCCGTTTGGCGAACGAGCTGGTCGATGACCTTCCGGGCTTCGGCGTCGCGCCCTTGCCGCATCAAAAACAGGGGTGACTCCGGCACCCAGAGGCGGACGAAGAACACCAGCAGTGCCGGCAGGATCATGGCCAGCAGCGGCAGCCGCCAATCGCCCCAGGTGGCCACGAGCCAAGCGGAGACGAAACCGCAGAGGGCGGCGCCGATCGGCCACCAGCCATCCATGGCGGTGAGCACCGTGCCACGCTGCTTGCGCGGGGTGAATTCGCCGACCAGGGCGTAGTCGACGGGGATGCAGCCACCGAGCCCGAATCCGGCCAGGAAGCGGAAGATCGCGAACCAGACAATGTCACCGGTGAAGACCCCAGCCAGCGTGAACACCGAGAACACCAACAGGGTGATGGCGAACGCCGAGCGCCGACCGATGCGGTCTGCCACGGTGCCCCAGAAGAACGCGCCGACGGCCATGCCGATGAGGTTGGCCGTGCCGATCCAGGCGGCCTGACCGGCGGTGAGGGACCACTCCTCGCGCAGCAATGGGATGAGCACACCGTTGAGGGAGACATCCCAGGCGTCGAACATGAAGCTGAGCCCGCCGATGAGGAAGATGCGGCCCTGGGCGCGCCATCGCCAGGGCAGGGACTGGACGATTTCCTCGCCGGTGGGCAGGTCGACCCGCGCGGCGGCGGGGGTACTGGTGGAAGACATGAGCCCGAGTGTAGGCCCGGACAGGGGCACCGGCGCACCCCAGATCGGCACCAAAACCCGGTTAGTGCGGTTAGAGTGTTCTCACAGTTCGCGGGCAGCGGGGAAGGTGATTGAATGCAGCGCACATCGTCGTTTTCCGACCGACTTCGAGACCGCATCGAGGCGACCGCGGTGACGGTGGCCCGCGCCGACGAGCGGATCGGTGCCCGGGGGAGGGGGCTGGAGGGGCTCGTGACCGCCGGTGAGGGTGGCTGGTCCACCTGGATCGACGGGGTGTGGGTGCGACCGCAGAACGTGGCGGTGGCCGAACTGTTCTCCCGCAGCGCGGCCGGCATCAACGCGGAGGCGCTCACCTCGATCCGGGTGATGCAGGCGAGCCGGGATGCGGTGGACGGGATGGCGGACCCAGAGCGGCCCATCACGGTGGCCGATCTGGTGGCGCTGCACGACCGCATCGAACCCGAAGCGCCCGGGCTGCGCCATGAGCCCAGCTGGCTGGTGCGCTCGGGTCGGGTTTCTGACGACGGCGCCGTCGCCCCCGCGCCGCCGGAGCGGCTGCCTGGGTTGATGGACGAGGTGGCCCGGTACATGTCGGGTACCGAAGGCAGCAGTCTGCTGCGCTGCGCGATCAGTTACGCCCAGCTCGACTCGCTCCACCCCTTCGAATCCGGCAACGGCCGCACCGCCCGCGCCGTGCTGCACGCACTCCTGCGCCGCACCGGCGTGCTGCGGTGGACCCTGCTGCCGGTGAGCACCGGTTTCGCCCGGCCGCTGCAGGAGTTCGAGAACGGTTTGCAGAGTTTCCGCCGCGGTCCCGAAGGGTTGGGGGACTGGCTGCTCAGCTTCTGTGCGGCCCTGGAGCATGCCGCGGAACTCGCGCTGGACCTCGACGCCGCGGTGGAGTCGCTGCGCGCGGTGCTGCACGCACGGCTGCTGGCCTCGCGGGCCGAGCATGGGCGCTCGCCGGTGGTGCCGCGGTCGGATTCGGTGCTGCTGGAGGTGCTTCAGGGACTGCCGGCGGATCCGGTGGTCACTGCGGAGTCGCTCAGCCAGTCTCATGGCATCTCGACGACGGCGGCTCAGCGGGCCCTGGCGGAGCTCGAACGCGCGCGCATCCTGACCCGGACACGGATTCCCGGCGGCCGGCGGGTCTGCTGGATCGCGGAGGAGTACCTGGTGCTGGTCACGTTGCGCGGCGTCTACCGCTAGTCCGGGTCGTCCCTTCTCGTCAGGGTTTGCCACGGGGTGGGAAGCCGGTCCGCTGCGCTTGTGACCTGCATCTCGTCACGCCTAGAGTCTTCCCACTGAAGAGAAGATGCTTCCCATTCTGCGGGAAGTCAAGCGTGGTGAACGAAGGAGTGACGATGGGCGACTATGCGATTGCGGTGATCCCCGGTGACGGCATCGGCGTGGAGGTGATCGAGGCGGCGCGGACCGTGCTCGAGGAGTGCACGCGACGCTGCGGGCTCACCCTGGACTACACCGACTACGATTTCTCCGCCGATCTGTACCGGCGCACCGGGCGGAAGATCACCGAGGCCGATATGGACGAGATCGGAGCTCATGATGCGGTGCTGTTCGGTGCCATGGGCCTGCCCGACGTGCGGGGTCCGGAGGGGCTGGAGCTCGGCGCCCAGGTGGAGATGCGCGCTTACTATCCCTTGTTCGCCAGCTTGCGCCCGGTACGGCTCTTCGCCGGAGTCGACGGCCCGCTGAAAACCGAGAAGGCCGGGAACATCGACATGCTGGTGATCCGCGAGACTTCCGAGGGCATGTTCGCCGGTATGCATGACCACCATGAACCCAGCGACGAAGCGGCCAGCGACCGGATGACCATCACCCGCGCTGGCGCCCGTCGTCTATTCGAGGTGGCGTTCGATCAGGCGCGGGTGCGCCGCCGCCGGGGCACCCCCGGGCACGTGACGCTGCTGCACAAGTCCAATGCGCTGCGCAGCAACGTGCTGCTGGAGCAGGTCTTCGACGAGGTGGCCGCCGCGAACCCGGACATCGGCACCGCCAAGCACTACATCGACGCCGGGGCCATGTATATGGTGCTCGATCCGGGCCGCTACGACGTCGTCGTCACCGAGAACATCTTCGGGGACATTGTGTCCGAGGTCGCCGCCGGGCTGGTGGGCGGGCTCGGGGTGGCGCCGTCGGCCGATGTCAGCCTGGAACGCGGGGTGTTCCAGCCCTCGCACGGCAGTGCGCCCGACATCGCGGGGAAGGGGGTGGCAAACCCGACCGCCATGATTCTCTCCGCTGCGATGATGCTCGAATGGTTGGGCGGTCAACACGACGACGAGCGCTGCCTGCGGGCCGCCGAGCAGATCCAGGAAGCGGTCGAAGCCGCGCTGGCCTCCGGGGTGCAAGGCCCGGACCTGGGCGGCACCGCCGGCACTCGCGAGATGACCGAGGCGGTGCTGGCTGCGCTGCCGGATGCTCTGCCCGCCGTCGAGAACGAAGGAGCGCGCGCATGAGCTGCAAGGTGCTTTATCTCAACCCGCTGAAGGACTATGTCGAAGGGCTGCTTGCCGCCGCTCCCGAGGGCTTCGACGTGACGGTGCTGCCGCTGGCGACCGAGCCAGATGGGGTGGCCGAGCTGTGCCGGGCTGCCGCCGAGGCAGACGTCATCCTCTCCGGGGTGCAGGTGCCGGAGGAGGTGTTCCGCGCTGCCACCCGCGTCCGGTTTATCCAGTACCTCAGCTCCGGTTACGGTCAATTGCCCCTGTCGGTGCTCAACGACCTCGGGGTGCCGGTGGCGCAGATGAAGACCCATTCGATTTCTGTCGCGGAGCATGCGGTAACCCTGATGTTGAGCCTGTTGCGCCGCATCCCGGCCAGCACGCAACTGCTACGTGAGGGCGCCTGGCGCGAGGATCTGGACGAGACCTCGTACGCGGAGCTCTACGGCAAGACGGTGGGAATTGTCGGGTTCGGCAACATCGGTCGCTGGGTGGCGAAGATCCTGGCCCACGGGTTCGGCGCGAACGTGGTGTTTTACGACGACGCCGAGATCCCGCTGACCGTTTCCGAGCTGATCCCGGCGGAGCAGGTCGGGCTCGATGAGCTGATGTCGCTCTCCGACGTCGTTTGTGTCAGCGTTCCGCTCACCGAATCCACTGAGCAACTGGTGGGGGTGGCGCAACTGGCGCGGATGAAGCCTCGCGGGGTGCTGGTGAATGTGGGCCGCGGGGAGACGGTAGACGAGCAGGCGCTCATCGAGGCGCTGCGTGCGCGCCGGATCGGCGGGGCGGGGCTGGATGTGTACGCCGTCGAGCCGCTTGATTTGAGAAGCGAATTGCTGGAGCTGGATCAGGTGATCTGCACCCCGCACATGGCCGGGGTGGGGTGGGAGAACGTGCAGCGGCGCATCGAAACGGTGTGGAGCAACGTCGCCACCGCGCTCGAGGGCGGAATTCCGGCGGGCGTGGTCACCGAGGTGCGCCGCGCCCCGGCGGTTAGCGTAGCGAGCTGAGTCCCTGGAACTTCTGCACCAGTGACTCCCGGGAGTGCTGGTCCATGCGGTGCACTGCTTGTTCGGCGTCGCCGTCGAGAATGGCTTGCAGAATGCCGCCGTGGCCGATGATCTCGTCGGGCTGCTGGAGGGCGGTGTCGACCCAGGGCAGCATGTTGCGGATGCGGTAAAGCTCCTCGAGCAGGTCGCGCAGCACCTTCTCGGCGCGGGAGTTTCGCGCCATCTCCGCGATCTTGAGGTGGAAGGCGACCGCCGTTTGAAACGCCACTTCGGGGTCGGTTTCCTCTTTCTGCCGATCCAGCAGTTCGGCGAGCTGAGCTTTCTGCGCCGGGGTGCCGCGCTCGGCGGCCTGGCCGGCCAAGGGTGGCTCGATCATCTGCCGCAGCGCAAACAATTCGGTGACATCCTCCAGACGCAGCGAGCGCACCAGGTAGCCGCGCCGCGGGATGATCGTCACCCAGCCTTCGTGGGCGAGGAGCCGCAGTGCGTCGCGCACCGGGGTCTTCGACACACCGAACTCCTCGGCCAGATCCTGTTCCAGTACCACCGAATCGGGGGCGAGGTGGACCGTGAGGATCTGCTCCTTCAACGCCAGATACACCCGGTCGGTGGCGCTGAGGCTGCGCTCGGCGCCACGGCGGGCGGGGGCCGCGCGGTCGATCCCTGAGGTGGTCATGGCTGGTTCTCCCTGATGGTTGCCCGGCGCGTCATAGCGCCTGTGTCGATCCTAGGGGTCTTGTATCGACGGTTCGAAAAATGTAATGTGGATCACATCATACCGGAGATATATCACCACTATGGTGAGGGGCGACATGACTCTGCATGCACAGCAACACGACGGCATCAGCGACGAGCTGCGTGAGGCGATCATCGGCCACGACGGCGACGACCTGCGGACCTCGGACCAGGGCACGACCTTCGTCCAGCTACTCGACGAGCAGGGGCGCAGGCATACCGGCGGGGTGTTCGGACGAATCGCCGATGCCCTCAGCCACGCCGAGCTACGCGAGATGTACCGCGACCTGGTGTTGCTGCGCCGGTTCGACCAGGAAGCCACCGCCCTGCAGCGCCACGGCGAGCTGGCCCTGTGGGCGCCCTGCCTCGGCCAGGAGGCCGCGCAGGTGGGCCTCGGGCGCGGACTGCGCCCCCAGGATTTCGCCTACACCTCCTACCGCGAGCACGGGGTGGCCCTGCAGCGCGGGCTCGCCCCGCGTGACCTGCTGCGGATCTTCCGCGGGGTCAGCCACGGTGGCTGGGACCCGCACGCACACAACCTGAGCGCCTACGAGATCATGATCGGGGCCCAAACGCTGCACGCCGCCGGCTATGCCATGGGCGTGAAGCTGGAGAATAACGTCGGCACCGGGGACGTCGAGTCCGACGTCGCCGTCGTCACGTGCTTTGGTGATGGTGCGACCTCGGAGGGGGACGTGGCCGAGGCGCTGACCTTCGCCGCCTCGTTCCAGGCGCCGGTGCTGTTCTTCTGCCAGAACAATCAGTGGGCGATCTCGGTGCCGAAACAGGTCCAGTCGCCGTCGCCGATCTACCGCCGCGGCGAGGGCTACGGCATTCCCGGCATCCGCGTGGACGGCAACGACCTGCTCGCCAGCTACGCGGTGTCTCGGTTCGCGCTGGATCGGGTGCGTTCCGGGGCCGGACCGCTGTTCGTGGAGGCCTACACCTACCGGATGGGCGCGCACACCACCGCGGATGATCCGACCCGCTATCGCTCCGCCGAAGAGGTCGAGCGTTGGAAGCGGGCCGATCCGCTGGAGCGGGTGCGCCGTCACCTGCTGACCATCGGCGCGGCGGACGACGATTTCTTTACGGTGCTCGACGCCGAAGCTGAGCAGTGGGGCGCCGGGGTGCGTGAGGCCTGCCTCAGCCTGGAGACCCCCGGAATGGATGCCATTTTTGACCACGTCTACGCCGACCCGCACGCGCTGGTGGAGCAGGAGCGCGCCGAGTTCCGCGCCTATGAGGACAGCTTCGGCGACCATGAGGACGCCGACCAGACGGCGGGGGAGCGCGCATGACCGCCGTCGCCGACACCGCACCCTCGGGGCAGACGGGGGACACCGCCTCCGAGACCGCCACCATGACGCTGGCCGCCGGGATCAACCGGGGGTTGCGCCAGGCGATGGCCGACGACGAGAAGGTGCTCATTCTCGGTGAGGATGTGGCCGAGCTCGGCGGGGTGTTCCGCATTACCGATGGGCTGGTCGACGAGTACGGCAAGCAGCGGGTGATGAACACGCCGCTGGCCGAGTCCGGCATCATCGGCACCGCCGTGGGCTTGAGCGCCCGCGGATTCCGGCCGGTGGTGGAGATGCAGTTCGACGCCTTCTCCTACACCGCCTACGACCAGATCGTGAACCAGGTGGCCAAGCAGCATTACCGCACCGGCGGGCATCTGCGCATCCCGATGGTGATCCGGATTCCGTTCGGCGGGGGCATCGGCTCCCCCGAGCATCACTCGGAGTCCCCGGAGGCGGCGTTCGCCCAGCACGCCGGGCTGCGGGTGATGGCACCCTCGGATGCGCACAGCGCGTACTGGGGGATTCAGGAAGCCATTAAACGCGACGATCCGGTGATCTTCCTGGAACCTAAGCGCCGCTACTGGATGAAGGGCGAGGTGAACCTAGACCCGGCCACGGCTCCTCCGGGTGACCGGTCGGTGATCGCCCGCCCCGGCACCGACGTCACGCTGGTCACCTACGGGCCGCTGGTACCGACCGCACTGGAGGCTGCCCTTGCCGCCGCCGAAGAGGGCACCTCGGTGGAAGTGGTGGACCTGCGCAGCATCTCGCCGCTGGATCTGGGCCCGGTGGTCGATTCCGTGCAGCGCACCGGCCGCGTCGTCGTCGCCCATGAGGCACCCGTGTTCTTGGGGCTTGGCGGCGAGCTGGCCGCACGGATCCAGGAGCAGGCGTTCTACCATCTGCACGCCCCGGTGCTACGAGTGGGTGCGCCGCACGGACCCTACCCGCCGGCCCGGCTGGAGCACCACTACATTCCGGACGCCGACCGGATGCTCGACGGCATCGATCGCGTTCTCGACTACTGACAGCTACCCAAAGCTAATAACGACGGAAAGAAGCCCACCGCGCTATGACCACCACCGTGTTCCGCCTCCCCGATGTGGGTGAGGGCCTCACCGAAGCCGACATTCTCGCCTGGACCGTGCATCCAGGCGATGAGATCGGCGTGAACGACATCATTGTGGAGATCGAGACCGCCAAGTCGGTGGTGGAGCTGCCCAGCCCGACGGCGGGGCGGGTACAACAGCTGTTGGTGGAAGCAGGGCAGACGGTGACGGTCGGCACCCCCATCATCGAATTCCGCACGGACGGTGAGGCCGACGAGCCCGAGACCTCGGACGGCGGGAGCAGCACCGACACCGGCTCGGCATCGGGCTCGGAGACTGGCGCCGCTTCTGGATCTGAGTCCAGCTCTGAATCCAGCGGGGCCACCCTGGTCGGCTATGGCACCCGCGAGTCCACCTCGCGTCGCGCTCGCCGTCGTGCGCTGCGCGCCGCCGCTCCAGCTGCCCCGGCGGACCCAATACCAGCAGCGCCTGCGCCGTCTACTCCAGAACACACAGTCACGCAGCCTGCCGCCACAGGACTCGCCCTGGCGAAGCCGCCGGTGCGCAAACTTGCCAAGGACCACGGGGTGGATCTGAGGCTGGTGACGCCGACCGGGCCGGTCGGCAACGTCACCCGCGAAGACGTGCTCGCCTATCTAGAGGCCAGCTCCGCACATGATTCGGCCGGTCAGGGTGCAACGACAGCGCTCGGAGCGTCGTCGCTGGGCGAGACCCGCCAGATCCCGGTGAAGGGTGTCCGCAAGGCCACCGCCCACGCCATGGTCGCCTCCGCCTTCAGCGCACCCCACGTCACCGAGTTCCTCGACGTCGACGTCACCGCCACCGTGGAAATGATCCGGTCGTGGAAGTCTCAGGGCGTGTTCCCCGACGGGGTGAAGGTGTCACCGTTGACCCTGCTCTCGCGCGCGGTGTGCTGGGCAGTCAGGCGCACCCCGGAGATCAACGCCAGCTGGGGCGAGGAATTCATTACCGTCCACGGCCACGTGAACCTCGGCATCGCCGTGAACACCGACCGTGGGCTACTCGTGCCGAACATCAAGAACGCACACGCGCTCACCGTGACCGAACTGGCCCGGGAACTCACCGAACTATCTGGGACCACCCGGGCAGGAAAGGCCAGCCCCGAAGCGCAGCGCGACGGAACCATCACCATCACCAACGTGGGAGTCTTCGGGGTGGACGCGGGCACACCGATCATCAACCCCGGCGAATCGGCGATCGTGGCGATGGGGCAGATCAAGCGCCGCCCCTGGGTGGTCGACGACGAGCTGGCCGTGCGCGATGTCGCGACCCTGTCGGTCTCCGCCGATCACAGGGTGGTAGACGGTGTCGCAATCTCCCGATTCCTCGCCGACCTCGGCAGCGCCCTAGAAGACCCCCGCGCCCTGCTGCTGTAATCGGCGCCCCTGCTCACTCGGTGTTGTCAGCAGGAACCGTCGGGTTCCGTGCCACCCGAAGTACACCGTCGTATTCGCCCCCGGTATGCACGGTCCACGTCCCAGAATTGCGGAGATCTTCATGCAGAATCTGCAAAGGCGGAACGCCCGCTGTCGGCGGTCGCTTGATCCAGTCACGCCCCTGCACGGTCACGACCAATTGTTCACCCTGGTGGAAGGTGGTTGCGGACGCCCAGATTTCAACGTCCAGCGCGGTGGGATCACCGGGGACAAGAGGAACTTCATTCTGGTGAAGGTGGTAGGGAACAAGCGCCGTCGATCGAGTCGGATCGAGCGTACGATGGCTCGCTCGCAACCATCCGAGCGCGACGGGGCCATCCGTGAATAGCGCGTTGAACGGGAACTCCACCTCCGTGCCGTCTCGACGGATCTTGCGAAGGACGACGAACACATCGGCGTCATTGGCTGAGTCCGCACTTAACCATAGACGCAGTGATGCAGGGCCGATGAGCTCGGTCTCTTCCGTGAACTTGTAGGAGAAGTCGATCGAGTCGTTCAAGGGATCGAGAGTTCGCGTCGATTCGTCAGAAGGAACAGTGTCCGCCAGCGATTTTGACTCGGCGTCGAGGTGCAACTCAACGACGTCACCTGAAATAGGCCACGTAGCGAAGGATCGCCAGACAGAGTCCGCGGGGTTGCCCGTGTCCCGTACCTCGGCGCGCACTTGAGGCCAGGCCTCGATGCCACGGTCCAGGCCTTTCAGATAGGTATCGAAGAACGCTCGCTGCCGCTCGACGCTCTCCGGATCATAGAAATATGCCCACTTCTTTTGTCCGTGGATCTCGAGCCACTTCTGTCGCGACCCGATTCGTTCGAAAGCGTTGAGGGTGCCGCGCGAATGGAGCCCGTGGTCACTCCATGACGCGACGACATATGCGGGGATCTCGATGTCCTCGAAGGGACCGTACTTGTTGGCGAAGTACCAGTCGTCGAACGCATGCGCCGCGAGATTCACTGCAGTGTCTTCAGTCCGGGAGTTCCCATATGACACGTTGGTGGAGACTCGGGGGCGAAACCCTGTCTCAGGGATCCCGCCATGGGTGGCGAACTCCCGGTACCAGTCAGCAAAGCACTCCCAAGGACTGATGGCCTTCAGCGACGGCGGGCGCACCGACGCTGCCTGGTACTGCGCTCCCGCAAGGTAGGAGACTCCGAGCATTCCGACATTGCCATTCGACCAGGACTGGGCGCCCAGCCACTCGATGGTGTCGTAAAGATCGTCACGCTCTTGGGGGCCGTTGTGCGAGAAGTCCCCCTCCGAATTCCACAGACCCCGTGGATCCGCGAACGCGACCGCATAGCCGTGTTTCGTCCAGTACGCGGGATCGGGGGATTCGAATCCTGTGAACTCGGATATCCAGGACGGGTCGACGCCTGACCCTGGAAAGGTGCGGGATGTCACCCAGTGCTTCCCATAAGGCCCCCAGGCCAAGAGCACGGGGGATTCGACAGTCTCATCGAGCGGGCGATAGAGATCGAGATAGATGGTGACGCCATCGCGTAGTCGCACCGCGGCGTCCTTTACGGTGATCAGTCCCTGGTGGCGGACGATCTCGTGTGCCAGTTTCGGGGGTGGGGGCTTGCCGAAGACGGTGGCCGGATCGACTCCAGGGCGCATGATGATCTCATGTGGCCCCGTGATGTTCTCGTTCATATCGTCCTTCTCAGAATCGTGCCGATGGGCGGGGCAGTCCAAGGTGATCGCGCAGGGTGGGGCCTGCGTACTCGGAGCGGAACAGGCCACGGTCCTGCAGCTCGGGAATGAGCTTCGTGCAGATACGCTCGAAACCGTCGGGGTTATAAGGCGAGTTCAGATTGAAGCCGTCACAGGCGCGAGTCTGGAACCACTCCTGCATGCGATCCGCGATCGCCGATGCCGTGCCCGCCACCCACTGATGTCCGGTGGATCGCGCGCGGTCGAAGATCAACTCACGAAGAGTCAGCCCCTGCTCCACCGTCTTACGCTGGTAGATCCCCTGACGACTGGAGAGTTTTCCGATCCCCTCGAAACGCTCGGCCGGGATCGGTTCGTCGAGCTCTGCATCAGACAGGTCGACACCGAGATCGCCTGCGATTTGGAGGCGACCCTGCTCGACATCGAGGTAGGAGCTGAGCTCTGCGGTGATCTCGTCTGCTTCTGCCTGTGTATCGGCGACGACCGGGACAATCCCCGGAATCACCTTCACCAAGTTCGGGTCGCGCCCAGTCTCGGCGATCAACGTCTTCACTGATCGGTAGAACTCCACCGCTTGACGGTAGTCGGGTTGTGCCGTGTAGATCGCATCGGCCACGGAGCTGCCCAAGACCATTCCCGGGCCAGAAGATCCCGCCTGGACCAAAACTGGCCGGCCTTGGGGCGAACGAGGCATATTCAGCGGCCCCTCCACCTGGAAATATTCGCCCTCGAAATCAACGCGCCGTAGCTTGGCCGTGTCGAGCCATGAACCCTGCTCGCGGTCGACGATGACGGCGTCGTCGGACCAGCTGTCCCAGAGCTGTTGGACGATCGAGACGAATTCGGCTGCCCTGCGATAGCGCAACTCTGGATCTGGAGCCTCCGCAATACCGAAATTGCGGTACCCGTCTGCCGAAGTGACGATATTCCAGCCTGCCCGCCCTCCGGAGAGATGGTCCAGCGACGCCAGCATCCGCGCAGCGTTGTATGGTTCGGTCATTGAGGTGGACAGCGTACCGATGAGCCCTATGTTCGTCGTGCGTGCGGCCAGCGCGGAGAGAGTGGTCATCGGCTCGAAGAAGCCGTTCATCATGGTGTCGCCGCGCAGGGTGGGGGTTGCATGGACGACGTCGCCGAAGAAGAGCGCGTCGAGCTTGGCGGCCTCGGCCATCTGGGCGATGTCTGAGAGGAAATCCAGACCAGGCACCTCCTCAGCGCGGCTGCCAGGACGTCGCCAGCTATTCCGGTGGTAGCCGAGCGGCATGACGAAGGTCGTCAGCGCCATCTGTCTCATGTTCGTGCTCCTTTGTCGTGAGCGATGTGTTGGGGGATAAACGCGTTGCTATTCGCTCTTGCTGTGTGAATCACCGATGCCGCTGGTGACTAGAGCCTGAGTGGCGGTGAGGTCATCCGGAGAAGGGTCTGTTGGACTCGGTATCGGCAACGTTGCCCCGGAGGGAGCGGGCGCAGCGACCAGCCTGCGGAGGGCCCACCGAAGGACCATCGCCAGCAGATAGAGCGTGATGAATCCGAGGATGAGCAGCACGAATGCAGCAGCCGAGACTTGCGCTCGCCCTTCGGTGTAGAGCTTGTAGACCTCGACCGAAAGGAATGTCGCTCGCGGCCCGGCGAGCAGCAGCGGCGCCGACAATGTTCCACAAATGATGACAAAGCAGAGAACCCAGCCACTGATGAAGCTCGGCAGAATCAGTCGCCCGACGATAATGAACAGCGTCTTTGCTTTGGACGCTCCACTCGTCCAAGCGGCTTCTTCCAACGAACGAGGAACCTGGGCCATGGCGCCACGGGTGGCCTGGCCGGCGATGGGCATGGTGATGATGAACAAGGCAAACATCAGGATCACCGGTGTGCCGTAGAACCTGTGGAGGAAAGGAATACCGAGGAACAGCCAAAGCACCCCGAGGGCGAGGACGAGTCCTGGCATCGCGAGACCCAGCCACTGGCTGAATTCGATGATGCGTGCCATTGGGCCAGCCCTGAAACGCGCCGTCCAGGTGAGAATCATCGAAGCTGTGACGGCTAGTAGTCCACCAACGCTGGCGATGATGGCTGTGTTTCTATATGCATCGATCATGCGCGGGTCGCCGAGAACTGTTTCATAGTTCTGCAACGAATACCCGCTCGTGGCCCCGAGGAACGGTGACAGCGAGACGAGGACAAGCTGGATCGTGGGCAGGATGGTTGCGAGCAATGCGTAGGCCACGATCAATCCTGTGAAGAGCCATTTCCATTTGCCTACCTCGCTCGGCTGACGGCGGGCTTCTTTTCCTCCGACTGTCGTGAAGGACCGTTTGCCCAGCAGGCGGATTTGCGCGAAGACCAACAGGAAGAGAACGACCATGAGCAGAATGGAAAGGGTGCTCGCGTGTGCATACTGAGGGCCGGTGGACTGCGAAAGATATGAGTAAATCTCGGTCGGAATCACGTAGATGTTTGCGGGGACACCGAGTATCTGTGCCACGTCGAATGATTCGAGAAACAGAATGAAAACGAGAACCATCACCCCAGAAATCGCTGGCATCAGCACAGGAATCTGAATCTGGAAGAATGACCTCACCGGTCCCGCCCCGCTCATACGCGCGGCCTCGTCTAAAGAGTTATCCATGGCAAGAAACGGGCCGAGCAGAAGAAAGAACTGCAACGCAACCAGGCGGATAGCCGATGCGAAAACGACTCCCCACCAGGATTCCATATTGACGATGCGTGCTGCGTCTCCGAAGAACATCGCCAACCCCTCATTGATCAGTCCGATGCGCGGATTGCCGAGGAGACCCCAGGAGATCGCGAAGAACAGACCAGGCGTCGCCACAACAATCCCCATGATCACCGGAATCAGGGTGCGCAAAGGGGTTCGGGTGCGCGTGTAGATGGTCGCGAAGGTCGCTGCGACGAGGGTCGAGATCAGTACTGTCGCTAGGCCCATGCCCACGGTGGTGCCCACGACGTCCCATGTCCGTGGTCGAATCATGACGGAGATGAACGACTCAGTGGTCCACTCTGCGTCCCCGACGGCTGCGGTGCGGAAAGCGCCGCGAACGACCATGATGGCGGGGGCAACGAAGCACACCACACAGACGATGACCGCGGTGATCTGTGGATTGGTGACGACCGTGCGCGTCCTATTGCGGGCACGGGCCAGCGCGAAGCTCATGGGCGACCGAGCCCCCCTCCGACGACGCTGTGCTCTTCCGCCGCCGCCGTGATCTGCTCGTCGTGATCAGGCGCATGGACGCGGAACCACAGTTTGGAGATCTTCCAGACGCCGTCGACACGACGGTACTCCGTGTCGTACATGCCCTCGGACCATGGCCCCCAGATGCGCATGACACCAAGTGCGGTCTTAAAATCGGCCTGAAGTCGGTGCCACGTCCAGATCGCATGAGCCGTATCACCATCGACGGTGATGTTGGGTGACGAAAGGATGTACCCGTCTTTACTGTGGACCACGGGGAGCAGCTCTTCAGCGAACATGCCGTTGATCGCGTCGCGACCCACATGGACCCCGTGGTGCCGAATGTCGCAGATGGCGTCTTCACTGTACGCATCGGCCACCGCACTCCAGTTTCGAGCTGCAAGATCGCGAACGTAGTTATTATGCAGGCGAGTAATCTCCTGGATTGACTCGAGGCGATCGATCCTCGCGAAGAGCTGGGTGATCTGATCGTCAGTGATATCGGTTGTCATATTTATCGCTTTCCACAAAGGGGCAGAGTAGTTTCTCGCAGGGCAACGCTCCTGGAGCGACTACTCCGTGAAGACGGACTGGAAGGTGGGCGTGAGCTCAGTCATCACCGGGCGCAAAACATCTTGGGACTCCAACGTCGTGAAGGTGACGTCCTCCAGTGCGGGCCATCCATACGGCGACGTGAGTGATTCATGCTGGTTCGTAGGGAAGTTGCCAGATTCAAGGGCCTGTTCTTGCGCATCAACGGTATGCAGGTAGTTGAGGAACAGTTTCGCTGCTGCCTCGGACGGAGCGTTGTTGCCCAGCATCCATTTCTCTGTGGCAATGACGTTGTCTTCTTCGAGGAAATGCACCTCGACCGGTGCGCCCTGACTGATTGCGTTGACGATGGATGTTGTCGCCGAGAGCGGCTGGAGCGGAAACTCGCCGGAAGAGATGGATTGGAGGGCGAGCTGGTCTGTTGCCACGATCTTCGCGTTGGCAGAGATCGCCTCCAGGTCGTCTTCGTTGAGGACTTCCCCGTTGACGAGCTGCGTTAGGGTCGTCATTGTTCCGCCCGGAGTTCCCGGCGTCATGAAGGTGAGCTTGTTGCTCCACTCCGAGTCTTTGAGATCGGCCCACGTCGCGGGGAGGTCGCCTTCGTTGAGCGCCTCTGTGTTGTAAGACATGTTGAACATCAGCGCCCACGGTGAGTAGTACATATGGTCCTCGGCGGCCAGCTGGCTCGGATCGACGCGCCCTTCGAGTTCAGGATTCATTTCCCAGGTGAGGAGCTCGTAGGGCTCGACGAAGCCTTGTTCCGCATAACGGTCGCCGTTGGGGTTGGAAATAACCGAAACGACGTGACTGCCTGTTTCGTTTTCTGCCTCCAGCAATGATTGCAACTCGGCGCCAACGTAGGTTCCAGTGCTGATGGTCAATCCGGGGAATCGTTCTTCGAATCCTTCGTAAATGGCGGTGAACTCATCGTGGTGACCTGCATAGATCATCACCTCGTCATTGCCCGACTCGATCGCTTCTTCGTAGAGCGAGTTCAGATCTTGCTCGACGTCTGACGCGAGGTCGAGGCCGTCGAAGTCGGCGCCGGAACCGTTACCTGATTCCGATTCCGTTGCGGAGCAACCCGTCAGAACGAGCGCGGAAATCGCGATGCTCGAGAGTGCGATCGGCAGTGTCTGCTTAGTCAACTTCATCGTTGGTCCTTCATCGTTGGTTGCACCTGGACGATCTCGTCGTACGCATCGGTCTCGCTGGGAAGCGCTGCTGCGTCAGATGTTAGTGAGATTAGAGTCACACTTATCAGTTTGTCAACAGCTAAACGAGATTCACTAGCTGCCGTGATCCAAGATCGCTGCAACTACAAGGATAAGTGCTGTACTCGAGCGCTTCGGTGCCAACATTTAGTTAGGGGGTGTACTAGTTATTAGTTTCCGCCTACAATCAATTCCAGTAAGTCGGCGCGCGGTGCTGTCGGCGGAACAGGGAGAGCGAAGATGTGGGATCTCATTGTTGTGGGCGGTGGATCGGCTGGTGCAGTGGTGGCAAGCCGCCTCAGTGAACAACCAGAACGTCGGGTGCTGTTGCTGGAAGCGGGACCGGACTACTCAGGTAAGGACACGCCGGCAGAGTTTCGCGATCGCACACGTGGCCTGGGGATGCAACTGGGCACCCCTCCGACCATGAGAAGCCCTGAATTTTACTTTCAAGGGGTCACCGCTCGCCGAGGTGAGGGGCATGATGTATTCGCTTATCGCCGTGGTCGTGGCCTCGGTGGTTCCTCCACGGTCAACGGGCTCTACGCGATTCGTGGCGTGCCCGCTGACTTTAGACATTGGGAGTCCCTCGGCGCCGAGGGGTGGGGAGCGGAGCACATGCTTCAGAGTTACTGCGCCGTCGAGGACGAGCATGACTTTCCGGAGGCGTCGTGGCATGGTCGTCGCGGACCTCTTCCCGTCTATCGTGAACCCGAGCGTGGATGGGGCGGGATTGATCGAGCCCTGAGAGACGCCGCTCTGGATGTTGGATACTCTTGGGCGCCTGACCATAACGACCCGCGAAGCACCGGGGTCTCGCCCTTCGCGATGCACATACGCGATGGGCAGCGTGTGTCGTCCAACCACGCATGGATCGATCCCGCCCGCGATCGATCAAATTTGGAGATCCGCGGCAACGTGCACGTGGATCGTGTCCTCTTCCGAGGCTCACGAGCTGTCAGTGTCGTTGACGCGGAGGGGGGCGAATATCGACTCTCACCTCGCGGAGAGGTGGTGCTCTGCGCTGGAGCGGCGCATTCTCCTGCGATGCTGTGGCGCTCCGGAATCGGTCCACGAGAAGACTTGTCAAAGATCGGCGTGGACACCATTGTCGATGCGCCCGTCGGAGTCGGAGCTCAAGATCATGCCGTAGTGTTCGCTGAGATTGAGGTCCCTGAAAGCGAGCAGCGCAGCGTGGGCAACCGTCCCACGAACATCATCGTGCGCTATTCGTCCGGCATGAGCGGAGCACGTGAGAACGACATGATGCTGCTGGCGACCAACCACAACTATTGGTTCGGGCAGCCGACCGCCGGCGTCGCGGTCTCCCTCGAGCAGCCTCAATCAACCGGATATATGACTCTTGATTCCGCGAATCCCCACGTTGATCCGCACTTCGAACTGAGGATGCTGTCAGACGATCGGGATCTCGATCGCATCCGTGACGGCGTCGATCGCACTCTATCGCTGATGGAGCACGAAGCATTCACGACGCGAGCGAAGGGCGTCGTCGTTGCACCGCGAGATGACCTGGAACTGCGAAAGACCGTTAAGGACACGATGCACTTGACCTCCACGGTCCGCATGGGTGCTGTTGGTGATCGTGACGTCGTCCTCGACCCGGACCTGCGCGTGCAAGGTATCGATAGCCTGCGGGTTGTCGACGCTTCCGTGATGCCTACTGTCGCATCGGCGAATACTCTGCTGACCGTGCTGGCGATCGCCGATCGTTTCGTTCAGCGCAACCCTGAGATCGGACTATAAGGAGCTATAGATGCACGACGAGACCACAGCCCGCGGCTGGTACGAACAGCTTCAGCGCCTACTCGCATCCCACGGGGTGACTGTTGAAGACAGCACTCCGGGGGCCCGTCGAGTCGACGTCCCGTGGCACCCTGAATGGGGATTTTGGCACCTGGATTGTGGGCCAGCACAAGCGCGTTCCGCGGTGGAGACGGCGCATGAGGCGCACGGTTCTTGGCGGGAGTACGAGGAGCCGCGCCGACGAGCGCTGCATGATCTGGCGGATGCACTTGCTGACAACGCTGAAGTGTTCCGGCAACTGATTTCGTTCGAGAACGGCAAGCTTGCGCCCGCCGCCGAGATGGAAGTGACAGCATCCATCGGATCGTTGCGTCTTGCCGCCGCAACTGAAATTCCAGTAGAAGTCCTGCGTCAGTCGGAATCAGATACGGTCCGTCTCCTACGCGAACCCATCGGCGTCGTGGCGGCGATTACTCCGGCTAATATGCCGCTCCTGATGCTCGTCAACAAACTGGGAACTGCTCTGCTGACGGGTAACACGGTCGTCGCGAAGCCTTCGCCCCACACGCCGCTGACTGCGATGCTCCTGGGGGCGATCGCCGCACCGCTATTTCCTGAGGGAGTTTTCCAGGTGGTGCCTGGAGACGCCGAAATCGGGCGGCTCCTCGTGGAGCACCCGAAAACCGGCATGATCTCACTGACCGGTTCGCGCGGCGCCGGCAAGGCCGTCATGGAGTCAGCAGCCGACACCCTGAAACGACTTCAGCTGGAGCTCGGGGGCAACGACCCCGCCATCGTTCTTCCCGATGCTGCGCTCGACGGGGCTTTGCCCGAAATATTCCGGTCCGCCTTCTCCTCCAGCGGGCAAGCGTGCGTTGCAACCAAGCGAGTTTACGTTCCAGCGGAGCGTGCCGAGGACGCGGTTGAGACGCTGACCCGGCTGGCTGATGCTGCACGGGTGGGAACTCCTTTCGACACGACGGCGACGCACCCCGCGCTCACTAATATCGAGCAGTATCGGCGAGTGGCCGCGCTCATCGATACGGTCGGCGACGCCGGTGGTGAGGTACGGACGGGTGGCGTTGTCGACATCGATCAAGGACTATTCATCCGGCCCACCATCGTCTCCGGTCTTCAAGACGGTGCCGAACTCGTGGATGAGGAGCAGTTTGGTCCGGTGCTCCCCATCATCGCGTATGACGACATTAATACTGTGATCGAGACGGTCAATGCAGGGCCCTATGGGCTTGGCGTGACGCTGTGGACGACCGACGAGTCTGAAGCAGAGCATCTCGCTCGGCGGCTTGAGGTGGGCATGGCGTGGATCAACCGCACGCCTCGTCCTGATCCGATGATCCCGTTCGGTGGGGTCAAGGAAAGCGGGATCGGCCGGGAGGGTGGCAGTGCTGGGCTGGACGCGTTCTGCGAACTCAAGGTCATCGGCGGAGCGGGGGCGATCGCATGAGCGAAGAGACTCCCCGCGTCGTCGTGGACGGGTTCAACGACTTCGTTTCCCTTGCCGAGGAACGTGCGCGTTCCGCCCTCGGTACGTCCGACCAGAGGAACCATGTCACTCTCGGCCTGCTGATGCGCCGTGTGAACAAACTCATGGCAATCGACGCGGAGCAGACGACGGACCTGACCTGGACAGCTTTCCGCGTGGGGTTTGCGCTGTGGGTGGCTGGACCTCAGGAGCCGCACCGCGTCGCGCTCATGTCCTCGATGAGCCGAGCAGCAGTGACCACTGCGCGTAAGAGTCTTGAGAGCAAAGGGTATGTCACCACAGCCAGTAGCGAGGCTGATCTGCGCTCGGTGGTGATGTCACTGACGAACGAAGGAGCGGCGCATATTGAAGACACCTATAGGAAACACCTCACCCTGACGGGCGAGTGGCTGGCGCCCCTGTCTGATCCGGAGCAGCAGATTCTCATTGGGTTGCTCGGCAAAATCATCAACGGTCCGCGGGCGAGCGAATTCGGGCCCGGCCGTATCGTCAATTCGTGATCCCAGAGGTAAACAATGAACCAGAACATCGAGAACCCTGTCGACGTCGATCAGACACTATTCCGCAATGTGGTCGGTCATTTCGCCTCAGGCGTCACGATCATCAGCACCGCAGTCGGTGGAGAGAAGTATGGGACGACTGCGTCGGCGGTCTCCTCCCTTTCCATGGACCCGCCGATGATGTTGATCTGCCTCAACACATCCAGCACGACCCACGATCGTGTGGCAGAGGCGGGTCGTTACGCCGTCAACATCCTCGCAGTCGAGCAAGGCGAGATCGCCTCCCACTTTGCCCGCAAGGGTAGTGACAAATTCGCCGGTGTTGCGCATCAGGTCAACGATGACGGCGTGCCGTTGATCGAGGGGGCGCTGGCCACGATCGAGTGCGAAGTCGTCGAGACGGCAAGCGGGGGGGACGCACACGATCTTCATCGGTCGCGTGCGAGGCGCTGCGGCGTGGCCCGGCGAGCCGCTGGCGTACTTCCGTGGGCGGTTTGGCGCACTCGAGTGGACTCGAGAGGTCGCCGCCTATGACGATGTCCGGACCTGGGTCTTGCGGCGGCGTACGCCCCTGGGCGAGGCGCTCGAGGCCGACATCATCGCTGCAGAGCTAGGCACCGACGTTGCCTTTGTATACAACGCCTTAGTCAGGCTGACAGCCGAGGGGCTCGTCAAGCGCCCTCATGAAGGTGGCTTCACGCCCATGCCGGTCACTGTGGATCTCGTGGACAACCTCTATCACGCACGAGCGACGATCGAATCCGGCGTCATCGATGCATACCTCGCCTCGGCGTCGGATGAGGCAATCTCGGAGATCATTCGTCTTGCCAAGGACCTCTTCGACAGTGAGCCTCACACGTCGGCCGAGCTCGACGATTTTCTCGCCGCGAATCTCGATTTCCACAGCGCCATTGTGGGACTGGCCGGGTCGCGCCAGCTGGTCTCACACTTTCGACAGCTCAGCCTTTCGACGCTGTGGCGCGACACCTATCTGTCCGACGTGTGGCAGCAGAAAACCGGGCATCCTCTCATCCCTCGCCTCGCGGAGGCGATCTCCGCGCGTGACACCGCAACCGCGCATGAACTCGTGCGCACTCAGGTCAGCTTCGTTAAGCAGGCCGCTCAGAACATGATCAATCAGCAGGGCGGCGCGCTGTAGCGCGGCGCTCACATCGGAAGGAATCAAGCGTGAGCGATATCCTCATCGAAGGTCTCGACAAGACGTTCAAAACCACCCGAGTGCTTCACTCACTAGACCTCCGCATCAACCAGGGCGAATTTGTCACGCTGCTCGGGCCCAGCGGATGCGGGAAGACCACCACCCTGCGATGCGTAGCTGGATTGGAGACTCCGACGGCTGGTTGCATCAGCATCGGTTCGCAGACGGTCGTCGACAGTGCACGTGCCGACTTCGTCCCGCCCCACCGGCGTCGTGTCGGTATGGTGTTTCAGAGTTACGCCATCTGGCCTCACATGTCTGCCTTGGCGAATGTTGAATTCCCGTTGCGACGGCGTAAACAGGGAAGTCGAGCCGAACAGCGCTCGGCCGCGGAACGGGCGCTGCGGGCTGTCGGCATGGACGCTTATGCCAGCCGGTTTCCGCACGAGCTGTCGGGCGGCCAACAACAGCGCATTGCTCTCGCCCGCGGTCTGGTGGCCGCTGGAGAGGTGATGCTCTATGACGAGCCTCTGTCGAATCTGGACGCGAAACTTCGCGTTCAAATGCGTGACGAGGTGCGACGGCTGCATGATGAGTTCGGTCATACGTCGATCTACGTCACGCACGATCAGGAGGAGGCTTTCGCCATCTCCGACCGCATCGTCATCATGAACGGGGGGAGGATCGAGCAATCGGGCACTCCGCGAGAAATATTCCACGCGCCCGCCACGCACTACGTTGCAGATTTCATGGGATATGAGAATATTCTTGCCGTCGACGCGGTCGACCAGAAGAGTGGCACAGTGCAGTCGTCTGGTCTGCGGATCGCAGGTGCCGAGGGGTCCGGCATCGGCAACAGCATCACCTTCCGCAGCTCTAAGGTGCGTTTCGGCGCTGGAGGAGCCAACGCGGCTCTCTCATTCGACGCCTTGATCGTTCGGGAGGTTTACACCGGCGACGACATCGTGCTTCACCTTCGTGGGGATGACGAGCTGAACATCGTTGCGAGGGTCCCCACCGACGCCAGCTTCGGGCGTGAGGAGCGCATGAAGTTCCATGTGAACCGCGAAGATCTCGTCGTCTTGTCCGATTGAGATCCGCCTGATGGTGTAGGAAGATCGGCCCGCGTTGGGGAGCGGATACCAGGCGTTTAACGGAGCGAAATGACGTGTGAGAGGTTGGTGAATTCATACGGTGGGAGCAACGCTCTGCTTGAAGGAGCGTTTCATGGTCAAGTCGTTTCCACCGAATACTGGTACTGAGTTCGTTGATTTGGTGTGTGCGGGGATGTCTGCCGATAGTACTGCGGCGAGGCTGGGCACGTCGAGCGCGTCAGCGTTGCGGTGGTGGGCCCATTCTGGAGGCATGAAGATCGTTACAGGACGCATCGGCGGGCTCGCGGATCCGGTTCCAGAAGCGTTGCTTGTCAGCGAACGGAAGCTGACAGCGTCTGCGCGCGGAATAATCCAGATGGGGCGACGTGCAGGGATAGCTACGCTACGATCCGTGCGGAGATCGGTCAAGATAAGTCGGTTGTCTGGCAGGAGGTGAAGCGGAACACGAGCCCGGGCGGGGTATATTCCGCCTCTGTCGCGCACACGAGAACGCATCAGGCCAGGCGCCGCCCGAACCCTTTCATGCTGGTCGAGAACGAGGCGTTGTGCCGGTTGGTTGAGGTCTATTGTGCGGGCGCTGAAAGAAAGCTATCTTTACCATGTAGCTAAGAATCCGCGAATTCTTCAAGGTAGGTAAAATGTCCTCCGGTGCTCAACAGGCGACAAACTATAAGAAAGTTTCTCTAGTGCCAGGGCGATCCAAGCGTAAGCTGTTCTTTTTGCTCACTCTGAGCCTGTTACTTACTTTCTTGAGCTCAGCAATATCTCCCATGACGACAGCAAATGCGGCACCCGCGGATGTTGTCTCCACTTGGAAGGACTCAAAGGGCAACTCTATTACCCTGCGTCAGGGGACATATAACACGAAGACCGGCTTGGGATTTGCCTGGACTAAAGTGAAAACAAGACATGGAATAAAAAAAGATAAAGTCTTTAAAATTTATTACAAATAATCCAAATGGTCCTGTGCATCAGGGGACTCAGCGAGTCTATAACGCATATGCCAATGAGCTGAGGTGCAACAATGGTAAGTGCATTGGTGTAAAGAGCGTGCCCGTTCGGCTCGTTCATGAAACCGCCTCCAAATCGACCTATTATGGTGTCAACCTCTCAGGGAAGGGGCGAGTGGGGGTGCTGACCGCTTATTGCATCAACGCAAACAATGCAAAACTCTGCCCCAACAGGGTTGATGCGGCGCTCGGTCGTTCCGCTTCTGTTTCCTCTGAGGCGGCCAATGAGGTTCGGGTCGTTGGATTGTCATATGAATCGCTGGAAGGCGAGACGATCGCTCAAGCAGAGGTCGAGGAATTTTAGAGCGGGAGTGGATGATAAGAATATGAATAATTTGTCTCGAATTGTCCATTTGATTAAAGGTCATGTGAGCGACAGTGACTTTGTCGTCGATGCGACTGTTGAATGGTACGGCAGCTCATGCGACGGAGACTTCATCAATATGATTTATCGTCAACATCACGATCTGCCGGCCGAAGGCATCCGCCTACACGTACCTCGGTTTGCTCAACTTTTTAGTGAGAACAGTGATGAGGATTTAGCTTACGAAATTGCTTTCAATATTCGTGAGCCGCATGAGGTGTCTGGTGAGCGAAACCTCCCTTGGGGCGAGGGTATTGTGCCGAATCCAGAGCAAGTTGTTTGGACGATAGGTCCGTAGGTGCCTTCAGCGGCTCCCTCTTCGACCTCGGCAGCGCCCTAAAGGTCCCCCGCGCCCTGCTGCTGTAAAGGGACCAGCCTGAGTCGTTGAGGCGATTCGCGTTCAGTGGAGCGACATGACGCGTGAGAGTTTCACTCACGCGTCATGTCGCTTCTTTTAAGCAGTTCGGGCACCACGGAGGCGACGTTTCCGACGATGCCGAGGTCGGCAATTTCGAAAATCGGGGCGTCGGGGTCCTTATTGATGGCGACGATGGTCTGCGCGGTCTGCATTCCGGCCCGGTGCTGAAGTGCACCCGAAATACCCAGGGCCACATACAGCTGCGGCGAGACGGTGGCACCCGTTTGGCCCACCTGCGTGGCGTGTTCCGTCCAGCCGGCATCGACCGCGGCACGGGACGCGCCCACGGCGGCGCCGAGGGCATCAGCCAGTTGCTCGACGAGGCCGAAGTCCCCGTTCAGCCCCCGGCCCCCGGCCACCACCGCGGCGGCTTCGGTCAAGGCCGGACGTCCCGTGGACTCCACCGGAGACCGCTCGATCACGGTGACTTGTGGGCCGGAGACCGGTACCTCCACCGGCTGCGGTTCCGGGGTGGTTCCGGCAGGCAACCCGGTCTCGGGCACGGTGACGACGTTGGGTTTCACGGTGATGCACACGGTTGATTCTGCGGCGCATCGGGTGGTGTAGGCGCCGGCCAGCACCGACTTCTGTACGGTGATCCCGGCCTCTGCGGTGTCCACTCCGACCGCGTGCGTGATCAGCCCGGCATCCAGGCGCACGGCAACGCGGGCCAGGGCATCGGAGACCTCGCCCGCATCGGAGGCGAGTAGCACGGTGGCCACGGTCTCGCGCGCGGCGTGCTCGATCAGACCGGTGAGGTCGACGGACTCCGCGCAGACGATCGAGGCAAGTTGCAGTCCGTCCAGTGCCGCGGCCACGGTGTCAGCGCTGGCCGCCGCGACGACGTGCACCGATTCCGGGGATCCGGCCACAGCGTGGGCCAGCGCGAGGAGTTGCTGGTCGGTGGAGCGCAACGGGGCGCCGATCCGATCCAGGACGACGAGGACGGTGGGTGCAGAATTCGGTGACATCGCGGGTGCTCCTGCTCGGTGAGAGGTATCAGTCGGATCAGATCAGGCGGCGGGCGGTGAGGAACTCGACCAGCTCAGTGACGGCGGCGCCGTCGCCCTCATCGGTGAGAATCCGCCCGGCTTCTCGCGGTGAGCGTGGTGCCGCCTCGAGGACGCGGACGTGCTCTGAGAGTTGGGCGGCGTCGAGGCCGATATCGGACAGCGACCAGGTTTCGGACGGTTTCTTCTTCGCCGCCATGATCGCTTTGAAACTGGGGTAGCGCGGGGTGTTCGCCTGGTCCGTCACGGTGACGACGGCGGGCAGGGGAGCACTGACCCGCTGGGTCTCGGTCTCGGTGTGGCGGACCGCGGTGAGAGTCGGGGCGTCGGCAGTGCCAGCAGTGTCTGCGGTGCCGGCTGGGTCCAGTGACACCTCGGTGGTGCGCGTGACGAGTGCCCAGCCCAAGCGCTCGGCCAACTGGGCGGGCACCGCTGCGGTCTCGCCGTCGGTGGAGGCCATACCGGTGAGCACCACGGTTGCGGACTCACGGTCGGGGCTCAGGGTCTCGACGACGTGGCGCAGGGCCAGCGAGGTGGCGGCGACGTCGGCTCCGGCCAGGTCAGGATCGCTGAGGTGCACGGCGTCGTCGGCGCCCATCTGCAGGGCTTTCTTCACCGCGGCGGCGGCCCCCTCGGGTCCCATAGTCACCGCGGTGATGCGCACCGTGACCTCAGCAAGATCGGAGCCCTCAGCGTCTGCAGAGCTGGTGGAGGCGAGGGACTCCCGCAGCTGCAGGGCGGTCTCCAGGGGGTATTCGTCCAGTTCGGAGAGGATGCTCGCGCTGGACTCACCGCGGTCCATGCGGTGCTCGTCGGTGAGGCTGCGGGCCTGTTGGGCGTCGGGGGCCCATTTCACCAGCACGATCAGGTGCAGTGCGGTCATGGTGTCTCTCCTTCGGCGGGGGTTGCTCCGGCGGATCGGGTGGCGTGAGCGCCGGTGCGTGCGGCACGCTGCACGATGCGCTCGGCATGGCGGATCAAGGGGGCGTCCACCATCGCACCGCGGAACTGGAAGGACCCGGGGCGCTGGGACACCTCGGCGAGCAGGGCGCGGGCGTGCTCGAGTTGCGCAGCGGTGGGGGCGTAGGCGTCGCGGATCGGGGCGACGTGGCTGGGGTGAATGCAGGCTTTGGCCGCGAATCCGCTGGCCGCGGCGTCTTCGGCTTCAGCGCTCACCCCGTCCAGGTCGGTGAGGTCGGCGTAGATGGTGTCGATGCCGGCCTTGCCGTGGGTGGCGGCGGTGAGCAACACCAGGGATCGGGCGGTGCGGGCAACATCGCGGTAGGCGCCGGTGGCGTGCCGGGAGGAGCTGCCACCGAGGGCCGCGACCAGATCCTCCGCACCCCACATCAAGGCGGTGACCGAGGGGTGGGCGGCGATCTGCTCGGCGCGGGTGATCCCGGCCGGGGTCTCGCACAGGGCGATGATGCCGACGCGCGGGCCCAGCGCCCGGACCACTTCGTCGACGTCGTCGGGCGATTCGGTTTTGGCCAGCATCACGTGGCGCACACCGGTGGCTTCCAGAACCTGCAGGTCGGCGGCGAGCTCATCCCGGGTCTCGGGGCCGGCGGGATTGACCCGGACGATGGTGCGCTCGAGTAGTGCGGAGTCTCCGTTGAGGTCGGCGAGGTGCCGAGCCAGGTGCTCGCGGGCCTCAGGCTTGTCGGCGGGGGCGACCGCGTCCTCCAGATCCAGGATGACCGCATCGGCGCGTTCGGCGGCTTTGGTGTAGCGCTCGGGCCGGTCGGCCGGACAGAACAGGATGCTGGGGCCGAGTGAGAACGGCGCGGTGGTAGCGGAAGGACGGACGGGGGTGGGCTCGGTGCTCATGAGGTGCTCCCGGAACGGTGGGCGGCTTCGGACTCCCAGATCAGCACGGAGCGGATGCACTCAGCGACCAGCACGCCGTCCTGATTCTCACCGGTGTGCCGGATGCGCGCGATCCCCTGACCGGGCCGCGACGACGACGGGCGGGTGCCCAGGATCGCGGAGGCCGAGTACAGGGTGTCGCCGTGGTAGAGCGGGTGCGGGAAGCGGACCTCCTCGAATCCGAGGTTCGCCACGATGGTGCCCTGGGTCAGCTGCGCCACGGAGGCGCCGACGATGATGGCCAGGGTCATCATCGAGTTCACCAGGGGCCGGCCGAAAGGCTGGGATGCGGCCCAGTGCGCGTCCAGGTGCAACGACTGAGTGTTCATCGTCATGGTGGTGAACGAGACGTTGTCGGCTTCCGTGAGGGTGCGCCCGGGGGCGTGGCGGTAGAGGGCGCCCACCTGGAGCTCGTTGACGTAGAGGCCGCGCTGCTGGATGACCGGCTGTGCTGGCTGCTCCGGAGTGGACGGGGTCGCGTCGTCGTCGTGGTTGTTGTTGTGATGGTTCGTGCCGGTCATGAGTCCAACCCCAGGCTGCGGGCGATCAGCATCAGCTGCACCTCGGTGGTGCCCTCGCCGATCTCCAGGATTTTCGAGTCGCGGTAGTGGCGGGAGACGACGAATTCGTTCATGAATCCGTAGCCGCCGAACACCTGGGTGGCGTCGCGGGCGTTGTCCATGGCGGCTTCGCCCGCCACCAGCTTGGCGATGGCCGCTTCGGTTTTGAAGGGCAGCCCGGCGCGCATGCGGGCGGCGGCGTCGTAGTAGGCGAGCCGGGCGGTGTGGGCGCGGGCTTGCATACGGGCGATCTTGAAGGATACGGCTTGGTAGGAGGCGATGGGGGAGCCGAAGGTGTGGCGCTCGCGGGCGTAGCGGACCGCCTCGTCCACGCAGCCCTGGGCGGCGCCGGTGGCCAGGGCGGCGATCGCGATCCGGCCCTCATCCAGGATGCCCAGGAAGTTCGCGTAGCCGCGGCCGCGGGTGCCGAGCAGGTTCTCCTCCGGGACGCGGACGTCGTCGAAGGTCAGTGGGTGGGTGTCGGAGGCGTTCCAGCCCACCTTGTTGTAGGCCGGCTCGGCGGTGAATCCGGGGGTGTCTGCGGGGACCAGGATGGTGGAGATTTCTTTCTTGGCGCTGCCGTCGTCGCGGGTGGTCTCCCCGGTGACGGCGGTGACCGTGACCAGCGAGGTGATGTCGGTGCCCGAATTCGTGATGAACTCCTTGGTCCCGTTGATCACCCACTGGCCGTCTTCCAGGCGCGCGGTGGTGCGGGTGCCGCCAGCATCGGAGCCGGCCTCGGACTCGGTAAGACCGAACCCTGCGAGCTGCTCACCGGCGGCCAGAGCGGGTAGCCAGCGCTGCTTCTGCTCCTCGGTGCCGTAGCGCAGCAGGGGCATCGCGCCCAGAGACACTCCCGCCTCCAGGGTGATGGCCACCGACTGGTCGACCTTCGCCAGCTCCTCCAGGGCCAGGCAGAGCGCGAAATAGTCCCCGCCCTGACCGCCGTACTCCTCCGGGATGGGCAGGCCAAACAGTCCCATCTCGCCCATCTGGGAGATCACCTCATAGGGGAAACTGTGCTCGGCGTCGTGTCGGGCGGACACGGGGGCGACCACCTCCTGGGTGAGGTCGCGCACCGCCTCCACCAGGGCCTGTTCCTCTTCGCTGAGCTGGTAGCTCATGATGCTAACTCCTCTGCGGGCTGGTCTGGTTGGTCTGGTTGGTCTGTGTGGGGTTCGACGACGTCGGGGTTGTCGGTAAGGGCGGTCACGGTGGCGAGCACCTGGCCGAGCTTGACGGTTTCGCCCACCCGCACGGCGAGGGTCACGGTGCCCGCGAGCGGGGCGGTGAGCCGGTGCTCCATCTTCATCGCCTCGATGGTGACGAGTCGGTGCCCGGCCTCGACCTCGGTGCCGTGTTCGACGTGGACGTCGATGACAGTGCCGGGGAGCGGGGCGGTGATCTCGGGCGCGGCCTCGGTGAGCTCCGCCTCGCGCTGGCTCAGCCGCGCTAGGGTCTGGGCGTGCGGGTCGGCCACGGTGAGCTGCCCGGTGAAGTGCGGGGTCGCGACCCACACGAGTGCGCCCTCGGGCTGGTGGGAGGCGACGACGACGCGCTGGCGGGCCTGAGTGAGTGGGCCCGCGGTGCCGTTCAGCCCGGTCAGCTCAGGGCCGGCGTCCGGGTGCGTCACCGCGATGGTGGTGAGCTCGCCTTCGGGCGCGCGATGGGTGACGAGGTAATCGGTGGGCACCGGACCGGTGGCTCGCCAGCCATCGGCACGCCAGGCGCCGGTATCAGTGATGGTTCCGGTCACGGCAGTCACGGCAGCCACGGCAGCCCGGCAGGCCACCTCATCGGGACGCGGGAAGCGCAGCTGGGGCAGTTTCCGCTCGATCAGGGTGGTGTCGAGTCGGCCGGCACGCACGTCGTCGTCGTCGAGCAACTGCTGCAGGTAGCTCAGGTTCGTGTCGACCCCGAGCACCACGGTGTGCTCCAGGGCGCGCCGCAGCCGGGCCAACGCCTGGGCGCGATCCTCCCCGGTGGCGATGACCTTGGCGAGCATCGGGTCATAATCGGTGCCGATCACGGAGCCGACGCGCAACCCGGAATCCACGCGCACCCCGGGGCCGGTCGGTTCCTCCACAGCGAGGATGTCCCCGGTGCTGGGCAGGAACCCGGCTTCCGGAACTTCGGCGTACACGCGCGCCTCCACCGAGTGCCCGCGCAGCACGACGTCGTCCTGCGTGAGGCTCAGCGGCTGACCGGCGGCGATACGGACCTGCTGCTCCACCAGGTCGACCCCGGTGATTTCCTCGGTGACCGGGTGCTCCACCTGCAGACGGGTATTCATCTCCATGAAGTAGAACGTGCCGGGGTCTTCATCCGACACCAGGAACTCCACGGTGCCGGCTCCTCGATAGTCCACCGAGCGCGCGGTCTCACACGCGGCCTCGCCAATGCGGCGTCGGGTGTCGGCGTCGAGCAGGGGAGAGGGCGCCTCCTCGATCACCTTCTGATGACGGCGCTGCAGCGAACACTCGCGCTCGCCCAGGTGGATCACTCTCCCGTGGGCATCGGCCAGCACCTGCACCTCGATGTGGCGCGGGGAGCGGATCAGCTGCTCTATGAGCAGGGCGTCGTCGCCGAACGAGGAGCGGGCCACCCGGCGCGCGGTGACCAGGGTGTCGGGTAAGTCTTCCGGATCCTCGACGACGTGCATGCCCTTGCCGCCGCCCCCGGCCGAGGGCTTGATGAGCAGCGGGTAGCGGATCTCGGTGCCGAAGGCGGCGACGGCGTCGATCAGCTCGGCATCGCTCAGCCCCGGCTCGGACACCCCGCGCACCACGGGAACACCCGCCGCAGCGACGTGGTTCTTGGAGCGGATCTTGTCGCCCATCACCTCGAGCGCCTGCACACCGGGGCCGATAAAGACGATGCCGGCCTCCGCACAGGCCTGAGCAAAGACTGCATTCTCGGAGAGGAAACCGTAGCCGGGATGAATAGCCTGGGCGCCGGTGGCCCGTGCCGCTTCCACGACAGCATCGATGTTCAGGTACGACTCGGCGGCTGGGGGTGGACCCAGCCGCACCGCCCGATCGGCCCGGCGCACGTGGAGCGCCTCGGCGTCGGCGTCGGAATAGACCGCCACCGAGGAGATCCCGAGGGCGTGCAGGGTGTCGATGACGCGGCAGGCGATTTCACCGCGGTTGGCCACCAGCACGGTGTCGAAAAGAGTCTGGGACATCGCGGTCACATCCTGAACAGGCCGAAGCCGGGGTCGGGCAGGGGGGCGTGGGCGCAGGCCTCGAGCGCCATCGCCACCACGCGGCGGGTGTCGCGCGGGTCGATGATGCCGTCGTCCCACAGCCGGGCGGTCGAATAATAGGGCTGGCCCTGATCCTCGTAGTTCTGCCGGATCGGTGCTTTAAACGTCGCTTCGTCGTCGTCGGACCAGGTTTCGCCCGCTGCTTCGAGCTGGTCGCGCTTGACGGTGGCGAGCACTCCGGCGGCCTGGTCGCCGCCCATCACCGAGATCCGGGCGTTCGGCCATAGGAACAGGAACCGAGGCGAATAGGCGCGCCCGCACATCGAATAGTTTCCGGCGCCGAACGAGCCGCCGATGATGACGGTGATCTTCGGGACCCGGGTGGTGGAGACGGCGGTGACCATCTTCGCGCCGTTCTTGGCGATGCCCCCGGATTCATAGTCCCGGCCCACCATGAATCCGGAGATGTTCTGCAGGAACAGCAGCGGGATTCCGCGCTGATCGCAGAGCTCGATGAAGTGCGCCCCCTTCAGCGAGGACTCGGAGAACAGGATGCCGTTGTTGGCGACGATGCCCACCGGGTGGCCGTCGATGTGGGCGAACCCGGTGACCAGGGTGGTGCCGTAGTCGCGCTTGAACTCGTGGAATGCGCCGTCGTCGACCAGCCGGGCAATGATCTCGTAGACGTCGCTGGGCTGGTTCACATCGGTGGGGATGATGCCGTCGAGATCTTCCACGGACAGCCGCGGGGGCCGGGGGTCCTGGCGCTGCCAGGCGCGCGGGCCCGGCGCGGGCAGGGTGGAGACGATGTCGCGGAGGATCTGCAGTGCGTGGTCGTCGTCCTCGGCCAGGTGATCCGCCACCCCGGACTGGGCGGTATGCACGACGGCGCCGCCGAGCTCTTCGGCGGTGACCACCTCGCCGGTGGCCGCCTTCACCAGGGGCGGACCACCCAGGAAGATGGTGCCCTGGTTGCGCACGATCACGGTCTCGTCGCTCATGGCCGGCACGTAGGCGCCGCCGGCGGTGCAGGAGCCGAGCACGGCGGCGAGCTGCGGGATGCCGCGGGCCGAGAGCTGGGACTGGTTGTAGAAGATCCGGCCGAAATGGTCGCGATCGGGGAATACCTCGTCCTGCATCGGTAGGAACGCGCCCCCGGAATCCACCAGATACAGACAGGGCAGCCGGTTCTCGGCGGCGACTTCTTGGGCGCGCAGGTGCTTCTTGACGGTGAGCGGGAAGTAGGTGCCGCCCTTCACGGTGGAGTCGTTGCAGACCACCATCACCAGCCGGCCGTGCACCAGCCCGATCCCGGTGATCAGCCCCGCCGCCGGGGCCGCGCCGTCGTACATCTCCTCGGCGGCTAGCGGGGCGAGCTCCAGGAAGGGGCTGCCCGGATCCAGTAGTCGGTTCACGCGTTCGCGGGGCAGCAGCCGGCCGCGGTCTTGATGACGGCGCCGGGCCTTTTCGGACCCGCCGAGGGCGGCGCGCTGCAGTCGTTCGGTCAGCTCCGCACGCAGGCTCGCGTTTTTCTCGCGGCGCTCGGCGAAGGTGTCGCTGTGCCGGTCGACGGTGCTGGGCAGCGTCTCCATGCGGCCTCCTGGGCAGTGGGATGTTGGGGGTGTCCGACGGTCCGCTCGTCGGGTACGATGGCAGTCATTCAGTTAACGATGATTCACTGAAACCAAGGCTAGTGAGGGAGATCACGTTTGTCTAGGCCGAGCGCACCGACCACCCGCCGCCAGGCGGAGAAGAACCAGCGGCGTCAGGATCTGTTGGACGCCGCCGGGGTACTCTTCGGTGCCCGCGGATTCGACGCGGTATCCCTCGACGACGTCGGCAGCGAAGTCGGCGTGACCGGTCAGGCCATCTATCGGCACTTCCGGGGTAAGCAGGACCTGCTGGGCCAGCTGCTGCTGGAGGTCAGTGAGCGCCTGCTCTCCGGGGCCCTGGAGATTCGCTCAACCGTGCCCGAGGTGGCGGATCGGGTGCGCCCCCTCATCGCGTTCCACGTCGAATTCGCCCTGGGCAACCCCGAAGTGATCCGGGTGCAGGATCAGGACCTTGCCCGGCTGGCCGAGGCGGACTGGCGGCAGGTGCGACGTATGCAGCGCGAATACCTCGACATCTGGACGACGGTGCTCGCTGCGCTGCACCCGCAGGACTCCCGCGACGAGCTGCACACCCGCGTGCACGGCGTCATTGGACTCATTAATTCCACCAGTCACTCCCTGAAATCGCGCTACGGCGCCGGCGTCGATCCCCGACGTCGAGCCGCCAGTCAGCGCGCCCTGATCGAGATGGCCCAGGCCGCCGTCGTTGTCCCCTTGTCCGCTCAGCAGTGAAGGAGGCCCGCCATGTTTGCCGGATTCTACGAAGAGCTCCACGAGGAGTTCCGCGAGCTCGCCCGCGAGTTTAACGCCCGCGAAATTGCCCCGCACTACGCCGACTGGGAGAAAGCGCACCGCATGGACCGTTCCGTGTGGACCGCTGCTGGCGAGCAGGGGTTGCTCGGGCTCGCCGTGCCCGAGGAGTACGGGGGCATGGGGTTGAGCGACTACCGGTTCCGGATGGTGCTCGACGAGGAGTTCTGCCGGGCCGGGCATGAATCGGCGGGTCTGGCGTTCCACCTGCACGACGATTGGGTGCTGCCGGCGCTGCTGCGCTACGCGAACGAGGAGCAGCGGGGACGGTGGCTGCCGAGGATGGTGGACGGAACGCTGATCACCTCGGTGGCGTGGACGGAACCGGGTTGTGGGTCGGATCTGCGCGGGGTACGGACGAAGGCGGTGCGCGACGGCGAGGACTGGGTGCTCGACGGGCAGAAGACCTTTATCGGCAACGGAATCACCGGCGACGCCGCCCTGGTGCTGGCCCGCACCGACGGCTCCAGCCCCACCGAGCGCGGCGGCGCGGACTCGTTCAGCCTGTTCCTGGTGGAGAAGGCCGATGCGGCGGAGGCCGGCGGTGCTGAGGGAGACGGTGGGTACGACGTTGGATCCCCGCTGGAGAAGATGGGCCTGACCGCCTCGGACACCGCCGAGCTGTTCTTCACCGGGGTGCGGGTGCCGGGGGTAAATCTCATTGGCGAGGTCGGTGCCGGGCTGCGCTACGTGCACGAACTTCTGCCGCAGGGCCGGCTGGCTGTCGCCACCGCCTCGGTCGCGCTCGCGGCCCAGACCCTGCGCGCCACGCGAGAGTATGTGGGCCAGCGCCGGGTGTTCGACCGCAGTGTGGACGAGTTTCAGAACACCCGGTTCCGGCTGGCCGAGATGCAGGTTTCCCTGGAGGCCACGCAGCATTACGTGGCCGCGATGGTCGCGCGGTTTAACGACGGTGAACTCGGTCTGGCCGATGCCTCGAAGATCAAGATGTGGGCCAGCGAGCGGGCGAAGGAGCTGGTCGACCAGTGCCTGCAGCTGCACGGCGGTTATGGCTACATCCTCGAATATCCGGTGGCGAAGGCGTACTTAGCGGTGCGGCTGTTCACCATTTTCGGCGGAACGGCAGAGGTGCTGCGCGAGACCGTCGGCCGGGACCTTGTGAGCTAGGTCACGGTTTGCTAGGTTCGAGGCGGAATCGAGTTACAGCACGGTAACTGATTCGTCGCGTCGAGCAACGGGAGCGGAGCCCATGACCTCACCTCAGACAGCCCGGTCGGACCGGCCAGACCGGTCAGAGCAAACAGGCCTGTCAGCGCTGACAACATCCCACGACGTCGGCCCCACCGATGTTCCCCTGATCGAGCAGACCATCGGTCAGAACCTGCGCGATACCGCCGAGAGATGGGGCGACCGGGACGCCCTCGTCGACGTCGCCGCCGGGCGCACCTGGAGCTACACCGAATTCCGCCGTGACGTGCGCCGACTGGCCACCGGTCTGCTGCGCGCCGGAATCGAGGTGGGGGAGCGCGTCGGCATCTGGGCGCCGAACCGCTGGGAGTGGACGCTCACCCAATACGCCACCGCCGAGATCGGCGCCATCCTGGTCAACATCAACCCGGCCTACCGGCAGCACGAGCTCAACTATGTGCTGGAGCAGGCGGGGATCACCGTCGTCATCGCCGCCGATACCCAGCCCACCGCGGACTATCCGGGCATGCTCGCCCGCGCCGAACAGGAACTCGGGACGCTGCAGCGCGTCATCATCATGGGCACCGACTCCTGGTACGACGTTGCCGGAGCTGACGCCGATGCTGACGCTAATGACGCTAATGACGCTAATGACTCCGACGAAACCGATATCGACGACGCCGCCCTGGATGCCGTGGCTGCCCGGCTGAGCCCCACCGACCCGATCAACATCCAGTACACCTCCGGCACCACCGGATTCCCCAAGGGCGCCACCCTGACCCACCGCAACATCCTGAACAACGGGTTCATCGTGGGTGAGATTTGCCGCTATACGGAGATGGACCGGATCTGCATCCCGGTGCCGTTCTACCACTGCTTCGGCATGGTGATGGGCAACCTCGCGGCCACCTCGCACGGGGCGGCCATGGTGATCCCAGGGCCGAGCTTCGATCCGCGCGCGGTGCTGGACGCCGTCGAGCAGCAGCGGTGTACCAGTCTGTACGGGGTGCCCACCATGTTTATCGCGGAGCTGGAGCTGGACGGGGAGAAAACCGTCGTCGATTATGACCTCTCCAGCCTGCGCACCGGGATCATGGCCGGATCGCCCTGCCCCGCCGAGGTGATGCGCCAGGTCATCGAGACGATGCACATGTCGGAGGTGACCATCTGCTACGGGATGACCGAGACCTCCCCGGTGTCCATGCAGACCCGCCCCGACGACGCCTTGGAGCTGCGGGTCGGCACGGTGGGGCGAGCCTCCCCGCACGCGGAGATCAAGATCATCGATCCGGCGACCGGTGCCACCCAGCCGGTGGGGGAGACCGGGGAGCTGTGCACCCGCGGCTACCTGGTGATGGACGGCTACTGGGGTGCTGCGGAGAAGACCGCGGAGGCGATCGACGACGACGGCTGGATGCACACCGGCGATCTGGCCACCATGGACGCCCAAGGGTATGTGCGGGTGACCGGGCGCATGAAGGACATGGTGATCCGCGGCGGCGAGAACATCTACCCGCGTGAGATCGAGGAATTCCTCTACACCCATCCCGACATCATCGACGCCCAGGCGATCGGGGTGCCCGACGAGAAGTACGGTGAGGAGGTGATGGTGTGGGTGCGGCTGCGTGCCGGTGCCGAACCGCTCACCGCCCACGCTCTGCACGAGTTCTGCGCCGGGCAACTGGCCCGGTACAAGATCCCGCGCTACGTCAAAATCGTGGAGGAGTTCCCGACGACGGTGACCGGCAAGGTGCGCAAGGTGCAGATGCGCGACGACGCCGTCGACCTGCTGGCCCGCGGCGACGTCGACGACTACCGCCGAACGTCAACCTGACCGGAATGAACAGACCGACCGAACATCATCTTGAGGAGATCCGGTGAGCACCAGCTATTTCGAGCGCCTGGACGCGCACACCTTCCAGCCCACGCAGCACACCAGTGGCGCCTGGAACGTGACCGAGCAGCACATCGCCCCGGTGTTGGGCCTGCTCACCCACGCCCTGGAGACCGACCGGGACGCCCGCCGGGCCGAGGCTGGGGCGGGTGATTCTGGTGCGGGCGACCCGAATGCGCCGACGCTGCCGATCACCCGGATCTGCTTCGACATTCTCGGCACCCTGACTGTCGCAGACCCGATGGAGATCAGCTGCCGGGTGATCCGTCCGGGGCGCACCATCGAACTGGTGGAGGCGCAGCTGTCCAGCCGGGGCCGGGTGCAGGTGATCGCCCGCGCTTGGTTCCTCGCCGGCTACGACACCGCAGCCCTGGCCGGCTCCCCCTTCCCGGAGATCACCCCCTTAGAGGATTCCGAACCCTGGGATCCCACCACCGTGTGGCCCGGGGACTTCATTGCCGGTCTGGAGATCCGTCGTCGTCACCTCGAGCCCGGGCGCGCGCACTATTGGGCGCGCACCCCGGTGGCCCTGGTGGCCGGGGAACAGGTCAGCGCCACCGCGAGGTTCGTGGGGCTGACCGATATCGCGAACGGAATGGCGGTGCGGGTGCCGCCCACCGAGGTGGCGTTCCCCAACGTGGACCTGACGGTGCACCTGGTGCGGGAGCCGGTGGGGGAATGGAATGGCGTGGATCTGTCGGTCACGTTCGGCGCCGGCGGGCACGGGCTCACGCACAGTGTGCTTCACGACGTCGAGGGGCCGGTGGGCGCGGTGAGCCAGGCGCTCACCGTACGGCCGCTGGGCTGACCTGTGCTGACTTGTGCTGACGAACAGTGCTCTACTGCTTCCGTAGAATGAGGGTATGACCGAGACGCTGCCTGCCTGCCCCGAATGCTCCAGCCCGTACACCTACGCGATGGACGCGCTGCTGGTGTGCCCCGAGTGCGCCCACGAATGGACCGCTGAGAGTTCAGCCGGTGCCGACGGTTCTGCCAGCGCCGATGGTTCCGGAACTGACACCGAGATCCGCGACGCCGTGGGTAACCTCCTGCACGACGGCGACGCCGTCACCATCACCACCACGATGAAGGTCAAGGGCGCCCAGCAGGCACTCAAAGCGGGTACGAAGGTGCGCAGCATCCGGCTGATGCCCGAGAACGGGGACCACAACATCTCCGCCCGCGTGGACGGCTTCGGTCAGATGGAGCTGAAGTCCTCCATCGTCAAGAAAAACTGACCGCGAAAACTGACGACGACGACTGACAGCGGCGGCGATCGCTTGCTAGCTGATCTGCCGCACGCTAGTTCAGCGGGCGCCCGGTGAACTCGGGTTTCCGCTTCTGTTGGAACGCGGCGAAGCCCTCCGCATAGTCGTCGGTGCGGCACAATTCACCCTGTAACCGGTTCTCGTGCTCCACCGACTCCCACAGTCCGATCCGCTGATCGCGCACTTGGGCCACCAGTTCCCGGGACGCCAGGAAGGCCGCGGTGGCGCCGCGCGCGACCTTCGCCACCGTGGTGCGGGTGAACTCGAGCAGTTCGTCGTCGGGAATCGCGCGCGAGAACAGTCCCGATCGCACTGCGTCCGCCCCCGACATCAGCTCGGCGGTGTAGATCAGGTCCAGGGTGCGGTGCGCCCCGAGTCGCTCGGTAAACAGTGCGTGCCCGCCCGAATCCAGGGTGGCACCCAGGTTCGCGAACGGGGAGCCGATCTTCGCGCCCTCGCCCACATAAACGACGTCGGTGGCGATCGCCAGGCCGAGTCCGACGCCTAAGCACGCGCCCTGCACGGCGGCGAAGGTGGGCGCCGGGAACTGGGCCATCTGCCGCAGCACCGGGGTCACCTTCTCCGCCAGATACCCGTAGGCGTCGTCGGTGGCGGGGGTGACGCCCGAGATGTCGCGGCCGGCGCAAAATCCGCGGCCCTCACCGCGCAGCAGCAGCGCCCGAACCTCTCCGCGCTCGGCGGCCCCGGAAGCCTCGGTGTAGGCGTCCGAGAGCTCGGCCAGGGCTGCTTCGTCCAGCGAGTTCATCTTCTGGGGTGCGTTGAGCACGACCTCCGCGTATCCGGCGTCGTCGTGCAGCGTCAGCTCGATCATGAGTGCTCCTGGTGTTCCGGTCGTGTTCCGGTGGGGATTCAGTGCGGACGTCGAGAAAAAGTTCCAGCTCAGGCGTCGAAATCGACGACGAGGGTGCTTGAGGTGGGCCGTGTCTGGCAGGTGAGCACGTAGCCGTTGTCGACCTCGTCCTTCTCCAGCGCGTAGTTCTCCTCCATCTCGAACTCCCCGGAGACCACCTTGGCCCGGCAGGTACCGCACACCCCGCCCGCACAGGCGAAGGGGGTGTCCGGGCGCACGCGCAGGGCGGCGTTGAGCACCGTCTCCCCAGCGGAGGCGGGTGATTCGATGCGGGAGGACTGTCCGTCGAGGTTGAACTCGATCGTCACGTTCTCCCCGCCCGGGTCTGCGACGACAGCTCGGCCCTGATGCCCGGCCGGACGATCGGGCTTGCCGGTGGTGAACAGCTCGAACCGGATCTTTTCGGCCGGGACCCCGCGCGCGGCCAGGGTGTCGCGGCACATCTGCACCAGCTCGAAGGGACCGCACAAAAACCACTCGTCGGTGGAGCCCACGGGGATGATCTGGTCGAGCAGCTCGTTGAGCTTCTCCTCGTCGATCCGCCCCGACATCAGCGGCGCGATCCGCTGCTCGCGCGAGAGCACATGGTGGATCGCCAGCCGTGCCGGGAACTTGTCCTTCAGATCTCCCAGTTCTTCGGCGAACATCACATCCATGGCGGAGCGGTTGGCGTACACCAAATCGAACGACGACGACGCCGAGGCCCCTAGCACTGCCTTCGCGATCGCCATGATCGGGGTGATCCCGGACCCGGCCGCAAACGCCACCAGGTGGGTGTTCGGGTTCTTCGCGACTTCCGCCTCGGCCAGCTCCTCGGCATCATTCATCGAGGTGATCTGCATCTTTGAGGTGAACGCGCCCTGCGGGTTCATCACCTCCAGGGTGTCCCCGGCCGCCAGCTCCTCATTGGCCCAGGTGGAGAACAGCCCGCCCAGGTCCTTCTTGATAGCCACGCGGATCTCCCCGGGCACCGGCTCCGTGCAGATCGAGTACGAGCGGCGTACCTCGTGCCCGTCGAGGGTGGCCCGCAACGCCACATACTGGCCGGGCAGGTAGTCGTAGTCGTCCTGCAGTTCCTCCGGAATAGCGAAGGTGACCTCCACCGAGTCGGCGGTGAGCTTGCGCACCTCGGCGACCTTCAGCGCGTTGAAGGAGGCCCGGCGCTTGGTGAGTGTCTCAGTCATGATGGTCCCCTCAGTGAATCTTGAAGTAGTCGAACGGCTCCAGGCAGTCCCGGCAGCTGTACAGGGCCTTGCAGGCGGTGGAGCCGAACCGGGTCAGCTCCTGGGTGTTCAGCGAATGGCAGCGCGGGCACTTCACGCTCAACCCCATCCGCACCGGCCCCTGACGGACCGCAGCCTGGCCCGAGGGCGGAGCGATCCCGTACTCCTGGAGACGGCGCCGGCCCTCCTCGGTGATCCAGTCGGTGGTCCACGCCGGCTGCAGCACCAGCTCCACCCGGGCGTCCGCGTAGCCGTCCGCGCGCAGGGCGTGGCCGACGTCCTCGGTGATGGTGCCCATGGCGGGGCAGCCGGAATAGGTGGGGGTGATGACGACGACGGCGGTCCCGTCGGCCTCCACGCGGGCAGCGCGCAGGATCCCGAGGTCCGCGATCGACAGCACGGGGATCTCCGGATCCGGTACCCGGGCGGCGACATCCCACACGCGGGCGGCGTCGGTCTCGACGGGGCGCAGATCATGGGTTGCGGTGGTCATCGTTCTCCCCTCAATGGTGCTGGTTTCTGGTGATTACCAGGTGGCGCCAGGGTGCTGGCGGGCCAGCACCTGCATCTCGGTCAGAATGTGGCCGCGGTGCTCGCTGAATTCTCCGGAGCGGTCTCCACCCCAGGCGCCGGGCAGATCCGGGATCTCCAGTTCCGCTTCCGCGAGTAGCTCGGCGATCCGCCGGTCGAAGTCTTCCCGCAGGCTCGACGGCAGCACCGCGATGCCGCGTTCGGCCAGGTCGCGGGTGAGGTCGTCGTCGTGAAACAGCTCATCCACATAGGGCCACAGGTAGTAGAGCCCGTTCTGCATGCGCTCGTGCGATTCCTCAGTGCCGATCCCCAAACGCAGCACCCACTGGGCGGCGTGATCCTGGTGGTACTGGATCTCCTTGAGCGCCTTGTCCGCGATGGCCGACAGCGTGGCGTCCTTCGAATCCACCAGACGGCGGTAGAGCTCGTGCTGGTAGTAGGAGAAGATCAGCTGCCGGGCAATGGTCTGCCCGAAGTCGCCGTTCTCCTGCTCCACGAGGCGGCAGGAACGGAACTCCTCCTCATCGCGGAAGTAGGCCAGCTCGTCCTCGGTCTTGCCCCAGGCGGTGCCGGCGTAGGTCAGCAGGAACCGGGCGTGGCCGAGCTGGTCCAACGCAATGTTGGACAGCGCGATATCTTCCTCCAGCTCCGGGGCGCGGGCAATCCACCAGCCCAGGCGCTGAGCGAGCATCAGGGCGTCGTCGCCCAGGTAGAGCGCGTAGGTGGCGACGTCGGGTTCCGCGGTGGCGCCCGAGGCGGCGATCTCCTCGGCGCTAATCGCGGAGCCAGCCGAGATCTTGGTGGCGGAGTCGTGGGATGCGAAGCTCACAGGTGCTTCACCCCTTCGGATTTCGTGTAGTAGGTGGCATGGCGGTAGGCCTTGCCCTGGGCGGACTCGAAGTAGCCGCCCTTGGAATCCGGGTCGGAGGAGGCGATGACGGCGGAGGGCACGACCCACACCGAGGTGCCCTCGTTGCGGCGGGTGTAGAGATCGCGGGCGTTGCGCAGCGCCATGGTGGCGTCCGGGGCGTGCAGCGAGCCGGCGTGCACGTGGGAGAGTCCGCGCGAGGAACGCACGAACACCTCCCACAGCGGCCACTCGGTGGTGGTGCCGGTGCTGGTATTGGTTCCCTCGGTGCTGGTGATGTCAGCGGCCATGATCAGGCTCCGATCAGTTCTCGGTCGGTGCGCTCGGACTGCGCCTCAGCGGCGGAGCGCTCGGCCATCTTCGCAGCGTAGGCGACAGCCGCCCCGCGGACCCAGGCCCCCTCGGCATGGGCCTGACGACGACGCTGCATGCGCTGCACGTTGCAGGGGCCAGCACCGGAGAGCACCGTCTTGAACTCGTTCCAGTCCAGGGCGCCGTAATCGTAGTGGCCGCGCTCCTCGTTCCACTTCAGCTCCGGGTCGGGCAGGGTGAGTCCCAGGGCCTCGGCCTGCGGGACCATCATGTCCACGAAGCGCTGGCGCAGCTCGTCGTTGGAGAAGCGCTTGATGTTCCACTCCATCGACTGCTGGGAGTGCGGGGAGTCGCCGTCCGGAGGTCCGAACATCTGCAGCGCCGGGCCGTAGAACCGGTTCACGGCCTCCTGGGCCATCTGCTTCTGTGCGGGGGTGCCGTGGGAGAGTTCGTAGAGGATCTCCCAGCCCTGGCGCTGGTGGAACGACTCTTCCTTGCAGATCCGGACCATCGCGCGCCCGTAGGGTCCGTAGGAGGCGCGGCACAGCGGCACCTGGTTGCAGATCGCGGCGCCGTCGACGAGCCAGCCGATTGCCCCCATGTCCGCCCAGGTCCGGGCCGGGTAGTTGAAGATCGAGGAGTACTTGGCCCGGCCCTCCAGCAGCTGCTGGTTGAGCTCGTGGCGGGAGGTGCCCAGCGTCTCGGCGGCCGAGTAGAGGTAGAGCCCGTGACCGGCCTCGTCCTGCACCTTCGCCATCAGGATGGACTTGCGCTTCAGGGACGGGGCGCGGCTGATCCAGTTGGCCTCGGGCTGCATGCCGATGATCTCGGAGTGGGCGTGCTGCGAGACCTGTCGGGTGAGGGTCTTGCGGTAGGCGGCCGGCATCCAGTCGCGGGGCTCGATGCGGGAGTCCTCGGCGATGATGCGGTCGAAATGGTCCTGACCGGCGCGCTCCTGTTCTGAAAGCGCGGGCGCGGCGACCTGGTCTGGTGCGGTCATGGTGCTCACCTCAATGATGACGACGGGCGATCGGATTTACCGACCGTTCGTTCAGGATATGGCGGTGCTGTGAGCCTCGTCAAGTTCGACAGCGCCGTGGCTGTGACTTGACCCACAGCCGAAAGTGCGATTACCTAATGATCGTTCGGTAAATCCGTCCGACTCGCACCCGGAGGTGTCTTATGACCGACGCAGCCCTGAATGCTGTGCACCCAGAACTGCCCGCGGGCGTTGACCCAGACACGGTGGTTCGCGGCTCCTTTGGGGCCCACGATCACCCCACACTCGGCGTCGATGCTGCCGCGGAATGGCTCGGCTACGAGGTCTCCGAGTACGGCGACGGCTACGCCAGGGCGCACATGGTGCTGCGCGGCGAGATGCTGAACGGATTCAAGATCGCCCACGGCGGAATGATCTTCGCCTTCGGTGACACCTGCTTCGCCTGGTCATGCAACGACCCGCGCGGCGACGGCTCCACCATTACCGTCGCCTCCGGCGTGGACATCAATTTCGTCTCCTCACCCGTGGAGGGCACCCGGCTGACAGCCGTCGGGGTTCGACGTTCCATCACCGGCCGTTCCGGGCTCTACGACATCACGATCACCGACGACGCCGGTGCCCTGGTGGCCGAGTTCCGCGGCCGGTCCCGCACCATTCCGAACAAGCGCCGGCCCTGACGCCCGACCGCGGTCGTGCGCCGTCGTGGTTCTTACTCGCCTCGGCTCACCTCCGACGGAGTTCCGTCTCGCACTGACTTTCCGCACTGACTTTAAGGACCCCCTGTCATGACTTCCGCACCCCATGACCCCCAGCCCAGCCCCGCCGGCTGCTCCATCCCGCAGCCCTTCGTCCCGGGACCGCCGCACACCGATCGTTCGCAGCCGGACCCCGAGGAGCTGATGAGTCGCGACGAGATCGAGACGCTGCAGTTCGAGCGGCTGCGTTGGACCCTGCACTACGCCTACGAGAACGTGGACGCCTACCGGGAGCTCTTCGACGACCACGGCGTGCACCCCGGTGACTTCAAGGAGCTGGAGGATCTGCGGCTGTTCCCGTATACGGACAAGGAGTTCCTGCGGAAGGCCTACCCCTTCAAGTCCTTCGCCGTCGAGATGTCGGATATCCGCCGCATCCACGCCTCCTCGGGCACCACCGGTCAGCCGACCGTCGTCGCCTATACCGAGAACGACCTGCAGGTCTGGGGCACGCTGGTGGCCCGCTGTTTCCGCAACTCCGGGATCAAGCCGGGCGACAAGGTCCACAATGCCTACGGGTACGGTCTGTTCACCGGCGGGCTGGGCGCTCACTACGGTGCCGAGCGCCTGGGATGCGCCGTGATCCCGATGTCGGGCGGACAAACGGAAAAGCAGGTGCAGATGATCCGCGACTTCGAGCCGCAGGCCATCCTCTGCACGCCGACCTACCTGCTGACGATTGCCGACGGATTCAGGGCCATGGGGCTGGACCCGCGCGAAACCTCGCTGCGCACCGCGGTACTCGGAGCGGAGCCGTGGACCGAGGAGATGCGCCGGGAGATCGAGCAGACCTTCGACATCGACGCCTGCGACATCTACGGACTCTCCGAAGTCATGGGCCCCGGGGTGGCGGGCGAGAGCGTGTTCACGAAATCCGGATCGCACATCTGGGAGGATCACTTCCGCCCCGAGATCATCGACCCCTTCACCGACGAAGTGCTGCAGACCGGGGAGCACGGTGAGCTGGTGTTCACCGCACTCACCAAGGAGGCGCTGCCTATCATCCGGTACCGCACCCACGACCTGACCCGGTTGCTGCCCGGCAACGATCTGCCCGGACACCGGCGGATGGGCAGAATCACCGGGCGCTCCGATGACATGATCATCCTGCGCGGGGTGAACCTGTTCCCCTCGCAGATCGAGGAGCTGGCGCTGCAGGTGCCCGCGCTCTCGCCGCACTTCACGCTGGAGATCACGCGTCCGGACCGGATGGATCAGATGACGGTGAACATCGAGCGGCGCGAATCGGTCACGGTAGAGGAGGCCACCGAGGGCGGGAAGAAGCTGCAGCAGGAGATCAAGACCAAGATCGGCTCCTCGTGCACGATCAACATTGCCGAGCCGGGAACCCTGGCTCGGTCCTCCGGGAAGCTGCGCCGGGTCTATGACCTGCGCGACGGCGCCGAATGAGACCGGGATATACGATAGGGCGATGACCACCACGACTGCACCCCGACGCGGGCGGCCGGGCTACGACCGCTCCACGCTGGTCGCCGTCTGCGTGGCGACTTTCAATCGTTACGGCTACGACGCGACGTCGATGGGCATGCTCGCCACCGAGCTCGGCGTCTCCAAATCCGCGATTTACCATCACGTCTCCTCGAAGGAGGAGATCCTGGGGATGGCGCTGGATCAGGCCCTCGACGCGCTCGAAGAGGTGCTCGGTGCGGCGGAACAGCTCGACGCCACGGGAGCACAGCGCCTGGAGCGGGCGCTGCGCTCCACGGTGCAGGTGCTGATCGAGCAGATGCCCCAGGTGACGCTGCTGCTGCGGTTGCGCGGCAACTCCCCGGTCGAAACCGCGGCGCTGCAACGTCGCCGTGAAATCACCTCGCGCTTCGGTCGGATCGTGGAGTCCGGGCAGCAGGATGGCTCGCTGGTCACTACGCAGCCCCCGCGGCGCATCGCGCGGCTAGTGCTGGGCATGGTCAATTCCATTGTCGACTGGTACCGGCCCGGCGAGTCCGCGGCCGATCCGGAGCAACTGGAAGAATCGGTGCTGCGGCTGGCCCTCGACGGAGTGCTGGCGCAGGACTAAACTGGCGCGGTCAGAACGGCGGATCGGGGTCCTGGTCTTGTCCCGGCCCCGGTGAGCCCCGCCGATCCCGCGGCGAGGACGACGACACGACCGGGCGCGCGAGCGTGCCCACCCGATGCGAGTGCTGATGCGGCACCCAGGTGATATTGCGCCGCTGCGTCACGGTGCCCGGGGCCGGGCCCGAACCTGGCGGTTCGCTCGGTTTCGGTGGCGATGATTCCGGTGTGCCCGTCGTGTCGGGGCGGAGTTTCGCCGTCGGAGTGAACCAGGGGACACCGTCGTGCATCTCGATGACCCACATGCCCAGGTGCAGGCTGCGGTGATGGTGATTGCAGAGCAGTACCCCGTTCTCCACGGTGGTGGGACCGCCCTCGGACCATTCCTGCACGTGGTGGGAATCGCACCACGCGGCCGGGAACGTGCAGCCCGGGGCGGCGCAGCCGCCGTCGCGGGCGGCCAGGGCGCGGCGCTGCTTGAGGCTGAACTGCCGCCGAGAGCTAGCGACGTCGAGCACCTCGCCCTCGGCGCCGAGGACCGCGGTGGTGATCTCGGCGGTGCAGACCAGGCGGCGCAGCATCCCGGCTCCGGTGGGTCCGGTGTAGCCCGCGGAGATCAGCAGGTCCCGGGTGGATCCTCCGGTGAGTAGCTCCGTGTTGAACGTGCCCGGGAGTAGTCCGGAGGTGTGGGCGATCTTCAGCAAGGCGGTGAGTCCGGCGGTGACGATGATCTGCGGGCGCGCCCCACCCTGATCGGGCAGCCCGTTGTCCTTGAGCTGGAGTCCGGCGGAGAGCACGGCCATCAGTCCGTCGTGGGCGCGCTGAGTGGGCGTGCGTCCGTCGTGAATGCGGTCGGCGTCGTCGTCATCGTCGTCGATTAACAGGGTTGGGTCGAGCGTGGTGTCGTCGACGCGCTGACGGGGATTGTTGGCGGCACCGCGGATGCAGGAAAGCAGCTCATGGCCCTCGTTGTCGGTGCCGAGCGTCCAGACCTTCAGACCGCCCTCCACCCCCGTGTAGTTCAGCCCGCGTCGGGCGTGGATGCGCTCCTCGTCGGGGTCGGCAGCATCGGGGGCGAGGTCGGTGAGCACGGCGCTGCGCCAGGCGTAGAGGTAGCGCTGGAACTCGGCGAAGGAGGTGGTGAGCGCCTTGTCGGTCAGTTCCGCGTCTTGAGTGCGATAGCGGGATTCCGCCTCGGAGCGCAGATGTCCGCAGATTCGGGCCTGCCGGTCGATGGCGTTGACGGCGTAGACGAGCTGATGCAGGTGCGCTTGGCCGATGCGCGCCTCGTGGTAGGCGGCGGTGAGCAGCGGGAATAGCCGTGCCAGCCGCCCCTGGGTGCCGGCGGTGTCGGACTCTGACTCGGTGCCGTCGGTGGCTGGGGGACGGTGGGGTTGGAAGTGCTGTGCCGTCTGGGTACGGCGCCGGGCCTCGCCGGAGGAGATGTTGACGGTGTCCTGCAGCAGATGGTCGGCCCCGCGGTAGCCGTCCCGGCCCTCGGGGATGCCGAGCAGTTCGAATTTCTTGCCCGGCGTGCGGTAGGCCTCGGTGAGGGTTCCGTCGAGGCGGGACTGCACCGCCTGCACGAGGGTGGTGAGCCGCTGTGCGGACTTCATGAGGGCCGGTATTGTGGCGCGCTCATCACCTGCGGCGAGGGCGGTGTACTCCCCGGGGGTGGCGTCCTCATCCACCTCGTACCGGGTGAATTCGCGTTCAGCCGCGTGGCCGGTGAGACGCCGGGTGACGGAGATCAGCCCCTTCTGCAGGGCTTCGAGTGCGGCGCCCAGGTTCACGTCGTCGAGGAGCTCCGCGAAGGTGTCGCCGACGCTGAGCTCCTTCAGTGGGGGCAGTGGAGAGCCGTTCTGTGGAGTGGAGCCGGTCGCGCGAGGAGACTGCGGCACGGACGCGGGGCGGATGGTCGTCGTCATCGTGTGCACCTCCCTGCGCCGTCAATTGTTCGAGTAAATCTACCCGCAACGCGTCCGCGAAAATGAGGACAGGCGTTTTATCCACAGTGGGTGCGGGTACGACACGGTTGTCCACAGTTGCGGGTGGAGTCGGCGGCGGCTCCGGCCATAGGTGGAGTGAGCCTCGGGACGCGCGGCGGAGAGGAGGGGAGTGGCCGCGGGGTCAGGTGGCGGTGCGGCGCACCAGGATCGCCTGCGGTGACGGTGACGGTGACGGTGACTGTGCCTGTGTCGGTGCCGCGGCACGGCGCACGGAAGCGGCCGTGCGGGTGGTGGGGGAATCGCGGCCCGCAGCGGCGGAGCGCTGGACAAGGCGGCCCGTCTGCACCTGGCGCGCTACGCGAAAGGAAAGCTGGGCCTGGACGGAGCGAATGCGCTGAAAGCGCTGCACAGCCTGCTGATCCATGGTGTCTTACTCCTTATGCGCTGTTCATCTCGAGGTCACCGCGGCGCTCGACGTTCCTTGCCCGGCGTCGCGGTTTGGATGAAGGCTGAAGTGTTGCCATGGGGTCATTCTGCCGCAATCGGCCAGGTTTTGGAAACAAGGGTGAGCACGTCATAGGTGGCCACGACCTCGTCGTCCTGGTTGTGCAGCACGGCATCCCAGCGAACTTCGCCGTACTCATCGGTGACCCGCGGGGTGATTTGCTTGGCGGTCAGGGTGACGCGGACGGCGTCGTCGTAGGTCACCGGGGTGATGAAGCGGAGGTTCTCCAGTCCGTAGTTGGCGAGCACCGGTCCCGGGGCCGGCTCCACGAACAGCCCAGCGGCCCAGGAGACCAGCAGGTAGCCGTGGGCCACCCGCCGCGGGAAGAATGGGTTGGCGGTGGCGGCCTCCTCATCGGTGTGCGCGTAGAAGGTGTCGCCGGTTTTCTCCGCGAACTCGAGGATGTCGTCCAAGTGCACGGTGCGCAGCTCGGAAGCGAACTGGTCGCCGATGCGCAAGGTTTCCAACGACTTGCGGAACGGGTGCTCGCCGGTGCCGACCTCGACGTCGTGCCGGGTCACCGTGGTGGCGGCGGCCCCGGAGTGCCAGACCCCGGTGATGGCGGTGAGCATATCGGGGGAGCCTTGCAAGGCGGTGCGCTGCATGTAGTGCTTGACGGCGCGCATGCCACCGAGCTCCTCGCCGCCGCCGGCGCGACCCGGTCCGCCGTGCACCAGATGCGGCATGGGGGAGCCGTGGCCGGTGGAGGTTTTGGCGGTCTGCCGGTTGAGCACGTGCACGCGCCCGTGGTGGGCGGCGATGCCGGTGGCGATGGCGCGCACGGTCTCGGTGTCGTTCGAGCAGACGGTGGCCACCAGGGAACCGGAGCCCAGCGCGGCCAGGCGCACCGCTTCCTCGGGCGCGCCGGAGTAGCCGATCACCGAGGTGACCGGGCCGAACGCCTCCACTGCGTGCACCTCGGCGGTGTCGGCGTCGTCGAAGGTGAGGATGGTCGGCGGGAAGTAGGCGGGGTCGGTGTCGGAAGTAACGGGGTCGGCTCCGCCCACGCGCACGGTACCGCCCGCTTCAACCAGGCGCTGCACGGCCGCGGCGACGTCGCGCTGCTGATCCACCGAGGCCAGCGCACCCATGGTGGTGCCCTCGGTGCGAGGATCCCCGACGACGATCTTCGATTCCAGCTGGGCTGCGAGTGCTGAAACGACGGGTTCGACCAGGTCCTGCGGCACGATCACGCGGCGAATCGCGGTGCATTTCTGCCCGGCCTTCGCCGTCATCTCCACGAACACGGATTTGATGAACGCGGTGAATTCAGGGGTGTCCTCGTTGGCGTCGGCGCCCAGAAGAGCGGCGTTGAGCGAATCGGTTTCTGCGGTGAAGCGCACCCCGCCCTCAATCACGTTGCGGTGCGTGCGCAGCGACTGTGCGGTGGCGGCCGAGCCGGTGAAGGCCACGTGGTCGCGGTAGTCCAGGTGGTCCAGTAGGTCCCGCGCCGAGCCGGAAATCAGCTGCAGCGAGCCCTCGGGCAGGATCCCGGAGTCGAGCATGAGTCGAACGCAGGCCTCGGTCACGTAGCCGGTGGGGGTGGCGGGTTTGACCAGCGACGGCATGCCAGCCAGGAACGACGGCGCGAATTTTTCGAGCATGCCCCAGACAGGGAAGTTGAACGCATTGATCTGCACGGCCACCCCGGGCATGCGGGTGTGCACGTGGGTGCCGATGAACGAACCATCAGCCGAGAGCGGTTCGGTAGCGCCGTCGAGAATGACGTTGGCGTTGGGCAGCTCGCGCCGGCCCTTGGAGGAGAACGTGAACAGGGTGCCGATGCCGCCGTCGACGTCGATCAAGTGGTCGCGCTGCGTGGAGCCGGTCTTGAAGGAGACGTCGTAGAGCTGTTGCTTGTGCTCGCTCAGGTGGAGTGCGAGTTCCTTGAGTTTCAGTGCGCGCTCGTGCAGGGTGAGCTCGCCGAGGTTGCGCTGGCCCACGGTGCGGCCGTGCTCAATAGCCCCGGCCAGGTCGATGCCGTCGGTGGAGACCCGGGCCACCAGCTCTCCGGTGGAGGCATCGCGCACTTCGGTGCTGCGCTGCGGGTTCTCCGGCGCCCACCAGGAGCCCTGGAGGTAGGAGGGCAGGATCGGGGTCGGGCTCGCGGTGGCGTTCGACGGCGTGGCGGTCATGGGGTCCCCTCCGGACGGTGGCGGTAATGTGGCCCACCGCTCAGAAAAGTTTCTGAACGATCGGTCGGTATTGTACTCACCATAACCCAGGTCACATTCCCGGCGCCAACGCTGTTAGCGATACCACGGCACTGTTCACCTCGGGCGGCTAGAATGGTGCCGCTGTCAATCAGAAGGGCACTTCATGCTGCGCACCATGTTCCACGCGAAGATCCATCGCGCCACGGTGACCGAAGCGAACCTGCATTACGTCGGATCCGTCACGGTGGATCAGGACCTGCTCGATGCCGCCGGGATTCTGCCGGGCGAGCTGGTCTCGATCGTCGACATCACCAACGGCGCCCGTCTCGAGACCTACACCATCGCCGGTGACCGCGGATCCGGGGTGGTGGGCATCAACGGTGCCGCCGCGCATCTGATTCACCCCGGTGACCTCGTCATTCTGATCGCCTATGCCCAGATGGAGGACGCCGAGGCGCGCAGCTACGTGCCCTCGGTCGTGCATGTCGACGCCGAGAACCGCATCGTCGAAACCGGTGGCGACCCGGCGGAGGGAATTCTCGACGGCGTGCACCGGCCCCCGCATTCTCGCACCCTCGCCGAGGCTCAGGCCGATCTGGTGTCCGCGTCGTCGTCGGGTCTCCGTGGCTGAGAATCCGGCGGACCAGTGGGACCAGCCGGACCAGTCAGGCGAGTCGGACCAGCACGCCGCCTGGACCATCACGCTCGGCGAACTCGACGAGAAGATGGGCGTGAAGGTCATCGAACAGTCCGCGCAACGCGTCGTCGCCACCATGCCGGTGGAAGGTAACCGCCAGTCTCTGGGACTGCTCCACGGCGGGGCCATGGTCGCGATCGCAGAAGCGGTCGGCTCCTGGGCTGCTGTCATCCATGCGTCGTCGATGGGCAAGGTCGCCGTCGGCGTCGATATCAACGCCACGCATCACCGGTCCTCGCGCGCTGGAATGGTCACCGCCACCGCCACGGCTATCCACCTGGGGCGCAGCCTCACCACCCACGAGGTTCTGGTGGAGCACGAGAACGGCGACCGACTCTGCACCGCCCGCATCACCAATTTCGTGAAGGACCGTCCCGGCGCCCGCTGACCGGTACGCTCGGCCCGTGATAGCGCGGCCCCCAGATTCTCCAGGCAAAACAGCGCCCCCGAAGGGTAGGGATCCGTTCGGGGGCGCTGAGGTTCAGGGAGCCGACAGTCTTAGTGGTCGACCGCCTTCTCCGCGCCCACACCGGTGAGCGAGCGGATCTCCATCTCGGCTTGTTTCGCCGGATCCTCGTCGTCCTTCGAGGTGACCGAACCCAGCCAGCCCAGGAAGAACGCCAGCGGGATCGACACCAGACCGGGGTTGGTGAGCGGGTAGAACGCCAGGTCCACGTCCGGGAAGAACGAGGTGGGGGCACCCCACACCACCGGTGAGAAGATGATCAGCGCCACGGAGGTACCGAGCCCGCCGTACATCGACCACAGTGCGCCGCGGGTGGTGAACCGGCGCCAGAACAGCGAGTACAGGATGGTCGGCAGGTTCGCCGAGGCCGCCACCGCGAAGGCGAGCGACACCAGGAACGCCACGTTCTGGCCCTGGGCGCCAATCCCGCCGGCGATTGCCAGTACGCCGACGACGACCACGGTGATACGTCCGACGCGGACCTCGCCCTTCGAATCGATCTGGCCCTTCTTGATGACCTGACCGTAGATGTCGTGGGCGAACGATGCCGAGGCGGTGATCGTCAGACCGGCCACTACCGCGAGGATGGTCGCGAAGGCCACGGCCGCGATCAGGCCCAGCAGCAGGGTGCCGCCGAGTTCGTAGGCGAGCAGCGGTGCAGCCGAGTTCTGACCGCCCGGAGCGTTGTTGATCTGCTCGGGGGTGAGCAGAGCGGCCGCCCCGAAGCCCAGCACCAGGGTGAACAGGTAGAAGGCGCCGATGAGCACGATCGCCCACACCACGGACTTGCGGGCCTCCTTTGCCGTGGGCACGGTGTAGAACCGCATCAGCACGTGCGGCAGACCCGCGGTGCCGAAGACCAGGGCAATACCCAGGGAGATGAAGTTCAACTTGGTCATGAAGTCGGCGCCGTACTGCAGGCCCGGCTCCAGCAGCCCCGGCTCACCCGAGACCTCGACGGCCTGACCCAGCATCTCCGAGAAGTTGAACCCGAACAGGGCCAGGATCCACACCGTCATCACGGCGGTGCCGGCGATGAGCAGGGTGGCCTTGACGATCTGGACGTAGGTGGTGCCCTTCATGCCGCCGATGAACACGTAGAAGATCATCAGCAGTCCGACCACGGTGATCACCACCGACTGGCCCACGCCGCTGTCGATGCCCAGCAACAGGGACACCAGGGCGCCGGCGCCGGCCATCTGGGCCAACAGGTAGAACACGCACACCGCCAGGGTGGACGCGGACGCGGCGATGCGCACCGGGCGCTGCTTCAGCCGGAAGCTGAGCACATCGGCCATGGTGAACTTGCCGGTGTTGCGCAACATCTCGGCGACGGCGAGCAGGGCGACCAGCCAGGCCACCAGGAAGCCGATGGAGTAGAGGAAGCCGTCATAGCCGTAGATGGCGATGGCGCCCACAATTCCGAGGAACGAGGCAGCCGAGAGGTAGTCGCCCGCGATAGCCACACCGTTCTGGGTGCCGGAGAAGGAGCGGCCGCCGGCGTAGAAGTCCGCGGCGGTCTTGGTGTTCTTCGACGCGCGCAACACCAGCCACAGAGTGATGCCGACGAACACGAGGAAGATGCCGATGTTGGCCCACGGGTTGCCCACGTGGGTGCTGAGAGTCTCCTCCTGGGCCAGTAACTGGCCGGAGACTGAAGTGGTCAGGGCGCTCATGCGCGTGCCTCGCTTTCGCCGTTCGTGCCGTGCTCGTCGGAGTCAGCGGACTCGTCGTCGATAACGGTCACAGCGGGCTCGTCGTCGGGCAGACCCACGCCGGCCGCCTCGAGCTCCTCGCGGATCTCGGTGGAGGGCGGGTCCATCTTGCGGTTGGCGAACGACACGTAGATTCCGGTGATGATGAAGGTGCTGACGAACTGCAGCAGCCCCATCACGATGCCGAGGTTGACGTTGCCGAGCACCTTGATGGCCATGAACTCGGGCGCGAACGCCGCCAGCATGATGTAGACCAGGTACCAGATCAGGAAGATTGCCATCATCGGGAAGACGAAACTGCGGTGCGTCTTCCTCAGCTGCTGGAATTGGGGCCTGGCCTGCACCTCCTGATAGTCAACGTGCCCTGAGGCGGGGGCGTGAGTGGAACTCATCGACTGCTCCTTCGCGTGCGAGAGTGTGATTTGTGTGACTTGGACCACACTGCCGCACGGATTGTGCCCTTGAGAAGCGCGAGGGGAGCATGGTGCGGTGAACGGTGGACGTCAGGCGCTGAACGGTCGACGAGCGGGATGCCCCGCTGCGGCTGACCTGGCCTACCATGGTGTTCATGCTTCAGCTCACTCCCCTCGGCATCGCCCTGCTGATGCTCGGTGGGCTGATCCTCGTCGTCGTGCTCCTTGTGCTGACACGACGCCGCTCGGCCCAGCATTTCCGTCGGGTGCACGGCGCCACGGAGGGCCAGGGGATCGACGGCGTCGACGACGGCGCCCGCGCGGGCGAGCCCGCAGCGGGGGCGGTGGCGTCTGACGGCGACGCCGAGGAGCGCTACCGCCAGTTGGCCGAGGCCACCCACAACCATCTGGTCGAGGCGCAGCTGCGCAGCCTACGCGCCCAGATCTCCCCGCACTTCATCTACAACAGCCTGAACGTGATCGCCTCGCTGATTCCCACCGACCCGGTGCGGGCCCGGGAGCTGGTGCTGGAGTTCGCCGATTTCACCCGGTACTCGCTGCGCTCCGACACCGACTTCACCACGCTGGCCGAGGAACTGGACGCCGTCGAGCGCTACGTGCTGCTGCAGAAGGCCCGCTTCGCGGACCGCATTGAGGTCTCGCTGTCGATCGCCCCGGAGGCCCTGGGCATGGAGGTGCCGTTCCTGGCGGTGCAGCCGCTGGTGGAAAACGCCATGCGCCACGGGCTCAAGGACACCGACGAGGTCGGCTACGTGCACCTCAGCGTGCGCGACGAGGGCACCCACGCCGTCATCAGTGTCGAGGACGACGGGGTGGGCGCGGAACCCGAGTACATGGCCCAGGTGCTGCGCGGCGAGGCCGAAGGATCCCATATCGGGCTGCGCAACGTGGATTTGCGGCTGCGCCAGGCCTACGGCGGCGACCACGGGCTGACCATCGACACCGCCCCGGACGCCGGCATGCGCGTCTGGCTGCGGATCCCGAAATTCAGGACGGTGACCCCCGGATGACCCCTCATCGACACGCGCCCTCCACGTTGGAGATCCTCGTGGTCGACGACGAGGCCCCCGCCGTTGCCGTGCTGGAATGGATGCTGCGGGAGGAGCCCTGCGCCGGCACGGTGCACACCGCCTCCTCGGCAACGACGGCCCTGCAGGTATTAGCCGAGCACCCGGTAGACGTGGTGCTGCTCGACATCCACATGCCCGGGCCCTCGGGACTGGAGCTGGCGCGGCAGTTGCGGTTGGAAGAGACCGGTGCGAGCTCGCCGCAGATCATCTTCGTGACGGCGGATGCCCAGCCCGCGGTGGAGGCCTTCGAGCTGGAAGCGCGGGACTACCTGCTCAAGCCGGTGCGCGCCGAGCGACTGCACGCCGCGCTGCTGAAGGTCTCCGCCGCCCGGTTCGAGGCGGGTGCCGGCGGTGCCGCGGGCACCGGGCACGACGTCGAGGGGTCTGCCGGCGGTGCGGGCTCGGAGGAGGACACCCGGGTGGCGGTGCTGCAGGGGGATTCCACGCTGCTGATCCACATCGCCGAGATCCGCTGGGCCCAGGCGCAGGGCGACTACGCGCGGCTGCACACCGAGACCGGGTCGTACCTGCTACGGATCACGCTGAGCGAGCTGGAGCACCAGTGGGCGGAGCAGGGGTTCATGCGCATCCACCGCTCGCACGCGGTGAACCTCAACCATGTGCGCCGGATCCTGCACCGGCAGGGGCGGATGTCGGTGCAGCTGCACGGGGCGGACGCCACCGAGCTGCAGGTGTCGCGGCGCTCGATGCCGCAGGTGCGCGAGCGGCTCGAAGAGCTCACGGTGCGGGCCCGCTCCCGGAACGGCGGCGAGGCCGATGGCTGAGCTGCCGCGCCGTATCGCCGCCGCCGATCCCGCCGAACCCACCGACGTGTTTGCCCCGCTGCGCCAGCGCAGGGTGCGGGTGCTGGGTCCGCAGCGGGCGCCAAGCCTCACCGAGGTGCTGCTCGACCCCTCGCGCGGGCATCTGCGCGAAGACGCTGACGATGCAGCGCTGCACGCCCTGATCCGGGCCCAGTTGCGCCTGGCGGTGGGCATCGTGGGCGGGTTCTTCGCCGTCGTCGCGCTCACCGTGGTGCTCATCGGCACCGGAGCCGGCAACCGGTGGACCGTGGGCCCGGTGCCCTTGGAGTGGCTGATCCCGGCGGCGGTGATGCCAGCGCTGCTGCTGGGGTTGGGCTGGTTCTTCGTCCGGCGCACGGAGGCCCGCGAGGCGCAGTGGGCGCGCGAGACCGCATCCGACCCCGATCCCGTTCCCGCGCCGGTGCCGTCCGACGCTGCCCGCTCCGAGGGCGGCCGGGCATGACGATCTCCCTGGCCGTGATCGGCGTCGTGTGCGTGGTGACCTGGGTGATCTCCGTGTACGGGCTGCGCCGCTCCCGCACCACCAGCGACTTCTACGTGGCCTCGCGCCGGGTGCCGCCTTGGCTGAACGCCTCCGCCATCGCCGGCGAGTACCTCTCGGCCGCCAGCTTCCTGGGCGTGGCCGGGCTGATCCTCGCCTACGGCACGCACGGGCTGTGGTTCCCGGTGGGCTACACCGCCGGCTTCCTGGTGCTGCTGGTGTTCGTGGCCGCCCCGCTGCGGCGCTCCGGGGCTTACACCATCCCCGATTTCGTCACCCTGCGCCTGCCTTCGGCCCCGCTGCGCCGGCTCACCGCCATGATCGTGGTGTTCACCGGCTGGTTCTACATCGTGCCGCAGCTGCACGGCTCCTCCCTGGCGCTGCGTGCGACCACGGGGCTACCCGGCTGGATGGGTCCGCTCATCGTGGTGGCCGTGGTGCTGCCGATCGTCGTCTCCGGGGGCATGCGCTCGGTCACGGTCGCCCAGGCGGTGCAGTACTGGCTGAAACTCTCCGCCTTGCTCATTCCCACCGTGTTCATCCTGCTACGTCTGGGGCTGCTGGAGGCGCCCGGGCTCCCGGAGGCCTCCGCCGTGTTCGTCTCCGGACTCGTGGAGGGCCCCGGCGGCGACGGCACCGCCCACCTGTATCGGATCCTCTCGCTGGTGGCCGCGCTGATGCTGGGCACGCTCGGGCTCTCGCACGTGCTGGTGCGCTTCTACACCAACCCCGATGGTCCCTCCGCGCGGCGCACCACCCTGCTGCTGCTGGCCCTGCTGGTCGGGTTCTACCTGCTGCCGGTGGTGCTCGGGGTGACCGCCCGCGCCGTGCTGCCGAGCACCTCCGCGGAATCCAGCGACCAAGCGATCCTGCACCTGCCGGCCACGGTCTTCGACGGCGCCACCGGGGATATGCTCACCGCCCTGGTCGCCGGGGGAGCGTTCGCCGCGTTCCTCTCCACCGCCTCCGGTCTGGTGGTGTCGATCTCGGGGGTGGTCTCCCAGGAGTTCTTCGGCGGCACGGTGCGCGGATTCCGCATCGGTGCTTTTGTCGCGATTGCCCTGCCACTGATCCTGGCCGGGCTCACCAGCGATCTCGCCCTCGCCGGCTCCGTAGCGATGGTGTTCACCTTCACGGCGTGCTCTCTGGCCCCGGTGATGCTGCTGGGCATCTGGTGGCGCGGATTGACGACGACGGGGGCGCTCGCAGGCATGCTCGCTGGCGCCACCATGTGTCTGGTGGCCCTGGTGATCGGCATCGGCTTGGACTCACAGACTCCGGGAACGGGGGAGTCCGGGCTGGCGGTGCCGCTGCGCTACCCGGCCCTGTGGTGCATCCCGTTCGCGTTCGCCGTGACCGTGCTGGTCAGCCGTTTCGGCCGTACCTCCCCACCGGCCACCGCCGACGAGGTGCTCGCCCGACTGCACACCCCGGAACGACGCCGCGCCCGCACCTGAGCCTGACGCTGGCACCGCGGACGGGGTGTCCCCGCCCGTTTTCATAACTGAACAGACAGAATCCGCCGAAATTCGACGGATTCTGTCTGTTCAGTCATGAATCTGAGTTGGCGAGGTCGCCTCGACAACAGGGACGACACGGGCAACGGCAGCCCTCGCGTGACGAGCGGAACTAGCGCTGGTCCATGAAGAAGTCCCAGGCCACCTCATTGCCGCTGATGGTGTGCGTGGTGAAGCCACCACCGGAGTAGGCCGCGGCTCCGGGCCACACATGGCCGCCGCCCTCGACGGACACAACCGACACCGCTTTGCCGCGGGAGCACCGGTTCCAAGAGAGCTGGGTGACATCCTCACCCAGGGACGTCACCTCCGGCGTCTTGCGGCAGCGTGCTGCCTCGGCAAGTTCCTGAGCCCATTCTTCGATGTGCGGCAGGTCGCGGCGCTCATCACCCTGATACGGAATGGTGGCGTCGTCAGTGCCGTGAATGATCATGGTCGGCGCCGTAGATCGCTGCAGACAGTCCTCTCGTGTCTCCGGGTAGATGGCCGGAGCCGCCGCCGCGACCGCGGCGATCCGATCGGGAATCTGGCAGGCTAATGCCAGCGCCAAGCCTCCACCATTGGACTTTCCCGAAGCGAAAACCTGCTCGCCGTCGACGCAAAGATCCTCTTCGAGCGCATCGATCAAATCGACGGTGAAGGCGACGTCGTCAACACCAGGGTCAGAATACGGTGCACCTTGCCACGCCAAACGGGGATCTGAGACATCGGGGATCGTGCCGAAAGGATAGGCCACCACGGCGGGAAGATCCGAGAGCCTGGAATACCCTTCGATCTCGACCCCGGTGCTGCCGCGCCCGTGATAGGCAATAATCACCGGCCAGTCGTCGCGGCTGTCGTAGTTTTCTGGCACGGTCAGGATGTAGTCCCGCGCCAGGCCTCCGCTGGTGATGGAGTGCTTGGCGCTGCTGCCGGGAACCTGAACTGCTTCCTTGGTGCAGGCTGTGGTCGAAGAGGACGATGTCGATGCCTGGACCGAAATCATGCGGGTGTCTGCGGAGCCGAAGGTCAAACCTGTGAGGCCCAAGACCGTGACGGCCACGAACGTTGAAAAGGCGATGATTTTTGACGTCATGATGGTTCTCCGATGCTGTGAGAGAAGGGTGATTGAACTGTGAGGTGGTTGATTCAGCCCGTATCGCCTCCTCGCCCCGATCGGTATCGGTGAAGTCCTTTCTCGGCGCCGGACGCAAACAGCAGGATGCAACCTGCCCAGACTGCTCCGGCCGGACCCAGCGGGACCGCGACCACGCCGGCTGTGACAGGGATGATCACTTGCCCGAGCCGATTGCCCATGATGCGAACTGTGAGTGCGGTCGACGTCCACGATCGGGGAACGGATTCGGTGATCACAGCCATCATGAGCGGATGTCCCAGTCCCAGGAAGAGCCCGGAAACGACCATCAGCGTCAGCGCGATCCAGAGTTGATCGAGACCGAAGGGCATGAACGCGAGGGCGATACCCGCACCCCAGAGTGTCCAGAGAACCAAGGTTTCTCTACTCCATCGGCGACGCAACAGCGGCAGAAGCACACGAGATGCGATGGAAGCGCCCGCGCGAATGGAGAGCAGAGCGCCCACCCAGAAGGGGCTGATGCCCGCTTCCTCTCCCAAGAGCGGCATGAATGCAGAGAGGATGTCCAGTACACAGAGCAACGTGACTGAGGTGAAAATGTGTGACTTCATCCTCGGGAAACGCAGGATGCTCGACATCGAGGCTTTCCTGTCTGATTCCGTCGAGGGATGCTCCTCGGCTGTCGAACCGGTGGGCCGACGGGTTTCGCGGTGACCGTGGCCGCGGAACGCTGCGCGATGGACATAGAGGAAAGCGATGCCGATGAGCGCCAGAATTGAGCCCGCCCACATCGTGAGATTGATGGGTTCCAACCTGAACTCTGAGCTGGCGGCATCGGTGCCAAGCATCACGCCGGCGATAAACGGACCGACCAACTGCCCGCCGGCCAGTCCTGCGCTGTACCAGCCGAAGGCCGTATCGAGGTACTGGGCAGGGGTGAAGCGTGCCACCGCCGCCTGAGAGGCCAAGGTGAATATCAACTGACCCAGTCCGAGGACGGCACTGCCCATGGCGATGCCGATCACCTCATCGATCAATGCTAGTAATCCGGCACCCACCACGATGAGGCTGAGGCCGGAAACCATCAGTCCTCGAAAGCTCCACACCACTTGTGCCCGGGCTCCGATCACCAACGCGAGCACCAGGGGAAGCAAAGCGTAGATCCCCGTGACGAGGCCGATGATGAACCCGTCGGCATCAAGCTCGATGAGCTTGTAAGTCGTGACCGGTCGGACCATGTGTATCGTGGCCTGACTCAACAGACCGGCGCACGCCAGCGGCCATAGCCATCTCAGAGGCCGTTTGTTGCTCATGAAGGTGTCGTCCTGTACCGGTCGAAGGGCGGTTGATCACGACGACGGAACGTCATGAGCGGACTCCATTACTTGTTCAGCGCCGGCTCTTGTTCGAGCAGCGTCTCTTTCACGGATCGAGCCTTCGGTCGGAAAATGCCGATGATGAAAGGAGCTACGACGGCGGCAGCGACGATCACCCACAGCACGACGGCGGTCGGCGTCGACAAGAAGTAGCTGGGGTCGCCGACCCCGAGCGCCATTCCTTCGAGGAAGTACTGTTCCACGAGTGATCCGAGGACAAGCCCGATGAGCATCGAAGCGATGGAGAAGTTGGCCTTTCGCAGGACGTAGCCGACGACACCGACAAGGACCATCAACCTGAGATCCACGAGGTTGTTATTCACGCTGTAGACGCCGATCGTTCCCAACAACAGAATGGCCGGGGCCAGCAGATACACCGGGGTACGAACCACGCGGATCCACACTCCCACCAGCGGGACATTGATCAATGCCAGCAGGATATTGGAGACGAACAGAGCCGCGATAACGGACCAGAACAATTCGGGGTTCCTGTCGATGAGCAGCGGTCCGGGTGCGATGCCATGAACCTGCATGGCTGCGAGCATCATGGCCAGGGTTGCCGAGAAGGGCAGACCCAGCATGAGGGCGGGAACCATGCTGCCGACGGTGGCACCGCTGTTCGCGGCCTCCGGACCCGCCAGACCAGCGACCTTGCCCTGACCGAATCCGGTCTTGTCGCGCGCGACCGCCTGCTCGATTCGGTAGGAGCCGAACGTCGCCAGTGTTGCCGAGGGGCCGGGCAGAATGCCGAACCCATAGCCGATCAGTGAACCACGCAACCAGGGGAAAGCAGCCTGTTTCATTTCCGAACCATTGGGGCGAAGATCGCGGATCCTCACCCGGCTGCGGATGCTGGTGCTACCTGTCCGATCTTCGATCATGTACAGAATCTCAGAGATCCCGTAGAGCCCGACGGCCAGCATGGCCAGCGAGATCCCGGTTGCCAACTCGATGACACCGAAGGTGTATCGGTTGTAGCTGTGGATCGCATCCGTGCCGACCGTGGCCAGAGCGACGCCGATGACCATCGGGAAGAGGCCAGAAGCAAGGCTTCCGCCCGAGATCCGAGACAGCACGATGAGACCGCCTGCGGTGAGTGCGAAGAACTCGGCTGGACCGAAGCTCAGCGCGATCGGTGTGACGATCGGAATGGTCAGCAGGATGATTAAGATCCCCAGGATCCCGGCGATGAACGAGCCGCAGACCATGATGCCGATTGCGGCTCCGGCGCGGCCCTTTTTCGCTAGTGGATAACCGTCGAAGGTTGCCACGATTGATTGTGCATCGCCGGGGATGTTGACCAGGACGGAGGTGATCGACCCGCCGAACTGTGATCCGAGGTAGATCGATGAGATCAGTACCATCCCTATGAGGGGGTCATACATGAACGTGATCGGCAGGATCACGGCGGCACCGGCCACCGGTCCGATTCCAGGCAGTACTCCGACGATCGTGCCCGCGAACGCACCGATAAAGGCAGCGAGGATGAGTTCGGGCGTCAACGCAATCTCGAGCCCGTAGAGAAAACCTTCAAAGGCATTCATAGTGGTAGTCCAATCACCAGAGCATGAAGCGGGGGAGCGACACGTTGAGCAGAGAATCGAAGATGAAGATGCAGGCGAATCCCATGGCTGCGCCGTAGAGGGCGCTCTTCCACCAGGGAAGCCCGCTCAGAAGCTTGATGCTCAGCAAGCAGAACAGCATGGACGCGATGTATGCGCCGACGAGGTCGACGCCGAACACAAAGAGAACCAGCAGGAACATGACTCCGGCGACATTCTTTGCTGTCCGTCCGCTTGGCAGGGAGATCTGTGTTCCCTGACGGATTTTCGGTAGGGCATCGATCACGACGACGAGGCTGAACACCAAACCGAAGACGCCCACGATGACAGGGAACAGTCCTGGACCGGGCATCGAGCTCTGTCCCATGGGCATGGTCGTCGCGTCCCAGGTGTAATAGGCGAAGGCGCCGAGTCCGATCACCCCGACTCCCAGACGAGCGAATCCTTCGGAAACGGTGGCGGTGGTATCGGTCGTGGTTTCTGTCATGACCTGGTCGACCTCCTACATTGACGATGTTGGGCCGAGCGGCATCGCTCAGCCATTGAGCCCGAAGTTCTCGTTGTATTCCTGGTACATCTCGGAGTACTCGAGAATCTCATCGACGGCTTCATCGTGCCCCTTGTGGTCCATGATGAAGCCGGACTCCGCTGCGAAGTCGGCCATGGCATCGTTGACTGTGATGGTGGCTGTCGCCTCCTCCAGGGCGTCTCGGACTTCTTCGGGGACGTCATTGGGCAAGATGATGTAGTAGACGGCACGCAAGGGGATGTCGTATCCCACGTCGGATGTCAGCTGAGCGTCTGGGAACGCATCGTACGGTTCGTCGGCGACCACCCCAATAACGCGGAGATCGTCGGATTCCACGAACGGCTTGATCGCTGGTGAGAAGCCATAGGTGGCATCCACCCGTCCGGAGACGGCAGCGAGTGTGGATTCCTGCCCGCCGCCAGCCGACGGGATCGATTGGATCTCGGTGTCGCCCAACCGTGCCATTTCTCGGACGAGTAGATCTTGAGTCGTCCCGTTGCCTGCCTGGGACACTTGCAGCTGACCCGAGTTCGCCTCTGCGAAGTCAGTGAAATCTTGAAGGTCCGTGAACTCCGAGTCCGTGGGAACTGCGATGATCCCCGGCATCTCGGCGATCTTGCCGACGACATGGTAATCGTCAGGTGAGCTGTATGGGAGGTCGGAATTCGATAGTGGTTGCTGTGCGAGAGCCGCGCCGGCTGCCAAGCCGAGGGTGTAACCGTCGGGATTCGAGTTGATGACATGCGAGGTCCCGATGGTGGCACCGCCTCCTTCACGATTCTCGACGTTGACGTTGACTCCGAGCTCGGATTCCAGCTCCTGTGCGAAGGCTCGAGCGATCTGGTCGTTTGCGCCTCCGGTGCCGAAGGGCACGACGAAGGTGATGTCGTCGCTTGGGTATTCCGCGTCTGCGTTGCCACAGCTGGTCAAAGCAAGTGATGCCAGTGCAATGGTTACCAGCCCGACAGGAAGTGATTTAGTCATTAGGTCAATCCTTCTTCGTGTGTGCCATGATGGTCGACGACCTGCGAGGTGTCGGTGGCGAAATTGGTGACTCTTCGTTGGTTTCGCCACGCCGTGTAGCGATCCGATGAACTCCAATCTAGAAGACTGTGACGCAGATCGCAAGCAAATTGACCAAAAGATCTAATCACTTTAGAATCACGCGGGACGGAGTGGCTAGTCTCCCGTCGTTCAATTTGCCTCAAAATTGGCGAGATCATGCCCTTTTCAAGAACGGTGCCGACATTCGCTTGCCCTGGCGCTCCGAAGGTGATCTAATGAGTTCACGTCAATAGGGCAGGAAGGTCGCTGTGAAAACGGAACGGTTAGTCGAAAGCCTCAGCCATGAGATTCTGGGCACCATTCGGAACAACAATCTCGCCGTAGGTGAAGCATTGCCCTCGTCGCGGGAACTGGCCAACCGCTTTGGAGTCACGGTTCCCAGTGTCCGTGAAGCGCTTCGTCGCCTTGAGGCCACTGACTTGGTGGAACTACGCCACGGCTCTGGCACGTATGTTGGCCCCTCGATCAACCGACGGATTCTCGACAATCCGTACTATGCGCCCGTGGGTGCCGACGCGATTCAAGAGCTCTATGATGCCCGGATCGCCATTGAACCGGGAATAGCAGCGCTGGCCGCGATTCGACAGGACGACGAAGCGATAGAAAGTTTGGCGATCGCCGCCGATCACGCTCTGAAAGAGCGATCTGAAGTGGAGATCGGACATTTTCACGTCGAGTTGGCCAAGGCGAGCGGCAATCGTGCTCTACATGAACTACTTGTAGCTCTGCTCTCACTCTATGGCCGTGTGCAACAGACCTCACGCGTTCACTATGACCGGGAACAAGACCATCAGGAACATTGCGAAATCGTGGATGCGGTACGACGTGGTGATCCCGTCGAAGCCGAGCATCGGACGAAGCGGCATCTGACCAACCTGAAGCATGCGGCGATGATCGCAGAGGAGAATAATGCTATCGACGAAGATGCCTGACCGAACGAGTATCGTCGAATTCGGAAAACTGACTAGTCCTGAAGCGTCGATCTGCAAAGACGCAATGCTGATTTTGCCGATCGGCGCACTCGAACAACATGGAAACGGCTTGCCGCTGTTCACCGATACGGTGCGCGCCGATCATGTGGCGATGGCTGTGGCGCGTCGGCTGACCGGGCGAGCCTTCGTCATGCCGACACTCCCTTATGGAGTGTCTCCACATCACGCCAGCTTCGATGGAACAGTGAGCCTTCCTGCGACCCTGTTCATCGAGACAGTCCTCACCGTGGTGAGAAGCGTGGCTGATGCCGGCTGGCGCCGTTTGCTAGTCGTTTCGGGCCACGGGGGCAATGGCCCGTCACTGGGCGTCGTTGAGCAAGAGCTACTCTCTACGCATCCGTGGCTCCACTTCGCATGGACGCAGGTGACCCCCTTGGCCAAAGAGGCCTTGTCCAACATGACTCGTGAGGAGGTCTCAGGTCACTCTGGTGAATCCGAGACTGCCCAAGTGCTGGCCATCGACGCGGACCTGGTCGATCGTGATGCGCTGGCATCGGGAGCCTGTCGGCTTGAGGATATGGGACCGAAAGCTTCGTTGAGTAGAACGTCGATGCCTTCCATGTCAGTGCGCTTCGAAGAGTATGCCGAAAACGGCGTGCTCGGTGATCCACGAACCGCGACGATTGATCAAGGGCAAAGGGCCTTGGGTGAGATCGTCGATCGCTTGGTGGATTACAGTCACGCAATGCTCGACCTCTGACAGCGGCCCCCGCTGGTTTTCATCACTAGACAGACAGAATCCGCCGAATTTCGCCGGATTCTGTCTGTCCAGTCATGAATCTGAGGTGGCGAGACCGCCACCCCGCCCCGAGCTGGCCCAACGGGCCAACCCAGCTGGATCACTCGTAGTCGTAGAAGCCCTTGCCGGTCTTGCGTCCGAGTTCGCCGCGGGCCACCATGTCGCGCATCAGCTGCGGCGGGGTGAAGCGCTCGCCCAGCTCACTGGCCAGGTACTCGGCAATGCCCAGGCGCACATCCAATCCCACGATGTCGGTGAGCGCCAGCGGTCCCACCGGATGCTTGTAACCGAGCACCATCGCGTTGTCGATGTCCTCCGGGGTGGCCACCCCTTCCTCCACCATGCGGATGGCTTCGAGTCCCAGGGCCACGCCCAGGCGCGAGGAAGCGAAACCCGGGGCGTCATTGACGACGACGGGGGTCTTGCCGATCCCGGCCACCCATGCCACGGTGAGCTCGCGCAGCTGCGCACCCGTGGCCTCGCCGTTGACGATCTCCACCAGCTTCGAAGCCGGCACCGGGTTGAAGAAGTGCAGCCCGCAGAACCGCTCAGGGCGGCGCAGTCGGGCGGCGATCCGGTCGATGGACAGCGAGGAGGTGTTGGAGGCCAGCCAGGCGGTGTCGCTCAGGTGCGATTCGACCTCGGTCAGCGACGACACCTTCAGTTCGAAGTCCTCCGGCACCGCTTCGATCACCAGCTCGCAGGCGGCGAAATCCGTGTGCTGCAGCGAGACGGTGAGCCGCGACAGCCACTCCTCGGCCGCGCCGGTGATCACCTCACGCTCCAGCGACTTCTGCACGTCGCGGGCGATACGCTCCTGGGCTGCCGCGGCGGAGTCCTCGTCACGTTCAACGACGACGACGCTGGCGCCGGCGATCAGGAAGGCGTGGGCGATGCCGGCACCCATGCGCCCACCGCCTAGGACGCCCACCTGCGCCGGAACGGCAGGAAGGGTGGGAACGGTGCCGGTGGCTGCGGCGGTGTCCGTCGTGTCGGTCGGGGTGTTGCTCGTCGTCATCGGGACTCTCCTGAGGGGGTCTGCGTGGTGCGGGTGGTCTTCTTCGCCAGGAACGCATCCATCCGCTGGAATTTTGCGGGAGATTCGAAGGCGATGGCCTGCGCTATTTCGTCCACGTGGGGGTGGGCCTCGCGCGGCAGGTGGAACACCCGCTTGGTCAGGCGCACAGCGAGCGGGTCCTGGGTGCCGATCCGGTCGGCCAGGGCGTGGGCGGCCTCAAGCAGGTCCTCGGCCGGGTGCAGCTCGGTGACCAGTCGCAGGTCCAGAGCTTCTTCCGCGGTGAGAATGCGTCCGGCGATCAGCAGCTCCAGGGCGACAGGTTCGCCGACCAGTTCCTTGAGGCGCCACATGGCCCCGGCCGCGGCGGTGATGCCGAGCCCGGTTTCGGGCTGGCCCAGCTTCAGTTGCGGGGTGGCCAGGCGGAAATCGGCGGCGTAGGCCAGTTCCGCTCCGCCGCCTAGGGCGTAACCGTCGATGGCGGCGATCACGGGCATTGGCAGTCGGTGCAGCCGGTCGAACAGCTGGGAGTTGACTCCGCGCAGGGCGTCGTCGCGCCGGCGCTCCCGCAGCTGGCCGATGTCGGCGCCGGAGGCGAAGACCCCCTGCCGCTTTCCGGTCTTCGGGTGCTCCACCTCGGTGCCGGTGATGATGAGCATCCGTGGGTGGCGCTCCAGCCAGCCGGCCAGGATGTGAAGTTCCTCGACCATGGTCTCGTCGATGGCGTTGTGCACGGCCGGACGGTCCATCTGGGCACTGACGCGGTCGGGGCGGGCATCGTCGTGCAGCACCCGCAGCGCGGTGAAGTCGCGGGTCAGCTCGGCCAGACCGGGAAACGGGGTGGTGTCGGCGGTCTCGTTCTGTTCGGTGTTCGTCTCTTCGCGCACGCTCATCACACCCGCTCCACGAGTAGGGCCGCACCCTGGCCGACGCCGATGCACATGGTGGCCAGGCCCTTGTCGGTGTTCTCCCGCTCCATGCGCCCCAGCAGGGTGATCACAATGCGCGCGCCGGAGGAACCCAGCGGGTGGCCCAGGGCGATGGCGCCGCCGTCGTTGTTCACGATCTCCGGGTTCAGGCTCAGTCGGCGGATCGAGGCGATGGACTGGGTGGCGAAGGCCTCGTTGATCTCCACGGAGCCCAGATCGTCCGCGCTCCAGCCCACCCGTTGCAGCACCTTCTCGGTGGCGGGCACCGGGCCCAGCCCCATGATCTCCGGGGCCAGTCCGGCGGAGGCGCCGGTGACCACGCGGGCGCGCGGGGTGAGGCCGTACTTCTTGATGGCGCGTTCCGAGGCGACGAGAATCGCGGAGGCGCCGTCGTTGAGTGAGGAAGCGTTGCCCGCGGTGACTACCTCGCCGCCGCGAACCACCGGACGCAGTCGGGCGAGGGCTTCCACCGTGGTGTCGGGGCGGGGGCCCTCGTCGGTGTCGACGACGGTGACGTTCCCCTTGCGATCGGTGATCTGAACCGGCACGATCTCGTCGACGAAGCGTCCTGCTTCAATGGCTGCGGCGGCGCGGCGCTGGGACTCGACGGCGAAGGCATCGGCCTCCGCGCGGGTGATCCCGTCCACCCGGGCCACCTCCTCGGCGGTCTCCGGCATTGAGTAGGTGGCCTTGCCGTCGCGGGAGAGCTCTCCGGAGGTGAACCGCGGGTTCACGAAGCGCCAGCCGATGGAGGTGTCGAAGACCTCGCCGGGCTTGGCGAAGGGGGTGCGCGGCTTCTCCATCACCCAGGGGGCACGCGACATGGACTCCACGCCGCCGGCGATCACCAGGTCGGCCTCGCCCGCCTTGATCATCTGCGCGGCCATGGTGATGGCGGACATGCCCGAGGCGCACAGCCGGTTGACGGTGATGCCCGGGACCGTGTCGTCGAATCCGGCGAGCAGCCAGGCCATCCGCGCTACGTTGCGGTTCTCCTCGCCGGCGCCGTTGGCGTTGCCGAGGATCACCTCGTCGACGTCAGCGGGGTTGATCCCAGCATCGGTTACCACCTGCTTGAGGGTGAGCGCGGCCAGGTCATCGGGGCGCACGGAGCTCAGGGCGCCGCCATAGCGGCCCACCGGGGTGCGCTTGCCGCCGACCAGAAAAGCAGCAGGAGCGCCGGGCGCGGAGGGAACGGTGTCGGTCATGATCTTCAGACTCCTCAGGGAACGGGTGCGGACGCCAGTGACCGGCGATCAGATAAAAACTGACCAATCGGTCACTAAGTCTATGGTGACGAGGATACCGCGTTGTGCCCGCTGACGGAACGTGACGGCACCGTTGCCCAACCTAGGACGCGGGTCCGCGCTGCGTCCAGGGCGGCAGGGCATTGTGCCGAAACGGGTATGGATCCGCGCGGGCACGCGCAAGTATCGGCAGCGATCAGCCCAAATTAGCCCGGAGCCGTGCCCGGGTCAGGCGTTCGGGCCGAACACTGACTCCCGCATGTATTCCGCCACGAAGCTCTGGGAGACCGGCACGTCGAGCACGAACACGCCCGTCTCGTGGGTGTCGATCCACTCGCGCAGCCGCTGCAGATCCGACAGCTGCGTCATCCGGAGTCCGTCGGCGCCCAGGGCGCGCCCCAGGGCCGAAAAATCGACGTCGTCGATCAGCATCGCCTCGTCGTGCAGACCCTTGACGGCGTACTGGTGCAGCTCGGCGCCATAGGCCGCGTCATTGACGGCGACGACGATCGCCCGGGTGCCAGCGGTGCGCGCGGTGCGGATGAAGGTCTCCAGGTCGGCCAGGGCCATCAGCCCGCCGCCGTCGCCGGTGACCAGCACGGTGGTGTGGTCGGGGCGAGCCACGGTGACTCCGGCCGCCGAGCCGAAGCCCAGTCCAATGGACTGGAAGGCGGTGCCGACTGCTATTAATCCGCCCGGATCCGGCACCGAGAGGTACATCGGCGCCCAGCCGAGGAAGTGCCCGCCGTCCATCACCAGTGACCGCTGCTCGGGGAGCACATTCTCCAGCTCGGCGAAGACGACGCGTGGGTTCAGCCGCCCCTCCGGCCCGAACTCGGTGGTGACCTCCACCGGCGCCTGTTCGTTGAACTCGGCGGTGGTGACGTAGGTGACCTCTTCGCGCCAGGGGTGCTGCCGTGCCGGTGCGACGGCGATCAGCTCCAGCAGAGTCGGGACCAGGTTCGCCAGATCGCCGTGCACGGTGAGCAGCTCGTTCTCGACGGCGGGGTCGGCGGCCTGCGAGTCCGCCTCGAGCCGAATCACGGTGGCATCGGGGGAGAACAGGGTGCCGTAGCGCAGCTGGAAGGTGTTCATCGAGGCTCCGGCCACCACGACGACGTCAGCCTGGCGAGCCACCTCGAGGCGGTGACGGCGGGTGAAGCCCCCGGCGATACCCAGATTCCAGGGTGAATCGATGACGTTGCAGGCGGTGAAGGTGTTCATGAACAGCCCGCCCAGGGCGTCACCCAGCTGCTTGAGCCTGGCGCCGGTCTCGGAGAGCACCACGCCGCGTCCGGAGAGGATCAGGGGGCGCTGGGCCGTGCGCAGCAGCTCGGCGGCCTTCTCGAGTCCGGCGCGCTGGTCGGTGGTGAGTGCAGCGGGCGCCTGGCTGGTGGTCTCCTCAACGGCGGTGCTTGGGGTCAGGGTATTCTGCTCGAACGGCGCGGTGGCCAGATCGTAGGGCAGGGCGAGCACGATCGGCGACTGGGTCTGCTGCGCGCGGTCGAATGCCCGGTGCGTCTGGGCGGACGCTTCTGCAGCGGTCACCGTGATCACCTCGACGTCGAGACCCTCACACACCAGGGACTGGTCGATGTCGAAGAACCGCGCCCCGCTGCTGGGCCGATCGCCCACGAGCAGCACCAGCGGAATCCGGGCCAGGCGCGCCTCGGCCAGGCCGGTGAGTGCGTTGGTGAACCCGGCGCCGTAGGTGGTGGTCGCGGCGGCGATCTTCCCGCTGGCCCGGAAATAGGCATCCGCCATGGTCACGGTGGAGACCTCGTGGCGGGCCGAGGTGAACGGGAAGCCTCCGCGTGTGAGTTCGGAGATCACGTGAGCGTTGCCGTTGCCCATCAGCCCGAAGAGGTGGTCGGTACGCTCGCGGATCGTCTCGGCGATTGCGGCGGCCACGGTGGGGTGCGGGGCGTGCTCCTCAGTGGCGGCGGAGGAGTGCGGTGCGCGGGCGGAATCGGTCGGTGCCGCAGTGCTTGTCGTCATGATCACACTGTGCGTTACCTTGGCCACCACGCACAATATCGATGCGTTATTCTGAGCATAACGCACACAAGAACCTGAAATAAGTGACACAATGCTCAGGAGAGGACCGGTGATCACCATGGCAGGACTCCCGGCCAGTCGCACCAGCCCCACCGCGCGCGTCGATGCGCTGGATGCCCGGCTGCTGCTCGCGCTCAATGATGACCCGCATGCCACCGTCGTCGCCCTCGCCCAGCGCCTACAGGTGGCCCGCAATACGGTACAGGCCCGACTGCGCCGACTCGAGGAGCAGGGGGCGATCACCTCGTTCGCGCGCCGGGTTAACCCGGAGGCGCTGGGCTACGGGCTCACCGCATTCCTGGGAGTTTCTGTGCAGCAGGGGCGCGACGTTGTCGCCCGCGAGGGGCTCAGCGCGATCCCCGAGGTCATCGAGATCCACGCCGCCACCGGCGACGCCGATCTGCGGCTGCGCGTGGTGGCCAAGGATCCGGCCGATCTGTACCGGGTGACCAACGAGATCGTGTCGGTGCCTGGCGTGGTGCGCACCTCCACCTCGGTGGCACTGCAGGAGCTGCAGCCCTACCGCACCGCCCCACTGCTGCAGCGCATCGCCGAGGAACAGTAGCCTCCGGTCCAACACGCGACGGCGCCGCGGCTGAATCCATGTTCAGCGGCGGCGCCGTCGTGATGTCAGTGGAACGAGAAGCTCTCCCCGATCAGCGGATCTCGTCGATCTCGGCTTCCGGGTGCAGGTCCGACTTCTCCACCGATTTCGGCACCAGCAGCACGCCGATGAGAGAGATGGTGCAGACCCCGGCCAAGTAGAGGCCGATGGTCCAGGACTTGCCGGTGTTGCCCAGCAGCATCTCCGCGATCATCGGAGCGAAGGCGCCGCCGATGATCGAGCCGAAGGCGTAGCCGATCGAGGCGCCCGAATAGCGCACCTTCGCCGGGAACATCTCCGCGTACAGCGCGGACTGCGGCCCGTAGGAGGGACCCAATCCGATTGTCACCACCACGATGGCCAGGGTGAACAGCCACAGCACTCCGGAGTCGATGAGCCACCACATCGGGATCATCCACACGATGAGGATGCCGTAGCCGATAGTGAAGGTGACCTTGCGCCCGATCTTGTCGGAGATCCAACCGCCGAACATGGTGAACACCAGCCAACCCACGCCTCCGATGAGCGAGGCAACCAGGGTCTCCGGGCGGGAGAAGCCGAGCACGTTGGCGCCGTAGGCGGCGAAGAACGCGATCACCATGTAACCCACGGCGTTGTTGCCAGCGAAGATCATCATGGCCAGTACCACGGACTTGGTGTGACCCTTGAATAGGTCGCCCAGGGGTGCGGAGGCTTCCTTCTTCAGGTTCTGCATCTCCTTGAACACCGGGGACTCGTCCACGGAGCGGCGGATGAGATACCCGACGACGATCAGCACCACCGAAGACAGGAACGGAATGCGCCAGCCCCAGGCGAGGAACGCCTCCTCCGACATGTTCGTGGTGAGCAGGAACATGAAGCTGGTGGCCAGCAGCATGCCCAGCGGCACACCGATCTGCGGGTAGGCGCCGAAGAGTCCGCGCTTATCCCGGGGAGCGTGCTCCACGGACATCAGCGCGGCACCGCCCCACTCGCCACCAGCGGAGAAGCCCTGCACGATGCGCAGCAGGATGAGCAGGATCGGTGCCCAGATGCCGATCTGAGCGTAGGTCGGCAGCAGGCCGATCAGGGCGGTGGCCACGCCCATGCCCACCAGGGTGAGCACTAGGGCGACCTTGCGGCCGTGCTTGTCACCGAGGTGGCCGGCGATGATGGCGCCGAGTGGGCGGAATAGGAAGCTGATGCCCAGAGACGCCCAGGAGACGATCTGCGCGAGGGCGGCGTTCTCGGCGCCCAGCGGTGTGAAGAACAGCGGAGCCAGCACGAATGCTGCCGCCTGGGCGTAGATGAAGAAGTCGTACCACTCGATGGTGGTGCCGACGAGCGTGCCGGCCAGAACTTTCTTCTCTTCGCGGGTGCGGCGGTTCGAGCCCGCCTGTGGTGCCACGGTCGTGGTCATGGCTTCTCCCAAGAAGTTGTGCGAGTGCTAGGGGTGTGCGTGAGATCAACGCAGAACCGTCGGGGGTCAACTACTTACTGACCGACCGGTCGGTTCGTTGGTCAATAATACACAATGTGAACCGCATCACAACATTGGGTTTAGTTTGTCGGTCAGCGACGGCGCAGGGGAGGCCAGGTGAGAAGTCGCTCCAGCGGGCCCACGCCCCATCGGCACCACCAGAGATGCGCGCCCAGGATCAGTCCGATCGACATGATTAGCGTCACCGCGTAGCCGCCCGCTAGAGTGTCGGGCCCCGGACGCACGAGCACCGCCAGCACCACGAGATGCGCCACATACAGCGTCAGTGAGAGCCGTCCCGCCGACACCAGTGCCGAGCCCCAGCGCCGCAGCGGCTCCTCCAGGCGCAGGCACAATCCCATGACGGCGACGGCGGAACCGGACCCGGAGATCAGCCACAGCGGCATCTGGGAATGGTCGACGGCGCTGACCAGTCGATCCAGTCCCGGGTCCTCGCCGGGCTCACCCAACATCCCGATGAGCAGCCACGAGGCCAGGAATCCCAGCACGGCTGCCGTGGCTCCGCCGCCGATCAGCGCCCACTGCACCCGAGCCCGACTCAGGTCGAGTTGGCCCAGCACCATGCCGAACAGGAACGGCACCACCCACACGATCACGGGGTAGGCGCCGGAGAGCAGGATTTCGTGCAGGATCGGCCCCGGCCCGTCGGTCAGGGAAGCGGGATTGAATTCGAAGGTGACCCCCGTCCACACTTGTGCCAGGATCCACAGGGTCGGCCCGAGGATCAGCATCACCGCGGTGCCCGCGATCAGCAGCCAGCGCGGCGCGCGAGCCAGCGGCGGGCCCAGCAGGAACAGCACCCCGTAGCAGGCCAGGATCACACTCACCTCATGATCCAACAGCTGGAGCGCCAGCCCGAGACTCAGCAGCAGTACGGCCCGCCACAGCAGGGTCCGCCAGGGCAGGGGCGCCCCGTCAATGCGTGCGGCGCGCGTCATCAGCGAGATCCCCACCCCGGCCAGGATCATAAACAGCAGCGACGCCCGGCCGCGCGGCAGCTCGTAGATCAGCCCCGCCACGCCGTCGTTGAGTTCCGGGCCCACGTTCACCGCGAGCATGCCGATGATGGCCAGCGCGCGGGCGGCGTCGAGTCCCACCATGCGACGGCGCGTCGGCCGTGCTCCCACCGGGCCGGAGCTGCGCTGAGCGGAGGCGGCCGGGGTGGGCTCGGGGGTGTCCGGGGCGGGTGCGGTCATCAAGGGCTCGTTGAGGGTCGCGGGCAGGGGCAGTGGGAAGTCTAGTCGCCGAACATCGGAATGCACTGGCAGGCGCGGCCGCGCAGCTGCTGTGTTCGGGAGCCGTCCGGCTCGCCGTGTTACCGTGTGCCGAGCCTGTCCGCGAGTGCAGAAGGACCCCTGCAGCATGAGCTTTCCCACCCGATTCGGGCCCGCCCTGGCACTGCTGACCGGTGCGGCGCTGACGGTCACCGCGTGCTCGCCCACTGAGAGCGAGTCCGATCCGAGCGCCTCCGGATCGCCAGCCCCCTCCGCCTCGAGCCCTGGCGCATCAGAACCGACGGCCACGGAGCCGCCACCGTCCGCGGAATCCCCGGACGCGGACGTCGAGGACGCCGAGCAGATCCTGAACCAGCAGGGGGTCGCCGCGGCCCACTCGGATGCGGTCGCCGCCGGGGTCACGATCCTCGAGTCCGGTGGCAACGCGGTGGACGCCGCCATTGCCACCGCCTTCGCCATCGGTGTCGTCGAGCCCTACGCCTCCGGTATCGGTGGGGGCGGGGCCACCCTTATCGCGGCCCCGGGTACCGAGCCGGAAGCCTGGGATTACCGCGAAGTCGTGGCCGAGAACGGACAGATCCCTGCCTCCGGAACGGGTGTGCCGGGCATGGTGGCCGGCATGGCCGCGTTGCACGAGGAGCACGGCAGTCTGGAATGGTCCGCGCTGCTGGCGCCGGCCCACGAGCTGGCCGCCGAAGGATCCGAGGTCACCGAACTGCTCGCCCAGCGGCTGCGCAGCGATTTCGGCCCGGCCTCTATTCAGGGGCTCGAGAATTTTCACGACGACGCCGGACAGCCGCTCGCCGAAGGGGACACGCTCACGCAGCCCGAGCTGGCGCAGACCCTGTCCACCCTGGCCGCCGACGGCGCCGAGTCGTTCTATACGGGTGACTTCTCTGAGCAGCTGACCCAGGTCGACGGTCTGGACGCCGACACCCTGGCCGCCTATGAGCCGGAGAGCTCCACCCCGGTGAGCGGCGCGGTGGGGGAGTACGAGATGCTCTCAGCCACTCCGCCCCTGCCCGGCGCGGCCGTGATTCAGCAGCTGCAGATCGCCGAGGGGCTCGACGCCGCCTCCGCGCAACCCGGCAGTGCCGAGTTCGTCGACTCCCTCTCCCGCGCCTGGCAGGTGGCGGATGCCTCCGTCAGCGAGCACTTCGGTGACCCGGACTTCGTGGACGTCCCCGTCGAGGATCTCGTCGACGCCGAGGCCAATCATTCGCTGGCCCAGAACACCGGGCTGCAGAGTGACGCAACCGAAACGGCGTCCGGTCAGCCCCCGGTCGGTGACCGCGAGCCGGTCGAGCCGGGCAACACCACCCACCTGACCGTCGTGGATGACACCGGTCTGATGGTGTCCATGACCAATACGCTGACCAGCTTCTGGGGAGGCAGTGCCTCGGAATATGCCGGTGGGTTCTTCCTCAACGATCAGCTCAGCCGGTTCGAGGCCATTGATACCCCCAGTAATCAGCCGGAGCCGGGTCGGAAATCGGTGAGCTGGTCCGCGCCGTCCCTGCTGCTCGACGGCGAGGGGCGGCCGGTGCTGGGTATCGGCACTCCGGGCGGTCACCAGATCCCCAACATTCTCAGCTCGGTCTTGGTGCCGTGGGCCCTGCAGGGCGCTTCCTTGGAGGAAGCGGTCTCTGGGCCGCGGCACAGCCTGCAGTCCGGGGTGCTGGCCCTGGAATCCGAGCCCAGCGCGGAGGTGGCCGAGCTGATTCGCGAACGCGGCTGGCAGCCTCAGGTCACCACCCGCGCCGATGCCGTCTTCGGCTCGGTCCAGGCACTGGAGGTCGACTACGACGCCGGAGAGGTCATCGGCGCCCGCGACACCCGCCGCGACGCCGACGTCACGGTCGTTAGTTCGGACTAGAATCTCAACGAGAACAGGATCGTGCCGGGAAGTTCGCGCCTCAGTGAGCGGAGCTCACACCCCGGCCGGCGCCAGCGAATCCGAGTAGCTGCCCAGCTCGACAAAGACCGACTTGTTGTAGGCGAATCCGCGGTTCGCCTCGGCGATGAAGTCGTCCTGCTGTTCCGGGGTGAATCCGAGGGCATCGAGCTGATCCCGGTAGGCGTCCTTGTACAGTTTGGGCTTGTCGATCGAGGCGAAGGTGTACATGTTCAGCTGATCGTCGCTGACCTCATAGTGGCGCTGCACCAGGCGGGCGATCGCCAGTCCGCCGGAGAGGTCGCCCAGGTAGCGCAGGTAGTGGTGGGCGGCCAGGCGTGCCGGGTCGTTCGCCACCTCGCGGAGGCGTTCCGCGTAATCGGCAGTGGAGGAGAGTTCCACCGGTGCCAGGTCGAGCCCGACGGCCGGCAGTAGCGAGTCCAGATCCGCGCGAATCGCGGCACGACGGTCCAGGCGCGGGTCCAGCAGCTCGGCCACGCCGGGCACCCCGGTGGTGCCGCGCAGCTGCTCGGAGGCTTCGTCCAGGGCGTTGTAGATGTAGAAGTACTGGCTCACCAGCAGGGCGTAATCACGCACTGAGCGCTTTCCGCTCATCAGCTCGGTGATGAAGGAGGCTGTCTCAGCCGATTTGTGGTCCTCGGCGGTCATGGTGCGCACGCGCACGGACAGGGACTCGGGGTGCTCGAGGCGGGACTGACGCGTCATGGGAACCTGCTAGGAGAATCGAACCGATACGGGGACGTCGCTGAGTCAAGGGCAGCATCGCGCTGCTCTTGTCAGGATAGCCTTATTATGCCGACAGGGAAGCCTCACTGCAATCTCGAACGCTCTAGTGATCTAATGTGGGAGATGACCGACGGCACCCTCCGACGACGCGAGGGGATCGCCGCACCCGACAAGACGAGGAGGTCGTCCATGACCGAATCAGCGCCCAGCTCACCCGCCCCCACGCGCCGCAAGAAGCCTCAGGCAGTGATGGAGATCGTTGCCACCGAGCGTATCAACGCCCACTTCCAGCGCCTCACCTTCGGCGGCCCCGGATTCGCAGATTTTCAGAACAACGCGTCCACCGATAAGTACATCAAGCTGCTGCTGCCCCCAGACCCCTCTCTCGGGCTGACCCCGCCCTTCGACCTCGATGCCCTGCGCGCCGAGCTCCCCAAGGAACAGTTGCCCGTGCGCCGCACCTACACCGTGCGCTCCGTGGACGAGCAGGCGGGCACCCTCACCGTGGACTTCGTGCTGCACGGCGACGACGGTGTGGCCGGCCCCTGGGCTGCCTCCGTCCAGGTCGGCGATCTGGTGCAGTTCGGCGGCCCCGGAGGCAAATATTATCCGGCGCCCGAGACCGACTGGCACCTGCTCGCCGGCGATGAAGCTGCGCTGCCTGCCATTGCCGCAGCACTGGAAGCCATGGACGACGACGCCGTGGGTGTGACCCACCTCGAGGTCGCCACCGCGGAGGATGAATGGGACCTCGTTGCCCCGGCCGGGGTGGAGGTGTGCTGGCATCACCGCGGCGGAAGCTTCACGCCCGAGAACAGCCAGCTGGAACAGGCGGTGCGGGACACGCCGTGGCGCGACGGCGTCGTGCAGACCTTTATTCACGGCGAGCGCGAGGTGATGAAGGCGCTGCGCAAGTACTTCACCGACGAGCGCGGCATCGAGCGCGCCCAGCTGTCCCTGTCGGCGTACTGGGCCTACGGTCGCGCCGAAGATGCCTTCCAAGCGGAGAAGAGTACTCCGATCGGTCAGATCTACGACGAGCAGGGTCTGCAGTACTGAGACCCGCAGCTCACGAACTTCTGAAGGCCGCGTCCACCTGGACGCGGCCTTCGTTGTCTGGCCGGGTTCACAGGTGAGAGTGATTTAAATAAGTAACTCAGCGTAGCGTTTCCGTTAAATGTAGGCTAACCTCATTAACGCCTAGCGGACTTTTCCGACGACAGCGGCCGAGGGTTCTGCCGACTGCGCTCTACCGCAGGCCATCACACTCATCACACCTGATGCGCTCAGGAGAGGACTGCCTGTGACTGCTGCGCCGAGCACACAACCACGACGACGCCCCGCTGTTGTCATATCCGCACTGCTAGCCGCCCTGAGCCTGCTGCTGCTCACCGCCTGCGGGGGAGCCGGTGCGGCCACGAAGACGGCCGGTCAGACACTGGCCAGCGCCGAGTTCCTGGAGAATCCCAAAGATTTCGAAGGACCGTCGACGGCGTCGTTGGCGGATTCCTCGCTGCGCCCGGTGGCGAACAATCCCAGCCCAGAGCTTCCGGCCACCGTCGTCGATTCTCAGGACACCACCGTGACGGTCACCGACGTCTCGCGCATCCTGGCCCTGGACCTGTATGGCACCGCCTCTCGCACCGTCTACGAGCTCGGTCTGGGCGACAACATTGTCGGGCGCGACACCTCCTCGGGATTCCCCGAGATCATCGACAAGCCGCTGGTCACCCAGAACGGCCACAACCTCAACGCCGAGGCGATCCTCGAACTGGCGCCCACGCTGATCATCACGGATTCCTCCCTGGGACCGTGGGACGTCATCCTACAGATGCGCGACGCCGGCATCCCCGTCGTCGTCATCGATTCCAAACGCGATATCGACAACGTCGGTGACCTCACGCGCCAGATCGCCAGCGCGATCGGTCTGCCGGAACAGGGCGAGGAACTGGCGAACCGCATCGACGCCGAAGTCGACGAGATGATCGAGCGGATCCAGGAATACGTCCCCGAGAACGAGGACGAGAAGCTGCGGATGATGTTCCTGTACGTCCGCGGCCAGGCCGGGATCTACTACATCTTCGGTCCCGGCTCCGGCACGGATTCCCTCATCGACGGACTGGGCGGTATCGACGTCGCCGCCGAGATCGGCTGGGAGGGCATGATGCCGATGACCGATGAAGCCATCGTCGAGGCCCAACCCGATCTGGTGCTGATGATGACGAAGGGTCTGGAATCGGTCAACGGCGTCGACGGGCTGATGGAAGCGGTGCCGCCGCTCGCCCACACCCCGGCCGGTGAGAAGAGCCGGATCGTGGACATGTCCGACTACGAGGTGCTCAGCTTCGGTCCGAACACTCCCGGTGTGCTCGAGGCGCTCGCGGTCGCCGTGTACGCGCCGAACACCTCCGCCGAACTGGAGGACCAGCGCTGATGACGCTGACGAGACCCGAGAAGACCCGGCGTGCCTCCACCGCGAAGACCGGCGGCGGAACCGCTCCGCTGCGCTTCGCCCCGGCCAAGACCACCGGCGACGGAATCCGCGTCGACCTGCTGGAAGCAGACGCCGTATCCCGCACCCTGCGTCGGCAGGGCCAAGGACGGGTGACCGCGCTCTTCGTCGTTCTGAGTATCTTGCTGATCGCACTGTTCCTGCTCTCCGCCGGGATCGGGCAGATGTCCATCACCCCCATGGAGACCCTGGCCGCCGTGCTGCGCGCCGTCGGGATCGACATCGGCTACGCCTCAGAACACCCCTACGCCGAAGCCGCGCTCTGGGATGTGCGCTTTCCCCGGGTCGTGCTGGCGGTCATTGTCGGCGCCGGACTGGCAACCGGTGGTGTGCTGATGCAGGGCGTCTTTGGCAACCCGCTGGCCGAACCCGGCATCGTCGGTGTTTCCTCCGGTGCGGCCGCCATGGCCGGCGTAGTGATCGTCTTCGGGCTCACCACCTTCGGCACCTGGACCCTGGTGGTCGGAGCCTTCATCGGCGGTCTCATCGCCACCATGGTCGTCTACCTGACCGCACGCAAGGACGGGCGCACCGAGGTGGTCACCCTGATTCTCACCGGTGTGGCCGTGAACGCCATCGGTGGTGCCGTGATCGCGCTGATGACCTTCCTCGGCGATTCCTCGGCGCGCGAGGAGATCGTCTTCTGGCAGCTGGGCTCACTGAACGGCTCCCGCTGGGCGGATGTGTACGTGGCGGGCCCCGTCATGCTGGTCGGCATCGGGCTGTGCCTGTTCTACGCCCGCAAACTCGACCTGCTGACCCTGGGCGAGCGCCAGGCCCGTCACCTGGGTGTGGACGTGGAGCGGATGCGCAAACAGGTCATCGTGCTGGTTGCCGTCATCACCTCGGCCGCCGTCGCCTTCTCCGGGATCATCGCCTTCGTGGGCCTCGTGGTTCCGCACATCATCCGGATGATCGTCGGCCCCGGCCACAAGGTCCTGCTGCCCGCCTCGGTGATGGGCGGTGCCGTACTGCTGCTCGCCGCGGACTCAGCCGCACGCACCATCGTGCCCTACGCGGATCTGCCGATCGGCATGCTCACCGCGCTAGTCGGCGGTCCCTTCTTCTTCTATCTCATTCGTCGCACCCGTCGCGGATCGGGAGGGTGGAACTGATGGCCGCTGTGCTGGAAGCCCGCAACCTCGTCGTCCGCTACGGCGAACGCACCATTCTCGACGGCGTCGACATGACGGTCGAACCCGGTCAGGTGCTGGCCCTGGTCGGTCCCAACGGTGCTGGGAAGTCCACGCTGCTCAACGTGCTCACCGGGGACCTGACGCCAGAATCCGGGGAGGTCTTCCTGGACGGGCGGCTGCTGGACGACGTCAGCATTCGCGACGCCTCCCGCATTCGTGCCGTGCAGTTGCAGGAGAACCGGGTCTCCTTCGCCTTCACCGCCGCCGAAGTGGTGCGCCTGGGCCGTGCCGCCTGGGCCGGTACCGCCGAGGAATCCCGCGACGACGCCGTCATCTATGAGGTGATGGAATCCACCGAGGTCTCACCGCTGGCACAGCGCCCGTACCCCACCCTGTCCGGTGGGGAGAAGGCGCGCACCACCTTCGCTCGGGCACTGGTCCAGGAGACCCCGGTCCTGCTGCTGGATGAACCCACCGCCGCGATGGATATTCGCCACCAGGAGCAGGTCCTGGCCCATGCGCGCGAGCGTGCCGACGAGGGTGCCGCCGTGGTCGTGGTGCTGCACGATCTCTCGGTGGCTGCTGCCTACGCCGACCGGATGATGCTGCTCGACGGCGGCACGGTCCGCGCCGAAGGAACACCGGCGGAGGTGCTGCGCCCCGAGACGGTGTCGGACGTGTACGGCCACCCCATCATCGTGATCGAGCACCCCCAAGCGGGCGGACTCATCGTCGTTCCCCTGCGCGCCAGCGAGGACGCTGCGCCCGCCTTCTCTCGCGTCAATCACACCTCAGAATCATCGGAGATCACCGTATGAGCACCCGTGCATTGAACACCTCCGCACCCGCCCGCCGCGGCTGGGCTCGACGACTGGTCGCCGGCACCGCTGCCGTTGCTCTCGGCGCCGCAGCCCTCGTCGGCCTCGGTGCCGAACAGCTGGTCACCGCCGAGTCGGCCTCGGCGGCACCGCGGGTGTCCATCAGCGGCCTCAACGGAACCGCTACCGTCTCGGCGTCCGGCAACACCGACATCACCGTGACCGGCACCGGTTTCCAATCGGTGCAGGGCGGCTTCGGTGGCATCTACGTCCTCTTCGGCTGGGTGGATGACCCCAGCGGCGGCACCTGGAAACCCTCGGCGGGCGGCAAAACCGGATCGGACTACTTGTATGTCCCCGACACCGAGGCCAAGGACAACGCCGGATATCAGCGGTTCGTCACCTTCCCGGGCTCGGGCACCGCAGCGGCAGCCAATGGCGGCGAGCTGAAGGCCGATGGCAGCTGGTCGCTGACCATGCGCACCCCGGGGGCGAAATTCCGTGGTGTGGATCGCAACGGGCAGGCCAAGGAAATCGACTGCACGCAGGTCTCCTGCGGCATCATCACCATCGGCGCCCACGGTGTCGTGAACACCACCAACGAGACCTTCACCCCGGTGACCTTCTCCGGCGCGGCCAACGCTGAGGCCGCGACGATCGCTACGGACTCGGGTGCAGCCGCGGCGAACCGCAGCGACGCGGCCGGCTCCGGATCCGGCGGAAATGAGGCCAACCCGCAGCAGGCCGCAGCCGATGCCCTCGCCGCGAGCCTTGGTGGCTCCGAGGACGGCGCGAGCGCAGACGGCGAGGCTGCCGAGGGCGACGACGCACAATCCGGGACCACCGAAGCATTGGGTGCGGGGATCGCCTCCATCGGCCTCCAGCAGCAGACGGTGCAGCTCGGTCGCGTACTCGGATTCACCGGTCAGGGGTTCAGCCCCGGTGAGCAAGTGGTGGCCTCCCTCGGCGGCGGCGCCACCGGTGCCGGACCGCTGACGGCGGGGGAGTACGGCGAGATCGCCGGAGCCATCCCGATCCCCGAAGATCTTCTGCCGGGCACCCACACCATCCGACTCACCGGAGCGGGCTCCGCCCAAACCGTCGAGGCCGAGTTCACGGCGGTCGCCGATCCGCTCGCGGCCGCAGCCGACGAGGGCACCTCCCCCTGGACGTGGGGGCTGATCACCGTGCTGATCGTGGCCGGACTCATCTTGGTGTTCATCATCGTTTCGGTGGTGATGGCGCTCGTCCGACGCCGTCGTGCCCGTCGCGAAGACGAGAACGCCCGCGCCTGGGCCGAATACGAGGCGTACTACGGTTCCGAGGCTGCCGCTGCCGCGGCGGGGGAGAGCGCGGCCGTGCCGGAAGATTCCTTCGACGACACCGAGTGGGAGCAGGAACTCGTCGGTGCCAGCACCGGCCGTCGCCGTGCCGATGCGCCCACGGAGGCCCTCCGCACCACCGAACCGGGGTCGGGAGCTCGCCACTGATGCAGACATTCATCTCGCGTGGACCCCGGAGCTGGGCGAAGATCGGGGCCGGACTGCTGGCCCTAGGCTTCCTCTTCACCGGGGCAGCCCCCGCCGCGGTGGCCGATACAGGCGGAGACGGCGTCGAAATCGACGTCACCATCCCCGGCACATCCGACAGCGGATTGGGCTCGGAAGACCTGGACATCGAAGACGCCCAGTTCACCTGGGGCATCAACCCGGAGAGCAACTCGGGAGCGTTCTTCGGCGGCTGCAATTTCCTGATGGCCGGTCAAGCCGGCGACGTGGGCAGCTCCAAGGTCTGGTCCAACGCCGAGGGCAAGGACATGTACTCCACGAAGGACGGCAACGTCAGCCTGCGCAAACTGAACGCGCAGGGAAACTGGACCACCCCGACCTGGGACACCAAATGCCTGGACCCCCACGGCCGACGCGTGCTGTCGTCCGACCCGGCCGCGAATCACACTGAGACGGAAGTCGTTATCGATGGCGGCGAGGGCCAGTACGACGCCAGCGCCGGAGAACTCACCATCCAATGGGAGGGCACCTTCAGCGTCGTCTACTACGGCGGCATGACCTACTGGTGGGCCACCGACCCAGTGCTGGAACTGCGCGAGAATTCCGCGGGAGAACTCGTCGGCGAAGTGACGGCGCAGGCCTCTGGCTACGGGGCCGACATGTTTGACACCACGAAGTGGGTCGAACTCGGGGAATCCACCATCACGCTGGCGACCTTCGGCGAGAAGTCCTCCAAGGCGACTTCCGCGGAATTGGTGAGCGAAAAGGGCGACCTGATCGGCTTCCAAGGACGTCCCGACTACGAAGGCGTCGCCATCAATGTTGAGGCCGGCGGTCCCTCGGGTGCACAGAATCGCACGCTGGCGAACTGGGGATCCTTCCCTCAGGACTTCATCGATTTCCAGGTCGAGACCGGACAGGCCGCTTACTGGTACACCTCCGGAGGTCTGCGTGACCTGGCCAAGCCGCCGTCCGTGCTGACCGTGAGCTTCGATTCTTCACGCCTCGTCGGTGCAGGCAGCACCAACCGGCCACCGGCCGTACCCGATGAGATCGTTCAGCCCGGCCAGGGCGGCGAAGGCCTCACCGGTCCCGGTGGTTCGACCACTGGTACCGGAACCATCGGCCCGCCGACGACCATCTTAGGCGGGGCCTCCGGCGGAAGCTATCAACCGCTGGACCTGGAAGCATTGTTGGCCGCGCTGAGCCAGGAACACGGTGTTCCGGCCGATGCCGCTGACCTCGCGGCCCTGCAGACCCGTTACGGACAGGCCCTCGAAGCCCAGGAGATCGACTGGCTTGGCACCGGGTTGATCCCCGAGGGCGTGCGAGATTTCTTCAACCAGCACCGGGAGCCATTCTTGTACTCCCTCGCCGGTCTCTTGGGCTTGGGCGCGCTCACTTACCTCGCCTTCCACCGCGGCTGGCTCGTCCTGCCCTGGACCAATAAGACCTAACTGCTCACCCCCTCAATAACAACTAAACCGGAGGAAACATGAAAAAGAACCATCAGCGACTCTGGCGCCGCTCGGCAGCAACCGCCGGTGTCGCAGCGCTGTCCGTCGCCGCGGCGGGATTATTCGTCACCCCCGCCCAGGCGGCCCCCGAAAGTATCGATGACGCTTCGTTCAGCTGGCGTATCAACGATGAGTCCGGTGGCGGCGCCTTCTTCGGCGGCTGCAACTTCCTCGTCGCCGGTGCTGCCGGAGACGCAGGCGGCTCTCGGTTGTGGTCCGAAGCAGACGGGTTCTACAAGACCGCGGAAGGCGACGTCAGCATTACCAAGCCGAACTCGGCTGACGAACAGGTTCAGCCCACCTGGTCAACCAAGTGCCAGAACGCAGCTGGCGGTAGTGTGAATACTCAGGCCGGGTCAACCACCGGAAACCAGGTGAACTTCGAGAACGGTGTTGGTACCGTCGATGTCGAAGCGGGCACCGCGGAACTCGCCTGGGACGGCACTTTCACCATCGTTTACTACGGTGGCATGACCTACTGGTCGATCAGCAACCCGGAGCTCACCGTGAACGCTGATGGTACTGGTCAACTGACCGGCACCGCCAGCGGCTACGGTGCCGATATGTATGACCCGTCCATGTGGGTTACGTTGCCCGAAACCGAGATCGAACTGGCGACCTTCTCCGGTGTAGAAATCACGGCGGCTGGTGACGTCACCATCACTCCGGATTACGCTGGTGTGGAGATTGAAGTTGAAGCGGGCGGACCCTCCGGGGAACAGAATCGCACCCGAGATGGCTGGGGCTCTTTCCCGCAGTCGTGGGTTGACTTCAACGTGCTGACTGGCCAGGCAGCGTACTGGTACACCTCGGGTGGAAGCGTGGATCCGAAGAAGACGGCTGCCAACATCGAGCTGGACTACACGGCGGCGGTTGAGGAAGAAGAGCCGCCGGTGGACAACGAGATTCCTGTCGCGGGCGAGGACGATGTCGCTGTCGGCGTCGAAATCGAAGAAGACGGCGGCACCGACCCGACAGATCCAGAGGAGCCGGGTGAGCCGGAGCCGGGCATCTTCAAGTGGGAGCTTGCCTCCAACAACGCTAGCCTGGGCAAGGCGTCGGTGAACGATGCGGGCGGATTCTCGGCGACGGGCTCACTTCCGAACGTCACCGTGACCGACACCCGCGCAGAATCTGCAGGCTGGGAGCTCAACGGCAAAGCCGGCGAATTCATCAGCACACAGAACACGTTCGCTGCGTCTGCACTAGGATGGACTCCTTCGGTCACCGGAGGTGAAGGCACCGTCAATCCGGGCGCAGCTGTGACCGCTGGTGAATCCGGCCTGGCTCAGTCGCATAACCTTGCTACGGCCACGGATGCAAGCTCGGCAATCGTCAATGCTTCGCTGAACCTGTTGGCGCCCGCATCTACTCCTGCCGGTGATTACACCTCACTGCTGACCATCACCGCAGTGCAGAAGTAAGCATTTTCACCGCATCAACACAACACAGCTGAACCGGTAACCGGTTCATGGGGCGCTCATCTGAATCACATATCGGGTGAGCGCCCCATAGCTCTGTTTCACACCCACAGCTCGTTTCCGCACCATACTCAAGCCAGGACATCATGACCTCTGTTCTCTCGCCCGGACAGCCCGCCCCGACTCAGTCCAGAACGTCGCGCAACGTACGCGGCCTCCTTGCCGCGCTGTCCGCCCTCGTTGCCGTGATCGCAGTGCTGGTCGGATCCGCCGTCGTGGGCGGCGCAGCCCCGACCGATGACGCCACCGGCTCCGAAGGCTCGGTGTCGTGGGGGATCGGCCCCGTCGACAACGACCACGGTGAGGGACGCAGCTCGTTCTCCTACCAAGTCGACCCTGGTGACACCATCGAGGACACCGTCCGGGTGATCAACTACGGCACCCGCCCGTTGGAACTCCAGGTCTACGGAGCCGATGGGCTCACCACCTCGACTGGCAACTTCGACCTGCAACCCGCGGACCACGAGAGCACCGCCGTAGGGCTCTGGCTGAGCACCCCAGAGAGTGCGGTGACCGTTGCCGCTGGCGAGTCCGAGGACATCGACTTCTCCCTCACCATCCCTGAAGACGCCGGCCCCGGCGACCACCTGGGCGGCATCATCACCTCCCAGCGCTCCGGCAGCGGAACTGTGGCTCTCGACCAGCGGCTGGCATCGCGCATCGTCGTCTCCGTCTCCGGTGACATCAACGCCACCACCACGGTCACGGACATCGGTATGGATGCACCCTTGGCGTGGATCCCGTTCGCACCAGTGGATGCCACCGTGAATTACACGGTGGAGAACACCGGCAACACCCTGATCCGGCCGATTTCCAGGGTGAGCGCTTCGCTCGGCGGGGCCGCGCAGGATGAGCTCAGCGAAGAGATCAACGAGCTCATGCCCACCGGTTCCTCGACCGAGCAGCAGTCGCTGTCTATCTGGCCGTTCTTCGTGCACCAGATCACGGTCGAAACCGTCTCCTACACCGCCGCGGGCGAAGCGGGTGAACTCGTGGAAACCACCGCTATGGTCGTCGTGATCCCCTGGGGCACCCTCGTCGTCATCCTGTTGCTCGCCGGCGGACTGACCTGGTTCTTCCTCCGTCGTCGTAAGGCTAAGAAAGCGGCTGTTGAACCAGCAGCACCCGAAGCTGCAGCGGCCCAGCCTGCCGACGTCGCGCCGGAGGCACCCAGCAGTGCGACGACAACCTCGGAGCCCACCGTAGCGCGCCCGACCACGCCTCCGCCGCTGCCGAAGGGTCCCCGCCCGAATCGAACTGACCGGAACTGATCACCTTTGTCTGCTCGTTTTTCTGCGCGCCGCGGGGTGATCCTCCCGATCATCACGGTGGCCGCCTGCCTGCTGTGTCTGCTCTGCCTGGTGGCCGCAGGCGTGCAGGTGGTGCGCGGGGACGAAACCCAGTCAAGCCCCGCTGAGAACCCGGCCGCCGGATCCGCGGTGAAATCAGCGGACGTTGACCAGCCGGCCTCGGAACCGTCGACGGAGCCAGAATCAGCCGATCCTGATGACGCGGACGAAACAGACGACGCTGAAACAGCTGCGTTGGCACCAGCAGGTCAGGCGGTTTCACAACTGGTCGACCCGGCCTGGGTGCAGCGCGTCTCCCAGGCGACCGGCATTCCGACGCGGGCTCTGGCCGCCTACGCCGGTGCCGATGCGCTGGCCCGGTCCGAACTGGACTGCGCCGTCGGTTGGAACACCCTTGCCGCCCTGGGCTACGTCGAGTCCCATCACGGCACCCTCGGTGGCGGGTCCATCGGAACGGACGGGGTGGCCCGGCCGGAGATCATCGGGGTGGCCCTGGACGGGAACGGGACCGCGCTGATCCGGGACACCGAAGGCGGGGGACTGGACGGCGACCCGGAATTCGACCGGGCGGTGGGTCCCTTGCAGTTCATTCCCGGCACCTGGGAACAGTGGGGACGGGACGGTTCCGGCGACGGTATTGCCGATCCGCACCACATCGACGACGCGGCGCTGACCGCCGTGCACTATCTCTGCCATGCGCAGGGCACGCTCGAGGATTCAGGGGCGTGGATCGCCGCGGTACGTTCCTACAACAACTCCGTGGAGTATCAGGCACAGGTGGCACGGGTCGCTGATCAGTACGCCCGCGCGGCTGGCTGAATTTGCTCCCGCGCGATTCGGGGATAATAGAGAGCGATGCCTGCGCAACGTCACTTCTTCACGTCCACCGTGCTGTTCTTCGTGATCACCACGGTGAGCGTGGTGGTGCTCGGACTCGTGGTGTTCGGCGGCTATATGGCCGTGCGGTTGGTGGTCGAGTCCTCCCAGCCCACCGAGCAAGTGCCGAACACGGACCCCAACGCTACCCCCGGTGAGCTCACCACCGACCAGCCCCTGGCCAGCGAAGTGGATGCCGAGCAAACGGTTGGCGAGCGCGCGATCTCTGAGCTCATCGACCCGACCTGGGTGGCCACCGTGGCTGAGTCCACGGGGATTCCGGCCCGGGCGCTGGCCGCCTACGCCGGTGCTGACGCCCGACTGCGCGAGACCCAGAACTGCTCGGTGGGGTGGAACACGCTGGCCGGTATCGGTTACGTGGAAACCCGGCACGGCACCCTGCAGGGCGGCTCTATTGATGCGGACGGGGTGGCGCGTCCGGAGATCTACGGGATCGCCCTCGACGGTGAGATCACCGCGCTGATCTACGACACCGACAACGGCGAGCTCGACGGCGACACCGAGTTCGACCGGGCGGTGGGGCCCATGCAGTTCATCCCCGAGACGTGGCGCCGCTGGGGTGCCGACGGCTCCGGTGACGGATTCGCCAACCCGCACCATATTGATGACGCCGCTCTGACCGCGGCCAGTTACCTGTGCAACTCCCGCGACGGACTGGAATCGTCGTCGTCGTGGATCTCCGCGATCCGCTCGTACAACAACTCGGTGCAGTACCAGAACGACGTGGCCGAGGCGGCCTCCCGTTACGCGCGGCTCGCCGCCGAATGACCCTTCTCGGCGTCGCCGCGCTTGCCCGCGCCGCGCTCCTCCTTCAGGAAGAGCAGCGGCAGCAGCCAGGACCCCACGGCGGTGACCACCCAGACCACCACGGTGGCGGCGATCCAGGTGCTCAGCCCGCGAATCTGCAGTCCGCCGGTGAACAAGGTGGCCACGAACAGCGCCACCCAGGTGGAGAGCAGCCCGATGAGGCTGATCAGGGCCGAGGCGTAGCGCTCGATCAGTTTCAGTAGGATCGGGGTGAACAGGGTCTGTGCCACGGCGAAGATGACGGTGGCGGTGAGGAACCCGTAGAAGGTGAGCCGGAAGTCCTGGAACAGCAGGGCCGCAGCGCCGAGTCCGAGGGCGGCGGTGGCGAGGTAGATGGCGGCTCGGATGAGAAGTCGTCGCATGATGACCTCATTTCAGCGTCAGAGGGGCACCGCAGCAACCGCTACAGTACCCTTCCAGGATATCGGGGACGCAGCCCGGGCACACCAGTCAGGGAGCGGCCGGCCCTTACTGCATGTAGAGACCGCCGTTGACGTGGATGACCTCACCATTGATGAACGACGAGGCATCCGAACAGAGAAACAGCACGACGTCGGCTACTTCCTCCGCCGTCCCATACCGTCCCAAAGGGGTCTGCTCCAGCAGCGTCTCACCTGACGCGTCGACGAGCCGGTCCGTCATCGAGGTGCGGATAATGCCCGGCGCCACCGAGTTCACCCGGATGCCACGGTGCCCCACTTCGAGCGCCAGGCTGCGCCCGAATGCGGTAATCGCCGCCTTTGTCGCAGCGTAATGTGCGTGGGTACGACTGCCTCTGGCACCAGCCAGAGAATCGAAATTGACGATGCTCGCGTGATCGTTCAGAAACGGCAACACCGTCTGGGTCACCGCGAACACAGCGTCCAAGTTCACGGAGATCGTCTGCCGCCACTGATCCCAGGTCATCTCCGTAATCAGTTGATCACGATAGATACCAGCGGCTGGAATGAGCGCATCGACACCAGGCCCATGCTCGACGACGGCGACCAACTGCTCGAGGGTCGCTGCGTCCGAAAGATCTCCCGCAACCACCCGATGATTATGGGTGGTGCCTAGCTCGTCACGGAGCTCGTGCAACCGGTCTTCGTTGAGATCCATCAACACCAGCTCGGCGCCCGCGGTGTCCAAGAGCCGGGCGCATTCGCCCCCGATACCACCGGCGGCACCTGTGATCAGGACTCGGCGTCCAGAGAAGTCGTACTGCACCATCGAACGCGACGGTGTATCTGTCGGTGATGATCCGGTCATGAAGTGTGCCCATCGTTCGGAGTGACCCGTGCATGACCGTACCAGGCACCATCCACGGTGAGACCGCCGTCGGCCATCAGCGTGTGGCCAGTGATGAAAGACGCCGCAGCAGTGCACAGGAAGACGATCGGCTCGGCGATCTCCGAAGGCTTGGCGAACCGGCCCAGAGGGGTTCGCGCTTCGATGAGGTCAGCGCGTAGCTTCCCCTCCTCCGCCAGCGTCTGATTCAGCGGCGTGCTGACGTATCCCGGGCCCACCGCATTCACGCGGATGCCGTGCGGAGCCCACTCGACGGCCAAGGTGCGGGTCAGCCCTCCCATGCCCGCCTTGACGGTGGTGTAGCTGAGTCGATGCGGCATGCCGACCACAGACGCGACAGAGGAGAGATTGACGATGGCACCGCCCGTCTCCGCAAGCAAGGGGAACGCTGCCCGACTGACGCGCATCGTGCCGCCGAGGTGAATGTCGACCACGACGTTCCAGTCCTCATCGGTGGTCATCTCTGACGGTACCGGGCGGGCGATGCCAGCGCTGTTGACTAGTGCATCCAGGCGGCCTTCGGTGGCGCGAATGGACGCGAGAGCGGACTCCACGCTGGCAGAGTCCGTGACGTCGCAGTGCACGCCGCGAGCGCGGCCGACACCGTGAGTCAAAGTGAGCGTCTTCACGGCCGCCGCGGTCTGATCGGCGTTGACATCCAACAGCGCGACACGGCCGCCGCGGTCGCACCACAGCTGGGCAGTCTCGAAGCCGATGCCGGATGCGCCGCCCGTTACGGCCAGCACCGTCTCCGGCTGAGGAAGGACGGCGTAGGGGGACGTAGTACTCATAGTCATATTCCTCTCGTACTCAGACCAGCAGACCCAGCGGATTTTCCAGCCTCTGCTGGAAAGCGGCCAACAGTTGGGCGGCAACCGCGCCGTCAATGGCACGGTGATCTGCCGACAAAGTAGCGGTCATCTGAGTGGCGATCTGCAACTGATTCTCACGCACCACCGCGCGCTTCTCCGCCGCACCCAGAGCCAGGATCCCGGCCTGCGGCGGATTCAGAATTGCGGAGAACTCCCGGGTACCGAACATGCCAAGATTAGACAGGCTGAATGTCCCGCCCTCCAACTCCTGCTGTCGGATCTTTCCCGAGGAGGCGCGCTGCTTGTAATCTGACAGTTCCTCCGTCAGCGCCGAAATCGACAGTGATTCCACCTTCCGGACCACGGGGGTCAGCAATCCACCGTCCGTCGCGATTGCCACCGCAATGTCTGCATGACGGAACCGCCGCAGGTGATCCCCGCCCCAGGCGACATTCGCCTCCGGCACATCCCGCAGAGCCAGCCCGAGCGCCTTCACACACAGGTCGTTGACCGAAACTTTCGACCGGGCGCCGCTGCCAATCTCCAATGTCAGCGACGCGTTGATCTTCGTGCGCAACTCGAACAGGGCATCCATGTCCACATCGACGCTGACATAGAAGTGCGGGACCTGGGTCTTGGACTCGGTGAGGCGGCGGGCGATGGCCTTGCGCATCGAGGTCAGCTCGACCTTTTCGTAGTCACTGTTGCTGGTCTCGTCGACGACGTCGTTGACGGGGGTCAACCTCGGGGAAGTGATGGCATTCTCGACGTCGCGGCGCAGAATCCGCCCTCCCGGTCCCGAGCCGGTGAGCGCGCTGGGGTCAATGCCGCGTTCTCGAGCTCGGCGCCGTGCCAGTGGTGAGATGAAGATTCGCGCGTCGGCGACGTGATTGGTCGGCGTAGCATCCGGTTCGGTCGATGTATCCCGTTCAACCGGCTCTCGGGGCTCCTCCGAGCGCACCGATTCGGAAAGCAGCACGTCTAATTCGTCGCTGGATTCCGTTCCGTCGGTGAGTAGCAGAATTGGTGCACCGACGTGGACGATCGACCCGGCTTCGACCAGAAGCCGACTCACGGTTCCGGAGGCCTCGGCTTCAAGTTCCACGGTGGCCTTCTCCGTCTCGATGTCAGCCACCGGCTGCCCGTGCTCCACGGTGTCGCCCACAGAGACGAGCCAGCTCTGCACGACGGCGTCGGTAGCGTCCGCCACGATGGCGGGGAGAGTGATGATGCTTGCCATGGAAGTTGTCCTCAGGTTCTCTTGGCTATATTCGTGACTCGAATCGACGGATGGCAGGGGAGTGTCAGCGCTTCGGCGTCAGCCCGAGGTTCCGCGCTGCCCGGTCGAAACCAGCGTGAACGTCATCGATGTCGGCATTGGCAGCTGCTTCGAGCACCTTGGAGATCGACGGAGCGGCTTCCCGTCCCGTGACGCGTTCTACCGGCTGATCCAGGTGATCGAAGAATCGGCGCTGGATCTCATCCGCCACCCAGGTCCCATACGAGGTGCCCAACGGCCCCTGCTCGACAATCAGGACGTTGTTCGTCTTCTTGATGGACTGGCCCACGGTTTCCCAATCGAAGGAGGCGCGATCGAGCCATCGTAGGTCGATGATTTCGGCGTCCAGATCCTCGCGCTCCTCGGCGGCCTGTAGTGCCAGCTGCACCATATTGAGATAGGAGAGCACTGTCAGGTCCGACCCTTCCCTGCGAACGGCTGCCTGCCCCACCGGCAGCCGGTAGTCAGGAGCCCGATCGGGGATCGACGATTCTTGGCCGTAGAGATCGACGTGCTCGAGCACGAGGACGGGATCGTTCAGATCCAGGGCGGAGTTCATGAGCCCGATATAGTCGGATGCGCAGGACGGCGCCACGATGCGCCATCCGGGGCTGGTAGCGAAGATTCCGGCAGGATCCATCGAGTGTTGGGAACCGTAGCCCGCGCCCATCGCCACCTTGGAACGCAGGACGACGGGCATGGAGGTCTGACCACCGAACATGTGCCGGGCTTTGCCGATCTGATTGAAGACCTGGTCTGCCGCAACAAACAGGAAATCCGAATACATGAACTCGACGACCGGCTTGAACCGGCCTGTCAGTGCCAACCCGCCGGCGAGACCGGCGAACGCATTCTCAGAGATCGGGGTGCCGAGCACACGCTCCGGAAAGGCGTCTTTGAGACCCCTCGTCGCACCGTTGGTGCCACCTTTCAGGCGATGGATGTCCTCGCCCATGACCACGACGCCGGGGTCATCCGACATTCGGTGATGCAGCACGTCGGCGATCGCATCCACGAACCGGACAGAGATAACCGAACCGTTCGTCAGCTCATCGAGCAAGGCCACATCATCGGGAAGTGCTGAATCAGAGCGGATTCCGTCGTCAACGGTGGCGGGGTCCGGCCACAGCGAGGGCCTGATGCGAACAGCCTGCGCCCGATCGCTAGTGGGATCATCTTCGGTGAGATTCTGGACGATCTCCTCCACGGTCTCGCCAACTCGCTGGATGAGGTCGTTGACGTCGCCGTCGGACAGCAAGTCTCGGCGTTGCATCTCGGTGATGACGCGCTGAATCGGGTCCCGTTGGCGCCACTGCTTTTCCTCATCCTTGGTGCGGTAGCCGAAGGCGCTGCCGGGGAAGGGGCCGTTTTGGTGGAAATAACGGTAAGTGTCCGCTTCGATCAAGGTGGCGCCGGCGCCGGAGCGCATATGCTCGACCGCCTGTTGCTGGGCTAGATAGACGGCCAAGGGGTCCATGCCGTCTACGTGCCAAGATCGCAAACCAAATCCGGGACCGCGCAATGCCAGACGGGGCTCCGCCGTGACCTCATCGACATGGGTGGAAACGGCATAGTGATTGTTCTCGATGAAGAAGCACAAGGGTACCTTCCACGCGGCCGCCAAGTTGAACGTCTCCAGTGTGGATCCGATATTGGAGGCGCCGTCTCCGAAATAGGTGACGGTAACGCCGGTGGAGTCTGCATTCGATTCATCCTGCATAGGATCATGCCGCTGCGCCCACGCGTTCCCGGCGGCCAACGGAACACCTCCGCCGACAATGGCGTTCGTGCCCAGAGCGCCAGCATCCATCCACTGCAGATGCATGGAGCCACCACGACCACCAGAAAACCCGCCTGCGAGTCCAAGTACCTCCTGCAGAGTCCGTTCCAGGAATTCGACGATCTCGTCGCCCTTGATGCCATCCACAGCACGGAAACCACCGGGACGGAGATAACTCAGGCCTTTGGCGATGAACTGATGGTGACCCCGGTGGGTGCCGTTGACGCCGTCGCCTCCCCGCAGAGCCAGCACCGAGCCGACGGCAGCGCCTTCCTGGCCGACGCTGGAATGTGCTGGACCGTGCACCAGCCCGGAACCGGCCAACCCAAGTACTGCTTCCTCAAACGATCTAATCGCCTGCATCTCCACCAACATCGTTTCCAGCAGGGCCGGATCAGCGTTGTCCCAATCATCCGACGTGGTGCGCAGATGCGTCACGTGAGTCGAATAGTCGAGGGGCACATTCTCAGGCATGGTTCTCCGAAAGGTCGGCGGTACTTCAGATGCATCGACACGAGATTCTCGTGGTTTGAATCACACCGTAGCACCGATATTGGATCCAATCCAGCCGTAAAGTGGAGAATACGGGTACTAATACCGAGTTATTGGATCCATTGACTTGGTGATGGTTTGATAGCCTCATCGCGTTCATGTCACTGTGCGCGAGTCCTGCAACCCAGAGGAGGAGATTCGCTCATGCCGACCGTTCGTGGTGTCCCCGGATTGAGAGGGACCGATCACATTGGATTCACAGTCCCAGACATCGAGCAAGCTCATGCATTCCTCGTGGACATCCTCGGGTGCGACTTTGTCTATTCCTTGGGGCCGTACCCGCAGGATGAGGAACTGATGGCCGCGCGGATTGGGGTGCATCCGGAGGCACAAATTCAGGAGATTCGCTTCTATCGCTGTTTCAACGGATCCAACTTCGAGGTCTTCCATTACGAAGCTCCCGACCAGGTGTATGAGCGGCCCAAGAACTCCGATATGGGAGGCCATCACATCGCCCTGTATGTAGATGATCTGGACTTGGCAGTGTCATATTTGCGTAGACACGGCATCAAGGTTATGGGTGAGCCGACCGCCAGTTCCGGTGCGAGTCTGGGGCAGCGCTGGGTGTACTTCATCGCACCGTGGGGCATGCAATTCGAGTTAGTCTCTTTCCCAGGGGGGAAACATTATGAACGCGATGCGGAGGTACTGCTGTGGCATCCCTAGACGCGCACGATGAATCAGTCGGTGCCTCACCGTTTGGTGCACCTGCTACTGCGGAGTCCGTTACGGAGCGGCTGCGTGCCGAAATTCTGGCGGGAGAGTTCACTCCAGGGCAGCGGCTCGGGCAGGAGCTGTTGGCGTCGCGGTTCAACGCCTCTCGCATGCCCGTTAGAACGGCCCTGCGTCAGCTCGAGGCCGAGGGTCTGGTGACCACGATTGCCCACAGCGGTGCTTGGGTGTCGAAGCTGGATCGGTTCGAATTCGAGCAGGTTTACAAGATGCGCGAGGCCTTGGAGCCTCTGGCCATCGCTGAGTCGTTGCCGCACCTTAGTGAAGGACAGGTTGACGAGATCGTTGCGGTCGCCGAGGAGTTGCACGAAGCGACCCTGCCGCGGGTGAAGATCGAGGATTTTCTGAGACTGGACCGCAAGTTCCACCTGCTCACTTACGCCGGTGTGCGGTATGAACCCTTGCGGCAACAGGTCGAGCGGCTGTGGAACACCACGCAGCACTATCGTCGAGCGCTGGCCAATCGTTTGGACGACGATCGCGCACAGATGACGGACCATGACCATGCGCTCATCGTTGACGCCGTGCGCCGGCGCGACCAAGAATCGGCGCGGGCGCTGGTCCGACTGCACATCAACCGAACGCGACAGACCATCTCCGATTCCGAGGAGATTTTCGCCTAACTGGCACGGCCGCTGCCGGACACGCTGGAGATGGCCAGCACTTTTCGTCGTGCCCAAAGATCAATCCTTGGATCCAACGCGCCGAATTCCGGCTTTGGGTGAAATGGGCCGTCTGACCAGTCTGAGTCTTCGACGTGATGCCTCTAACGCCTGCTATTGAAGTGATCAGGGACCCGGTATCGAGTCGACTGCCTAATTCTTAATGTTGACGTGGGTCACATTCTCTGGTTGCATGTAACTCAATTGGATCCAATTACGGGTTCTCGGGGCGTTTATCCACCATGGTGCGCTTGCGAGGGGCCTTGGTAGAAGGTGAACGGATCCATTTCCAACGACAGGGAAGTGAACCGCAGGTGAGCACAGATCTCTTCTCGCTTCAGGGCAAGCGAATTCTCGTGACCGGCGGCGGCCGTGGTCTCGGACGTGCCTTGGCCGAGGGCCTCCACGCTGCCGGCGGGCAGATCGCTCTGGTCTCTCGAACCCAAGAACAGGTAGACGCCGCGGCCAACGACATTGGTGCAGGCGCGGTGGGACTTGCCGGAGACGTGGGAACCGAGGAACCGGCGCAGCTTCTGGACCGTGTTGAGGAGGCACTGGATGGTCCCGTGGACGTGGTGTTACATGCTGCGGGAATCCAGCACCGACAGCCTGCCGAAGAATTTGAGCGTTCCGCTTGGGAACAGGTACTGCACGTCAACTTGACGGCACCGTTCTTGCTGTCACAGGAAGTCGGACGGCGTCAGCTGGCAGACCGCAGACACGGCAGCCACATTTTCATCGGATCCGTCACGAGCCTGCAGTTCGTGCCGAACGTGGCGGCCTATATGGCCACGAAATCTGGCATAGACGGGGTGACTCGTTCGCTCAGCGGCGAGTGGTCTGGCTCGGGAGTTCGCGCCAACGCCATCGGCCCCGGCTACTTCCGCACGGAAATGACTGAGCCGTTGTTTCGGGACAAGGAACGCTACCAAAAGATGCTCGACCGGATCCCAATGGGGCGTTTTGGCGACCCGCAGGAACTGGTGGGTGCCGCCGTCTTCTTGGCCTCTGAAGCCTCGAGCTATGTCACGGGCCAGCTGCTGATGGTCGACGGTGGCTGGACCACCTACTGACCCTGTGCCGCAACGGCCAGAGCCCTTGTGGCACTACGAATCTTCATCGACCGTCATTCACACATCGGAGTATCAATGTCCAACGCAACATCAGGGATCGGGCGCCGCCGTTTTCTGCAGTGGGCGGGAGCCGGGCTGGTAACAGCGTCGGCTGTTCCCATGCTATCGGGCTGCGCCGGACCCGGAACAGACGAATCCACTCTCCGCCTGGGAGCGATGTTCCCGGTGACCGGGCCGAACGCGCTGCTGGGGGAGGAATCCTGGCGAGGAGTACGGATCGCTGCGGATCTACGCAACCGCCAGGGAGGGATTGCAGGCAAAGAGATCGAGCTGATCTTTGCCGACGTCCCGGATGTGGCGGCGGCGGCATCCGAAGCGCGACGACTGGTGTTTAACCAGAACACCAAGCTGGGGTTGGGAGCCTACGGTTCATCGCTGGGCTTGGCAGCGTCTGAGGTTTACGCGCGCACCGGCAATTCCTATGTGGAGCTGGGTGCCGTCTCGGAGGCCATTACCGCGCGCGGATACGACAACGTCTTCCGAATGAATCCGACGGCGCGAGACATGACGGTCCGCCATATGGATTTCATCGAGAACTATCTTGCCGACCAGCTGGGCAAACCGGTCTCGGAGCTCAGCGTCGTCATGCTGCACGAGGACTCCTCCTACGGCCAGTCCATTATCGACTTGGCGGCGGAACAAGCCAAGGAGATCGGACTGACTAGCTTCCGCGGCGAAGCCTACAGCGCGACGTCGACGGACCTCTCATCCACGGTCCTGCGTCTGCGCCAGATGAGTCCGGATATCGTTCTAGCGGTCTCATACGCCGCAGACGCTGTGCTGTTGGCACGCCAGATCCGCGACAACAACGTCAAGCTCGGCGCGTTCATCGGCACCGGCGGTGGGCACTCGCTGCGCAGTTTCTACGATTCCGTGGGCTCGCTGACGGAGGGCGTCTACGACGTTGACTTCGCCCAGATCCACATCAGTCCGGATTACACCCCCGGCATCGATGAATTCGTGGAGAGCTATCGCGAGCGCTTCGGCAGCGACCCGGCCTCAGGCCACTCCATGGCCAACTACAGCGGAGCCAATCTCGTCTTCGACATCCTGGAGAGCACTGGCGGTAACGACGACCCAGATGCCTTCCGCGAGGCCGCGCAGTCAATGTCGCTGCCACCTGCCTCGACGACAGCCGGATGGGGCTACTCCCTGGACGAAAACAACCAGAACACTCGCGGCGAGATGTACGTCATGCAATGGAGCGACGGAAACCTCGAGACCGTGTGGCCGCCGGAGGCTGCGGTGCGCGAACCCCAAATGATCACGCCGTTCGGCCTGTGACGGAAAGGAACCAACGATGGAACAACTGATTCAAATCGTGGTTGCGGGCCTGATGCTCGGTGGTGTGTATGCGCTCATCGCCGTCGGCCTGAATCTGATCTTCGGCGTGGTGAAGATCATCAACTTCGCCCATGGCGAGCTCGTCCTTGTCGGCATGTACCTGACATGGTGGCTCTGGCTCACCTTCGACCTGAACCCCTATCTGTCACTGATCATCGTGGCACCGGTGACCTTCCTACTGGGTGTCTTGATCCAGCAGTTCTTGGTTGGCCCGATGATCAACTCCTCGCCCATGATGAAGATCTTCTTGACGCTGGGGCTTTCAGTTTTTCTGCAGAACCTCGCGCTCTTCATGTTCGGCGGTCAGTTCCGTACCGTGAACGTTCCTTGGGCAGAGCAGAACTTCACCATCCTGGGGATCAGCGTGACTTACGGGCGAATCACGGCGTTCCTGGTCGCACTGCTCCTGGTCTTCGGGTTGTTCTACCTGATGAAGCGCACTCTCACTGGCAAGGTTCTTAACGCAATCGTCGAGGACCGTGAGACCGCCGGAACCATCGGTATTCCTGTTCGCCGGTACTACCTGCTAGCCATGGGGCTCGGCGTCGGATTGGCCGGAGTCGCCGGAAGCCTGATCATCCCGTTCCAGGCGGCCTACCCGCTCGCCGGTGCACACTTCACGCTGATGGCGTTCGTTGTGGTTGTCCTCGGCGGTCTCGGAAACATGGGAGGCGCACTAGTGGGCGGTCTGATTCTCGGGGTCGTGGAAACCCTGACCGGAACCTATCTTGACCCGGGCCTGCAACAGGTAGCAGTTTTCGTTGTCTTCATCATCGTGCTCATCGTGCGCCCTCAAGGCATCTTCGGTGGCGCAGCCCGTAACGCGGAGGTGGGCCTGAAATGAAAAAACTGTCACTCCCTTGGATCATCATCCCTGCAGCGATCGCGCTGCTGCTTCCCCTCGTTACCTCGGACCAGTATCTGCTGCACATCGGTGTCTTGGTGCTGATGTACATCGGCATCACTGTTGCCTGGAACATCCTTGCCTTCGGTGGGATCCTCTCCCTGGGCCACGCAGCCTTCTTCGGATTGGGCGCCTACACGGTCGCGATCTTGTATGTCGACTTCGGCGTGAACCCGTGGATCGGCATCCTGGCTGGTGGACTCGTGGCAGGGTTCGGGTCCTTGCTGCTGGCGATCCCAATGGTCCGATTGCGCGGACCGTTCTTCACGCTGGCTACCCTGGCATTCGTCGAGGTGTTGCGGCTGCTGGCAGTCTGGGCCGTTCCCGTTACCAACGGCTCGGTGGGTATCACCACGCCCGCCGATGAAGGGTTCCTCTACATCTCCTTTCAGGACCGGGAACCGTACTACTACATTGTGATGGCGATGGCCGTCCTGGCAATTTGGGCTTCAATCTGGATCTACCGGTCGAAGCTGGGATACCACCTGCGCGCCATCGCCTCCGATGAAGAGGCCGTTCAAGCGCTCGGTGTAAAAACCAACCGCATCAAGGTGCTGGCACTGGTCATTTCCGCTTCCATGACGGGCGTGTTCGGTGCATTCGCGGCCATCTATTTCTTTGTCATCGACCCAGCGACCCAGTTCAACTCCGCGCTGTACTCCGTGCAACCAGCGCTCAATGGAATCATCGGCGGCATGGGCACCATTGCTGGACCCATTGTCGGAGCCATCGTGATGACTCCTTTGGGCGAGTGGCTGCGCGTCACATTCTCGGGTGCTGCCCAGGGCGTGAACTTCATGATCTACGGCATCGTGCTGATCGCCATGGTTCGACTGCTTCCGGGCGGTCTCGTCGACGGATACCACGCGGTGGTCCGTCGGTTGATGGGCAAGAACCGGCGCGAGCCTGCGGTTGAGACTGCGGCGAGCATTGATGAGAAGGAGGACGAGCGATGAGCACGAATCAACCTGTGCTGAGCGTTGACGGCGTCACGAAGCGGTTCGGTGGAGTCCAAGCTGTGGGCGGGGTATCGCTGGAGCTGCAGCCTCAGGAAATTATCGGCATCATCGGACCGAACGGCGCGGGCAAGACGTCATTCTTTAACCTCGTTTCCGGAATGTTCATCCCAGACCAGGGCAGTGTCCACTTCAACGGGCAGAACATCACCCGTATGGGATCCGCTGACAGGGCCCGCGTCGGGATCGGCCGGACTTTTCAGGTCGTGCGACCCTTCGGGGGAATGACCGTGGTCGAGAACGTGATGGTTCCCCTGCTGGTCAACGACGCCAAGGTGTCTAAAGCACACGATAAGGCTCGCGAGCTACTCGCGGATTTGGGTATCGAGCATTTGACCAACGCTCCCACCGAATCACTGACCCTGGCACAGCGCAAGCGCGTCGAGGTTGCACGGGCCTTGGCCACCGATCCGAAGCTGTTGCTTCTCGACGAGGTGCTGGCGGGACTGAATAGCAACGAAGTCACCAAGGTGCTCCCGTTCGTCAAACGTGTTCGCGACCGCGGCGTGGCGATCCTGATGATCGAGCACATCGTCTCGGCTGTCATGGAGGTGTCCGACCGGATGATGGTGTTGGACCACGGACAGACTATCGCCGAGGGTGACCCCGAAACCGTCATCAAGGATCCGAAGGTCGTTCAGGCCTACCTCGGAGAAGGTTAAAGGAGACGAATCATGTTGGACGTCAAGAACATCTCTGCCTTCTACGGAGATGCCCAAGCGCTGGAAGACGTATCGCTATCGCTGAAGCCGCATCAGGTCACAGCACTGCTGGGTCCCAACGCGGCGGGCAAATCAACCACCTTGCGCGTTATCTCGGGCACGGTGGCAGCCGCCAGCGGCTCAGTGAGCTTTGAGTCCCAGGACATCACGAAGATGAGCCCAGCCGAACGGGTTAATCTCGGAATCGTTCACGTTCCTGAAGGTCGACGGCTGTTCGGATCGATGTCAGTGGAAGACAATCTGGTTCTGGGCGGCTATTCCAAACGCAAGGACCGTAAGACGACGCAGCGGTTAGAGAAGGTCTATGGCCTCTTCCCGCGGTTGGCCGAGCGGCGTAAGCAAGAAGCCGGGTTGATGTCGGGCGGTGAGCAGCAGATGTGTGCTGTGGGTCGCGGACTGATGGCTGACCCTCGAGTGTTGATGATCGATGAGATGTCTCTCGGTCTAGCACCGGTGATCGTGACGCAGATGTTCCAGATTGTCCGCGACATCGCGGACACGGGGATGACCGTGCTGCTCGTGGAGCAGCACATCAAACATGCCTTGGAGGTTGCGGACTTCGCCACGATCATCGACGGCGGCCAGACTAAGGTGTCCGGAACCGCCGAGGAACTGCGCAATTCGGACACAGTACGCGAATCCTACTTTGGGTCGTGACGTGATGAATGAACGTCCCACGCACGACTCGGTATCGACCATGCGCGCGTTGCGAGTTCAATCCCTCGATGGTTGGGACATCGCACTTGATGACGTTGATGTCCCGGTTTCCGGCCCTGGTGAGCTGCTTGTCCGTAGTGAAGCTGTCGGCCTGTGCGGTTCCGATGTACATGCTTGCCGCGGAGATGCCGGCTATGAGTGGATGCGCCCGCCGGTCACGTTGGGACATGAAACGGTCGGAACCGTGATCGGACAGCATTCGGACCTAGACCAAGATTGGGTCGGGTTACGGGTCGCGATGATCGCGATCCAAGGGTGTCTGGATTGCAATATCTGCGCGGCGGACCGGGGCAACTACTGCCCGAACCGCACTTGCCTCGGGCTGCACAGTGACGGCGGGCTCGCCGAGTTCTTCACCATTGCCGCACAGCGCGTGGTCGCCATCGATCGGGACCTGGACCTTGAGATCGCCGCATTGCACGAGCCGGTGGCCATCGTGTTGCATGCGCTCGAAGCGCTGCCCGACTCCTTGGAAGGTGCCCAGGTTGGCGTTACCGGCCCAGGCACTATCGGACTGCTGTCGGCGCTGGAATGTCGCCGCCGAGGTGCCAATGTCACCATCTACGGGCGCCCGGACGCCGACGAAATCCGCCTGAACTGCGCCGCTGACTTGGGCCTGACCGTAGGCCGAAGAGTGGAGACAACGCCAGCGGACTACTGGGTGGAGGCCTCCGGATCCGAAGACGGACTCAATCGCGCGGTGCGTGCCTGCGCCAATCGGGCCCGCATTGCGGTGCCGGGCTTGTTCGGACGCTTGCCGGAAGTCCAGATGAACCTGTTGGTGCGCGGCGGTATGTCCCTCCACGGTAGCTACGGCTATCGGACCGAGCATTTTCATCGAGCCGCAGATTTCATCGCCGAGCATCAGGAAAAGCTGACGCGCATGGTGACTCCCTACCCCCTGGACCAGGCCGAGCGGGCACTACGCGACACCGCCGCAGGTCAGGTCATCAAAGCTCTCGTCATTCCCGAGCAGACGCCCGGAGGAATGACGATCACCACGAAGAAACACGAGAAAGCCGGAGTGCTATGAGCAGTAAGAACTGGAATCCATCACCCACCGAAGAATCCGTATTTCTCGCCCCCTCGGCGGTCATCGGAGGAGCTGGCTCAGCCCGATCCGCTGGTGCTGCGTTGCGTGACCGACTTGGGGTCGACGGGGGCACGGTGCTGCTCGCCGTCGACGACGTGGTCCGTTCGGCTGGGCTAATCGATCCCATCGAAGCTTCCTTGATCGAGGCAGGTTTCACGGTGGTCACCCATGGCGGATTCGGCGCCGAGCCGAACTCCGACGTGCTGGATCCGATCATTGGTGACGCGCGAAGCGCTAAAGCTGTCGCTGTCGTCGGAGTGGGCGGTGGCTCGGTGCTGGACTCCTCCAAGCTGATCGCACTCATGCTGCGTAACGAGGGCACGTGTGCGGACTGGATAGGATCGGTGAACCCTGAGAACGGGGTGGCGCCGATGATCCTGATCCCCACCACCTGCGGCACTGGATCCGAGACCACTAAGATCGCGATGGTCACCATCGACGGCACCAAACGCGTCTCTGCATGCGATCTGTTCATCCCGCAGATCGCGATCGTTGACCCCGAGATGGTCGCTTCGTTGCCGCCATCCGTCATTGCCGCCACCGGTATGGACGCTTTGGCCCACGCCACCGAGAGTCTGATGGGGACCAACGCCTCGATTCTTTCCTCCACTCACTCGCTGCGTGCGATGGAGCTGATCACTGACAACATTGAGGCGGCGTATGCCGGCGATAAGGAAGCACTGGCTTATGTCATGTGGGGCTCACATCTGGCCGGACAGGCGCTGAACGCAGGTGTCGTGATCGGACATTCACTGGCCTATTGCCTGGCGAACGTCCGGCCGATGCCCCATGGCGTCAGCTGCGCGATCGCGTTGCCGTATTGCATCGCCTACAACCAGAATCTTGAGCCAGCTCTTGCAGAACGGATAGCACGGAGCCTGACTCGCGGCGCCAGTGATCAGCTCCGCGACGCAGCGGGATATGTCCAGGACTTGGCGAAGCGTCTGGGCCTGCCGACCACCCTTGCTGAGGCCGAAGTGGATGCGCAGTCCATCCCGCAGATGGCCCAGCTGTGCGTTGGTTCCTACCCACGACCCACCAACCCAGAAACCTTCGATGAGGGGAAGATCGCCGCTCTCTTCGAATCGATGGAGACCGGCGACCTCGACGACGCTTTTGCCGTCACGGCGCCCTGAGGCGCTGCACACTCAGTACGGCCGAAGAACAGATAACAGCGTTAGGGAAGATACATGGAACTGAATCTGAAAAATCTCGTCAACGGTGAATTCGTGGAGGGCTCCACCTCGGAACGGATCGACGTTTTCAACCCGGCACGACCCGATCAGAAGGTCGGATCGGTGCCGTCGATGACGAAAGAAGATCTGGAACAGGTCTTCGCTGCAGCGACGGCGGGCGCGACCACCTGGAAGAAGACCGGTTCACTGGAGCGTGGAAAAGTCCTGCTGCGCGCCGCCGAGCTGATCCGTGAGCACAAGGACGAGCTGGTCTCCACAATCGTCACGGAGATGGGTAAAACGACCGCCGAAGCCACCGGTGAAGTGGGCAAGACTGCCGAATTCTTCGAGTACTACGGCTCGATGGGCCGCGACGAGTTCGGACAGTTTCTTCCGGATGGACGCCCGGAAACCTTCGCCGCTCGACTGGTTGAGCCGCTCGGTGTCGTGCTTTTGATCACCCCCTGGAACGACCCACTGCTCACGCCGGCGCGCAAGCTGGGGCCGGCGCTAATTTCGGGCAACGCTGTGATCATCAAACCAGCGACCGTGACGCCGCTAATCACTCTGCGACTGGCAGAGATCCTCCACGAAGCGGGTCTGCCGGCCGGAGTCCTGGGGACGGTCACGGGACGGGTGTCCAAAATCGGTGACGCGCTCTTCGAATTCGACCAGCTCAAGGCTGTCTCCTTCACCGGATCCACCGCGGTTGGCAAGGACATCCAGAACCGGCTCTCACACCGTGGTGTACGAGTGCAAACCGAGATGGGCGGCAAGAACGCCGCAGTCATCATGGACGATGCCGATCTCGAGCTGGCGGTGCCAACAATCGTTGCTGGTGCCTTCGCCCAAGCTGGCCAGCGCTGCACCGCGACCAGTCGGCTGATCGTTCAGAAGGGGGTCGCTAGCCGGGTCCGCGACATGATCGCTGAATCCGTGATCCAACTCCATGTGGCCCCCGGCCAAACCGAGGGCGCCGACTTGGGACCCGTCGTGGATGAGGCCTCGCAGCAGTCCATTCGTGAACACATTAGCCGTGCGCGGGCACAGGGCGCCGAAGTGGTTGCTGAGAACGAACTGACCGGGGCAGCAGCCGAGGCCGGCTACTTCGTCGCTCCGACGTTCCTACAGATCACCACACAGAATGACCTCTGGGCCGAGGAAGTATTCGGCCCCGTGTTAGGAATGGTCGAAGTCGATACCCTGGACGAAGCTATCGAGCTCGTCAATGATTCGGTCTATGGCCTGTCCAGCTCGATTTTCACTCGCGATCTGGGGCAGGCCTTCGACTTCCTCTACGGAGTGGACACCGGGCAGGTCTCCATCAACCAACCGACCACCGGATGGGATATTCACCATCCCTTTGGCGGGTTCAAAGACTCCGGATCCGGCTACAAGGAACAGGGCCATGACGCCCTGACCTTCTACACGCGAGTAAAGGCCGCCGCAATCCGCACGAAGTAGACTCGCGCATCGCAGCGGTGTTACCACGACACAGGGGCGGTCGACAGTTGTCGACCGCCCCTGTGCTGCGCTTCAAATCTGCGAGAGCTTCGTTTGATTTAGTTCTCGTTGGCTGGTGCTGTGATGAGCGCTCCCAAGCGGTTGAGTTGATCCTGGTGCTGCAGAGCAGATCCAACGGCAGCCACCCGGACACCAGCTTTTAGATAGGACTCCACGTTCGTGGCATCCAGACCTCCAGTTGCGACGAAGTTGACCTGAGGAAAAGGTCCGCGCATCGCCGAGAACCAGTCTGGGCCTAAAGTATGGGCGGGAAACGCCTTCATCCAGGTGAGACCATGCCTCAATGCACCTTGGATCTCACTTGCGGTGGCGACTCCCGGAAGATGCGGTAGATCAGCGCGGATGCTCGCCCGGATGACATCATCGTCCAAACCGGGAGCCACGGTATACACCGCGCCGATCTTCTGAGCCTGGTATACCTTTTCGGCAGAATCCACGGTTCCGGCGCCAACGTACTTGCCGCGAGAACGTCCGGCTTCCACCACCGCGGCCAATGCCTCGAGACCTTGTTGATTCTGGATGGGGACTTCCACGTGCTCGACCCCCAGATCCCAGGCCCGATGGGAGAGCACGAGACTCTCTTCCACCGAAAAGTCACGCAGGATAGCCATGATCGGGCATCCATGGAGATGATCGTCGAACCAAGTGCTGTGCGTCATTGTGATGTTCCTTCGTTTAGGGGAAGAGCGGGCATAGGACGAGTTAGTTGAGGCGAGCCGAGGACGCGGAAGGTTCGTCGTGCTTCGACGAATCGAGGGGGTTGAAGTCGGACAGCGAGGTCAGCGCACGCGCTGCCAAGTGGTGACCTCGTTCCAGCCGCTCTTCGGTAGACGCTCCCGCAACGAGACCGGAAAGGTAGCCTGCCGCAAATGCATCGCCGGCGCCGACCGGCTCCACCACCGTCACCGGAATTGAAGGTACGAAGGTCTCGGCGCCAGCGTGGAACTCGGTGGCGCCGACGTCGCCGTCCTTGACCACCAGCGTCCCTGGGAGATCCAAATATCCAGCGATCTCACTGGCGGTGACAGTCCCCCACAGGATTTCGGCCTCATCGCGGCCGACGAAGACGACATCGGCACGTCGGCTGAGCTCGGCGAGCACCGGTGCCGCCGTCTCGACACCCCAGACGCCGGGACGGTAGTTGACGTCGAAGGAAACTATGGCACCGTGGGACCGGGCGGTCTCGATGGCATGATCGACCATGGCGGCGCAATTGACCGAGAGCCCAGGGGTGATTCCGGAGAGGTGGACGACGCGCACTCCGGCGAAGTCCGTTCGCTCGATATCGGAGGCATCCATCCGTGACGCCGCGGATCCTCGACGATAGTAGTAGACCTTCGTGCCTTGTGGTGTGGGGTCCTTGAAGTACACCGCGGTCGGAGCCTCCGGATCGACCACGACGGAGGATGTGTCGACGCCGTAGCGCTGCAATTCGGAGGTCATGCGACGCCCGAAAGGATCGTCACCGACCCTGCTGAGCCAGCCGGCGGTGTGGCCGAGGCTGGAGAGATACAGAGCCAGGTTCGACTCCGCTCCGCCGATATGCATGCGGAATGAGGCGGCATCTTCCAAGGGCGACGAAGGATCGGGATAGACCAGGGTCATGGTCTCTCCGATACAGAGAAATTCAGGGACTGAGGCTGACATGAGGCAACTATGTCAAGACCACTGGTGACACACAACACGCAGACTGGGGTTTCGTCCAAGAACTCCATAGGCATTCCGGATGAGCCTTATCCGGTATGCCGAACGTGATTCCCTTGATCTTTTTTCGTCGGCAGAAAAGGATGAGTCTGACAATGATCTGCCGCGTGATCTCTTGTACCTGAATCCCCTGTGACTCCGGATCGAAGAGACACTTCTGCCAGCGGATCGACGCACTCATCACAGAATCGAGGATCATGAGCACCGAAACCCTGCCTGCTCACGAGCGGCCCCTGGTATCCCACATCGTTGCCGATGTCATTGCCGAGCGTTCCGAAGTGACTTTCGGGATTATGGGGAACGGCAATGCGTTCGTCGTCGGTCGACTGATCGATCTGGGCCACCGCTATGTCAAGGCCCGCCATGAGGCCGGGGCGACGTCGATGTCACAGGGTTTTTACCTGTCGACCGGTCAAGTGTCCACCACAACGACCACTTATGGTCCCGGATACACCAACACGCTCACGGTTCTCGCCGAGGCGGCGGTGGCACGCACTCCGCTGGTGCTGGTCGTGGGGGAAGGGCCGTCGACGCCTCGGGCTTTCGATATCAATCAGACGGCGATGGCCAGTGCTCTCGGGGTGAAGACCTTGAGCGTCAATGTGTCTAACGCTGCCCGATTGACGCATGAGGCGTACGACCTGGCCGCTCGGGACCTGATACCCGTCATCGTCTCGATTCCTTACGACATTGCTGAGGTGCCCGCCGAGCCCCAGCAGCCGCGCGCCGAGATCGAGCCGCAGGCAATGGTGAGCCCGAAACACGACGACGTTGAGCGAACAGCCGAGCTGCTGCGCGGCGCCGAGCGCCCTCTGATCATCACGGGTCGCGGCGCACTCTTGGCTGACTCGCGAGAGGCAGTTAAGTCCGTGGGCGACCGACTCAACGCGCTGTTCGCCTCCTCTGTGATGGCCCGAAACTATGTTGGTTCCGACTGGGACTTGGGGATCGCGGGCGGCTTTGCGACCGTCGGGGCAGCTGACCTGATGCGCCAGGCCGACGTCGTGCTAGTGCTGGGCGCCAGTATGAATCTGTTCCAGATGCGCTACGGAACCCTGCTGACGGGCGGACGAGAGATCATCCAAGTGAACCTGGAAGCTGAGTCGACCCACCCGGACGTGACCGTGCATGCTCGTTCGGACATCGCCGCGTTCGCTGAGGCTCTCAATGAGCTTCTGGACGATCACTCCGCCAACTCAGACTGGCGAGCGGAACACCCTGAAGTCGCTGACAAGTCGATCCATCGTCCGGTGGACATGCCGGAGACGGATGAGGCCGGACGCATCAACCCGAGGGCGCTGGCCTGGAGACTCAACGAACTGCTTCCAGCCGAGCGGACCCTGGTGCAAGATGGAGGGCACTTCCTCGGCTGGCTGGCGATGTACGCTGACTCGCCGGATCCCTACGGGCTGCAGCATCCGGGGCTAACCTTTCACGGTATTGGGTTCGGGTTTCCCACTGCGGTCGGGGCCGCCCTCGCTCGTCCGGACCGATTCACCGTGCTCACCTGTGGAGACGGTGGCGGGATGATGACCCTCCCCGACCTGGAGACGCTGGTGCGTGAGGTGCCGAAGTCACTCGTTGTTGTCTTCAACGACTCGGCCTACGGCATGGAAGTTCACCAGTATCAACCCCGGGGGATTGACGCTGACCCGATGGTGTTCACCAACGTGAATTTCGCGGCGTTGGCTACCGCCGTCGGTGCGCGCGGCGTGCGCGTTACCGAACTGGCTCAGCTGGATGTCATTTCTGAGTTCGTCGACTCGGATGAGGGAGGTACGTTGGTGCTCGATGTACAGATCTCCCCGGAGATCATTGCCGAGTATGTCGTCGAGAAGATCGAGTACGAACAGCGGATGAGCCGCTCAGACTGAGTCCGGGCGCAAGCCCTGGCCCGCTAGGGGGTAGGCCCCGGAGGGGATGGCCGCGCGACGGATGTGGTCGATCACGACGCGAGTCGCCGCTGAACTGTAGCGTTTCGGATCCCACCACAGGCTGACGATGCGGCCATGCTCGATAGCACCCACCTGCCGCTGCACGAGTCCCTCGGTATTGGAGACCCTTGCCGCCATCTCGTTGACGAGGCCGAGGCCCAGACCTCCTCGCGCCATCTGTGCCAGAGTCTGGGGCTGCTGAGTGTGATAGGCCAAGCTCAGCGAAATGCCCCAGGTATCCGCAGCGCGGGTGATCTCCGGTTCGATCTGTCCGCCGGGCAGCCCGACGCACACCACCGGATAGTCCGCCAGCTGCTTCGGGTCCAGCGGCTCGCTGGTACCGGCTAGCGGGTGGCCGTGGGGGATCAGCGCCACCAGGGGCTCCTGCCACAGCGGGTGGTAAGACAGAGTCGTGTCAGGTTGCGGCGGCCAGGCACCGCGAATCGCGAGGTCAATGGTGCCGGCCTGCAGCTTGTCCGAGAGGATCGTCGTTGTGCCCTCGACCGGCTCGAAGCGTACGTTCGGATAAGCTTCAGCCAGCTGGGCGATGATCGGCACCAGGAATCCGGCGCTGGCACTGGGATGGGAACCAACCACGACCACGCCGCGGACCTGCTGCGACATCTCGGCGATGGCCTCCGCGCCGCGGTCCAGGGTCTCTATGGTCTGCCGTGCGAACGGCAGGTAGATTTCTCCCGCGTCGGTGAGCTGCACTGGGCGATGTCGCCGGTCGAAGAGCACGGCTCCTACGCTGCGTTCCAAAGCCGCGACGTGCGACGAAACTCGTGATTGGGACCGGTGGATCTTGTCGGCGGCAGCGGAGAAGCTTTGCTCATCGACCACAGCAAGGAAGGACTCGAGCCACTCGGGCTGCTCGTCTCGTGGCATTTTTCCTCTTCATCAGAGTCAGTATCTGGATTCAGCGATGTCGGTATCCGATTTATGGCGTTGACTCGCTAATCAGCGTTCAACAGGATGAGGACATCACCTGATTCAAAGTTACCTGGATCACAAGCTCGTCTCACTTCATTAAGCGAAAGGACCCACACCATGGGCAACACCGCGACTCTCACACCCTTCCGCCGCCGAGGCCTCGCTGCAGGGGCAACGCTATCGGTGGCGGCCCTGATCCTTGCAGGTTGCTCCAACGGCGGCGAGAACGAAGACGGCGGCGACGCGGCAGCGAACGGAAGTACCTGCGACATCGCGGAAAACTACCCGAGCGGTCCGATCGAGCTGGTGGTGCCCTTCGCCGCCGGCGGCGGCACGGACTCGGTTGCTCGGCTGATCGCTGAGGAGCTCGGCGGCGCCATGGACGCGCAAATCAACGTCGTCAATCGCACCGGCGGCGGTGGCGTGGTTGGCCATCAGGCGATCGCGACTGCAAACCCCAATGGGCAGACCATCGGACTGGTCACGGCAGAACTGGCCATGCTGCACCACCTCGGTCTCACCGACGTCGGACCCGACTCGGTGACGACAATTTCCCAGGTCAACGCCGACCCGGCGGGCATCACCGTGGCGGCCGACTCGGAGTTCGACTCGATCACCGATGTCATCGACCACGCCCGCGAGAACCCGGGAGACCTGGTTGCCTCGGGAACAGCACAGGCGGGGATCTGGCACGTGTCGCTGGCGGGCATGCTGCTCGCCGAAGATGTGGACGCCAACGCGATCCGCTGGGTACCCTCCGAGGGCGCCGCCCCGGCGCTGCAGGAGGTGGTGGCTGGCGGCGTGGACATCTCGACGGCCTCGCTGGCTGAGAATCGCACCATGATCGAGGCGGACCGCGCCAAGGCGCTGGGCGTGATGGATGAGGAACGGGCACCGGGCTTCGACGATGTGGAGACCTTGCAGGAGCAGGGCATCGACTTTTCCATGGGAACATGGCGTGGCATCGCCGGACCCGCGGAGATGGATGAGGACATCGTCGCCGAGCTGGAATGTCACCTGGGCGAGATCGTGGAGTCGGAGGAGTTCACCACCTTCATGGAAGACGCTGGACTAGGCGTGATCTATCGGGATTCGGAGGAGTTCGCGACCTTCGTCAGCGAAGACGATGTCACCAAGGGTGACATTATCCGCGAGGCAGGTCTGGCTGAATGACCTCCACCACACTGACCACCTATCGGAGCATGAGTCGACACCCCGATTTCTATCTGAGCCTTGGTGCAATCGCTGTCGGCGCCGTGGTGCTGGCCTATGCGCTGAATCTTCCCACGCTCGGCGACGGCCGCCCCGGACCCGGGCTTTTCCCTGGCATTATTGCCTCGGCCCTGATCCTGTTCGGACTCGCGCTGGCAGTGCGCACCTGGATGCTCCGCCGTCGCGACCCTGGCGCGGACCAGGCTACATCGGTCGTCGAGTCTGTGGAGTCGCCTCGGGAGGAAGAACATTCCACTCTCGAGAGCGCCGATGCGGCAGCCTCCGGGATGGCCGTCGAGCAAGAAACTGTGTCCACGCGACGTGCCTGGATCAACGGAATCGTGATGCTCGGGACCATCATTGGATACATGGCTCTTGCGGAGCATCTCGGCTTCATCATCACCATGTTTCTCGTCAGCCTCGTGATCATGCTGTTGCTCAAGGCGAAACTTGTCTCAGCGGTCGTGACGTCGTTGGCTCTTTCGTTCGGCATGTGGCTGATCTTCGAGCGTGGACTTCAAGTTCAACTGCCCAACGGATTGCTGTGGTGACCCATGACTAACAATATTTCAGAGGCACTCGGCATGGTGGCCGACCCGTTCGTGATCCTGGTGGTGGTCCTATCCGGACTGCTGGGCATTGTCATCGGTTCCCTGCCCGGTCTGACAGCCACACTGGGTGCGGCGCTGCTCATTCCCTTCACATTCTTCCTAGACCCGATCCCCGCGATCGCCTCCATCATCACCATGTCGGCCATGGCGATTTTCGCCGGGGATATTCCGGGCGCGCTGTTGCGGATGCCCGGTACTCCTTCCTCGGCCGCTTACGTCTCCGACCTGTACGAGATGACCCGACAGGGCAAGGCCAAGACTGGTCTGACGATCTCGCTGCTGGCCTCGGTGGTCGGGGGTCTCGGCGGGTCATTGGTGCTGATTCTTCTGGCCCCTGTGGTCGGCGAGTTCGCGCTCGGATTTACGTCCTACGAGTACTTTTGGGTCGCGGTGCTGGGCCTGACGGCCGCGGTGATCGTCTCCCAGGGGTCCCAGATCAAGGGGACGATCGCGCTGATGACCGGCTTGCTGATCTCGACAGTTGGGCTGGACGTCGCGTTGGGCTATCCGCGGTTCACCTTCGATCAGCCGGCGCTGTATCAGGGCATTCACTTCATTCCCGCGATGATCGGCCTGTTCGGCATTTCCGAGGTGCTGCGGAACGTTACCGAGAAGAAAGTCTCTCAGCCCATCGGCGTCTCCATGTCGAAGAAGACCGGGGAGAAGGGATCCTTCGGCGCTGCGTCGCGCATACTTTGGAAGCGCAAAGGCTCACTCGTGCAGGGCAATGTGACGGGCTCCATTGTGGGAGCCGTGCCGGGAGCGGGAGCAGATATCGCTGCCTGGATTTCTTACGCCGTCGGAAAGAACACCTCGAAGAAAGATCCTGCGGAAAAGGGTTACCACACCGGTCCTCTCGTAGCGGCTGGAGGCGCCAACAATGCGGCGCTGGGATCCTCATACATTCCGACTTTGGCATTCGGCATCCCGGGCGACACGATCACGGCCATCCTGATTGGTGTCCTGCTCGTGAAAGGCATCGAACCAGGCCCTAATCTGTTCTTGACACAGACGGACACCCTGTATGCGCTGTACATCATCTTCATCCTGGCTAATCTGCTGCTGATCCCGTTGGGATTGATGGCGATCCGCACGTCCGGGTTGATCCTGAAGCTTCCTCGTCCGGCCCTGATGGCTGCCATCGTGGCGCTCTCGGTCACCGGGGCATACGCGATCAACATGTCTTACCTGGAGATCGGCGTGGTAGTCGGCCTCGCCGTCGTAGGGTTCTTCTTCGAGCGTTATCGAGTTCCGTTAGCCCCCGTGGTACTGGGCATTGTTCTGGGGCCGAGCTTGGAAGCGAACTTCATGCAGTCGGTGATCAAGACCAACTGGGACCTGACCCAGTTCTTCACTCGCCCGGTGTCGGCAATCCTGATCGCGCTCACAGCGTTGGTGCTACTGTTCCCGCTGATCTCCAAAGGAATCCGGGCGCTATTGCCAAAGAAAATGCAAGCCGATCTGCCGACATCGACCAAGGACGACACCGGCGCGCTGACCCGATAAGTGCGAACTGGATAGACAAGACTAGGGGAAACAATGGATTTGGAATTGAAAGGGCGCACGGCGCTCGTGTGCTCGTCCACTCAAGGACTGGGGTGGGCCAGTGCGCAGGCGTTGGCTGCCGAAGGTGTTCGGGTAGCCGTCAACGGTCGTGATCGGGAGAGAGCTGAAGCCAAAGCAGCTGAGCTGGGCGGACGAGCCATCGGTATCGGTGGCGACCTGACCACGGCGAACGGCGCTGCTGATCTGGCGCAACGCGCCGTGGCGGAGCTAGGCCAGATCGATATCTTGGTGCTCAACGGACCGGGGCCCCACGCGGGTCCCGCCGTTGGGCAGGGGACAGACGACGTGCGTGATGCCCTGGAATCATTGGTGGTTGCGCAGGCGACGCTGATCCAGGAGTTGCTGCCCGGGATGCAGGAGCGGCGCTGGGGCCGGGTCGTGCTGATCAGCTCTTCCAGTGTGGTGGCACCGCTGGACAATCTGGCGCTATCCAATATGGGCCGTCCGGCACTGGTGTCCCTGATGAAGACACTAGCCACGGAAGTAGCCTCCGATGGTGTGACACTGAATGCTGTGCTCCCGGGGCGGATCGCCACCGACAGGGTTCGCCAGGTCGATGAAACGACGGCGCAACGGCGTGGCATTTCGGCAGAGTCAGTGCTGGCCGAGTCGCTGGCGAAGATCCCAACAGGACGGCTTGGACATCCCGGCGAGATCGGAGCCGCAGTGGCATTCCTGGCCAGCGAGCACGCTGGCTTTACTACCGGGACCACGCTGCGGGTCGACGGTGGGATGGTTCCCGTGCTGTAGGCGAGCCTGATCGGCAGTTTTCCATCATGTGGAGCCCGAATCTTCGAGGATCGAGTCCAACCCCAGGTGGGAGCGCAGGGTGGCGCCGGTGTAGGGGCCGCGGAAAAGGCCGCGGGTAGCAAGCTCGGGGACGACGTCGTGCATGAAGGTGTCGGTGGCGGAGCGGTCGGCGGCAGGGAGCAGGATGAGCCCGTCGATGCTGCCGGCCGCGCTCCAACGTTGGATCTCGTCCGCGGCGTGGCGAGGCGGCCCCACGATCGTCCAATGCCGGGCGCCGGGGCCGGTCGGTGTTTCGGCGGTGCCCGGCCGGTCCGCGTGCCAGTAGCTCAGCCCGGGCAGCAAGCGCACGGCAGCCGGGTCGCGCCCGGCCCGTTCGGCGGCGTCGCGCAGGTCCCGGCGCTGGGTGATGGCGTCGTCGAGGGTGGGGGCCAGGGCGAACACCGCATCGGCGGTGCGCCCGGCGAAGGCCACCCCCGCGGGCGAGCCACCTGCCTGGAACAGGGGGAGCTCCCCGGCCGGATGGGCGGCGATCGGCAGCGGACCGGCCACCTGGAAGTGCGCGCCGTCGGCAGTGTGGGGAGTGAGCGGGCGGATCCGTTCGAGGTCGGCGAAGGCCCCGCGCTCGCGGTCCAGCAGCAGGGCATCGGCCGGATAGCTCTCCCAGAGCCTTCGGACGACGTCGACGAACTCCGCGGCGCGCGCGTAGCGTTCGGTCGAGCTCGGGGCGGCGTCGAGTCCGTAGTTCTCGTTTCCGCCCAGCGCGGTGACGGCGTTCCACCCGGCCCGTCCGCCGCTGAGCTGGTTGAGGGACTGGAGCGCCCGGGCGGTGGCGTAGGGGTGGGCCACGGTGGTCTGCACGGTGGGTACCAGCCCGATGCGCTGGGTGAGTCCGGCCAGGGCGGAGACCAGCGTGAGCGATTCGAGGGTGGAGAACCCGGGGGAGTGGGCGAGGTCGTCGCGGCGCAGGTACCCGGCGTCGGGAACGAACACGAAGTCCAGGTGGGCCCGTTCGGCGGCCCGGGCAAGCTCGGCGTAGGGGGCAAGGTCGAAGAGCTGCTCGACACCGCTGTGGGCGGCGCGCCAGGCCTCGCCGCGCCACCAGGTGGGTGCCAGCGAGATCCCGATACTCAGCGGGTGGTGTTGTTTCATGATGCCGTCCCGGTTCGCTCGGTCCGCTCCGTTTAGTCGAGTCGGCGCTGGATGCTGGCGATCGGCAGGATCAGCGGTGTGTTGAACACAGGGTCGGTCTGCACGAGCGCTTCCAGCCCGTAGACGTCCATTAGCAGTTGCTCGGTCATTACCTCGGCGGGTGCGCCCTGGGTGACGATGCCGCCGTCTTTCATCACGATGAGGTGATCGGCGAACCGGCAGGCCTGGTTGAGGTCGTGCAGCACCAGCACCAAGGTGCGTCCGCGTTGCCGGTTCAGGTCCCGGCACAACTCCAGCAGTTCCAGCTGGTGGGAGATGTCCAGGTAGGTGGTGGGCTCGTCGAGCAGCATCAGCGGGGTTTGCTGGGCCAGCACCAGGGCCATCCACACGCGCTGGCGCTGCCCGCCGGAGAGTTCGTCCACCGTGCGGCCGCTGAGGTGGTCCACCCGGGCCTCCGCCAGCGCCTGGTTGACGATGCGCTCGTCCTCCTGCGACCACTGTTGCAGCGCCTGCTGGTAGGGGAACCGGCCGCGGGCCACCAGATCGCCCACGGTGATCCCGAAGGGGGCGGTGGAGGACTGCGGCAGTAACCCGAGCCGCTGGGCCACCTGCTTGGTGGTGTAACGGTGAATGTCTTTGCCCAGCAGCACCACCTCGCCCGATTGCGGTTTCACCAGCCGGGACAGGGCGCGCAGCAGGGTGGATTTCCCGCAGGCGTTGGGACCGATGATGCAGGTGATCCGCTCGGCCGGGATCTCGACGTCGAGATGGGCGAAAACCTGGTGCGCCTCGTAGGTGACGGTGAGGTCGCGCCCGGTCAGCGGAGACTCGGGACGGGAATCAGTGGAGCGGGGATCAGCGTGAGGCGGGTTCAGTGGGGGATGCATGGGGTCCTCGGGAGGGGGGAAGATGCGGGTGGATCAGACTTGTCGGGAGCGGGTGAGTAACCAGATCAGGTACACGCCGCCGACAATGCCGGTCATCCGGCCGATGGGCACGACGACGGAGCCGGGCAGCGACTGGGAGACCAGGTCCGCCAGCACCAACAGGGCGGCACCCATGGCGGCGGCGCTGACCACGGGCAGGGCGGTGGAACGGGTCAGTCGGCGCACCAGCTGCGGGGCGGCCAGGGCGATGAACGCGATCGGCCCGGCCGCGCCGGTGGCCAGTCCGGCGAGCACCACGGCCAAAAATGTCATGGTCACCCGGGTGCGCTCCGCGTTCACGCCGAGCTGTCGCGCCAGGTCGTCGCCCATTTCCAGGTAGGTGAGCTTCTTCGCCAGCGCGGACACCCAGGGCAGAATCACCAGCACCCCGATGAGCACCGGCAGCGCGTGCATCCAGGTGCGGGCGTTGAGGCTGCCGGAGAGCCACAGGTTCGCGTTTACCGCATTGTCCAGGTCGCCGCGCACCAACAGCAGCCCGTTGATCGCGCTGAGGATTCCGCCCACCCCGATCCCGGTGAGCACCAGCCGGTAGCCTCCGGTGACCCCGGCTTTGAGGGAGAGGGTGTAGACGACGACGGCGGTGAGCACGCCCCCGACAATGGCAGCCAGGGCGACCTGCACGGGGTTGCCGCCGAAGACCACGATCATCGCGATCGCTCCCGTGGCGGCACCGGTGGTGAAGCCGATGACGTCGGGACTGCCCAGCGCGTTGCGGCTCACCGACTGGAAGATTGCCCCGGACACTCCGAGCGCGGCACCGGCGAACACCCCGGTCAGCACGCGGGGGGCGCGCAGATCCCGCACGATCGCTTGTTGTGCGGGGCTGTCGGAAGCGCCGGTCAGAGCGGCGAGCACTTCGGAGGCGCTGAGGTCCATGGTGCCGCTGCCCATGTTCAGCACGGCGGCCACCGCGGTGAACAGCAGTAGAACCCCGGTGACCGTGACCAGCCGCGCATCGATCAGCACGGAGCGGGTTCCACGGCGCAGGGTGACTTCCCGACGTTGATAGGGCCGCGATGCCTGTGAAGTCTGAGAGGTTCGGCTCATAGCTGCACCAGCTTCCGGCGTCGCACGAGCAGCACGAAGAACGGTCCCCCGATCAGGGCGATCATCAGCCCGACCGCGATCTCCCCGGGCGGGGTGATGATCCGGCCCAGAATGTCGGCGCCGAGCACGAGCACCGCGCCGAGCACCAGCACGTAGCTGAGCACCCACCGGTGGTTGGTGCCCACCAAGAACCGGGCCAGGTGCGGGGCGGTGAGGCCCACGAATGCCACGGGGCCGGCCGCAGCGGTGGCGCCGCCGGCGAGCAGCACCACGGCGAGCGCGGAGACGGTGACCACGCGGTTCTGATTCGCGCCCAGCGCCACGCTCAGGTCGCGTCCGAGCGCGGTGGCGTCTAGGGCGCGGGCCTGGCTGAACGCCAGCACCACCCCGACCACGATGAACACCAGGGAGGGCAGGAACACGTCAAAACCTCTGCCTTGCAGAGACCCAACGGTCCAGTGTCGGTACCGGTCGAAGATCTCCTCGTTCGAGTTGACCAGCATGATCTGGGTCAGCGACATCAGCACCACCGACAGGGCGGCGCCGGCGAGCACGAGCCGCACCGGGTTGGTCCCGCGCCGCACCCCGCCCAGCAGGTACACGAGGACGGCAGCCAGGGCGGCACCGGCCAGCCCCATCCACAGGTAGCCCACCACGGAGGTGATGCCGAAGACGGCGATACCGATCGTGATGCCGGCCGCCGCGCCCGCGTTGACGCCGAGGATGCCCGGGTCGGCCAGCGGGTTGCGGGTGATCGCCTGCATCACCGTTCCGGCCACGCCCAGTGCGGCCCCCACAGACACCGCCAGCGCGGTGCGGGGCAGCCGGATGTGCTGGACCAGCAGGTGGTCGTTGTTGTCCCCCGAGAACGCGGTGACCGACTCGATCACGGTGCCTAAGGGAATGAACCTTGATCCCACCGAACTGCTGAGCACGAGGAACAGCGCCAGCACCGCCAGCAGGAGGATGATCCCGCTGAGGCGCCGGCGCCGTTCCCGGCCGCGCTCAGGTGTCCCGGAGCGTTCAGCTACCGAAGTTCTCAACGACTCCGTCGACAATCTCGGTGGCGCTGAAGTAGTCGATGCGGAACGAGTTCTCGCCCAGTCCGTACACCTGCTCAGCCTGCACCGACGGTACGTTGGCCAGAACCGGGTCCTCGGCGAAGCCTTGGGCGCCCTCGTTGTCCTGAGTCAGGATGAAGGTGGTCTCGGCGGTCAGCTCGGTGAGCTTCTCGAAGGGCGCCCACACGAAGTCCTCGCGCAGGTTGTCCTGGTTGTGCCACTCAGTGTTCGGGTCCTCCACGGTGAAGCCCAGCGCGGACAGCAGCTGGCCGTGGGATCCTCCGGCGCGGGCGATGGGGTTGTCCTCACCGGCGCCGTTGTAGGAGATGATGTTCGCTTCGCCCTCGGGCACGGTGATCTGCTCGGCGGCGTCGGCGACGTAGGCGTCGAACTCCTCGACGGTCTCCGCAGCTTGATCTTCGAGTCCGAGGGCTTCACCGAGCTCGGTGGCCAGATCCTGCCAGTCCTGGCCGCCGTAGTCGACCACGATGGTCGGAGCGATGGCCTGGAATTCGGAGAGCTGATCCAGGGCGGAGTCGGCGCCGGAGGTGGAGACCACGATCAGGTCCGGCTCGACGCCGTAGGCGGCCTCGACGTCGACCTCGGTGGCGGGCCAGACGTTCTCGACGTCGCGCTCCTCGGCCACGTCGGCCCACTGGTCGAAGAAGTTGCCGTCGCCGCCCGCGGCGCTGGCGGCCACCGGAGCATCGATAGCGAGCAACGTGCCCGTGGTGGAGACGGTGGTGGAGAGTATCGTCTGCGGCTGCTCCGGGATCTCGGTGGTAGTGCCGTCGGCGTTCTCGAAGGTGCGCGGCCACTCCCCGGTGGACTCGGCGTCACCCTCCGTGCCAGTGGTGGTCTCCGCGCTGGTGTCGCTGTCGGCGCCGGTCGCGTCATCGGCATCAGATCCGCCGCATGCGGTGAAGGCGAACGCTCCGATCAGCAGTCCGGTGGCGAGCAGGGCAGGGCGGCGTCTCAGGGAGAGGGACATTAGAACTTCCAGCTTTCGATCGAGTGCACGGATCCAGCGAAGGTGAGTATTGCCTTAGCTGCGTACGATCATAGTGAGCTGGAGCTCCCCGGGCTAGGTGTCCGGACTGTCGGATTTGTCTCAGTTGCCCTATTCTTGCCGTCGCACCTTTAACCGCCGTCGAGGGCGTCGACGACTTCCGGGACATCCCGGAGGTGCTCGCGAAGAGTCGCAATCGCAGCCTCTTCATCACCGCGTGCAAGTGCGTCCAGAATCAAACGATGTTCACTGTCGATGGTGGATCTGCGACTTGGTGATTCCCTGATCGCGCGAATGGCGATACGAACATGTTGAGGTCGAAGGCTCTGGTAGAGATCGTGCATGACCGTGTTTCCAGCGCTGCTCATGAGAATGCTGTGAAAGCGTTGATCAAGTTGACCGAATGCCGCCCAATCATGTTTGTCGCCCGCCGCGGTCATAAGGTTTAAGACTTCTTCGGCTTCCATGGGAATGACGCGTTTTCCGCGGCAGACGCGTGAGTACGCCGAGGATTCCAGGACAATGCGGGTCTCGTAAACTTCATGCATCTCGGAAGCCGTAATGCTTCTGACTTGTGCGCCTCTGCGCGGCAATAGATCGATGAATCGTTCAGCTCGCAAGCGGTGCAACGCTTCCCTGATGGGGGTGCGTGAAACTCCGATTGCACCTGCTAGCTCGGTCTCATCAAGGAACTCTCCTGGCGCGAACGAGCCCCGCAGTATGCCTTCGCTGATGTGGTGGTAGGCGATTTCGCGTGCTGATTGCTTTGCATCCCTCGTTGCCGGCGGGGTCGCCTGATGGGGTGTTGACATATTCTCGAGCTTACACCTATATTGATTCTCAATCGTGACTCACATCACGATCTTCTTTTTACCTGCACTGTGTATACACAGTGTAGACAGTGTGTCTACATGGTGCGTCAACATGAAAGGTGTGCTTCTTATGTCGCATGTTCCCGATTTAGCGGTTTGGTTATCCGAACCTTCTAGTGCCGCCATTGAGATTGCGGATCTGGCCGGATACGACACAGTGGTGCTCGACGTGGAGCATGGGACTTTCGACCTGGCTGCGCTCGACTTTGTGCTTCCACTGATCAAGGCTCGGGGAATGAAGTCGTTGGTGAAGGTTCTTGGGCCGGAACGTGGCCCGATACAACAGGCCTTGGACCTTGGAGCTGACGCGATTGCCATTCCACATGTGGAATCGGCTGACCATGCACGAGTAGTGACTGCGTTCGCGAAATTCGCACCGCTGGGGTGTCGTTCGTTTGCGGGGGGTAGAACGTCGAAATACCGAGGATTTACCGACGAATGGGTTGTCGAGCAAGACACCCGGACTCAGTGCTACCCGATGATCGAAGATGCATCTGCTGCTGACGAGATCGGGGAAATTCTCGCGCTGGATACTGTAGACGGTGTTTTTGTCGGACCTTCAGACCTTTCATTACTGCGTGGTCGTGGTGCTTACTCTGCCACTGACGAAGACCTAGCTGACATTGAACAAATCGCTCGGGCGGCTCAGGCCGCGAGTAAGCCCTGGATTCTGCCAGCGTGGAGTGATGAGGAGAAGCGATTGGCCGTTAGGGAAAGAGCCGGAACGATCATTACGACGATGCATTATGGGGCGTTGCTGCAGGGGTTCTCTGCAGCGCACCAGAATACGAAGAGCATCATCGGGGAAGTTGGGGAAACAGCATGAAACTACACATAGCCGTTGCACAGTTTGCTCCGTCGACAGATAAGGAACGGAATCTTCAGCGAATCGACCACCTGGTTCGCGAATCGGTATCTCAAGGGGCGAGGCTTGTTGTACTTCCGGAGTACGCGACGTTTACCAACAATGTGATCGATGAGTCCTTCGTTCGATCAGCAGAACCGTTGTCTGGCGATTCGGTCACCGTACTGCGCCAGCTCAGCTCGGAACTAGACGTGGCCTTGATTTGTGGTGTGAATGAGCCAGATGGAAATGGGCGAATCTACAACACTCTGGTGGGAATCGACGGCGGTGAGATTGTCGCGACTTACAGAAAAATGCACCTATACGACGCATTCGGGGTTAAAGAGTCCAAATGGGTCACGCCTGGTGACATCGGCGAGCCGGAAATCTTGACCATCGACGGCTTCAGAATCGGAATGCAAACTTGCTACGACTTGCGGTTCCCTGAAGTCTCTCGCGCTCTCGTCGACGCTGGAGCTAACGTACTTGCTCTGCCTGCCGAATGGGTTCCGGGGCCTCTGAAAGAGTTTCATTGGACTGCCCTATTGCGCGCTCGAGCAATCGAGAACACGGTTTATGTTGTCGCGGCAGATCAGTGCGCGCCTACCGGAGTAGGGCACAGCGCGATTGTCGATCCAATGGGGATCTCTATCGCGATGATAGCTGACGGTGAGGGTCTCGCGCACGAAACGATTCGAGATGAGCGAATCAAGGAAGTAAGACGGACGAATCCAGCCCTGGAGGTTCGACGTTTCAAGGTGACATCGAGGACGTGACGCCAAATGAAAATTGGACGAAGCAAGGTAGCGTTCGCTGTCGGAGGAGTAATCAGCTTAGGACTAGTACTGTCCGGCTGTTCGGCCACTCAGAATGATGAATACGTACTTCACTACTCGACGTATTCGAATGCGACCTCAGACCAGTCGATCACCATGCAGCGTTGGGCCGACCGCGTTGACGAACTCACTGACGGAAAAGTGTCGGTTGAATTTCACTACTCCCAGAGTTTGGTTGACGCAGATGAGTCTGTGCAGGCACTTCTCGATGGCCGAGTCGATCTAGCGCAAGTCGGATCGATGTATGCCGCATCCGACTTGTCCATGTTTACGGCCTCGGAGTTGCCTTTCGAATCACAGAATCCTGAAGCTCAGATGAAAGCGTTGCAGAGGTTGTATAACGAAAACGCAGCCTACCGTGAGGACTTCGACCGGCAAGGTGTACGGCAGCTGTTTCCTCTGCCAATCGGGAACGCCGTACTCGGTTCTAACTCACCAATTGAATCTGTCGACGACTTTCGAGGGAAGAGCATTCGCTCTGGAGGACTGATTTCGGAGATCCTGCTAGCTGGAGGGGCGAACCCGGTCAGTATGACGGCCACCGATGTTTACGAGTCCATGGAAAGAGGCGTCGTAAACGGGTACACGTCACTCGGCATGTCGAACCTGCCTACCTTCGGACTGGCCGGAAGCACCGACTACATTGCCGATGCAGGTATCGGTGCATACGCTTCATCAATTGTTGCCATCAACTCGGATCTCTATGAAGATATGCCGGCGGATTACCAAGATGCGGTTTCGCAGGCATCAGAGGAAGCGTTGTCTATGGGGATCGAAGAACTCGATCGAGAAGGACAGCTTGCTTGTGAACAAGCGCGTGAGGCCGGCACCGAATTTCACAAGTGGGATGACGACGCTACGGAGGAGTTTCAGGCAAAGACAAGTACCGCAGATCAATGGACAGACCGATATGAGCGACGAGGATACGACGCGGAATCTGTTCTCACGGACTATCGAGAGTTCCTGAGAGAAGAAAGTGCCAAGTCTGAGTACCAAGATGCTCTGACTCGTTGTCTAGAAGGGGAAGCCTGATGCGGCACAGAATGCCGAATGTGCTGCGAACAGCAGCCTCATGGATGAGTATTCTCGCAGGATTGCTCTTGTTCTTTGTCGGCGGTCTCACGGTAGCGGACGTTGTGAATCGAAACTTCCGTGGCCAGTCGATCCTGGGTGTGGTCGAAATATCGACGTTGCTCTTAGTTGCCATCGCGTTCCTAGGTCTTGCGGCTGCTGAGCTAGGTGGGAAGCATGTGGCAGTGTCCCTCGTTGAGGAGCGGCTCGGACGTAATGGGCGACTCATCCTGAGCGTGATTCGAACGTTGCTGCTCCTGATGCTGGCAGTCGCACTCTTGGTTGGAATGTTCATGGTCCTCGAAAGCTCGTTCATACGCGGTGAGACCACAAATGACATTCTGCGACTTCCAACCTGGCCCGCGAAAGTTGTTCTATTCATCTCGTTCGTAGCCTTCTTCGTATCGGCCGTGTGGAAAGAAATTAACATCTTCAGAGCATTGCGTGCTGGTGAAGATCCATTCGAAGCAGAGAAACAGGCCGATCTAGAGCGCGCCTCGGCAGAATTGGAGGAGTCTCATGAGCATTGAGGCAGTTATTGCGGTGTGCGTAGTAATCATTGTCTTCTTGGGACTGTTGGCGATTCGACTGCACGTCGGCTTATCGCTCATGCTTTCCGGACTGCTGGGCGTGATCATGTTGCGAAGTCTCGACGCAGCGGTGGGGACAGCATCGAACCAGCCGTTCTCAACCGCCGCAGACTACTCACTGACGATCATTCCGCTCTTCATTGTGATGGGTGTGCTGGCGGTCCGGGCTGGACTTGCTCAAGCCGGATTCGATTTTTCCTCAAGAGCACTTAGACGGCTACCTGGAGGAAGCGCGCTGGCATCAATTGCAGGATCCGGCTTGTTCGCAGCGGTTACTGGTTCAAGTGTTGCCACAGTGGCAACTATGGCTCGAGTCTCGACTGATGCAATTACCAAAGCAGGGTATGGCATCAAATTGGCGGCAGGCGTCGTTTGTGCGGGTGGTACCCTCGGCGTGCTTATTCCTCCGTCTATTGTCTTGGTACTCTACGGCGTCGTGGCGAGCGAGAGCATTGGACAGCTGTTGCTTGCAGGAATCGGTCCGGGTCTTCTAACCATTCTGGCGTATGCCGTGACGGCAATGCTGATCGTAACGATCCAAAAGAGACGTTCAGGTGAGCCATTGGTACGCGCAGAACAGGGCCTGTCCAGCCGTCGTCTCAACGGCCAGGCGAAGCCGCGACTGGACCTCATGGGTGTACTGTTCCTGGCAGTCATCTTCACAGCCTCGATTGGCACGATCTACATGGGTGTCGCAACGCCAACTGAAGCAGCGTCGTTCGGTGCGATTGCGGCTTTGATCGTCATGCTCCTTCGTGTGCGGCCACCAAAGTGGCTGAGCTCGTTGAAGGAATCCATGACGGAAGCTATTGGTCTAACCGCCATGACGTTCTTGCTCATGACTGGTGCTGGCGTATTTACCTACTTCCTAGCGTTGTCGGGGACGAGTTCTTCACTTGTGAATGCAGTCATCGGTGCAGACTTTCCCCCGTATCTGGTGCTAGTTCTTTGTCTGGCATTGTTGCTACCGCTGGGAATGTTCCTCGACGGAATTTCTATGATCCTGATTGCTGCTCCCTTACTGCATCCGATTCTGACTGGATACGGATTCGACGGCATCTGGCTGGGCATTCTGATCGTGAAAGTTGCTGAAATGGCGTTGATTACTCCTCCTGTCGGAATGAACGCATTCGTATATTCAGGTGCGGTTCGTGAAGCCGGGTTGTTCACGGTGTTCCGTGGAATCGTTCCGTTTATCGTGGCCGATCTTGTCGTTGTGGCGATTCTGATCCTGGTGCCCGACATCGTTACGTTCTTGCCAGAGCTTTCGTCGGCGCAATAGGAAGCAAGTGAGATGACGCAGGCGCGAACCCATGTTGGGTTCGCGCCTGCGTCATTTGGTTAGTTGGTTCGTCTATCAGCTCCGCGCGCGTATTACTCAACCGGCGCGGTGGGTGCGCATGACCTCGGCGATTTGGGCGACGCAGGGTTCGTTCTGCAGGCTGGTCGTGTCGCCCAGGGTGTCGTCCTGGTAGAGCTGGGTGAGCAGCCGGCGCATGATCTTCCCCGAGCGCGTCTTGGGCACATCGGGGACGAACACCACATCGCGGGGCTTGGCCACCGGGCCGATCACCTTGGCCACCAGGGAACGCAGCTCGGCTGCGGCGTCGCCGTCGGCGCCGAAACCGTCGCGGGCCACCACGAAGGCCACCGCGGCGTGGCCGGTCTTCGGGTCGGACACGGGGCACACCCCGGCCTCGGTGACCTGCGGGTGGGTGACCAGGGCGGACTCGATCTCGATGGTGGAGAGTCGGTGCCCGGAGATGTTGATGACGTCGTCGATACGGCCCAGGATCCAGATGTCGCCGTCGTCGTCGATCTTCGCGCCATCACCGGCGAGGAACCAGCCCTGCTGAACGTAGTTCTTCCAGTAGGAGTGGAAGAACCGTGCCGGGTTGCCCCAGACGGTGCGCGCCATGGAGGGCAGCGGGCGGGTGACCACGATCTTGCCCTGCACCTGGGTGGGGGTGGGCTGGGCCTCGTCGTCGACAACGGCGGTGGCCATGCCGGGCAGCGGTCGCGAACCGGATCCGGGCTTGAACCGGGTGTCGGTCTGGCGTGGGGAGATCACGGTGGCTCCGGTCTCGGACTGCCACCAGGTGTCGACCATGGGCACGCCCACCGACGGGTCCGAGGGGTCGTCAATGCGGCGGGAGTCGCGGCCGATTTGGGAGCGGCCCCAGCCCCAGGCCTCAGGATTCACCGCCTCGCCCACAGTGCCGAGCAGCCGTATCGAGCTGAGGTCGTATTGGGCGGGGATGCCCTCGGCGTGCCAGCCCTTCAGGGAGCGCAGCAGGGTGGGGGCCGTGTAGTAGCTGGTGACGCCGTAGCGCTCGATCACCTCGAAGTGCCGGCCCGGGTGCGGGGCATTGGGCACGCCCTCGTAGATCACCTGGGTGGCGCCGTTGGAGAGCGGTCCGTAGAGCTCGTAGGTGTGGGCGGTGACCCAGGCCAAATCGGCCGTGCACCAGTGGACGTCGCGATCGCGCTGGGTGACGTCGGGGTTCGCGAAGAGGTAGTCGTAGGTCCAGGAGGCGGCGGTGAGGTAGCCGGCGGAGGTGTGCACCAGGCCCTTCGGCTGACCGGTGGTGCCGGAGGTGTACATGATGAACAGCGGGTTCTCGGCGTCGAAGAATTCCGGGGTGTGCTGCTCGGATTGCGTGGTGACGACGTCGTGCCACCACACATCGCGACCCGGCACCCAATCGATGGTGTCGCGGTGCCCGGTGCGGTCGATGACGAGGACGTGCTCGATGCTGTTCTCACCGGACACGGCTTCGTCGGCGTTGGCCTTCACCGGGACCGAGGTGCCGCGGCGGAACTGACCGTCGGTGGTGACCAGCAGCTTCGCGCCGGTGTCCTCCACACGGAAGCGCAGCGCCTCGGCGGAGAAGCCGCCGAACACCAGGGAGTGCACCGCGCCGATGCGGGCGCAGGCCAGGGTGATCACCACGGTCTCCACGAGCACCGGCAGGTAAATCACCACGCGGTCGCCGCGGCCGATGCCCAGGGACTCGAGCGCGTTGGCTGCCTGGTTCACTTCCTTCTGCAACTGCGCATAGGTGACGGCGCGGCGGTCTCCGGGTTCGCCCTCGAAGTAGAGCGCGACGGTGTCGCCGCGGCCAGCCTCGACGTGGCGGTCCACGCAGTTCACGGCCACGTTGAGCGTGCCGCCCGTGAACCACTCCATCACCGGGCCTCGCTCTTCGGCAGGGTTCGGGGCGGTCCAGGAGTGAACGGTGTCGAACGGGGTCTCCCAGTCCAGGCGCTGAGCGGCGGCCTCCCAGAAGGCGATGCGATGGGCCTCGTCGACGGACTGACCGTCACCACGTCCGCCGTGGAGCTTGTCGGCTGGGCGTCCCGGGTGCACATCGGCGTCGGCGGCGTCGACGATTTCTGCGGGCAGGGGACCGGGCTGGCGTTTCGGACGATGCTGGTACTGCTCGGTGAAGAGTTCGGCGGCCAAGCCTGCGGGCCAGGTGACGGTGGCGTGATCGGCGGGTGAAGAAGACACGGGAATAAACCTCTTTCCATCGTTTCTGGCGGTAGCACCCTCGCCCGCGAAAATTCACGGCAGGGTTGCTGCGGCGTCGTCGATCCAGATCTCTCGGCCGCTCGGGATGGTCAGATTCCAGTCTACAAACCGAGGCTGTGCCTCAGCTCCACAGTGACGAAATGGGTAGCACGTGAAGCCGGTCACCGAGCTTCATGGATTTGTCGCCGCCGTAGAGGACCACGGACGCAGCCACCCGGTCGCCGAGTTCCTGACTCAGTGCCTCCATGGCATTCCAGGAACCGGGTCGGAGCGTGGAGCTGGACTTCACCTCAATCAGGATCAGCGAGCCAGCGGCTGTTTCGATGACAACGTCGACTTCACGACCGCGAGACCGGTAGTGAAAGACTCGGTACGAGGTCTCACTCCATTCTCGTTGTTTCAAGATTTCGGACACGACGAACTGCTCGACCAGAGCGCCGTAGTATTCGATTCCGCCGGGGGAGCGTGCCGTCGACGCCGTGAGGCCGGTGAGGGATGCGGCCATGCCAGTATCCAGCAGACTCACCTTGGGACGGCGGGTTTCTCGGCCGAGTACTCCGAGTCCCCAGCTCGGGGTCTCCTGGAGCAAATACATGGTGCTGCAGAGATCCAGATATCCGCGGGCGGTGTTCTCCGCGATTCCTAGATGGCGTGCGAATTTCGCGATGACCAATTCTGAGGCGCCCTGGGCGGCGATCATCTGCACGAGACTGCCGAGGTGCTGGCTGAAGGAGCCTGCATTGAGCTCGGTGGCATCGTGAGTAGTGAGTCGTTCCAGATAAGACTCAAACCAGCGAGTGCGCGATCGACCTTCACGCAGAGAAGGTTCCGGGAAGCCTCCGGAGAGAACCAAATCCATGAGCGGCGGGGATGCAGAGGTGTCTGAGGTGCGGCCGAGAGTCTCTTGGGACAGGATTGCAGTCACGAAATCTTCCGGCGTTGCTCTGGAGAACCGCTCACCCACCGAGAAGGGGCGTAGTGTCAGCGAATCAGCCCGCCCGGCCAGCGAGTCCCCCGTGCCGGGAAGGCGGAGGAGATTGGCTGAGCCGGTCAGGAAGAAGCGCCCCGGTTGGCGATCTCTGTCCACGGCTGCTTTCAACGCGAGCATGAGGCGGGGTTCGCGCTGTGCCTCGTCGATCACCATCAGTTCGTCGGGATGCTGCTGAACGAAGGCGGCCGGATCGTAGCGAAGAAGGGTCAGGACGTATTCGTCATCGAGGGTGTAGTAATGAGCAGGTATGTGCCGGGCGATTTCCTGGGCCAGCGTGGATTTTCCTGCTTGTCGTGCGCCTTGGAGCACCAGGACAGGGCTCTCGGTGAGGATCTCCTGTGCAAGCGGCAGCAAGTGTCTGGAACGAAGGTCTGACATGCATTCAGCATAGCCGACCTGCAGATCTGCCACCACAGATTTGCAGATTTGCCAGCCAGCGTCTGCAGATTTGCCACCTATGGATTGCAGATTTGCCAGGGATCATCTGCAGATCTGCCACCTTCATTGGGACGCACGAAAGCCGCAGGCATCGGGGATGCTCTGCGGCTCTCGTGAAGGTCTTTGCGCGGGTCAGGCGTCGGCGTTGGTTACCGTGAGGAACGGTGCGGGGGCGTCGACGGCCTGGTTGCGGTTCTCGAAGCCCAGCGCGTTGTTCAGTGCGTTTTCGGCATCGAACTCGACGACCTTCTCGGCGAACTGCCACTGCACGGTGACCTCGGAGCCGGCCGCTGAGCGGATCAGATTGATGGCGGGGCAGGTGTGCTCGACGTCGCGAGCGAACTGGGTGAGTTTCTGCTCGTCGCGTTCGGAGGTGGCGACCACGATGTTGAGCTGCAGGGTGTGGAAGTGGGGCTGGACGTCGGCTTTGCCTTCGAGGCCGCGCAGGTCCTGGGCTGCATAGACGTAAGTGTGGACGCCGTCGAGTGGCAGGTCCCGGGCGCCGGCCTGGGCTTCGATCACCACAGAGACGCAGCCATTGAGCGCTCCGATGATGTATTCCATGGGGTTCGGGCCCTCATTCTTGCCGCCCATTTCGGTGGGCTCATCCACGAGGAATGAGTAGCCGCCGGCGGTGACGGTGGTCTGGGCGCTACCGTGCCAGACACCGGAGGTGCGGTGAGAAACGGAGGATTCTACGGAGGGTGCATCTGCGAAAGTCGTCATGGGTGCCAGCCTAGGGTGATGCCAGGATCGCGTCGAGGGGGTCGCAACCTGGCCGCAACATCAGGACATAGCACTGCCCCAGCCGCTCGGTACGAATACCGGAGCGGCCGGGGCAGTGACAGTCAGTGTGATGACCAGAGTGATGATCTGGTGGGTGATCAGCGCTCCGGGTCCAACACGAAGTCGTAGGTGGTCTGGTTGCCCTGGCCTTCGGCCGGCTGGACGTCGAGCACCAGCTCCGGCTTCACCGCCGAGGCGATGTCGTCGTCGTTGTGCTCGTCGCCGGGGAAGTAGAGCTGCGCGGTGAGCAGCTCGTGCCCGGGTGCGGAGACCTTCAGGTGCAGGTGGGCGGGGCGCCAGGCGTGCCATCCGGCCGCGGCGATCAGCTGACCGCAGGCGCCATCAGTGGGGATCTGGTACGGCGCGGGCTGGATGGTGTCGATGGCGTAGTTGCCCTGCTCATCAACGGTGAAGGTGCCGCGCAGGTTCCACTCGGGCAGGTTCGGTGCAAACTGAGAGTAGAAGCCCTCGGCGTCGGCCTGCCACAGTTCCACCTTCGCGTCGGGCAGGACGGAACCGTCGGTGGAGCGAACCTGGCCCTGGAAGAGCAGCGGGGTGCCGGGCTCGTCATCACGGGTGGGTATGGTCCGGTTGTCCGCGGGCTGCGGCGCTTCCGGCACGTAGTAGGGACCTTCGATGGAGCCCTTGTTGCCTTCGCGGTGCTCGGTGGCCACGTCTTCGACCGAGTGCTCGAGCCAGACGTCGAGAAACAGCGGCCATTCGCCGTCTTCGCCGACCTTGATCAGCCACGCCTTCAGGGCGTTGAACTCGTCATAGCTGACCTTTTTGTCCAGGATGATCTGGTTGGCGGCACCCACCAGGGCGCTGGCCAGTTCGTTGACGCGCTCCTGGGAGGCCTCGACTTTCGAGAGTTTGCCGGAGCGGCGGAAGGTATCAGTGGCGGAAGCGCCCGAGGCGGCGGCACTGGCTTCGGTGGTGTCCTGAGTCATCTCGATCTCCTCATGTCTCCGTGTGAGACGTATAGAACGGGTGCGATGGTGAGGCCCCGCGACGCGTTTCACACGGGCATCCCACGCCGTCTATGGTGTGATCCGGATCATAGGGTGTATGTCTCCAGGCTAGGACGCGGTGAGGAGGAATAGAAATACCTTCTACTGTCAGACTCAGAGCCTGAGTGTATCAATCAGGGTGTTCTGAGATTCTAAAGAGCGGTTCAAGCCCAGCGACGCACAGCCCAGCGCTCGAGCACCCCGAGCAGGGCGTCGGTGAGTTTGCCGATGACGGCCAGCAGGATGATGGCCAGGATGAGTCGGTCGGTCCGGCCGTTGTTCTGCGAGTCGGTGAGCAGGAAGCCCAGCCCCATGGAGGAGGCGATGAGTTCCGCGGCCACCAGGAAGAGCCAGGCCTGGGCCAGTGCCAGCCGCAGTCCGGAGAAGATCGCCGGAACGACAGCGGGCAACTGCACGGTGAGCAGCAGTCGGGTGCCGTGGTAGCCGAAGGCCCGGCCCGCTTCGACCAGGTGCGGGTCCACGTGGCGCAGCGCGGAGTACAGGGTGGTGAACACGGGGAAGAACGCGCCGATCGCGATCAGGGTGACTTTCGAGTTTTCGCCGATCTGCAGCCACAGGATCAGCAGCGGCACCCAGGCCAGCGACGGCACGGCGCGCAGTGCGCCCAGCAACGGTGAGAAGAGGGCATCAGCCCAGCGGGAGAGGCCCAACGCGGAGCCGAAGGTTAGTCCCAGCACGGCTCCGATGCCGAAGCCCAGCAGCACGCGCTGTACCGAGATGCCGATGTGCTGCCAGAGCTCGCCGCGCTCGATCAGGCTGAGCCCAGCGTTGAACACGGCGGAGGGGGAGGGTAGCTGTACGGCCGAGAACACCCCGGCGGCGGTGACCGCCCACCAGAGAGCCAGCAGTACCAGGGGCACCACGGCACCCACGAGCACGGCCACACCGCGCCGGTTCAGCAACGAGCTGCGTTTGCGCGGGGGCGCGACGGTGGATACTGGCTCCGACGTCGGGTCAGTAGCGGGCGCCGGGTTCTGGATGGTGGCGCTCATTGGGCTCACTCCTCGGTATCGTCGGCGTCGGCCGGATCAGCAGCCGCCTCGGCGAACTGCGGCTCGAAGAGCTCTTCGAGCGCGGTGTCGATGGTGGCCTGGTCGTCCACGTCTCCGGTGGAGACGAAGATCGGGGCGATGCGTTCCAGTACCGCGTACTGGTCGTCCCCGGGCACGGGGCTGATGTCGAATCCGGAGCGTTCGCCGATCACGGTCTGGGCCAGCTCAAGGTCAATGTCCGCTTCGTCCGCCAGGATCTGTGCGGTCTCATCGGGGTTCTCCAGCGCCCAGGCGCGGGCACGCTCGTAGGTGTCCACGACCAGCTGGGCCAACTCTGGGGACTCCTCGATGAAGGACTCGGTGGCGTTGAGGAAGCTGTAGGTGTTCAGATCCACGTTGCGGTAGAACAGGTTCGCCCCCTCGGACTCGGCGGAGGCCATGATCGGATCCAGCCCGGCCCAGGCGTCAACCGAGCCATTCTGCAGGGCGGTGCGGCCATCGGCGTGTTGCAGGTTCTGCACCTCCACGCTATTCAGATCCACCCCGGCCTCGTCGAGCGCCTGGACGAGGAAGAAGTAGGGGTCGGTGCCGCGGGTGGCGGCCACGGAGGCCCCCTCCAGGTCGGCGACCTCGGTGATGTCGGAGTCCTCGGCGGCGACCAGCGCGGTCCACTCCACATTGCCCACCACATCGATGGTCTTGATCGGGGTGCCCGTGGAGCGGGAGAGCAGCGCGGCCGAGCCGGCCGTGGAGCCGACGTCGATGGCGTTGGCGCGCAGGTTCTCGTTCGCTTTGTTTGATCCGGCGGAGAAGACCCACTCGACGTCGACGCCGTCCTCCTCCAGCTCTTCTTCCAGCCAGCCCTGCTCCTTGATGATCAGTGAGAGCGGGTTGTAGGTGGCGTAGTCGATGCTCAGGGTGTCGGTACTGGAGCCGTTCCCGTCCCCGGTGTTCTCGCCGGATCCACCCTCGCCCGCGCAGGCGGTGAGAGTCAGCGCGGCGGCGGCCACGGCGGCGATGGATGTGAGCAGGGTGCGAGTGGACTGTGTCATGCGTAGACCTCCGAGGGGATGTCGCTAGTGTCAGCGGCGGATGAGTGAGCGGAATGATGGGTGTCGACGCCGAGGCCGTCGAAGAGCTCGGCGCGTAGAGCAGCCAGCTCGGCCGAGGCGCGGTCGCGGGGGCGGGTGCCGGGCACCTCGACGATGCGCTGCACGGTCGCACCCTCCGCGCTGGAGCCGGGAACCTGACCCAGCAGCAGGATCCGGTCTGAGAGCTGCAGTGCCTCGTCGACGTCGTGGGTCACGAGCAGGATGGTGGTGTCGGTGCGGGCATGGACATCCAGCAGCAGGTCCTGCATCTTGAGCCGGGTCAGCGCATCGAGAGCGCCGAAAGGCTCGTCCAGCAGCAGCACGCCGGGGCGGCGAGCCAGCGCCCGGGCCAGGGAGGTGCGCTGGGCCATGCCGCCGGAGACCTCGCGAGGCCGGTGGTCGGCCACATGGCTGAGCCCCACCAAGCTGAGCAGCTCGTCCACCCGGGCGCGACCGGCCGACGCCGAAGTGCCGCGCGGAAGACCCAGGGTGACGTTGGCGTGGATGGTGCGCCAAGGCAGCAGCCGCGGCTCCTGGAAACCGACCGCGGTGCGCTCATCGTGGGCGCGGACCGGGGAGCCGTCGATGAGCACCTGACCCGAATTCTCAGTATCGAGGCCACCGACGGCACGCAGCAGGGTGGACTTCCCGCAACCGGAGGCGCCGATGATCGAGAGCACCTCACCGGGGCGGACGTCGAGATCGACGTCGCGCAGCACGGTGCGGTGAGAATCGCCGACCGGGAAGGCACGTCCCACGTGGCGGAATTCGACCGAGAGTTGGGTCGGGGAGTTGACGGATGACGCCGAAGACATTGAGATCACACTCCATCGTTCCTGGCGGTAGCACCCTTGCCCGGTCGTCGATGATGCGAGAACGCATTCGACTGCGGAGGGTTGCTGCGGCGTCAACGAGCCAGATCTCTCGGCCGCTCTGGATGGTTACCTGTTCATCCTAGACGTATCAAGGGGGTGTGGGTCAAAAGCGCGTTAACAATGCCCGGGGCGGACCCGTGAAGATCCGCCCCGGGCACTGAGTTGTGCAGGCTTAGCTGCGCTTCATATAGGCGTTGATGTCGTTGCTGTTGAACAGGTCTGGCACGGTCCAGCCATCCAGGTCATATTCGGCCATGCACTGCTCGACCATTCCGTTCATCACGCTGGTGGTGCCGTTGTTCATCGCGTTCATCAGCATCTCGACGCGCACGTTCTCGTGGTTGCCGGAATAGTTGCGCTCGTAGAGCTCGTGTCGACCGCCGAACTCGGAGCCGATCGCATCCCAGAGCAGCTTCATGAGCTTCACCCGGTCGACCGCCTCGATGCCGTTCGAGCCGCGCACATACTTGTCGAGGTAGGGGCGGATCTGAGCGTTCTTGAAGTCCAGTGCACCGGAAGGAAGGTAGATCAGCCCGGAGGCGACATCCTGCTCGATGATCTCCTTGATGCGCGGGTACCCCTGCGCCATGAACATGCGGTAGGCCATGCCGTAGTCCATCTTCGGCAGCACCGACCCATTGGGGCCCTCATCGGGGTTGAGCATCATCGCGTCGGCCAGTGCCCAGAACATGTTGCGCCACCCGATGACCTCGCCGGCGCGGGCTTGCACGCCGCGAAAATCCTTGGTGCCGGCGATCTCCAGGGCCTTCAGCAGCAGTCCGGCGATGAAGTCGAGCTTGACGGCCAGCCGGATGCAACCCTGGAACGTGAACCGCTGAATGAACCCGGTCTGCGGCATGAATCCGTTGATCTGATCCGGGTCGCCGTAGGCGAAAATGTTCTCCCAGGGCACCAGCACCTTGTCGAAGATGAACACGGCGTCGTTCTCATCCATCCGCGACGACAGCGGGTAGTCGAATGGCGTACCCGTGACCGCGGCATTCTGCGCGTAGGAGGTGCGGGAGATGAGTTTGATGCCTGGTGCGTCCATCGGCACGGTGCAGATGATCGCGAACTCCTTCTTCTTGATCGGCAGACCGTAGTGGGAGATGAAGTTGAAGTTGGTGATCGCCGAGCCGGTGGCCACCACCTTTGCGCCGGAGACGATCACCCCGTTGTCGGTCTCCTTCTCGACGCGCATGAACACGTCCTCAACCTGATCCGGCGGCAGATGCCGATCCACGGGTGGGTTGATGATCGCGTGGTTCCAGTACAGGACCTTTTCCGGCTCTTCGCGGTTCGTGGTGAATGACCCTGCTGTGGCGGGTATTCACGCTA